>JAKFXX010000001.1 GCA_021731145.1 Gammaproteobacteria bacterium | reverse complement strand
GTTGGATGGCGATACGCATTACTTCAGAGTCGGCAATTTCCAGTTTTCGCATGACGGCATCTCCTCTTCGTGGAAGAACCGTCAGTATAGACCAATAATGCGGCATTATTTATGTCGCTATGTTTAGATGTGTCCCATGAACCAATTTGAGCACCTTTAGGCGCGACAAGGTTCTGATTTTTTACCAGCCGCAAAAGAGCCGCGCCCAAGCAGGCCGCAGACACCAGTCAAACCTATCTGGTCAGCGACGGTGAGGATGTATCAACCCCAGAGTTGATCCGGCGTATTGCCACTTCACTGGGGCGTCCGGCGCGTTTACTGCCTGTGCTGCCCGCCTTGCTGCGTTTAGCGGGTCAGTTGACCGGCAAGTCGGCGCAGGTGGAGCGGCTGCTGGATTCTCTGGTGATTGATAGCTCTAAAATCCGCCGGGAGTTGGGGTGGACGCCGCCGTTTACGCAGCCGCGCAAGGAAGCGATGGAGCACAGAGGGGCTGGCGGAATGGTTTCAGGGAAGCGGTGATCACGCCTGAAGGCGTTCCTGCGGTGTAAGGCTGGTCGGACTGACTGCCCACCACATCGACAAAGGCACTGCAAACAGGTCGCTATCGGAGAGTATGGCAATTCCTGGGAGCCATTGGTCAAGCCGCATAGCGCACGATCTCCAGCTCAGCCTGCTGGTCAGCTTGGTTGAGCATGACTTCCACCTTGCTCATTACACTATCTTCCAGCAAATATTCACCGCAAGAGTGACATTGTAAAACTGGAAGATCCTTTAAAATAACGATTCTTTTAGGCCCAGTCTTGAAAGGCATGTCGGTGATTGTCGGCTTGAGATCGGTGCTGCATACATGACATTTCATGGTTTTCTCCTCTTGAAATCGTCCATCCACTGAGCCGGATCTGGATAGTAGGCGGTAATAACACGAATATTATTATCGGCGCAATCGATTCCAAACAGGACATGGATGATAGCAGAAGTGGTTTTGCCATAAACAAGGTAGCTGGGGAGATATTTGTCATCGGGATTGGATTCTATGATTTCAAAGGTATCCACAACGCTAAATATTTGATCCCGGGTAATTGATCTTTCCCGCATGCGCATATTGACATGATAGCTCCAAAAGACGCACCGTTCTCTCATGCTGCATTGTATGAATGCTAATGGATCGTCGGGTACCCTTCGTTCAGTACTCATAAGCCAGCATCTTCATCCTCGCTGGCGAATGCTGCTTTTCGATGCGCCATCCTCTCTTTTTCCTCATTGTAACGGAGTGAGCCGCTATCAGCTTGGTAAGTTAGCATTTAATTTACCACAGTTTATTGTCATGTTGGCAGTATGGCAAGGCTGGATTCCTTGGTGATTGATAGTTCCAAAATCCGGCGGGAGCTGGGGTGGACGCCGCCATTCACCATGGAGCGGGGCTGTTGGAAACTGCGGAATGGTTTCAGAAGGGGTGATCACGCCTGAAAACGCTCCTGTTTTGCCTGCGCAGGCAAATATCAATTTTCCTATAATTATCCTTTACAAAAGGACAATTTGATCCATAATCATCGCTTATGGAAAGCCAATTACGCACTATCATTCGCCAGAAGATCATTGATGCTCAAGCAGCGCCGCTGCCGGTGCTGACACGCCGGGATGTCTGGTTGCCCGCCGTTAGAGGTAAGGCTACTGCGGTGATTGGTATGCGGCGGGCGGGCAAGACGAGTCTGTTGTGGCAGATTCTTGCTGATAGGGTTGCCAATGACACACCACGCGAAGGTTTGCTTTATTTCAGTTTTGAAGACGAACGTCTCGCTGACATGCAAGTTCAAGACCTTGATCTTCTCGTTGAAACGTTTTACCAACTCAATCCCTCCTGGCGTGATGCTCGACGAGCCACCTTCTTTTTGGATGAAATACAGCTTGTGCCTGGCTGGGAACTATTCGCCAGGCGTCTGTTGGACAGCGAAAACATTGACCTTTTTCTCTCTGGATCGTCGGCTCGTCTGCTTTCGCGTGAAGTGGCGACCAGTATGCGTGGCAGGGCGATGGAGGTGGCTGTTTTTCCGTTCAGCTTGCGGGAGGTGTTGCGCCACGCGGGCAGAGAGCCCCATAAGCCGGCAGATCGTCTGACTAAGGCCGAGCGCTCACAACTCGACAAAGATCTGCTTGATTACCTGGCTCATGGCGGCTTTCCCGAAGCGCAGGGGCTTGATACCCGCAATCGTTGTGAGCTGTTGCGAACCTATGTGGATGTGGTGCTTTTGCGTGATGTGGTTGAGCGCCACAACCTTGGTCAGCCTCGGGTTTTGCACTGGATGGTGCGGCAGCTCATGGGCAATGCCGCCGGCTCTTTCAGTATCAATAAGTTCTATGCTGATCTCAAGTCGCGCGGCGTGGCGGTCGGTAAGGAGACGCTGCACAGCTACCTGGCGCATCTGGAAGATGCCTTTCTGTTGAGCAGCCTTGATCTGGCTACGGACTCCGAGCGCCGCAGGCAGGTCAACCCGCGCAAGGTGTACCCTGTGGATACCGGATTGATAGCCCTGTTTGACAGCTCTGGCAAGGCCAATGCGGGGCACGCGTTAGAGACGGCTGTGCTGCATGAGTTGCAGCGGCGTGGTGCCCAGGTGAATTATGTGCGCACCCCCGCCGGTTTCGAGGTGGATTTTTATGCGCGCGGACTGGATGGCGACGAGGCTCTGATTCAAGTCTGCGCTGACCTGGACAGCCCCGATACACTGGCACGTGAAGTGCGTGCACTTCAAGACGCCGCCACTATTTGGCCCAACGCTTCTTTGCAGCTCATTACATTCAATCAGCCCAAGGGGATATTGTCACCTGATATACAGTTTTATACGGCAAGCGACTGGCTGTTAAGGCTGGCATGAGTTTTATGGATTCTTTGGTGATTGATAGCGCCAAGATCCGGCGGGAGTTGGGGTGGATGCCGCCATTCACCATGGAGCAGGGTCTGGCGGAAACTGCGCAGTGGTTTCAAGGGAGCGGGGGTCGCGCCTGAAGGCGCTCCTACGGTGTAAAGCTGGCTGGGCTAACTGCCCTCCCCATCGACAAAGGTTGGCAGATAAGGTTAAATGGAAACATATCGAACCTGAGCCCATTTCCCTTGTTAAGCCAACGGGCATCGCTAAGCGAGGTTCACGTTTATCACGCCGGCCTGCCCAAGAAAACTCTTAAGGTAAAAAGAACCCCATAGCATAATCAGGACAAGCGCATGATTTCAGAGCAAACCATACAGCAAGCCGCACAGCTTTTAGGTGAGGCCGCCAAGCCCGCCAAGGTCATTTTGTTTGGCTCGTATGCTCGCGGTGATGCGCAGGAAAATTCCGATTTGGATTTTCTGGTCATTGAGCCGGAGCTACACGACAAATTCCGCGAGATGGTACGCTTGAGGCAAGTGCTACGCCCGTTAAGAGTGCCGGTGGATGTGTTGGTCTATTCGCAAGCTGAAATTAACCAGCATCAAGGTGCCTGCTCTTCCGCCGTCTATTGGGCTTTGCGTGAAGGCAGAGTGTTATATGACACAGCCCATTGAGCGTGCGCGCCGACTGTTGGTGCTTGCCGAGCGCGACATTACCTCGTTTCGTGCGTTGACCAGCCATCCCGAAGTGGATATTTCGGCAACGGGGTTTTTTGCCCAGCAAGTGGTGGAAAAATGCTTAAAGGCTGTTGCTGAGTATCACAGCATTGTGTTTCGCAGAACGCATGATGTGGACGAACTGGTCGATCTACTGTTGCAACACCGCGTAGCAATGCCATTTCCATCCGACCAGTTCAGTGTACTCAACCCTTTTTCGGTTATCTTGCGCTATGAAGAAACACCCTATATCAGCATGTCGTTGGTAGAGATGGGGCAACTGGTTGATCTGGCTTATCAATGGGCGCGTAGTGTGATTGCCGCTTGATAAAAGGGTAACCGCCCCAATACAGCGACCACCTTGGCAAAGGTCACAGCCTTCTTTGCAACAGGCCGTGGCGGAGCATCAAGAACATCTTTGTTCATCAAGCGGCTGCGCCAATCGTACAGCGCATTGAGATCCAGCCCATGTTGCTCGGCATAGCGTTTGAACGTCTCGCCGGACTGCTCCGCCTGTCGAATGTGATCAAGCCAGTATTGCTGTTTCTTACCCAACTTCACGGTAAGCGGCCAGCCGTCCCACCTGTAGTTTTCCGCGAAGCCCGTGCACTCTTGCTGCTTTTTCGGAGGGACTCCAGATGGCGAAGAGGCATGGGCAGGAATTCTGGCGAGAGCATCTTGAGGCCTGGCGTCGAAGTGATCTGACGCAGAGGGAATACTGTGCGAACCAAGGCTTGGGTGAGAAGGCGTTTTATCGCTGGCGGCGCAAGGAGAGGGAGGCCGCTGCATCGGCAAAGTCATCCCTCACCTTGGTGCCAGTCAGCGTGGGCGCACCGTGGCTGGCCGACCTGTTGCGGCAACTGCCATGATCCCGACACCGATCCAAATCTGGCTGGTGGTCGAACCGATCGACATGCGTGCCGGCATCGATGGTAAACGTCCGCCCAACCCCACCTTGATCAAGTTACCCGAATCCTCGTTGGCTCAACAGACCACGGCATCAAGCGTTCGATCTCGCTGGCTGAGGTCTTGGGCAATTCGGTGAGCAGCCAGCGCAGGTAGTGATAGGGTTCGTGCTGGTTGGCTTTGGCTGTTTCGATCAAACTGTAGAGCACGGCGCTGGCGTTGGCGCCTTTGACGGTGTTGCTGAAGAGCCAGTTTTTTCGACCGATCACAAACGGTCGGATGGCATTTTCAGCGGGGTTGTTGTCGATAGGCCAGTCACCGTTTTCGGTGTAGCGGGTGAGTTTTCCCCAGTATTTTTGCGCGTAGGCGAGGGCTTCACCACCTTTACTTTGCCCCCGCGCCTTTTTGATGAACACGGCTGGACGAACAATTCAAATCCCAGCCTGAGCAGCTATGCGGAGACTGCCAAGGACAATACGGGCGGGTTTCGCAAAGTCAATCGCTTCAATGCGGCCGTTCTACACGCAGCCTTTAAGTTTCAGTGGTATTTTACGATCTCATTCAGGTGCCGACGCGGAGTCGGCTCTGGCACCTCTGCCGGGTAGCCCACGCTGAGCATGGCTAGCGGTTTTTTGCCCGGCTCGATATTCAATATCCTTTTCACTTCATCTTCATCAAAGGCGCCCACCCAGGTTGAGCCCATGCCCGCCGCCACGACGGCAAGTTGGGTGTAGGCGGCGGCGATGGTGGTGTCCTGGAGGGTGTAGAGTGATGTGCCGCGTTCGCCGTAACGTTGTGCGGAGCGTTCAGGGTCGGTGCAGAAAATCAGGCAGATGGGCGCCTCGGAGAGAAATTCCTGGTTTCCGGCGGCACGGCTTAAAGCGTCGCGTTCTTCCTGGCTGCTAACAACAATGATTTGATAGGCCTGAAGATCACCGGCGGAGGGCGCGGCACAGGCCATTTCAAGTACCGCGTGGAGCTTTTCGCGTTCCACCGGCATATCCTTCCGGTATTTGCGCACCGAATGACGGTGGCGCACCGTCGCAAAGAAATCCCACATTGGCAGATCCTCCCTATTAGTTTTTGACGACCAGATTTCTGACCTCAGTCAGATACGGATTTTGCGGATAATTCAGATCCAGCACGCGCAGCGCATCATTTGATAAATCGTTCATGCCGAGCAGTTTGTAGGCCTTGGCCATCACGCCCAGCGCATTGGGCGTGGCTGGGGTGGTGGGGTAATTTTCGATCACGTATTTGGCGCGGTTGGCGGCGGCGAGATATGCGCCACGCCGCATGTAGTAGTCCGCAACGTGTATTTCATACTGTGCAAGGTTGTTGTACAGATAGAGCATGCGTTGGGAGGCATCCTGCGCGTATTTGCTGTTGGGGTAAAGTTTTATCAGTTGCGAGAAGTATTGGAGCGATTCACGCGCGGCGCGAGGGTCACGTTCGGAGGGATCCTGGCCGAACGTGCGTTCTATCGTCCCTATACCGCGATTGAAGCCTGACAAGCCCTTGACGTAATAGGCGTAATCAACATTCGGATGGCGAGGATAGAGTTTGATGAAATGATCGGCGGCGGCAACGGAGGAATCGGGCTCGTCGAATTTATAATACGCGTAGGCGATTTCCAATTGCGCCTGTTGGGCATAGGGGCCGAAGGGATAGCGGGAGATCAGTGTCTCGAAATCCTTGATGGATTTTTCATAGTCGCCGGCTTTGAGCTTTTCCTTGGCTTTGTCATACAGGCGGTTAGCGGGCCAGTCCTTGGTCTCCTCGTCTTTTTTTGACAGGGAAGAGCAGGCGCCGAGGAAAAAGGAGAGGAGCAGAATGAGTAAAAGGTTACGGGAGCGCATAATGTCAGATGTGTCTGTATTCCGTAGCAGGTTGAATGGGGAGTGACGCGGGTGACACTGTAGTTTCATGTTACCGCGTACTGCCAGCTTTTTTGATGGACTCATGGATGCCCCTGATGCCGCGTACCCATGGTTTTGCAATGTTCATGCTTCTAGGTAGTGCCTGCGCAGCTTCTTTGGCCGCAGCCTCTGTGGGGTAGACCCCATACAGCAGGGAGTACATGCCGTGGCTACCCCGGAAATACGCGGCCTTTTGCTGGAGGGCATGGGTTTTGATGAAGTTTAACAGCATGGACTCATCTCCCGTGCTCGATAGCTGAATGGTGTAATGCGCCGGGTTTTGCGCCAGCAACCAGGTTTCGCGTTGTATTGCATCGCCACGATCAGGTGGGGCGGCTGCCGTGACAGGTTGAGAAAGTGAAGCGGACACGACAGGAGCCGGTGCACTTGATTGCGCCAATGTTGGGGGCTGCGGTGTCTTGTCGATCTGGGCCGCATTGGCGCGGGTCATGATTGCCAGTGCATCCGCAGTGACTGGCGATTGCTGGTAGTTGTCGAGTATGTATTTGGCGCGGGCCGCAGCGTTGGCGCGGTCTCCTTGTTCCAGAAAGTATTTGGCCATATTTAACTCATGCTGGGCCATTGTGTTGCGCAGCAGCAGCATGCGCTGGGCCGCATCCTTGGCAAACCGGCTGGCCGGGAAGCCTTGCAAGAGTTCAGCAAAATATTGAAACGCGCGCCGTGCCTGTGCGGAATCCTGTGGCGTGGCACTCGCGGGCTTTACGGCTTCAAGAGTACTGATTCCTTCCTGAAAGGCGACCAGTCCTCGTTCGTAGTAGGCATAGTCCACATGGGGATGATTGGGGTTTTTGGCGATAAATTGCTCTGCCATGTCCACCGCAGTAATGCTCTGGCCGCGCTGGCGGATTCCAGCGGCGGTGTCCAGCAGCGCTTGCTGGGCATGACCGGCCAATGGATAGCGCAGCGTAAGGGTTTCGAGGCGTTCTGCGGCGCGCTCATAATCACCCGCCAGGAGCGCCGCCTTGCCATCGTTATAAAGTTGCGCATCGCTGGAGCCGTCACGTGAAGGAGGCTGGCTCGTGACGGTCGCGGGGGCGGCAGCGCAGCCGGTGAGGATAAATAACAGTAATGCGAAGTAGTGCAGGTTCATCAGACGCATTATACTGCTTATCCACTAGCGAGTCTTTCGAAATCATGTCAAGCACCGAGCATTTATCTTCCAGGATTCCCCATGAAATGGCCGGTATGCGTCTGGATCAGGCGTTGGCCGAGCTGTTTTCCGGCTATTCGCGCGCGCGCCTGCAACAATGGATACGCAACGGGCTGGTGACGGTCGACGACCGGCAGTTGCGCGCCAAGGACAAGGTGCTGGGGGGGGAACGTGTTGATGTGATGGCGACGCTGGAGGACGAGGTGTCGTCGCAGCCGCAGCGGATTCCTCTCGAAGTGCTCTATGAGGACGAAACACTGTTGGTGATCAACAAACCTGCCGGACTGGTGGTCCATCCGGCGGCGGGCAATCCTGATGGCACGATGCTCAATGCGCTGCTGCATCACGCGCCGGAGCTGGTCAGCGTGCCGCGCGCGGGGATTGTGCATCGTCTGGACAAGGAAACCAGCGGCCTGCTGGTGGTGGCGCGCACTCTCAAGGCGCAAGCTCATCTCGTGCAACAGCTTCAGGAGCGTGCTTTTGAACGTGAATACGAGGCGGTGGCGGTGGGGGTGATGCTCTCCGGTGGCAGCGTGGACGCTCCAATCGGGCGCCATCCCGTGGACCGCAAGCGCATGGCGGTGACCCAGCGCGGCAGGCCGGCGGTGACTCACTATCGTGTCGCGGAGCGCTTCCGCGCCCACACCCATGTCCGGGTGCAACTGGAAACCGGGCGCACTCACCAGATCCGCGTTCATATGGCGCATATCCGTTATCCGCTGTTTGGCGATCCCGTCTATGGTGGGCGTTTACGCATCCCACCGAAAAGCAGTGAGCAGTTTACCGAGGCCCTGCGTAATTTCAGGCGTCAGGCGCTGCACGCCGTGCGCCTGGGGTTGACCCACCCCGAGAGCGGCGAAGTAATGCAGTGGCAGGCGCCGCTGCCCGCCGACATGGAGTATTTGCTGCGAGTATTACGAGAAGATAATGCCGCCCATGAGCAATGATTGGTTAGTGCCGGATTGGCCCGCTCCGCCACGCGTGCGCGCATGTACTACCACGCGGCTGGGTGGCGTGAGCCTTGCGCCTTATGCAGGTCTCAACCTGGGGGATCATGTGGGTGATGCCCCCCAGGTTGTCGCCGCCAATCGCGCGCATGTTGTGCGGCAGCTCGATTTGCCGGGGATGCCACGGTGGCTCAACCAGGTGCACGGCATAAGTGTAGTGGACGCAGTCGACGCTGCCCCAGGCTGTGCGGCGGATGCCAGCTTCACGCGTGAGTCTGGCGTGGTATGCGCGGTGTTGACTGCCGACTGTCTGCCGCTGCTGCTGTGCGACAAGGCGGGGAGTACGGTGGTCGCCGTTCATGCCGGGTGGCGCGGCTTGGCGGCGGGGGTTATTGAGGCCACGCTGGCCTCCATGCAGGTTCCACCCGAGGAACTTATGGTGTGGCTGGGTCCGGCTATTGGCCCGCGCGCCTTCGAGGTGGGTTCGGAAGTGCGCGAGGCATTTACGAGCCATGATCCTGCCGCCGCCGAGGCATTTCACCCTTCGCCCGCAGGCCGTTGGCTGGCAGATATCTATCAGCTTGCGCGGCAACGCCTGGCACGGCAGGGCGTCACGGCCATTTATGGCGGCGAGCGGTGTACGTACACCGAAGCGCAACATTTTTATTCCTACCGCCGCGAGGGCGTTACCGGGCGCATGGCGAGCCTGATTTGGCTGGAATAGGCGCCGAGTCACGCATTCGGTAGCCAGGATAAGGTATGATTGGCGGCTAAGTCCCCGTGAAGGCATTGCGCCCTTAACGGGTGGGACAATGTTTCCGGCCACAAAGACCTCATAATGAATCTGCTTACCTGGATTATCCTCTTCAGCCTGCTGGGCGGTGTGCTCAGCGTGCTGGCGGCATCGGCCTTTTTGCTGGTACCCGAGGCGCTACGCAGCCGCGCCATGCCGCATCTGGTCAGTTTCGCCGTGGGTGCGCTGCTCGGCGCGGCATTTCTGGGGTTGCTGCCCCATGCCCTGGCGGGCCCTGGTGTGACCGACTTTCACAACATTACCCTGGCGGTGCTGCTGGGGTTGCTGGGCTTTTTTGTGCTGGAGAAGCTGGTGTTGTGGCGGCATTGCCACTCGGACCACTGCGAGGCCCATGTCCCGGAGCCTAAACACGATCATGGCCATGCTGCGGGCACGTTGATCCTGATCGGTGATGGCATCCACAATTTCGTCGATGGTGTGCTGATTGCTGCGGCGTTCATGACGGATATTCACCTGGGCGTCGTCACCAGCCTGGCGGTAGCGGCGCACGAGATCCCGCAGGAAGTGGGTGATTTTGCCGTGTTGCTGCACAGCGGCTTCAGCCGCCGCAAGGCCTTTTTGTATAATATGCTGGCGAGCCTGACAACAGTGCTGGGTGCGCTGCTCGGTTATTTTAGCCTGGCGGGGGTAGAGCCGGTCTTGCCTTATGTGCTGGCGGTGGCAGCGTCGAGTTTTATCTATATCGCGGTGGCGGATTTGATACCGGATCTGCACAAACGTTTGCAGCCGATAGCCACGCTTCAGCAGGCAGTGCTGATAGCCGCAGGGGTGATGGTGATCTATGTTGTGCATTCAACGCTACATTCACAATAGGAACCCGATTCGATGAACAGATCAACTAACCATTGGTTCATGCTGACGGTGGTAGGCAAGGATCGTCCCGGCATAGTGGCGCGCGTGACTTCCGCGCTCTACGAGGGCGGCTGCAACCTCGGTGAGGCCTCCATGACGCGCCTGGGCGGCAACTTTACGGTCATGCTCATGGTCCAGCATGAGGGCGATACCGCCTCACTGACACAGCTCGTAGCCACGGTGACCGAGTCGCTTGGCCTGCAACTTCACGTCGATACTTGTGCCCTTCAGGGTGAAATCGCGGGGGGCTTGTATCATCACCAGGAACCTGATGTGCGCATCGCGGTATTCGGTGCTGATCGCGCCGGTATTGTGGCGCAAGTAACCGGGGTGTTGGCCGAGGCGGGCCTGGATATCCTTGATCTGCAATCCAATGTGGCGGGCAGCGCAGACAAGCCTATCTATATCATGCAAATCGAAGGCCGCGCCCTGGAAGGTATTCCGGCACTGGAATCGGCGGTGGCGGTGCTGGATGGTAAAGGCATACAGGTACACCTCGAACCTATCGATGTCATGATCGGGTAGGGGCATGGCGGCATTGGAAATTCTCACCTATCCCGACGCGCGTCTGGAGCGGATTGCACAGCCGGTGGAACGCTTTGATGACGCACTGCGGGCGTTTATAGCAGACCTGGAGGAGACCATGCGCGCCGGCCCTGGCGGCGTGGGCATTGCTGCCCCGCAGACCGGGCGCGCCGAGCGCATCGTCATCGTTGATGTCTCCAGCAAGCCCAGGATCAAACATCACGGGCGGCTGGTATTGGTCAACCCCGAAATCACTCACTGGGAGGGCTTCGTGGTCGGGCGCGAGGGCTGCATGTCGGTGCCGGATTACACCGGCAATGTGATTCGCGCCGAACGCATCACCTTGGAGGCTTTTGACGAATTCGGCTCAGAGCTGCATTATGAATTTGAAGGATATGAGGCGCGCGCGGTGCAGCACGAGATAGATCACCTCGACGGCTTGTTGTTTTTGGATCGTCTGGTCAGCCGCAGAAATGATTTGTTCCGCAGGAAGGTGTATCAGAAAGCGTAGGGTACGTTTCACTAAACAATGGCCAAAGATAAAACCCTCTACACCTGCTCCGAGTGCGGCGCCCAATCTCCCAAGTGGGCGGGGCGCTGTGCGGATTGCGGCGGTTGGAATACCCTTATGGAGACCATCGCCCCTGCCGCAGATGGCGCGCGCCGCAGCCCGCGTTTCAGCGGTTATGCGGGTGAATCCTCGGCGCAGTCCATTGCGATGGTCGAGAGCAGTGTGGAGCAGCGTTTCCCCAGTGGTTTTGCGGAGCTGGACAGGGTGTTGGGCGGCGGGGTGGTGCAGGGCTCGGTGATCTTGATCGGCGGCGATCCCGGCATCGGCAAATCCACCTTGCTGTTGCAGTCCATGGTGGCGCTGGCGGGTTCGCTGACCACCTTGTATGTGACCGGCGAAGAATCGTTGCAGCAGGTAAGTCTGCGCGCGCGGCGGCTGGGTTTGGTAAGCGATAAACTGGCCGACAGGTTGCGCCTTCTGACCGAGACACAGGTGGAGCGCATCATCGCGGTGGCGCAGCAGGAGCGCCCGCAGGTGATCGTGGTCGATTCCATCCAGACCATTTATACCGAGATGCTGCAATCTGCGCCGGGCGGGGTGGCGCAGGTGCGCGAGAGCGCGGCGCAACTGGTGCGCTTCGCCAAGCAGACCGGCACCGCGCTGTTTCTGGTGGGGCATGTAACCAAAGAGGGCAGCCTGGCCGGGCCGCGCGTGCTGGAGCATATGGTCGACACCGTGCTGTACTTCGAGGGCGACACCGGCAGCCAGTTCCGCGTGATCCGTGCCATCAAGAACCGCTTCGGCGCGGTCAATGAGCTGGGCGTATTTGCCATGACGGAAAAGGGGTTGCGCGAGGTGACCAATCCTTCCGCGATCTTCCTGTCTCGCCACCAGGAAGAGGTGCCGGGCAGCGTGATCATGGTGACGCGCGAAGGCACGCGGCCATTGCTGGTGGAGGTGCAGGCCCTGGTGGCGGAGAGCCACTCGCCCAATCCACGGCGTGTCACCGTCGGACTGGATCAGAACCGTCTGGCCATGCTGCTCGCCGTGCTGCACCGCCACGGCGGCATCGCCATGTACGACCAGGATGTGTTCGTCAACGTGGTGGGCGGCGTGCGCGTCACCGAAACCGCCGCCGATCTGCCGCTACTGCTCGCGGCACTCTCCAGCCTGCGTAATCGCCCGTTGCCGTCCGATCTGGTGGTGTTCGGCGAGGTCGGGCTGGCGGGCGAGATCCGCCCGGTGCAAAGCGGCCCGGACCGGCTGCGCGAGGCCGCCAAGCATGGCTTCAAACGCGCCATCGTGCCCAAGGCCAACGTCCCCAAGCAGGCTATCAAGGATTTCGATGTGATTGGGGTGCAGCGGCTATCTGAGGCCATTGACAGCCTGTAGGGCTGCGGCTGAGATTCGACCTGAGTCCGGCAGGCTGGTAAAGTATTACGAAGTTAAAAGCTTTAAGGACGACCTGTCATATGGGCATTGATCATTCCTCCGGCGTACCTCACCTGACAACGGTGCTGACCGGCCCTCTCCTGAAACTTGAGCGCCACCTGCTGGAGCGCCAGGCCAGTATCGAGTCTTGGCTGCGTGCCCAGTGGCTGGAAACGCCCGCGCCGTTTTACGCCTCGGTGGATTTGCGCAACGCCGGGTTCAAGCTGGCGCCGGTGGATACCAACCTGTTTTCGGCCGGCTTCAATAACCTGAATCCGGCGTTTATGCCGCTGTGCATCCAGGCAGTGCAATCCGCCGTGGAGCGCATCTGTCCGCGCGCAAGCAAGCTGCTGTTGATCCCTGAGAGCCATACCCGCAACTTGTTTTATCTTGAAAGCCTGGCAACACTGCACGAGATTCTCAGCAAAGCGGGTTTTGAAGTGCGCCTCGGTTCCTTGATCGAGGGCCTGACCTCACCGCTCGATGTGGCATTACCTTCGGGCCGCACGGTGCATCTGGAACCCTTGCTGCGCAAAGGCGACAGGGTGGGCGTTGAAAACTTTTTCCCTTGCATGGTGTTGCTCAATAACGATTTATCGGGTGGTCGCCCTGCCATCCTGGAGGGTCTGGAGCAGCCAGTAGTTCCGCCGCTCGATCTGGGTTGGTCCAACCGCCTCAAATCCGATCACTTCAGGCACTACCGGCAGGTGGCTCAGGAATGCGCAGAATTGATCGACATCGACCCGTGGCTGATCGATCCCCTGTTTCGCCAGTGCGGCGAGATCAACTTCATGAAGCGCGAAGGGGAGGAATGCCTGGCAACCAATGTCGACGCGTTGCTGAAATCCATCCAACGCAAATATAACGAATACGATCTGGATAAAAAACCGTTTGTGATCGTCAAGGCCGATGCCGGCACCTATGGCATGGGCATCATGACGATACATTCCACCGATGAAATCTATGAGCTGAACCGCAAGCAGCGTACCCATATGGCCGCCACCAAGGGGGGGCAGGCCGTGACTCAAGTCATCATTCAGGAGGGTGTTTACACCTTTGAGACCTGGGGCGATGCGCAGGCGGTTGCCGAGCCCGTGGTCTACATGATCGACCGCTTTGTGGTCGGCGGTTTTTACCGCGTGCATACCGCGCGCGGCGTCGATGAAAATCTTAATGCGCCGGGCATGCAGTTTGAACCGCTGGCCTTCGCCGAACCCTGCAACAACCCGGACCCGAACAAGTCGCCGGACGCCAACCCCAACCGTTTCTATGCCTATGGCGTGAT
The DNA here is from genome assembly GCA_021731145.1 of Gammaproteobacteria bacterium. Lineage (GTDB taxonomy): Bacteria > Pseudomonadota > Gammaproteobacteria > Ga007554 > LNEJ01. The sequence goes on along the minus strand of JAKFXX010000001.1, from coordinate 76,120 downwards.
CGCCCGCCTCGCATTGCTCGCCGCCGCGCGGGAAATCGCCGGGACGCGCGCATGATCAAGCTGGGAGTGGTGATGGACCCCATGGCTTCCATCAATGCCAAAAAAGACAGCACGCTGGCGATGCTGCTCGAAGCCCAGTCACGCGAATGGCAACTTTTCTACATGGAGCAGGGCGACCTGTTCCTGCGCGACGGCACGGCCTATGCCAGGATGCGCGAATTGTCGGTGCAGGATGACCTGTATCATTGGTTCGATTGTGCGGGTGAGTCTCAGGCTAGGCCGCTTGCCGAACTCGACGTCATCCTGATGCGCAAAGATCCACCCTTCGACATGGAGTACATCTACACCACCTACCTGCTGGAAAACGCCGAGGCGGAGGGGGTGCTGGTGGTCAACAAGCCGCAAAGCCTGCGCGATGTGAATGAAAAGGTCTACACCACCTGGTTTCCCCAGTGTTGCACGCCTACCTTGGTGAGCCGCAATGCCGATCAGTTGCGGGACTTTTTGTTTGAGCACGGTGACATTATCCTCAAACCTCTGGATGCCATGGGCGGCGCATCGGTGTTCCGCGTGCGCGAGGATGACCCCAATATCAACGTCATCATCGAAACCTTGACGCGTCGCGAAACACGTTTCATCATGGCGCAACGTTATATTCCGGAGATCAGCGCGGGCGACAAGCGCATCCTGCTCATAGACGGCAGGCCCGTGCCGTTCGCCCTGGCGCGCATCGCCGCCCCCGGAGAGACGCGCGCCAATCTCGCTGCCGGAGGGCGTGGCGAAGGCGTTTCGCTGAGCGAACGCGATCTGTGGATATGCGAACAGGTAGGGCCGATCTTGCGCGAAAAAGGCCTCATGTTCGTCGGTCTGGACGTGATTGGCGACTATCTCACCGAAATCAATGTCACCAGCCCCACCTGCATCCGCGAACTCGACGCCATTTACGACCTCAATATCAGCGGCTGGCTGATGGATTGCATTGAGACCCGGTTGGCGGAGCGCAAGCGTTCATAACCGCAGTGCGCCCAAAATTATTCATTCATGCAGAGTGGGCGCTGCCCACCATCACCATGCGTAGGTTTGGCGGGTACATTGCAATCATGCTGGCGCTCCTGCTCAGCGCCTGCGCCAAGCGTGAAGAACCGCTGTACCAGCAACAGCTTCTCACTTTCGGCACCCTCGTGGAGATCAGCATCTGGGGTGCGGATAAGAGCCTGGCGCAGCACGCCAGCAGTCAGGTCGGCGCAGACCTTCAGCAGATGCACAACGACTGGCACGCCTGGCATGACAGCCCTCTTGTACGCATGAATCGGGCGCTCGCGGCGGGCGAATCCGTCACCGTTCCTGTCTCGATATTGCCGCTGGTGCAAAAATCCATCACCTTGTCTCGCGCCAGTGAGGGTATGTTCAATCCGGCCATAGGCCGACTGATCAAGCTGTGGGGCTTTGAGCAGGATGATCTGCCCATTGGTCCGCCGCCCGACCTCAAAGCCATTGATACCCTGACAAAACAGCGCCCCGGCATGAATGACCTGATCCTCGACGGGAGCCAGTTGCGCAGCACCAACCCCGCTGTGCAGCTCGACTTTGGCGCCATCGCCAAAGGGTACGGCGTGGATCTGGCTATCGCTCGTTTGCGTGAACTCGGCGTCCAAAATGCTATCATCAATGCTGGCGGCAATCTGCGCGCCATCGGCAAACATGGCGACCGCCCCTGGCGCATCGGCATCCGCAATCCGCGCGGCGCAGGTGTGCTGGCATCGATTGAGACGCGTGGCGACGAAAGCATACTCACCTCCGGAGACTACGAGCGTTTTTTTGAATATCAGGGCAAACGCTACCATCACATCATCGATCCGCGCAGCGGTTGCCCCGCAACAGGCGTCATATCCGTAACGGTCATTGCTGATGATGCAGCCACCGCCGATGCGGCATCCACAGCATTGTTCGTCGCCGGACCGCAAAGATGGCGTGAAACAGCGAAAAAGCTGGGGATCACGCAAGTGATGCTGGTCGACGACAAAGGCCGCATGGTAGCGACACCCGCCATGGCAGCGCGATTGCGCTTCGAGGTTGATCCCCCGCCCAAAGTGACGGTGACGCCGTTATGATGACCCGTGCGGATTGGGTCGTCGTGGCGTTGGCGCTGGCGCTGCTGCCCTGCCTGTATTTCACCTATTGGGGCTCATCCACGCAAGGCGAGGAGGTGCGCATCATGGTGGGTGGCAAGGAACAAATGGCAATTTCACTGCGCCAGGACCGCCGTCTGACCATCGCTGGCGCGTTGGGGGTGAGTATCATCGACATCCATGACGGCAAAGCACGTTTCACCACCTCCCCCTGTCGTGGCAAGCAGTGTATTCACACCGGCTGGCTCGGTCGCGGCGGCGAATCCGCCGCCTGCCTGCCTAATCGGGTCAGCATGGTAGTGGTAGGGCGTGAGCAGCGGTTTGACAGCGTTGTTTTTTAGGCGATGAACGGGTTTTGCGGGGCAGGGGAGGGTGCTGCTGCGATAATTTTGCAAATTCACACAAAAAAACTTTGAATTTATTTCGATTGCTGGTAGTCTAGCTGCTGTCTGTGGAATTCAAGCACCAAATTGCGGTACTTTAAGTTGGCCCTTTTTTCTTGATTCGATAGATCGGGCATCCGCCCATAATTACTTTTATTAGGAAAATATTCAATGGCAACAGGTACTGTAAAGTGGTTTAACGATTCTAAAGGTTTTGGTTTCATTACCCCCGATGATGGCGGCGAAGACCTTTTCGCGCATTTCTCGGCGATCCAGGGATCAGGCGGCTTCAAGACGCTGCAGGAAAATCAGCGCGTAACTTTTGATGTAGTGGCCGGCCCCAAGGGCAAGCAAGCCGCAAACATCCAGCCCGGCTAACACGCGGTTAACCGCTAGAAGTCGTGGTGCATCAAATAATGCCGTTCACTTGATTCAAGTGAACGGCATTTTTGTTGTGCAAAATTTGCTGTAGGTTGCATTTTCTCTCTCCGGTTATATTGCGAATCGTCTTCTGAATCATCCCGTGGATTGGTCTGGCCTTGTAATTGGCCGCTTTGCGCCCATAATTCCCTCTAGGTCCCGTAAGCTTGGCAGCTTTTTTAAGCTTGAACGGCTGGGGATGGTTCGGTTTTCTGCTTTAATATGTATAATCGGTATTCGTGGCCGGTTTTCCGGTGCAGTATCATTGCGAAAGTGGCGAAATTGGTAGACGCACTGGTTTTAGGTACCAGCGGGGCAACCCTTGAGAGTTCGAGTCTCTCCTTTCGCACCAATTTTTTGGGATGTCGCCGCCCTCCAGGAGCAGCGCATTCCCGTTTTTTTAACACAAACTAACCGGCATACATCATTCCCGAGGTAGCAGATGCAAGTTTCAGTTCAATCAAGTGAAGGTCTTGAGCGCCGTTTGACCGTCGTTGTGCCCGCAGAGCGCGTTGAAACAGCGGTGCAGGAACGGCTGAAGTCATTGGCTCGCCGGGTTAAAGTGGATGGCTTCCGCCCCGGCAAAGTGCCCTTTAGCCTGGTGCAGCGCATGTATGGTGAGCAGGTGCGGTTCGAGGTGCAGGATGAGGTGGTGCAGTCGAGCTTCCGTGATGCTGTGACACAGCAGCAACTACGCTTGGCCGGCACCCCCCGTATCGAATCCAGCAGCCTGGAGCCAGACAAGGGACTGGAATATACCGCAGTGTTCGAGATTTATCCTGAAGTTGGGCAGGTCAGTCTCGATAACATCAAGATCGAAAAGCCGGTTGCCGAAGTTACAGAGGCCGATGTGGCTGTCGTACTGGAGCGTTTGCGCAAACAGGCCAGCGAGTGGGCGGCCGTGGAGCGGCCCGCGCAGGATGGCGATAGGCTGGTGCTTGATTTCACGGGCTCGATTGAGGGGCAACCTTTTGCCGGCAATGAAGGCAAGGAGGTTCCTATTGTGTTGGGATCAAAAACCTTTATCGCAGGCTTCGAAGAGAAACTGATCGGTGCAAAGGCTGGTGAAGAGCGGACACTCGACCTGCAATTCCCCGAGGAATATCACGCTGCCGAACTCGCTGGCAAACCGGTGCAATTTGCCATTAAAGTAATTTCCGTCTCGGAACCCAAGCTGCCTGAGGTTGATGATGCGTTCGCCCAGGCCTACGGCATTACCGAAGGCGGTGCGGATGCGTTGCGTGCCGAGATTCGTGGCAATATGCAGCGCGAGATGGAACAGGCCGTTAAGCGTAAGGTCAAACAGCAGGTGCTGGACGGATTGCTGCAAGCCAATCCACTGACATTGCCGCGCGCATTGATTGATGACGAAGTCGGCCAGTTGATGCAGCAGGCAAGGGATGATCTAGCCGCGCGTGGCGCCCAAATGGCGAATATCAACCTGCAGCCGGGAATGTTCGAAGAGCATGCCCGCCGCCGGGTCGCGCTGGGGCTGATTCTTGCGGAAATCATACGCAAAAATGCTTTCAAGGCACAGCCGGAAAATCTGCGTGCCGCCGTTGAGGCTGCCGCATCCAGTTACGAGGCCCCTGCAGAGGTCATCAACTGGTATTACGCAGATCGCAGGCGGTTGGCGGGTGTTGAGGCCTTGGTGCTTGAGGATCAGGCGGTGGATTGGGTGTTTCAGAATGTGGCTGTCAGTGATACGCCAATCTCTTTTGAAGCGTTGATGCAGCCTGCCCAGCAGGGTTGAATAGTCCCGATTGATTTTTACCCGCGCAGATATTGTTAAAGGAAGCAGGATGATGACCGATAGCATGATCAAGAATGGCGCGTTAGGCGCAACCGCACTGAATCTGGTGCCGATGGTGGTTGAGCAGTCGGCGCGCGGTGAGCGTGCCTACGATATTTATTCCCGTTTGCTCAAGGAGCGGGTGATTTTTCTGGTGGGTCCGGTTGAAGACTACATGGCCAACCTGGTGGTAGCTCAATTGCTGTTTTTGGAGTCGGAGAATCCTGATAAGGACATCCACCTCTACATCAATTCGCCGGGCGGCTCGGTGAGTGCCGGTTTGGCGATTTATGATACGATGCAGTTCATAAAGCCGGATGTCAGCACAATGTGCGTGGGTCAGGCTGCAAGCATGGGCGCCTTGTTGCTGGCGGGAGGGGCATCAGGCAAGCGTTTTTGCCTGCCCCATACCCGGATGATGATTCATCAGCCGCTGGGCGGCTTCCAGGGGCAGGCGTCGGATTTTGATATCCATGCCCGTGAAATTTTGATGGTGCGCGAGCGCCTGAATACTATTCTCGCCAGACATACCGGGCAGCCTTTGGAAAAGATCCAGGTTGATACGGATCGCGATAATTTTATGAGTGGTCAAATGGCAGTGGAATACGGCCTGATCGACGCCGTGCTGGATAAGCGCCAGGGATAAGAGCGGCACGCCGCGCAATATTTGGCGCGCAAATTTTCCGCTTGCAGTGGGAAGGAATGGAACGGGTTGTGTAATCTGAGGTGGCGCTATGAGCGATGATAAACACGGTTTTGGCGAAGACGGAAAGAAGCTGCTTTATTGCTCTTTCTGCGGAAAAAGTCAGCACGAAGTGCGCAAACTCATTGCTGGGCCATCGGTCTTTGTGTGTGATGAATGCGTGGAGCTGTGCAATGACATCATACGCGAAGAGATGCAGGAGAAATCCGCTTCGGTAAAGGGCAGAAAGCTACCGACGCCACATGAAATCAAGCAGATTCTGGACGATTACGTTGTCGGTCAGACGCAAGCCAAAAAAGTGTTGTCGGTGGCTGTCTATAATCACTACAAGCGTCTTAACTCCGGACCCAAAAAGAGCGGCGACGTTGAGCTCTCCAAGAGCAATATTCTGCTGATCGGTCCAACCGGCTCAGGCAAAACCCTGCTCGCCGAGACGCTGGCGCGGCTTCTCAACGTACCTTTTACCATTGCGGATGCCACTACGCTCACCGAGGCGGGCTATGTCGGTGAGGATGTTGAGAACATCATCCAGAAGCTGTTGCAGAAATGCGACTACGACGTCGAAAAGGCGCAGACCGGCATTGTCTATATCGACGAGATAGACAAGATCTCGCGCAAATCGGACAACCCTTCCATCACCCGCGACGTGTCCGGAGAGGGTGTGCAACAGGCGTTGCTCAAGCTGATCGAAGGTACCATCGCCTCCGTGCCGCCTCAGGGTGGGCGTAAGCACCCGCAGCAGGAGTTTTTGCAGGTGAATACTGCCAATATCCTGTTTATTTGCGGCGGCGCATTCTCTGGCCTGGAAAAGGTTGTGCGCGCCCGTTCGGAAAAGGGTGGCATCGGCTTCTCCGCCGAGGTGAAGAGCAAGGACGACAAGAAAAGTGTCGGTGAATTGCTGCGCAACGTCGAGCCTGAAGATCTCATCAGATATGGTCTGATTCCCGAGTTTGTCGGCAGATTGCCGGTAGTCGCCACGCTTGAGGAGCTGGATGAGGATCAACTGGTACGTATTCTCACCGAGCCCAAGAATGCGATCACCAAGCAATACACCAAATTGTTCGAGATGGAAGGTTGTGAAATCGAGATTCGCGAAGACGCCCTGAGTGCGATTGCCCGCAAGGCGATGGAACGCAAGACCGGCGCCCGTGGGCTGCGGTCGATTCTGGAACATGCGCTGCTTGATACCATGTACGAACTGCCATCCATGGAGAATGTCGCCAAGGTGGTTGTTGACGCGGGTGTTATCAGTGGCGAGTCTGCACCGTTAATGATTTATGAGGGCGCTGAATTTCCGCGCACCGCAACAGGGGATTGACGGGCTGTCGAAACAACGGCTTCTTTGCATTTCCGAAATGTGTCATTTTTCAGACGCGGAAATGTTTGGAAAGTCATGAAAACAGCAAAAAATATATTTTTGCTGTTCACGTCAAAACGGCCCAGGGACGGGCTTTAAATAAGCAATAACGTATTCAAATCATTAGTTCTTCTGGAAATTGCTGCTGTTTCTTGAATTTTTCCGCGCCAGGCCGCATGTATTGTGAAGTGCTGGGTCAGCAAGTCGGTGTGAGGTTGTCTTGCACACCTTTTGCATGTCCAGTTAAGGAAGCCTCTAAACAGTCAACTCACGGTTTGGTTACGCTTCACAATCAAACGTGTGTATGTTTGGCTTCGTGCGAGGTCTCTGAGTTTGCTTGGAGCTTTCGCTTGTTCCATAACCGCTGCTTATGTGCCTGTTTGGTCAGAATCCACAGTGAGGTATCCAATAGATGGAACAAAATGACAAGACATCAGAAGTAATCACCAATCAATTGATGGTGACCCCCATTCTGCCGCTCAGGGATGTGGTGGTTTATCCGCATATGGTGATCCCTCTCTTTGTGGGGCGCGAGAAGTCTATCAAGGCGCTTGATGCGGCAATGGAAGGCAGTAAGCAGATCCTGCTTGTTGCCCAGAAGAGCGCTGCGCTTGACGATCCCCAGGAAGAAGATATCTACCGCATTGGTACGCTTGCCAGTATTTTACAGTTGCTCAAGCTGCCGGATGGCACTGTCAAGGTTCTTGTTGAAGGCACTGCACGTGCCAATGTGCTCCATTTCATCGGCGCGCAGGATTATTTCGCCGCGCAGGTTGCCGTTTTAAACGCGGCGCCCCTGGAAGAGCGTGAAGTGGAAGTGCTGTCGCGCTCCCTGCTTGGCCAGTTCGACCAGTATGTGAAGCTGAATAACAAAGTACCGCCCGAGATTCTTTCCTCGCTGGCAAGTATCGATGATCCTGGCCGTCTTGCGGATACCATTGCCGCGCATATGGCGCTCAAGATCACGGAAAAGCAGAACCTTCTTGAACAGGTTGAGCTGCGCCCCCGCATGGAGAGCCTGATGGCTGTGCTGGAGTCGGAGATTGATTTGCTCCAGGTGGAAAAGCGCGTGCGTGGCCGCGTCAAACGCCAGATGGAAAAGAATCAGCGCGAGTATTATCTGAATGAGCAGATGAAAGCCATTCAGAAAGAACTCGGGGAGCTGGAAGGCGAGCCTAACGAGGTCGAGGAGCTGGCACAGAAGATAGAAAAGGCCGGCATGTCCAAGGAAGCCAAAACCAAGGCCAAGGCTGAGCTCAACAAGCTGAAAATGATGTCGCCGATGTCCGCCGAGGCGACCGTGGTACGCAACTACATTGACTGGATGGTCAATGTGCCCTGGAAAAAACGCAGCAAACTCAAGTATGACCTGGCCTTGGCTGAGCAGGTACTTGAGGAGGATCACTATGGGCTGGATAAGGTCAAGGAGCGCATTCTTGAATATCTGGCCGTGCAGCAGCGTGTAACCAAATCGAAAGGGCCGGTGTTGTGTCTGGTGGGTCCGCCTGGCGTGGGCAAGACATCGTTGGGCCGTTCCATCGCGCGTGCCACCAATCGCAAGTTCGTGCGCATGTCTTTGGGTGGGGTGCGCGATGAAGCGGAGATCCGTGGCCATCGCCGCACCTATATTGGCTCGCTGCCAGGCAGGATTATCCAGAACCTCGCCAAGATTGAAACACGCAATCCGTTGTTTCTGTTGGACGAGATAGATAAGATGTCGATGGATTTCCGTGGTGATCCCGCGTCTGCGCTGCTTGAGGTGCTTGACCCGGAGCAGAATCACACTTTCAATGATCACTATCTGGAAGTGGATTATGATTTGTCCGAAGTGATGTTCATTGCAACGGCCAACAGCCTGAATATTCCAGGGCCGTTGCTGGATCGTATGGAAGTGATTCGCATCCCGGGGTATACCGAGGATGAGAAGTTGAATATCGCCATGCGTTATCTGGTGGCCAAGCAGATCAAGGCCAATGGGCTTAGCCCCGACGAAATTGTGCTGGGCGAGTCTGTGGTGCGTGACATTGTCCGCTACTATACTCGTGAGGCCGGTGTGCGCAGCCTGGAGCGTGAGATTGCCAAGATCTGCCGCAAGGTGGTCAAGGAAATACTGCTCAAGCCGACGGACAAAAAGGTGACTATCACTCCGCGCAATCTGGAGAAATATCTGGGCGTGCATCGCTTCCGCTATGGACGCGCCGAGGAAAATGATCAGGTTGGTCAGGTGACTGGATTGGCATGGACCGAGGTGGGCGGCGATCTGTTGACCATCGAATCCGCTGTCGTGCCGGGCAAAGGCAAGCTCACCATTACGGGCCAACTGGGCGAGGTTATGCAGGAGTCGGTGCAGGCCGCCATGACCGTGGTGCGCAGTCGTGCTGCGGCGCTGGGTATCGACCAGGAGTTTTATCAGAAGCATGATATCCATATCCATGTGCCGGAGGGTGCGATTCCCAAGGATGGTCCCAGTGCCGGTGTTGGTATGTGTACCGCGTTGGTGTCGGTGCTGACAGGTATTCCGGTGCGTGCCGATGTGGCGATGACGGGTGAGATCACCTTGCGTGGGGAAGTGTTGCCTATCGGCGGATTGAAGGAGAAGTTGCTTGCCGCGCACCGTGGTGGCATTCATACTGTGCTCATCCCCGAGGAAAATCAGCGGGATCTTGCTGACATTCCCAAAAACATCAAGCAGCACCTCGACATTCGTCCTGTAAAGTGGATTGATGAGGTCTTGCAGGTGGCGTTGCAGCACATGCCGGAATCGCTGGTGGCCAAGGTTGAGGCAGGGGTCGTCGCCGCAGAAGGTGCGGCGGAGTCCGCCAAGGATAATCTCCAGCTTCCCCATTAACTTTTGGTAAGTAAGCGCAGGCTGAAAAACGTTGATAAGGCGTTTTTCAGCCTGTTTTTTTATATCGCAACGTAGTTTTGGTTTTATTTTGTGAATGCTGCTACATTGCTTGACACGCCTTCATGGCTGTTGGTATAAAAAGCCCCTGTGTGATGTCGTTTGTTCACCACGGATTTATCGGTGTTGTTTGTTTCTTGTCGTCATCCTATATTTCAATGAAAAAAGGGAGTAAGAAAAAATGAATAAATCAGAGTTGATCGAGGCGATTGCCGAATCTGCTGAATTGTCCAAGGCTGCTGCCGGGCGCGCCCTGGATGGCATGATCAAGGCCATTGGCAAGAGCTTGAAGAAAGGGGAAGACGTCAGCGTGCTTGGGTTCGGTTCGTTCACCGTGCGCAAGCGTGCGGCCCGTGCCGGCCGTAATCCACAGACCGGCGCTGCGATTAAAATCAAGGCATCAAAATCTCCTGCATTTAAAGCTGGTAAAGCACTCAAGGATGCCGTAAAATAGTCGTCTTTCTCGGGGTGCTTAGCTCAGCTGGTAGAGCGTCGCCCTTACAAGGCGAATGTCGGGGGTTCGATCCCCTCAGCACCCACCAGAAACTGCGGAGTGGTAGTTCAGTTGGTTAGAATACCTGCCTGTCACGCAGGGGGTCGCGGGTTCGAGTCCCGTCCACTCCGCCATAAATAAATAGAAAGGGCGCCTCCTGTGTAAGCAGGGCGCCCTTTTTACTTTTCGGCTGTTGGTGTTGTGTCTGAATTTTTGGTATTTTCTTACGCTGGCTAATAACCGTCAGATTTCATATCATCCCTAATCAACCCTATTCCTAAAGACCGCCACTATGCTTCAATTGATTAGAGAACGCGCTCAAGGCTGGTTCGCATGGGCCATTGTACTGCTGTTGATCATTCCCTTTGCCCTGTGGGGTATCAATGAGTACTTTGATGGGGACACCGAGACTTATGTCGCCAAGGTCAATGGCAAAAACATTTCCGTGAATGAGTTTCAGAGGACGTACGATCAACAGCGCGCGCGTTTGCAGTCCATGCTGGGCGCTAACTTCGACCCGGCACTGCTCGATGACAAGCGCATTAAGCGTGACGTGCTTGATATGCTCGTCGATGAGGAAGTGTTGGTGCAGGCAGCGGCGAAGGCGGGGTACCGCATCAGTAACGAGCAGCTTAGTGCCGAGATTCAGCAAGTGGATAGCTTCCAGCGGGATGGGCGGTTTGACAAGGAACTCTACAATCAGTTTTTACGCGGCCAGGGGATGAGCGTTGGTGATTTTGAGGCGCGTCTGCGCCGCATCCTGCTGATCGGTCAATTTCGCAACGGCATTATGAATACTGCCGTGATAACAACCCGTGAAGTGGGCAATATCGCCCGTCTGCGCGAGCAGCAGCGTGATATCGGATATTTCACGTTGCCGGTGACGGCGTTTATGGCGGACGCAGTGGTGAGCGATGCGGAGGTGCGTCAGTACTACGAAAAAAATCGCGAGCGGTTTAGCGTGCCTGAGCAGGTAAGCGTCGAATACCTTGAGCTTTCTGCGGATGAGCTTGCGCAGCGGGTTCCAGTGGATGAACAGGCTCTGCGCAAGTTTTATGATGAAAAAAGCGCCGAGTTGGCTATGGAAGAGCAGCGTAAGGCCGCTCATATTTTGATACAGGTTGATAAGTCGGCGGATGACAAGACCGTCGCGGCGGCACGCGCCAAGGCCGAAAAAGTTCTGGCCCAGGCGCGTGCCGGTGAGCCTTTTGAAAAGCTTGCCAAGCAGTTTTCCGATGATCCGGGGTCGGCCAGTAGTGGCGGGGATTTGGGATATTTTGGCCGGGGCGTAATGGACAAGGCGTTCGAGCAAGCGGCGTTTGCCTTGAAGGTGGGGCAGGTCAGCGATCTGGTGAGGAGCGATTTCGGTTTTCATATCATCAAGCTTAGCGATATCAAGTCGGCACATACCCAGTCCTTTGAAGAGGCGCGCGTAAAAATCGAACAGGATTACCGGCGCCACAGGGCGGAAGAGCAGTTTTTTGAGCAGTCCGAGCTGTTGTCCAATGCGGCTTACGAAAATCCCGATTCGCTGGCTCCGGTGGCAAAGGCGGTTGGTCTTGCCATAAAGGCCAGTGGTTTATTTACGCGTGATGCTGGAGATGGCATTGCCAGTGATCCCAAGGTCAGGGCTGCGGCGTTCAGCGATGAAGTGCTGCGCGGCAACAATGGCGAGCCGGTTGAACTCGGCAATAATAGGCTGGTGGTATTGCGGGTCAAGGAGCATAAGCCTGCGGTGGTTCGTCCTCTTGAGGAAGTGCGTGATCAGGTCGTCGCAAAGCTGCGTATCCAGGCGGCACGGGATAAGACCAAGTCAACGGGCGAGGCCGCGCTTGCCCGGCTGAAGAAGGGTGAAGACCCTGCGGCTTTGGCCAGGGAATATCATGCGGAGTGGAAGCAGGCCGGGTATCTGAAGCGTGAAGACCGCTCCATTGATCCGGCGATTATCAATGCCTCATTCAAGCTTGCAAAACCCGCGGCAAACGCCTCGTCTTGTGGAGGCGTGACGCTTCCCTCGGGCGATTATGCCGCAGTGGTGGTGTCCGCAGTACGCGATGGCGATCCGGCGACGATAAACAATGTGGCACGTGATGCCATGAAACAGGCCGGATTGCGTTCCTTTGGCGAGGGTGAGTTCAAGGCGTTTATTGAGGGGCTGAAAAAAGACTCAAAGATTGAGTTGAAGGCCGAGAATATTTGATGAACCTTTGTTGATGCGGGTGTGGGGTAAGCCCCATGCCCGCATTTTCAATTTCAAAGCGCTAATAACTATGTAGGGTGCGTAAGACGCACCCTACGATTCCACGATGGCTCCCTGACAAATCCTGCCTGGCGGTTTAGTGCCAGGCCCTTACGGCAAGCTGACCTACGCGGCCTCGCCCTAGGACAATCCGCCCATTGCGGTGGTGTTGAATCCTCCATCGACATACGTGATCTCTCCTGTTATGCCCGAGGCCAGGTCGGAGCAGAGGAAGGCGGCGGCATTGCCGACTTCATCAATGGTGACATTGCGTCGCATGGGAGCGTTTTTTTCCACGTGATCCAGTAGTTTTCTGAAATCCGCAATGCCGGCGGCGGCCAGCGTTTTGATGGGGCCGGCGGAGATGGCGTTCACCCGGATGCCGTCAGGACCCAAGGTTTGGGCCATGTAGCGCACGTTGGCCTCCAGGCTGGCTTTGGCCAGGCCCATGACGTTGTAGTTGGGCATTGTGCGTTCCGCGCCGAGATAGCTGAGGGTGAGCAGCGCGCCGTTGCGTCCTTCCATCATGTTGCGGCCGGCCTTGGCCAATGCCGCAAAGCTGTAGGAGCTGATTTCATGGGCGATGCGGAAGCCCTCGCGGGTTACGCTGTCCAGGTAGGAACCTTCGAGTTGTTCGCGCGGGGCATAGGCGACGGAGTGGACAATGATGTCCAGGTGATCCCAGAAATCATCCAGGTGTTGAAATGCCGCTTCGATCTGTTCATCGCTGCCCACATCGCAGGGCATGGTGATCTCTGACCCGCACTGGGCTGCCATGTCCTCGACACGTTCACGGAGTTTTTCATTCTGGTATGTGAATGCCAGCTCCGCTCCTTCGCGCTGCATGGCCTTGGCGATACCCCAGGCGATAGAGCGTGTGCTTGCCAATCCAACAATGAGCGCGCGTTTACCTGTCAAAAATCCCATGTTTCTGCCCTTTTCATAGAGTGCCGAGTGATAATCAGGCTATAGTTTACCGTAATGTAAAAAAAGCTACACTACTCCGTGATGGCTCTGGGGTGAGGTGCTGTATTAACCAAGGGGCGCAAGTTGTGAAAGCGTTGTGGATAGTGGTTATAATCCGGGTATGTATTGCCGCGCAGACAGATATATGAAGTACAACAGTGCAATCGGACACCTGCCAACCGTGGACTTTAAGGTGCAGGCATGCGGGTGATGCTGCGTTATCTGGTCGCTGGCATTATTTTGTTTCTGTCCGGCTGCGGGGTGCAGACCTGGAATGATCCTTATCCGGCCGATGAGGCCAACAAGAATATTCTTTATTCCGCTTTTGCAGACAGGCCCAAGCACCTCGATCCCGCGCGCTCCTATAGTTCCAACGAGGTTCAGTTTACGGCCCAGATCTATGAGCCGCCACTCCAGTACCATTACCTCAAACGCCCCTATACGCTGATTCCACTCGGTGCTACTGAAGTCCCGCGCCCGGTTTTTTTGGATCGTGATGGGCGCGTGTTGTCCAGTGCATCGCAGGAGGTGGCGTATAGCGTTTACGAGATACATGTCCGCCCTGGTGTGTATTATCAACCCCATCCCGCCTTTGCCCGTGATGCGAGCAAACGTTTTTTATATCACGACCTGGATGCGAAAAGTTTGGCGGGGATTAATACCTTGGCCGATTTTGCCAAAACAGGCAGTCGTGAACTGGTGGCTGACGATTATGTGTATCAGATCAAACGCCTTGCCCATCCACGCCTGCATTCGCCGATTCTGGGGGCGATGAGCGAATACATTGTTGGCCTGAAGAGCTATGCACAGCGGCTGGATAAGGCCTACGAGAGCCTGGTGGCCGCTAAAGGAAATAAGGAGGCTTATCTCGATCTTGACAAGTTCGATTTTGAGGGTGTGCAGGTTATTGACCGTTATACCTACCGCATCAAGGTGCAGGGACAGTACCCACAACTTTTGTATTGGTTGGCCATGCCGTTTTTTGCGCCTGTCCCTGCGGAGGCCGATCGTTTCTATTCACAAGCGGGGTTGGTGGAACAGAACATTACTCTTGATTGGTATCCGGTGGGAACCGGGCCGTACATGCTGACTGTGAATAACCCGAACCGGCAGATGGTGCTGGAGCGCAATCCGAATTTTCACGGTGAGCGCTATCCGTTGGAGGGCGAGCCTGCGGATCAAGGCAAGGGATTCCTGAAGGACGCAGGCAAGCCGCTGCCTTTTGTAGATAAAATTGTTTTCAGTCTCGAAAAGGAAAGTATCCCTTATTGGAATAAATTCCTGCAAGGTTACTATGATGCCTCGGGGATCAGTTCGGACAGTTTCGATCAGGCGGTGCGTGTCGGTGGTCAGGGCGAAGTGGGCTTGACCGAAGACATGCAGGCGAAGGGCATCAAGCTAAACACCTCGGTGGAGACCTCGACGTTCTATATGGGGTTCAATATGCTCGATCCGGTGATAGGAGGGTATAGCGAGCGGGCGCGCAAGCTGCGCCAGGCGGTTTCGATTGCCATCGATCATGAAGAGTATATTTCCATCTTTACCAATGGCCGCGGCATCGCCGCTCAAGGTCCGGTCCCGCCCGGCATCTTCGGCTATCAGGAAGGTGCTGAAGGTATCAATCCCTATGTGTATCGCTGGGCGAACGGCAAGCCGCAGCGCAAGTCTCTTGATGAAGCTCACCGTTTGCTGGCGGAGGCGGGGTATCCGGGCGGGAGGGATGAAAAAACAGGCAGGCCCTTGTTGTTGTATCTGGATATCACAGCCTCCGGGCCGGATGACAAGGCGTTGCTGGACTGGTATCGCAAGCAACTCCAGAAAATCGACGTGCAGTTGATTATCCGCAATACCGATTACAACCGCTTTCAGGAAAAGATGCTCAAGGGTGATGCGCAGTTGTTCACTTGGGGCTGGAATGCCGATTACCCTGACCCTGAAAATTTTCTGTTTTTGCTTTACGGCCCAAACAGCAAGGTGGGGAAAAACGGTGAGAACGCGGCCAATTACGATAGCCCGGAGTTCAATCGCCTGTTTGAACGTATGAAGAATATGGAAAACAGTCCGGAACGGCTCGCCATTATTAAGGAAATGGTGGAAATTGCGCGGCGCGATGCCCCATGGCTATGGGGCTTTCATCCGCAGCGATTTACGCTCTACCATGGCTGGTATCACAACGCCAAGCCTAACCTGATGGCAAATAACACGCTCAAGTATCTGAGAATAGATCCGCAGTTGCGCGAGCAAAAACGCGCCGAATGGAATCATCCGATAGTCTGGCCGTTTGTGGTTTTAATTTTTCTCTTAATTTTAGGCACAGTGCCGGCCATCGTGATGTATGTGCGCCGCGAATATTCGGCGCCTAAACCGCCGCAACTCAATTCTTGAATGGATAGGGTATTACATCAGCCATGATTAACTATATTATTCGCCGGTTTTTCTATGCGATACCGATTTTGATCGGGGTTAATCTGTTGACCTTTGCGCTGTTTTTTGTGGTGAATACCCCCGATGATATGGCGCGCATGAACCTTGGCATGAAACGCGTCACGCCGGAGGCGATTGAGAAGTGGAAGCATGAACGGGGATATGACAAACCTCTGGTCTTTAATGGTAGCGCTGCAGGCTCAGAAAAATTCACTGATACCATTTTCTATGATAAATCCGTTAAATTGTTTGTATTTGAGTTTGGCCAGTCGGACAGCGGGCGCGATATTACCTACGACATCAAACAACGCATGTGGCCAAGCCTTGTCATAGCGCTGCCGATTCTGTTGATCGGGCTTTTGACGAATATCACGTTTGCGTTGCTGGTGGCCTTTTTTCGTGCCACGTATATCGATTTCTGGGGGGTGGTGTTGTGCGTGACCCTCATGTCTATCTCCAGTCTTTTCTATATCATCGGTGGTCAATATCTGGTGGGAAAATTGTGGCACCTTGTGCCAATCTCCGGATATGAAGAAGGTTTTGATGCGTTCAAGTTTGTGGTTCTGCCGGTCATGGTTGGCGTGGCCAGCGGCATTGGGTCGGGGATACGCTGGTACCGCACCATTTTTCTCGAAGAGATGGGCAAGGATTATGTGCGTACCGCGCGTGCCAAAGGGTTGTCCGAGTCGCTGGTGTTGTTCAGGCATGTGTTGAAGAACGCCATGATTCCCATTCTTACAGGCGTGGTGGTGATTCTGCCGCTGTTGTTTATGGGGAATCTGGTGCTGGAGTCGTTCTTTGGTATCCCCGGGCTGGGCAGTTATACCATTGATGCCATTAATATGCAGGATTTTGCTATCGTGCGCAGCATGGTGTTTCTTGGCTCCATTTTATACATCCTCGGATTATTACTGACCGATATCTCGTACACTCTCGTCGATCCGCGCGTAAAGCTGGCATAAAAAGTGTTGATGGCAACAAAAAAAATTATAGGCAGAACGGCACTGGCGCTTGCGTCGGCGTCCGTGCTGCTTGTTTTTGCAGTATCGTTTTTGCCCGTCAGATTTGTCGTGTTATGGACGGACGCGTTGATCTTTATTTTATGCGCGATGTGCGTGGGATTCGCCGCCTATGCCAGCCAGCATGAACACCTGCGCGCGCCGTGGCGTGAAGTGGCGCGTGACCGCGTAGGTGTAGTCGCCGTGGTCTTCCTCAGTGCTTATCTTGTTATCGGGCTGCTGGATTCCGTGCATTTTAGAATGCCGCTGCCTGATGTTAAGCAATCCACAGAACAGCAGTATTCAAATGATGTGTTGAGCGTTCTGGACTGGATGGCGACGCCTGTCCGTGAAGGTGTTGAGAAGAGTTATTCCGCACCCTTCGCCGCCCACCTTTATGTCAAGGAAACAGTGGATCTTCCCGATGGCAGCAAGGTGCGCCTCTATCCACGTCTTCAGCATGGTGGCGCCCATCTGAATAATCCTGAACAAGAGCGTTCTGGCGACATTCTGAACACATCATTGTTGTCTGTTATTGAAGGCGTGGTGGTATGGGCTGTTTTTACCGCGCTATTGATATCGTGGCTGGCACGGCGGCACCATCGCTCAGTATCGGAAATGTTTGGGCTGGTGATGCGTGGACGGACCGAGATTCCGTGGCATGTGATTTTATTAACCACAGCCATTTTGATTCTGCTGGCGATATTGGTGGTGAATCTATCGGGGAAATATCATATTTTCGGTACTGACAAGGTTGGGCAGGATACTTTCTATCAAACGCTAAAGAGTATCCGAACCGGACTGGTGATCGGCACACTTACTACCCTGGTCATGCTGCCGTTTGCCATTCTTGCAGGAATCGCCGCAGGTTACTTTCGCGGCTTGGCGGACGATGTCATTCAATATGTCTATACCACACTGAGTTCGATACCTGGTGTCTTGTTGATCGCGGCGGCCATACTGATGTTGCAGGTCTATATGGCGACACATCCGGAGTTGTTTGAAACGGCGGCGGCACGCGCTGATCTGCGCCTGCTGTTTCTGTGCATCATTCTGGGTGTCACGAGCTGGACGGGGTTATGCCGATTGCTGCGCGGTGAGGCCATGAAGCTGCGCGAGATGGATTATATCCAGGCGGCTGTGGCGTTTGGAGTGGGTCATTTCAAGATCATAGGCCGTCATATACTGCCGAATGTCATGCACATCGTGTTGATCTCGATAGTGCTGGATTTCAGCGCCCTGGTGCTGGCGGAGGCGGTGTTGTCCTATGTCGGCGTTGGTGTCGATCCGACCATGAACAGTTGGGGGAATATGATTAACAGTGCGCGTCTGGAGATGGCGCGCGAACCGATTGTTTGGTGGCCATTGCTCGCCGCGTTTATATTCATGTTTGTCCTGGTGCTGTCGGCGAATCTCTTTGCCGATGCAGTACGCGACGCCTTTGATCCACGTTTGCGCAGGAGTGGGCTAAGAGCCTGTCTGTGAATAAATCATCCATGCGACGGAGGCCGGTTTTGCGCAGGGCAAGGAAGGCTGAGCGTAGTGTGCTTGTTGCACATGAGCGAAGCGTGACGCCGCACTGCGCAAAACCGGCCCCGTCCCTTCGGGTTGCGCCCCAAAACACGCCATGCAGCGTTGCTCGCCGCTCATTTGGAACTACCAAACATCGCGGCTCGCGCCTTGCCTGGCGTGTTTTGGGGCGGCAACGCAGGGATGATTTATTCACAGACAGGCTCTTAAGAATGACGCTTTCAAAATGACCGATACTTTATTGCAGGTAGAAAACCTAAAAACCTGGTTTGGCACTGGCACGGGAACAGTACGTGCCGTGGATGGTGTCAGCTTTGAGATCAAGCGCGGCGAGACCTTTGCATTGCTGGGGGAATCCGGTTGCGGCAAATCGGTGACTTCGTTGTCGATCATGCGTTTGCTGTCTCAGCCTGCGGGGCAGGTTGTTGACGGGCGTGCTTTATTGGAAGGCCAGGATTTGCTGCGGCTGCCCGAGGTCAAAATGCGCGATGTGCGCGGCGGGCGTATCGCCATGATCTTTCAGGAGCCGATGACATCGTTGAACCCGGTGCTCACGGTTGGGGAACAGATTTGCGAAAGCCTGCGCCGTCATCGTGGTCTGAAGGGTGAAAAGGCGCAGGCGGCATTGCTCGAATTACTCGATGCCGTCGGCATTCCCGATCCCCGCCAGCGCGCGCTGGAATATCCTCATCAGCTCTCCGGCGGGATGAAACAGCGCATCATGATTTCCATTGCCCTGGCGGGCGAGCCGGAGCTGCTGATTGCCGATGAGCCGACCACCGCGCTGGATGTGACGATACAGGCACAGATTCTGGAATTGCTGCGCACCCTGCAGAAGGAGCGGGGCATGTCGATCATGCTCATTACCCACGATCTGGGTGTGGTGGCAGAGCTTGCTGATCGTGTTGCGGTGATGTATGCCGGGCAGATCGTGGAGCAGGCCAGTGTGCGAGAATTCTTTAATGCGCCTCAGCATCCTTATAGCCGTAAATTATTCGACTCCCTGCCGGATATAAACAAGCGCAAGAGCAAACTCGCCATTATTGCGGGTTCAGTACCCAATTTGGGGCAGGAGTTCAAAGGCTGCCGGTTTGCTGATCGTTGCGAGTTTGCCTGGCAGACCTGCCGGGATGTTGAGCCTGTGTGGCAGATATCCAATGAAGGGCGTGGCATTCGTTGCCATCTGTATGATGCTCAGTTGCTGTCCGGGCGCCCGGTGAGTCAGGCGGCGTCGGTAGCTGTTGAGGAAGACGTTGTTCCAGAGAAAGAAAATCAGCAAATATCGCTTTTAGAGATCAATGATCTGAAAGTTCATTACCCCATACACAAGGGCCTGTTCAAGCGGCGCGTGGGACAGGTGCATGCGGTAGATGGCATATCGTTTAATATTGAAACAGGACGCACGCTGGCGCTGGTAGGGGAGTCGGGCTGCGGCAAGACCACGGCGGGCAAGGCTATATTGCAGCTTATCCGCCCGACTGCCGGCACGGTATATTTTCAGGGAACCAACCTGAACGATTTGCGTGGTGAAAGTTTGCGCAAACGGCGCGCGGATTTTCAAATTATTTTCCAGGATCCTTATTCCTCGATGAATCCGCGTATGCGAGTGGCGGACATCATCGAGGAGGGGATGACGGCCCTTGGCGTTGAGGTATCGCGGCAGTCCCGCCAAGCGCGGGTCGATGAATTGTTGACCCAGGTTGGGCTGTCACCGTCCATGAAATACCGTTATCCCCATGAGTTCTCGGGCGGACAGCGGCAGCGCATCTGCATTGCCAGGGCGTTGGCGGTGAATCCCAAGCTGATAGTGTGCGACGAACCTACCAGTGCGCTGGATGTTTCAGTGCAGGCGCAGATCCTGAATCTACTCAAGCGCCTGCAAGATGAACTCGGCCTGTCTTATCTTTTTATCACCCACAATCTGTCGGTGGTGGCATATCTCGCGCACGAAGTGGCGGTGATGTACCTTGGCCGCATCGTGGAGCGCGGCACGGTTGAGGAGGTATTGCAGAACCCACGTCATCCCTATACACAGGCCTTGCTGGCAGCGGTTCCCGTGCCTGACCCTGACAGCCGCCGTGAAATCTCACCGCTGAAGGGTGACATGCCATCGCCTATCCACCCTCCCGCCGGTTGCCATTTCCACCCGCGCTGCCCGCATGCCATGCCGATAT
Organism: Gammaproteobacteria bacterium; assembly: GCA_021731145.1. GTDB lineage: Bacteria > Pseudomonadota > Gammaproteobacteria > Ga007554 > LNEJ01. The sequence goes on along the minus strand of JAKFXX010000001.1, from coordinate 55,607 downwards.
GCAACGATATCTATCCTGGGGAGACGGTGTTGAGTGACAAGCATCGTGTACATTGTCATCTTTATCAGGATTTGGCGCGCTGAGTGCATGGCTGTGGAAACTTGAATGAGGCTATTCCACAACTGGTTTCACGTAACGATGTTTCACCGGATTCCAATCTGACCATGGATCAAGGATACTGTGTTCGTGCGCACAGCGCATGCTACGCTGGCTGACCAAGCGCGCCGAGAAGCTTGGTATGAAGATCGCCAGCACTGAATAGCCCGCTTGAAACGCTCATGCTAATCAATCGCTTTGTAGGTGTTTCTTAAGAGAGAGATTGCGCCCTCCAGACTCTCGCAATACGGCCTCACGGCTCCGAAAGTCACCCGGGAACGGCGTGTAAACGGAGAGAACTGGAATGGGCAACTGCAATGTCGTGAAATCATCGTAGCCGTATTGCGCAAAGAACGATATGTCAAGCAAGGGATGCTCTGGAGGCGGAGATTTAATGCTCAGGATGTACGAAAATGGTCGAAATGAAATCTCTGAGTAGGTCCGGAGATGTGAAACGCCTGAGCTTTCGTCAAGTTGAAGCGAACCAGTAATTCCAGCTGCGCGGCTTCGGTCCGACAGCAAGTAGCCTGCGTAGATCTGGATGTCTGGGGGGAGATATTTTGCTTCTTTGTTGAGGACAAACCTCTCCAGCGCCGGATGGGCTTCTCGGAACCTTGGCGAGTTGATGCTGAAGAACATGCAGACAATTTGTTTGATGACTCTCAGTGGCAGCAAATGGTACGGGTATGCTAGCTGTAGCATTCCATTAGATCTTACCAGATAGGCCGCCCCCTGAAAGGCCCAGGCTGCATAGTTCGACCCATACCAGTGACCAGTCAAGTTGTTGCAGCGCTCGCATAGTGTATAACCGCCTTTGCCGCGTTGGGACTGCTTCCCCGAAAGAATGCGAAGATCATCAAGGTTGGTGAGTTCAAACACTTTCTTAGCATCAGGTGTGACCACCTTCTGATTATTAAACGCGGACTCGGGTGGCACGTGTTCGAAGGATAGCTTCCCGTAGCTCCCGCATAGGTGGCAGTGACCGATCTTTGATGACTTAGCCATGGACCATGAATCTCTAACAGGTAATAGCCGGGCGCCAGCGCCCGAGCATTCTTTAATAACGCGGGCATCCATCATGTATCGTAATTGTTTGATACGCAATGGTATTGTGTGCTTCTGCGCCCGTATATTATACCAATAGTACTGTCAGGGTTGGCATGCCCCCGCAGCCTCGTTTATGCGCCCTCACTTTTTCATTCTCAGCAAGTGTAGCGTGCGCTGTGCGCACGATCAAACTACGCATAGTGCTGGAAACTCGAATGAGGCCATTCCACAGCCGGTTTCACATAACCATGTTTCATCTGGTTCTAATATCGCCCTGGATCAGGGATAATGTGTTCGTGCTTACTTTTCTCGACGAGCGTTGCAAGGGTAAAGGCGCAATCACGCTGCGGTTTGTTGTCGAATAAATTTGGAGAACGGCCATGTTGATACACGCCATCAAGCTGAACAATTTTTTGAGCTTTGGGGATTCAGGCGAGGCGGTCCCTCTTAGGCCGTTGAACGTGATTATTGGACCCAATGGCTCGGGGAAGTCGAATTTGTTGGAGTCCATCGAGCTGCTTCGCAGTGCCCCAGAGCAGTTGCTTAAGCCCATCCGTGAAGGCGGTGGTGTACGTGACTGGCTTTGGAAAGGAGCCAAAGGCACACCTACAGCATCATTGGATGTTGTGGTTGAAAATCCAAAAGGACCTCAGAACCTGCGTTATCAGATGTCGTTTACAGAGGTGGGACAACGTTTTGAAATCGTCGATGAGCGGATTGAAAACGAGAAGCCAGCGAATGCAAAGCACCCTCAGCCCTATTTTTATTACCACTTCAACAACGGCCGCCCCACATTGAATGTGAAAGGCGAAAATCGCACCCTGCAGCACGAAGATATCGATGTTGAGCGTTCCATCCTCGCTCAGCGCCGCGACCCCGATCAATACCCCGAGATCACCTATCTTGCCGAGACGCTGCCTAGAATCCGCCTGTACCGCGAATGGAGCTTCGGCCGCTACACGGCCCCGCGTCTACCGCAGAAGGCTGATTTGCCGAACGACATATTGGAACCCGACGCCAGCAACCTTGGCCTGGTGCTGAATCGCCTGCGGCGCGACCCCGTGGTCAAGGCCCGATTGCTGAAGGCACTCAAGGCACTGTACGACGGCATCGACGACTACGATGTGCAAATTGAAGGCGGTACCGTTCAGGTGTTCTTTCATGAAGGCCAATTTACCGTTCCGGCGACGCGCCTCTCCGATGGCACGTTGCGTTACCTCTGTTTGCTTGCCATCCTCTGCCACCCCAGTCCGCCGCCGCTGGTGTGCATTGAAGAACCCGAACTTGGTTTACATCCAGATGTGCTGCCGACGCTGGCCGATTTGTTGAAGGAAGCCTCCGAGCGTTGCCAGCTCATCGTCACCACACATTCTGATGTGCTGGTGGACGCCATGACCGATCAGCCGGAAGCGGTATTGGTTGCTGAGAAGCAGGCAACAGGCACGGTTCTGAAGCGTTTGGATGCTGAAAAGCTGAAACCCTGGCTGGAAAAATACCGTCTAGGGCAGCTTTGGACGCGCGGCGAGATCGGGGGGACCAGATGGTGAAGCTCTATGTTGAGGGCGGTGGCGATACTGCTGCATTGAGAGCAGCGTGCCGTGAAGGTTTCGCCAATTTTCTGGAACAAGTCGGTCTCAAAGGCCGGATGCCCCGTATTGTGGCCTGCGGCAGCCGCCGTGATGCTTACGAGTCTTTCTGTGTGGCGCTCAAAACGGGAGAGCCCGCTTTTTTGCTGGTGGATAGCGAAGCCCCCGTTGCAACTCAGCACCAGCATGGTCAGCCCGATGCTTGGCTGCCATGGGAACACTTGGCACAAAGACAGGGCGATGAATGGTCAAAGCCTGAAAAAGCTGATGAGTTGCAGTGCCATCTGATGGTTCAGTGCATGGAAAACTGGTTTCTGGCGGACAGGGCAGTTTTGAAATCTTTTTTTGGGCAAGGCTTCCAAGATAACCAATTGCCAGCCGCAGCCAACACGGTGGAATCCGTCGCCAAGCAGGAGGTGTATCAGTCACTTGCAAAGGCCACACGCGCTTGCAAGACCAAGGCTCAGTACGGCAAAGGAGAGCACTCCTTCAAGTTGCTGGCGATGATCGACCCGGACAAGGTGACGCAAGCATCTCCTTGGGCAAAGCGCTTTGTTGAAGCCTTGGGCGCACGATGAACCGCAGGAATCCCAGGCCATACTCGTCCGTGGCTACACCAGGGATGTCGCCGGAGAAGTCTTGATCAAGCTGACCAGGTCGAGCTGGCGAGCGCAATCCCTTTAGCTCGACCTGATCGCTTGTTCTGTCCCGTACCTGTAGCCACCTATACGGTGGTTACGGGTGGCGCAACGTCCAACCGCTGTTTCCAGGATGATATTTCATCATGAATCAGACAAAATTGCTGGAAAGCAACGTGTCCGGCATTCCCTCTGAATCCATCGAATTGTCCATTTCGGGTATGACCTGCGCTGCGTGCGCGGCGCGTATCGAGAAGGTGTTGAATCGCGTGGAGGGTGTTGAGGCGACGGTTAATTTTGCTACCGAAAAGGCGCACGTCCGTTATACGCCTGGCGTGGTCAGCGTGGACACGCTCATCAATGCCGTGCGCAAGGCTGGTTATGACGTACAGGTAGTTGTGGCGGCCAGCCACGCCGAAGAAAAGGCGCGTCGTGTTGAGGCTTACCACAAAGAGCTGCGCCTGTTCTGGATCTCCGTAGCGTTTACCACGCCGCTGGTGTTGCAGATGGTGCTCATGATCTCCGGGGTTCACGTCGAAATCTTGCCGCGCTGGCTGCAATGGTTGTTGGCAACGCCCGTGCAATTCTGGATTGGTAAACGTTTTTATGTCGGTGCATGGCATGCACTGCGTGGCGGCGGTGCCAATATGGATGTGTTGATCGCGCTCGGCACCAGCATGGCCTATTTATTCAGCGCTGTTGTGACTGTGCTGGGTTTGCATGACCAGCATGTTTATTTCGAGGCGAGCGCGGCCATCATTACTTTGGTCATGATGGGCAAGCTGCTGGAAATGCAGGTTAAGGGCAAGACGTCTTCGGCCATCGAAGAGCTGATCAAATTGCAGCCCAAGACCGCTCGTGTGGAGCAGAATGGTCAAATCATCGAGGTGCCGGTGGACAGCATTAACGTGGGTGACGTGTTCATCGTGCGCCCCGGGGAGAGCATGCCCGTGGACGGTGAGGTGATTGAGGGGCATTCCAGTGTTGTTGAGTCGATGCTGACCGGCGAGAGCTTGCCGGTGACGAAGGAAGCAGGCAGCAAAGTCTTCGCTGCCACCATGAATCAGCAAGGTCTGCTCAAGTGCAGCGCCACCGGCGTGGGCAGCCACACCGTGCTGGCGGGGATTATTCATCTTGTCGAGGAGGCGCAGGGTTCGAAGGCACCGATACAGCGCCTGGCGGATGTGATTTCCGGCATTTTTGTGCCGGTGGTGGTTGCAATCAGTATGCTCACGCTGGGCTTGTGGTGGTGGATCAGCAGTGATTTTACGGTGGCGTTGATCAATGCGGTGGCGGTGCTGGTGATTGCTTGCCCTTGTGCATTGGGTCTTGCTACACCCACGGCGATCATGGTGGGCACTGGATTAGGCGCGCGGGCGGGCGTGCTGGTCAAGAACGCCGCCGCATTGGAACGCGCTGAAAAAATTCAAACCTTGATCGTGGATAAGACCGGCACCCTCACCGAAGGCAAGCCGGTAGTGACCGATATTGTTCTGAGTGGCGAGGTGTCCGAATCGGAATTGCTGCGGATCGCAATGACGGTGGAGCAAGGTTCTGGTCATCCCCTTGCTGTTGCGATTGTGGAAAAGGCAAAGCAAGCCGGTGTGCAGCCGGGCGCTGTGAGCCACTTCGCGGCTGTTACTGGTAAAGGAATATTTGCTGAAGTTGATGGGCAAGCCATTTGGCTTGGATCACCAAACTATCTTTTAGAGCAGGGTGTTACGCTTGATATGGCGGCTGTCACCCACTTGCAGGCACAAGGCAAAACCGTGATAGGCGTGACCAGCGGGGCGCAGGTTTTGGGGTATATGGGTATTGCTGATAAGTTGCGTGACAGCTCGGTGCAGGCGGTGGCGCGATTGCATCAGATGGGTATTGCCGTGGTTATGCTCACCGGTGACAATCGTGCCACGGCACAAATCATCGCCGCACAGGCGGGAATACGTGATTATGTGGCGGAAGTGCTGCCGGAACACAAGGCGGCTGAAGTGCAGAAGATCAAGGCCAGTGGCAGGGTGGTCGGCATGGTGGGCGATGGCATTAATGATGCGCCGGCACTCGCTGCGGCGGATGTCAGTTTTGCCATCGGCGCGGGTTCGGACGTGGCGATTGAAGCCGCCGATGTTACGTTGATGCGCAACGATCTGCTGGGCGTGGTCGATGCGATGCAATTGTCACGCGCGACGCTGTCCAAGATCCGTCAGAACCTGTTTTTTGCATTTATTTATAACGTGCTGGGCATCCCATTGGCAGCTTTTGGAATGCTCAATCCGGTGATCGCCGGCGCGGCAATGGCTTTAAGTTCTGTGTCTGTTGTCAGCAATTCTTTGTTGCTCAAGAGATGGCGAAGTATTCATTCGTAGGTTTAAGGGGTGAAAAATGGAAACCGTAATACTGAATGTACAGGGCATGTCGTGCGGCGGCTGCGTAAACAGCATTAAAAACGTGCTGCAACCGATTAATGGTGTAATCAGTGTGGATGTCTCTCTGGAAAAGGCACAGGCCACTATCGAGTATGATGCCGGTAAGGCCAGCGTGCAAATGTTCAAGAATGCTATCGAAGATGCGGGTTATGATGTTGCATCTTAAACCGAATATTTCATGAATTCCGTCAGTGCCACGAAATCTAACACTACATCACTCATCCCTCAAGCGAAGAGCGACTCATGCGAAGCCCAGGAACACCGCCAAGGCGCGATTGACGGCCAACAGGCTTTCGTCGTCCAGTCGACCGACGGTATTGCCGATCTTTTCGCGGGGAATGGTCTGTACCTTGTCGACCATGATCTGGGAGGGCTTCTGCAGGCCGTTGCCGGCGTTCGGCTGTACGATGATACGGAACAAGGGGGTTTCCCGCAGCTCGCTAGTCACGGGCAAGATCGTAACGGATGGATGTTCATCGAATAGGTCTGACTGTATGACCAGCGCCGGGCGTGGCTTGCCGTAGTGGCCTTGCAGGGCAATTGTGACGAGGTCGCCCCGCCTCATTCCCAGCCGTCCGTGTCAGCAGCGGCGGCCAGCCATTCAAGGGTTTCCTTCTCGTGCGGGTCGTCGTGCACCAGGCGCGACTGGCGGCGGCATTCCTCGGCAAAACCTGGACGGCGGGTATCCGGCACCCAAATCTGTACCGGGCGCAGCCCAGAGGCACGTAAGCCTGCCCGATGCTTTTGCACGCGCTCAGAAGTGCTTGTCTTCATGATACCACCTCAATCATCTGTTGTTACATGAAACACAATTATAAGCACGATGTTCGTTACATGCAACCCCGTAACAGCTCCCCATGCCTGGTTGGAGCGCACCCTAAAGTGCCTGATACTCGTCACATTAATATCACCGCTCAAACCATTGTTTTTTTAAATATTCTCTCTCAGCGAATAGGGTAGGTTAACGGCTAAAAATATTGTGCCAGACATTCCCTGGTATCACGCGCTATCAATAATTCTTCATCTGCCGGAATGACATAAACCGCTACGTGCGATGAGTTGGTGGAGATGAAGGCTTCCGAGGTGCCCGTTGCAGCGGCATTGGCGGCTTTGTCCATTACCAGTCCGCACCATTCCATGCCGGCGCAGATGCGTTCCCGGATGAGCGGTGCGTGTTCGCCGATGCCGCCGCTGAAGACGATGGCGTCGGCGCCGCCCAGTACGGCCAGATAGGCACCGAGGTATTTGCGCACGCGGTGGCAGAAGGCGTCAATCGCGAGTTTTGCGCCGCTGTGGCCTTGTGCCTCCAGCCGTAACAATTCACGCATGTCGGCGCTCGTGCCGGACACGCCCAACAGTCCCGCGTGTTGATTCAGCCCTACACGTAATTGTTCGATGCTTAGCCGTTCGGCGAGATACAACAGTGCGCCAGGGTCAATATCACCACAGCGTGTGGCCATGATCAGTCCTTCCAGCGGCGTGAAACCCATGCTGGTCTCCACCGCTGTTCCACCACGGATGGCTGCAACGGAACAGCCTTGGCCGAGTTGCAGGGTGATCACACGGCTGGTTTTGGTGTCTGCTTTTCTGATCTCGTGATACCGTTGGTAAAGATAGCGATGCGCGATGCCATGAAAGCCATAGCGTTTGATGCCATAGTTGAGTGTCCATTCATGCGGAAGGGCATAGCAGCTCACGTGGTCCGGCAGGGCATGAAAAAATGAGGTGTCAAACACCGCGACCATCGGGATATCCGGTGACAAAAATGTCTGGCAGGCGCGAATGACTTGCACGGCAAGGGGATTGTGCAGCGGCGCCAGAGAATTTAATGATTCGATTGCTGCTACGACGGCTTCGTTTACCCGTATCGGCGCGCTAAAGATATCTCCGCCATGCACCACGCGATGACCTATGGCTGTCAGGGTATGCAGAAGTGTTTTATCTTTCAGCCAGTTCAATATCCAGCGGGCGCCATCATGGTGATTGCGGATGGCTGCGCAAGCGTCGCCGGGTTGGCCATCGATAACCCACGTGCAGCGCGCCTGCTCACCAAATGCGCTGATCAGCCCGCGCGCCAGCATCTTTAACTCACCCGATGCGGCAGTATCAAAAAGCTGAAATTTGAGTGACGAGCTGCCGCTGTTGAAAACCAGAAGTGTCATGATTATCGGATGTAAGCCTCTGTGGCATAACGTCGCATCATACGGTGACTGTTGAAGAAAGATGCGTTCTTGCAGATTGCGCCTTTCATCACCGAGATCCAGGCGGGGCGGTCCATGTAATAAAGCGGCAGAACCACTTGCAGCAATTTGTTGTACAGCGCATTCACATCATCACCATTGGCTAATTCTGTGGAGTTGCCTATCGCCCAGCCCGTCACTCCTTCGATGCATCCCTCGATCCACCACCCGTCCATGACGCTCAAGCTAGGCACGCCGTTGAAGGCGGCTTTCATGCCGCTGGTGCCGGAGGCTTCGAGGGGGCGCAAGGGGGTGTTCAGCCATATGTCCACGCCGGACACCATGGATAGTGCAATATCCATGTCATAGTTGGGAAGATAGACGATCCGCACACTATCGGCGAGCTCGCGCATATGTGTATGCAGCAGTTCGATCAGGCGTTTGCCACCTTCGTCGCGGGGGTGGGCCTTGCCCGCCAGCACAATCTGGAAAGTCCGTTCCTGCGCGATGGTTTGCAGGCGCTGGATGTCTGAAAATAATAGATCGGGGCGTTTGTATTCGGTCATGCGCCGGGCGAAACCGATGATGGGTATTTTGGGGTGTAGCTCTACGCCTGTCAGCGCCTTTACCTTTTCGATGAGATCATTCTTGGCGTGGGTATGTGCTTCCCAGATCGCTGCATCCGGTATGCGGTCGGCGCGTACCAGAATTCCGGCTTCGTGGCACCAGCCAGGCAGGTGGGTATCGTAAAGTTTGGCAAAGGCAGGATGAGTCCAGGCATAGGGATGTACCCCATTCGTGATGGCGTGAACGCGGTACCCAGGGTAAAGCTTTTTGGATACCTCGGCATGACTCTTGGCAACACCGTTGACATACTCGCTGAGGTTAAGGGCGAGCCGCGTCATATTGAGATTGTCTTCGCCTGCCAGCGATTTTATCGTTGGGAGGGTGATAATCTCCCCCAGCGTCCGGTGCACCAGGTCATAAGGAAATTTATCCTGCCCCGCTTCAACCGGCGTGTGGGTCGTGAAGTTGCATAGCTCTCTAACCCTGGGAACATCATAAGGGCTTTCTCCTGCCCTCACATCGTCCGGGGGGTAGGCGTAACGCCGCAGCAGTTCCAGTGCCAGCAAGGCGGAATGGCCCTCATTCATGTGGTATTGGCGAATTTGAAATCCCAATGCCTGCAACACCAGCGCCCCGCCGACCCCCAGAACGATCTCCTGTTTGAGCCGGTAGGCCAGGTCGCCGCCGTACAGGTGATGGGTGATTTCCCGGTCTTCGCTGCCATTGAGAGGCAGGTCGGTATCCAGAAGGATAACGGGTATTCTGCCATTCATGTGGCCCTGCAGGATGTAGAGCCAACCACTTACCCACACGTCCCGTCCTTCAATGGAGATGGCGACGCCGGCCTTCAGGCGTGTCGCCCAGCGGCTGGGGTCCCACATGTCGGGATGTTCGATCTGTTTCCCCTGGGGGTCGATCTCCTGACGGAAATAACCCGCGCGGCTTACCAGTGTTACTGCAACCAGCGGTAATTCGAGGTCCGCACTGGACCGCAGGGTATCCCCGGCGAGTACCCCCAACCCGCCACTGTAGGTAGGTATCTCATTGCGCAGGGCAATCTCCATGGAGAAATAGGCGATGCGCGGTTCGTGGGTGAAATCGTCAAGCATGGCGGCATACTCCATTTCTAAATCAACAGTGGAATTGTAGGGTGCGTCCCACGCACCACAATCATTGGTGCGTGGGACGCACCCTACATAATTATTTGCGTTTTGAAATGGAATTACTCCAGACCGATTACTTCGACTGGCTCACCATGTAATCCACGGCTGCTTTCGCATCGGCATCAGTAATGCCGGACTTGCCTCCCTTGGGCGGCATGGTATTTTTTCCATTGATAGTGTTTTTGTACAGGGTATCCATGCCCGTCTTGATGAGCGGGGCCCAGCGCGCTTTGTCACCGGTTTTGGGCGCACCCATCGCGCCAGTGGCATGACATAGGGCGCATGCGGATGTGTATACGGCTTTTCCGTCTGCGGCATTTGCATAGTTTGCCACCGACAAAACAGCGGCGGCAGCAACGATCAATACAGTTTTCATACCTCACCTCGTTCCAGTTCATGTTTCAGTTTATTCAGCAGTCTGCTTTAACAGAGAATAGATGAATTTGCGATTCTTTGTCTTGATCTATATCAAATTCACAGCACAAAATGTTGCGGGGAGATTCATAGGGTACTTTTATCCTTCCAGCATGCGCACAAAACTCTCAGGCTTCAGGCTCAATCCCAGTCCTTCCAAGAGCAACATCATGCGGTTGAAGGGATTGCGTTCCTCCGCCAGTGCCGCATAGGCCTCGTTGGTCAGAAAGGGGCGCCATAGCGGTGCATAAAACGGTACGGGATAATCGGTGCCGAACAGCAGTCTGTCCCAGAGGTCGGGGCGGTCGCGCCACCAGAGGAGGGCGCCCATGCGATTGGGAAACCCCAGTCCGGCGGTGTCGCCGTAAAAATGTGGATAGGCGCGCAGCATCGCCACGTATTCGCGCTGGGTGCGATGATTCCAGACCAGCCCGCTGGAGCCGCCATGCGCGGCGATGACAGTCACGCCCACATCCAGCGGCAGGCGCAGGCGAGAGATCGTTCCCAGCGATTGCCGGGTAATGGACAGCACTACCTCGATGCCGGTGTGGCTCAACAGTGGGAGTCTCAATTCGACAAGCTTGCGGTAAAACGGAATGTGGCGTCTGTCGGAAGGATCTATATTCTGGCTGTTGGGGAGCCACTTGATCAGTACCGCGCCCAAGGCCTTGCAGCGTGCCAGTTCTTCCAGTGCATCCGGGCGATGGGGGTGGACTGAAGCGCCGAACAGGAATATGTCCGGCTGCTGCCGACAGTATGCCACGACATCATCGTTAGGCACGGAAAAGCCAGTGTGGCGGGTGTCCAGACGGCCATGGTTGTCATGGGCGGTGTCCAGAGCCAGCAATACCGCCTGGCCCACAAAGCGCGAGGCGCGCAGGCGCTTTTCCAATACTGCCATATAGGCTGTTGCGGGGTCGTCCTGTGCCGGCGTTAATCCGCCCGCCTGCCGCAGCAGCCGGAATATCGCCCCTTCACGCAGGCCGTGCGCTGTACATCCCGCACGTGGCACTGCGTGGACGTGGATATCGGTGTAGGAGCCGTTCATGGCGTGAAGTGCTGTCTATCTACCTCGGTTGCAAGTTCATGCAGTGCCTGCGATACCGTCACCGTATAGCCAGGCGCCGAGGTGAGGCCGTGTAGCGGTTCAGGTAGCCGGGCAAGTTGCGTACTGGCGTGCCGGCGTGTCTCACTCAGCTTTGGTCGCGGGGCGAGGCGCTGGCCGTTACACATGATGGGCTGGATCAGCGTTTCTCCAGCGCAGGGATCGCCCTCCAACGTCAGGGTGTCCCCGGCAAATCGTCCGTTGTCATCATAGATGCGGTACACCTGCTTGCGGCCGGGCCATGTTGCCTTGCCTTCGGAACGCTTGCGCCGGGCGCGTCCGGCGTATTCCTGGAGCTTGTAGGCGCAGTCGAGGTGGGGGGCGTCTGCGGAGGTATCCAGATGAGTGCCGATGCCGAAACCATCAATCGGCGCATGTGCTGCGTTGAACGCCTGCAAGGCATATTCATCAAGGTTGCCACTGGCAAAAATGTGTACCTCACGCAGTCCGCCCTCATCGAGAATATGCCGCACACGGCGCGCATGTTCGGCAAGATCACCGCTGTCGAGACGCACCGCCTTGATGGCGATGCCTTGTTCTCGCAGGCGCGGTGCGAGAGCCACCACCTTTTGCGCGGCGATCTCGGTGTCATAGGTGTCGATCAGCAGCACGACATTGTCCGGTTGTGCGCGGGCGAAGTGCTCGAAGGCGGTTTCTTCGTCCTCATGGGCTTGTACAAAAGAATGGGCCATGGTGCCGTATACCGGGATATCGAAGAGCGGCCCGGCCAAGGTTGTGGAAGTGCCATTGAGCCCGGCGATATAGCCTGCCCGCGCCGCGAGCAGGCCGGCTTCGGCGCCGTGGGCGCGACGCAGTCCGAAATCGATCAGCAGTTTCCCCGGCGCCGCCAGCACTGAACGCGCGGCCTTGGAGGCGATCAGCGTTTGAAAATGGAGGAGATTGATCAATCGCGTCTCCACCAGTTGCGCCTGCGGCAATGGCGCGGTGATGCGCAGGATTGGCTCATTGGGGAAGAATATAGTGCCCTCCGGCATGGCGTGGACATCGCCGGTAAAGTGTAGTCCCGCCAGATAATCCACGAATGCGTTACTGAAATGGCGGCTGGCCGAAAGCCAGTCTAATTCCTCCGGCGTGAAGTGCAGATTCTCCAGAAAGTCCAGGGTCTGCTCCAGACCTGCGGCCATCAGGAAATTGCGCTGCGGCGGCAACTTGCGCACAAAGAACTCAAATACCGCAGTATCGAACATCTCCTGCTCAAAATAGCCCTGCAACATGGTGAGTTGATAGAGGTCGGTGAGCAGGATGCTGGACGAGGGGTTCATCATGACAACATTTTCCACTCCACAGGTATCGCACCCTGATGCGTCATGGCCCATTCCGCCTTCACCCCGTCATTGCGATTAACATTGACCGCACGGATTGCATCTTCCAGCAAGAATACCTGATAGCCATGCTGGAGCGCGTCCTTAACGGTGTTGAGCACGCAGTAATCCGTTGCAAGCCCGCCGATGAACAGGCGTTGGACTTTTGCGTTGCGTAGGCTGTCATCCAGGTGCGTGCCCTCGAATCCAGAATAGGCATCCTTGTCGGCGCTGGTTGCCTTGGAGATCACGGTCGCCGATGGGGGAAGTTGCAGGCAGGGCGTGAACTGCGCGCCTGCCGAGCCCTCAATGCAATGTGGTGGCCATGGACCACCCTGGGCGTGAAAGGAGCAGTGATCGAGCGGGTGCCAGTCGCGTGTGGCGTAGACCGGCAACGCCCTGTCCTGAAAGAGCGAGATATAGTGGTTCAACACCGGTACCACCTGGTCACCGCAGGGTACCGCGAGACTGCCGCCAGGCAGAAAGTCATTTTGCACGTCGACGATCAGCAGCGCATCGCCTGCCTGTAAATGGATCCGCTGGGAGGGTGAGAGATTGCCGAACGTTGTTTGATTATGAATATTCATTTTATAGTCCTCGCTCCACAGCATCAGTCTTCCACAACACCCGCAGTCCTGGCAGCCTGTCGTGCCTTCATTAAAGCCTATCCTCGCTCCTCCATCAACTCATAAATCACTTTGTACATCCGCCAGAAGTCAGGCAGATCCCGGCTCAGAAATTCCCAGGAAAAATAGCGCCAGCCCTTGGGTTCGACGTGCATCAGGCTGCCTACCAGGGCAAGGTTGGCCTGTCCTTCGGAAACGGCCTGAGACAGGGCGATGCTTTCGGTGTAAGGGATGATGTTGTCGTTGCGGTCGGCGATAAGCATCAGGCGCGTTTTGAGGTGCTTGAGGTTTTTGTTGGACAGTGTCAGTCTCGTCATGTCTGCCCGTATCTCCGAGGGAAGAGATTGAATCAATGCAGGCGTGCGCGCCGGGTCGGTATTGGTCAGCAGATCATACACGGCGTACCCCTCTGGATTCAGTTCGCGGGCCAAGTATGAAATGTCCGCGCGGTTGTCGCGCAGCCTGATCCTCACCATGGCGTCCAGAATGGCCCTGTCCTGCGGATTGCGCAGATACTCCTTGCTGCTGTCGACAAACACCCATTTGCCATAGGGGCTGGGTTGCATGTGGCGCCATTGGCCGTTTTCCTGGAAATAGCCGGTGGTGAAGAAAGTGATGACGCGCATCAAATCATAATAGCCGCCCACGCCGACGACAAAGCGCGCCTTGTCGCGCACATCATCCTCCAGAGCGGCCAACACCGTCAGTCCCACCGCATAACTAAAGGCGACCATCCCCGCCCGCCCTTGCGGGGCGAGATCAGTCCGGCTCACGAGAAAAACAAAGGCATCGGCCACCGCGCGGGCGTCCGAGGGACGCACACGCATCGCCCTGAACCCCGGCATGTCCGGCACCAATACCGCGAAGCGGGCGCGAGCCAGGGTGTGGGCCAGCGCGACCAGGCGCGGGTCATCCTTGCCCTCGGGCACGATACCGGGCACCAGCACGATTCCTGCTTCAGGGGGTCCCTCGCCAGGCAGGTAGAGATCGCCGCGATGAGAGCGCCCCAAGACAGTGTAGTTTACCGCTGCGCGCTTGGGCTGCGGGGTGACCGCCTTCAATCGGCTCGGTGCGGCGGCGGTGTTGATGTCGGCGAGCACCAGCAGCGATTCGTAAGCGCGGTTGAGCTGCGGCCAGGAAACGAGGGTGAGCAGGAATAGAGCGGCAAGCATTGCCCACAGCGCGAACTGTTTTTTTAGCAAACGGCGCGATGAGGCAGGTGTATCCAAGGTTGCTCTCCCACATTGTCCCCTGGCGGATCGCCAAGCCGGGAGCCGTCCCGGACAACGTCTTTGTCCGTACAAGAAGCCGCTGAAGCTGCTCGCTGGCGGCTTCACTACCGGCTCTGTCTAGCTGTCGCTGCTCAATCCCGTCATAGACAGTTTTTCAAGAAGGCCTTCGTTTGAGCAGCACATAAACCGCACCGGTGCCGCCATCAACGGCGCGCGCCGAGCAAAAGGCCAAAACCTCATCGCGCTGCTGAAGCCAGCTATTCACTTTATTTTTCAACACCGGCAGTTTATGCGGGGAGCCATGTCCTTTGCCGTGGATGATGCGCACGCAGTGCATCTGCCGCATCTGGCAAGCGCGTAAAAAATCCGCAAGCGCCTGCCGTGCTTCAGGCACGGTCAGGCCATGCAGGTCGAGCTGACTGCCGACACTGAACTGGCCACGGCGCAGCTTGCGCAGCAGGTTGTGTTGCAGGCCGGGGCGGGTAAACAGCATTTCCTCGCCGGTTTCCAGTTCGGCGGTATCGATGTCGTCGGACAGCATGTCACGCAGCACCTGTTGTTCATCCCGCCAGATCTGTCTGGGGATAGGCTTGACGCGCGGCGGCTGCAGCTCGATCTTGTCGTGCTGTAGCGGCCTGACGGATCCCACGGTGCTGCGGAATAACTCACTGTCTTCCTTGCTGATCCTGGATTTTTTGGCCATAGGTGTGCAATCTTACCACTGCCGGGCGAAGGTAAATCCACTGTATTAGTGGTAGAATGGGCGAAAAAGTTTCATCCTCAGCTGACTGACATAAAAAACAGGAATGATCATGGATCAAACACTGGTGTTCGACCCCGCCCTGATTCGCCGCTACGACACATCCGGACCACGTTATACTTCATATCCGACTGCTGTGCAGTTCCATGAAGGTTTCACTGACGCGGACTATCGCGCCGCTGCCCTTTCAACCAATAGCGTGGCTTCGCCGCTGTCGCTGTATTTCCACATCCCGTTCTGTGACACCGTTTGTTTTTATTGCGGCTGTAACAAGGTGGTCACCAAGGACCGTTCCCGCGCCGCGCCCTATCTGGCGCGGCTGTTCAAGGAAATTGAAATGCAGGGGGCGCTGTTTGACCGTTCACGCACCGTGGACCAGTTGCACTGGGGCGGCGGCACGCCGACGTTCATCAGCCATGACGAAATGCGCGAGCTGATGCGTGTGACCGGCGAATATTTTACGCTGCGCAATGATGACAGCGGCGAATATTCGATCGAGATCGACCCGCGCGAGGTCGGCGCGGAGACCATCGCACTGCTGCGCGAGATTGGTTTCAACCGGATGAGCATGGGGGTGCAGGATTTCGATCCGCAGGTGCAAAAGGCGGTCAATCGTATTCAGAGCGAGGAGGAGACCATGGCCGTGCTCGCAGAGGCCCGCCGTGTCGGCTTCAAGTCGGTGAGTATCGACCTGATTTATGGACTGCCGTTTCAGGGTGTGACGAGTTTTGCGCGCACCCTCGACAAGATTATCGCTGTCAACCCGGATCGCCTGTCGGTATTCAACTATGCGCACCTGCCCGAGCTGTTCAAACCCCAGCGCCGCATCAATGAGGCCGATCTGCCGTCGCCCGCCGAAAAGCTCGACATTCTGAGCATGACCATTGAACGTCTTGCCCAGGCCGGTTACGTGTATATCGGCATGGACCACTTTGCCAAGCCCGATGACGAGCTTGCCATCGCGCAACGCAGCCGCACCCTGTACCGCAACTTCCAGGGCTATTCCACCCATGCCGACTGCGACCTCGTCGCTATGGGCACCACTGCCATCGGCAAGGTGGGCAATACCTACAGCCAGAATGTGCGCGGCATCGATGACTATTATCAGCGCCTCGACGCCGGTCAATTACCGGTGTTCCGTGGCATTGATCTGAGTGACGATGATGTGTTGCGGCGTGAGATCATTACCCAGCTCATCTGTCATTTTGAACTGGACATCCCTTCAATTGAACGCCAATTCGGGATTAATTACCACGCCTATTTTAATAGCGAGCAGGAGGATCTTCTGTCCATGCAGAACGATGGACTATTGCAGATCGATGAGCACCATGTTCATGTGTTGCCCGCCGGTAGATTATTGATACGCAATATCTGCATGGTGTTCGATGCCTACCTGCGCGAAAAGGCTGGGCAGCGGTATTCCAAGGTGATCTGAAGAAAATCACCATGGAAAGACACGAGGTTAATGGCCGTTCCCAGTTTCAAACCATGCCAATTTATCCCGCAACCTTACAACCTCGCCCACGATCAGTAAGGTGGGCGCATGCACTTCAGTTGTGGCGACTATGCCCGGCAGGGTTTCCAATGTGCCGATGATGACACGCTGGTGAGGGGTGGTGCCTTGTTGTATCAGGGCGATGGGTCTGTCTGTGGGCATGCCGTGATTGATCAACTCCCTGCACAAAATATCCAGCCCCGCCAGTCCCATGTAGATCACTACAGTCTGTTGAGGTTGAGCCAGATTCACCCAGTTGAGGTCCATCGAACCATCCTTGAGGTGTCCGGTGACGAACACCACGGATTGCGCGTAATCGCGGTGGGTGAGGGGGATGCCGGCGTAGCTGGCGCAGCCGGAAGCGGCGGTAATGCCAGGGACGATCTGAAACTGAATGCCTTCTTCGGCGAGTGTTTCGATCTCTTCACCACCGCGCCCGAAGATGAAGGGGTCGCCGCCTTTCAGGCGCAGCACGCGCTTGCCTTGCCTGGCAAGGCGGACTAATTCCTGATTGATTTCTTCTTGTCGCAGCGTGTGGTAAGCACGTTTTTTTCCGACGTAGATACGTTCGGCTTCGCGACGTACCAGGTCTAATATTTCCGGTGTCACCAGTCGGTCGTAGAGTACAACATCGGCCTGCTGCATCAGGCGCAGGGCGCGGAAGGTAAGCAGGTCGGGATCGCCGGGGCCGGCGCCGACCAGATAGACTTCACCGCGTTCCAGGGCGTCCGTGCTTGACGCACCTTCCACCGCAGCTTGGATGGCGATATCTGCCTCATCGTCACGGCCGTTGTATACCATCTCGGCAACCGGGCCTTGAAGTATCTTTTCCCAAAAACGGCGGCGTTGCGTGGTGTTTTCAAAGCGCTGCTTTACCGGATCACGGAAACGTGCCGCCAGTTCGGCCAGTCGCCCATACGATGCGGGTATCAGCGTCTCCAGCCGTGCGCGCAACAGACGCGCCAGCACCGGGGACGTGCCGCCGGTGGAGATTGCCGCGATGACTGGCGAGCGGTCGATGATGGAGGGGAGGATGAAGCTGCACAGTTCCGGCTGATCGACCACATTGACGGGAATGCTGCGCTGTTTGGCTGATTCGGAAATCAGTTGGTTGACAGCAATGTCATCCGTTGCCGCAATGGCCAGCGCTGTGCCGGCCAAATCAGATTCTTGAAAATGGGCGGCACGGTGCTGGATCTTTCCTGCGGCGCGTAACTCAGTCAGCGCATCATTCAACAGCGGCGAGACCACGGCTACCCGCGCTCCGGCGCGCAGCAGCAGGCCAACCTTGCGCGCGGCTATTTCGCCGCCGCCTACTACCAGGCACGGCTGGTTTTTTATATTGAGAAATACCGGCAGAAAATCCACGCTAAGGCACCTCTTATCCAATCACTGTTACGTCGCCCATATAAGGCCGTAGCGCATCAGGAATGCGGATGCGTCCATCCTTGTCCTGATAGTTCTCCATGATCGCTACCAGTGTGCGGCCCACTGCCAGTCCCGAGCCGTTGATTGTGTGCACCAGTTCCGGTTTGCCGGTGGTGGGGTTGCGCCAGCGCGCCTGGAGACGGCGCGCCTGGAAGTCTCCGAAGTTGCTGCACGAGGAAATCTCGCGGTATTTTCCCTGGCCGGGCAGCCAGACTTCCAGGTCATACGTTTTGGTGGAGGCAAAGCCCATGTCGCCGGTACACAACGCCATCACGCGGTAAGGCAGGCCGAGTTTTTGCAACACCGTTTCGGCGTGAGTGGTGAGCTGTTCATGTGCTGCGACGGAATCTTCGGGGCGCACGATCTGCACCAGTTCCACCTTCTCGAACTGATGCTGGCGTATCATGCCGCGTGTGTCCCTGCCGTAGGAGCCGGCCTCGCTGCGGAAACAGGGGGTGTGACACACATACTTGCGAGGCATGTGATCTGCCTCGATAATCACATCGCGCACGATGTTGGTGACAGGCACTTCGGCGGTGGGGATGAGGTAGTAATTCTGCTCACCCTTCAGCGCGAAAAGGTCTTCCTCGAACTTGGGCAGTTGCCCAGTGCCGCGCAGGCTGTCGGCGTTGACGAGATAGGGTACATAGGTTTCGGTATAACCGTGCTGCTGGGTGTGCAGGTCGAGCATGAATTGGGTCAGCGCGCGGTGCAGGCGCGCCAGGGGGCCGTACATGACGGAAAAGCGCGCGCCGGTGATCTTGGTCGCCGTTTCAAAATCCAGCAGGCCATTTGTGGCGCCCAGGTCGACGTGATCCTTGGGTTCGAAATCAGGCTGTGGCGGCTCGCCCCAGCGGCGTACTTCCACATTATCGTTCTCGTCACGCCCGTCGGGCACGCTGGCGTGAGGAATATTTGGAATGCCTAGCAAAATTGCATTGAATTCTTGCTGAATCTGCTCAAGCTGCGCTTCGGCTTCCTTGAGCCTGTCCCCCAGGTCTGCCACTGCGGCCAGCAGCGGCGCGGCATCCTCGCCCGTTGCCTTGGCCTTACCTATGGCCTTGGCGCTGGTGTTGCGTTCATTTTGCAGACTTTGCGTGAGCACCTGCAATTCCTTGCGCTTGCCTTCCAGCGCCGCAATCTTTTGGGTGTCCAGCACCACGCCGCGCCGTGCCAGTTGGCGGGCGGTTTCTTCCAGTTCACTACGTAATAACTTTGGATCCAGCATTATTCTTCCTTTACGCTCAATTTTGCGGGCCAACTCACGACGTGGCCCGGTTTGATGACATCATTCAAATAGTCCAGTATCTCAGCGGCCTTGCCGGGCTCCTCAAAAAATTCGACGACCAGCGGCAAATCCAGCGACATATCCACCAAGGCAGATGTGTATGTCCCTGACTCTCCGTAACCGGCGATGCCGCGAAATACGGTTACGCCACGGACCTTGCCCCAGTCGTGCAGTCGCTTGAGCAGGGTGTTCAAGTGGCTTTCATGTTCCATGAGGTATACGCGAACCATGACGACTTCAATCGTTTTCATACTTGCCTCCCGATAATCACGCCCAGCCATGTGGCGATGATGCACACGCCGACACTTAACAGGATGTTCAGCAGCGCCTTTACTATTTCACCCGTTTCAAACAGATTAAGCGTTTCGATGGAAAAGCTGGAGAAGGTGGTGAAACCGCCGAGCAATCCCACCAGCAATGCCGCACGCCATTCCCCGCTCATGTTGAATCTATCAATCAACAGGACATAAAGCAGCCCCATGATGAAAGACCCCAGCACGTTGACCGCCAGCGTGCCATACGGAAAGGCGCGCCCAAGAATGCCATGCACTCCGGTGGACATCAAAAAACGCAGCACGGAGCCCACGGCACCACCTGCGGCGATCAGGAAAATCTGGTTCAATTTTTTATACGGTATAAATGATTGGGGTTAGGCCCAGTACAGTTTGCTTAAGCGAAGGGTTCTGCGAGTGCCACAGGTGGTCCTCACGGCCTCCCTGCCTCCCGCGACACTCGTGCTTCCATGCACGTCGCAGGATGCGCAGGAGGCAGGGCAACGCATGGAGCGGTTGCCGAGACCCTACCTGCATTTACATCTGATCGGCTTATGACACGGCAGGACTAATAGCCTGTCATCTTGAGTGGTTGCGGCTTGCCCACATAGTATCCTTGCGCATAATCAACCCCATACTCCTTAAGCAGTGCCAAGGTTTCGCTGTTTTCCACAAACTCGGCGACGGTGCGCTTGCCGAGGGTGCGGGCAACTTCGGTCATGGATTTGACCAGCGTCTGGTCTACAGGATCGTTGACAAGGTTGGTGATGAATGCGCCGTCTATTTTCAGGTAGTCGACAGGAAACTGCTTGAGATAGCTGAATGAATTGAATCCCGCGCCGAAATCGTCAAGTGCGAACCGGCAGCCCAGCGTGCGCAACTGGGTGATCATGTTGCGTGTCTGTGAAAAATTGGCGATGGCGGCGGTTTCGGTAATCTCGAAGGTGATGCGTTTTCCATCGACCCCGGTTGTCGCGAGCTTTTCCCTGATCAGGGGCGGCAGGGCGGGATCCTGGAAGGCGTGGCTGGACAGGTTGATATTAAGCGACAAATGCGCGGGCAATGTGCGCAAAACATCAATGGCATGATCCACTACCCACAGGTCGATATCGTGTATCAGTCCCATGCGCTCTGCTACCGGGATGAAATTGTCCGGGCTGATCAGCTCCTGATGATTTCCGATCATGCGTATCAACGCTTCGTAATGGGTGGTCTCATGGCTAGGCAGGCTGATTACGGGCTGGAAGACCAGGCAAAACTTGTCGTTAAGCAAGGCGTCCCTGATCCGTGGCACCCATTGCGCGGCGTGGCGCAAGGGCAGCATTTCCGTGTCTTCATGGCTGAACACATGAACCATGTTGCGGCCGCGCGTCTTGGCGACGTAGCATGCTTGATCGGCGCGGGTCAGCGCATCACCCGCTGTTATGCTTTCCTCGGGATGGATTAAAGCTACGCCGATGCTGACGCCGATGTGGTAAGTGCGGCTGTCTGTTTTGAAATAGAATTCATCCATCAGGCAGCGAAACGATTCGGCAGTCCGCACGGCGTCATCCAGGGTGACGTTTTCAATCAGCACGGCATATTCATCAGAACTGATGCGTGCCAGTGTGCCGGTTGCGCCTACCTGGCGCCTGAGTTTGTTGGCGACGTTGATCAGCAGGCGGTCGCCCGCAGTATGGCCTTCCGTGTCGTTGACTACTTTGAATTGATCGAGATCAAGGTAGAGCAGGGCGCTGGTGGTGTTGTTGTAATGGGCATTCAGCACTGCCAGTTCCAGCTCCTGCTCCAGTCGGCGGCGGTTGCTTAATCCTGTCAGGTCGTCATGGCCTACCAGGTATTGCAGCCGCGCCTCCATCACCTTGCGCTCGGCCAGCTCGGTTTCCAGTTCATGCTCGCGGGATTTACGCAAATCACGTTCTTCCTTGAGGGACAGCGCTGCGATGACGCGGGGTATCAGTTCCATGCCGCGAATGGGCTTGAAGATGATGTCCGTGGCGCCTGCGTCAAAGGGCATTTGACTGGATTCTTCGTTGGGGGCGATTATGATAACGGGAATCGCATTCCAGTCGCTGTTGGCGTGCAGCATGCGGCATGTTTCATAGCCATTCATGCTGGGAACCGTGACATCCATCAAGATGGCATTAATGTCGCTGACGCCACTCACAAGACTGTTTCTTAGGTGTTCGAATGCTGTTTCGCTGTTTCCAGCCACTATCAGGTTGGTGAACCCGTTTTGTTCGAGCGCTGATCTCATTAGCGCAATATCGCCAGGCTGGTCGCTGATGATGAGGAGACGCATTTGGTTCGCGTCGCGCAGTGTTTGCGGTAGCGCTTGGTGGCTTTGCCCGGAGGGCGGCTTGTTTGTCGGAGTGTTGTTAACCACAAGAGTCTCAGGTTTTTCGCGAAAAGGCGTCATTCTTCAATTTCTTTGGTTCTTGTAGATGGTATTTATATTTATTATGGAATATGGATGATCGGCACAATATACCATTACCTTTAGTCTTGGTTTAACAGGATAGGGTGAATTGTAACCTAAAGTAAATTTTTTGCCGTCAGGAGTCACTTTGCTTCCCTTGTATTGTTCATGTTTGGCGTTGCTCTTCTCGCATTGCGTGCCGGGGAAGTTTGCCCGACAACAGATAAACGAACGAAAGCACTTCCGCAACCGCAGCATACAGCGAGGCCGGGATTTCCTCCCCCAGCTCCAGTTGGGAAAGTAACTGTACAAGGTTGGCGTCCTTATGTAGCGGAACGTTATGCTCATCCGCCAATGCCAGAATCTGTTCGGCAACATACCCCTCACCCTGAGCGGTAACACGGGGCGCGCCTGTGCCGTCATAGCGTAGCGCCACGGCACTCTTTGCGGGTGAAGGCTTTTTGGTCATGCCGTGAGGTCCACCAAGGCCATTTCATTGGTGATTGCCGCCTCAGACGTTGCACGGGGTGGCTCTCCCTGCTGGCAGCGGATAGTGTCTGTTTTGAGTCCTGCGTGCGCGAGGCCATGGCGAAGTTCATCAATATGTTTGTCCAGCAATGCCACGGTCTCGCCACGCTCTGCCCATAGCGTAGTGGAAACCCGTTCATTGGCAAGTGTGATGCGGGCATGCATGGGGCCCAGGCCGTCGAGGTCGAGCCCCAGTGAAACCGTCCACGATGCGTTCTGTGTGCTCGACCGTTTTGCGGTTTGATCCTGTTCAATGCGCATATGGAGCAGATCGGCGCGGCCATTGTGGCGTAGCGGCAACTCAAGTGTCCAGAGCGGCGCGGGATGCTCGGCGGCCGGTAGCGAAGTCAACTGGTTGAGTTGCAATCGCGCCAGTGCGCCCTCTGTTTGCTGCGTCAATTCCGCTACCGCGCCAGAAGGAGATTGCACAGGAAGCGAGGCAGGCACTGCCGGTTGGGCCTGCAAAGGGGAGCCCCGCAATGATGGCGGTTGTGTGGCGGAGGGCTGGCCCGGTGAGTTTTGGCCCCGGACACTCTCTGCATGAAGCCCTTCCAGAAGCCGCAACAAACCGGCCTTAAAGTCATTTTTCAAGCCTTGTTGATCCTGTCTAGGGACCTGATGCGCCAGTTTGTTTTCCAGGAACAGGCCTGAGTTGTAAAGGGCGTCCTTGAGGCCTTGGGCCGTGGTGGCGCTGGCCGCGCTGGCAAGGTTGTTGAAGAGCTGGCTGGCGAGCTGCGTTACCGCCGGGGATAAAGTGGATGCTTGCGCCGTTCCGGACGGTGCGGAGAGCCACGCGAGATTGGCCAGCAGCGGTGGAAGCGCGGCCTGACGCGGTAAGGCTACCCGTAATGCCTGGGTTAGCGGGTCGGTGGGCGCAGCGGGTTCGATTACCTTCAAAACGGTTTGTTGCCCGGTGTTGGCAACCTGTAAACTGAGTTGCTGGCCGGGGGAGACGGGCAACTGGCTTTGTGCCTGGATCAAGGTATTATTGATACGCAGCGTTATGGCGCCCTGTGCTGCTGTTTCAATGACGGTTGCATTGAGAACCTGCCCCACACGCCATGCGTCCAATGCCTTGGGGCTGCCCGGTGTGATGGCTGGAGACGCCTGCTCCGGAGCATTTACTCGCATGTCACGAATCTACCCGTGATCACCGTGATGCCCGTGAAGGGCGCAATGAGGTGGCAATGAGGGTACAAAGTGTTTGCCATCGCAAATATACCTCCAACCATTGGGTAGCGGCTACAAAGTGAGTATAGACTAAACTTGGGATAATTCCATACACTTGTTCATCAGAGGTGAAACGTGACATGCAGAATCAGCATTTGTGGTACGTTCGCCGTGGCGGCGAAATCAGGGGTCCATTTGCAGCAGGCTTGGTGTCGCGCCATATCCTGTTGGGGCGCATCGGTCTGGACGATGAGTTGAGCCAGGACCGGGAGACGTGGACGCCGGTGAATGCCATGCCGGAATTGATCCCCGAAGCAATGCGGGCCGACTCTAATGATTCCCTCGTGCAGGAGCGTCTTCACGCGGCACGGCGTTGGGCTGATGAGCGGCTGCGCGAGCGGCGTGGCCCGAACGATGTAGTGCCTGAGGGGGTGAGCCGGCGTAGCGGTGATCGCAGGCAGCAGGAACCGGGCGAGGTGGTTCAGCATCGGATCGCCAAAGCCGGCAGGGATGCGGGACAGACGGCCCGGTTTAACGGTAAGTGGGCCGCTATCGTTATCGGCGGTATAATTTTGTTTGTCGCGGGGCTGCTGTTTTTATCCCAACCGGCGTCGGAGAACGCGGCATGGGATTGCACTGTGTCGGCGCGCCCGGGTGTTAATTGGAGCGATTGCCGTATGGAAGGCGTACACTTGGACGGGGCCGATCTGACCGGTGCCAAATTGCGCAATGTCAATCTGAGTGGCGCCTCGCTACGTGAGGGCAAACTTAAAGGCAGTGACCTGTCCTTTGCTACCTTGAGCATCGCGGACCTGAGCGCGGCGGATCTGCAAGGGGCGGTGATGCTTGGCGTCAGCCTGCGCAACGCCGATCTGAGCAATGCCAATTTGCAGGGGGCGAATCTTTCATATGCGGATCTCTCGGGCGCCAGGCTGGAGGGGGCGAATCTTGAGGGAGTGCGGCTGGATAACGCTATTTGGGTGGATAAAAGTGCCTGCGCAAAAGGATCTTTAGGTCATTGTATTCACTAGACATAGCGCTTTTTTGTCACCTTCAGGATTTGACTTGAGCGCACATTTTCAGTAGTTTTCCCGCCCATTACTGTGTTTTCCGTTACTTTTCGAGACCTTCAAAAACATGAGTACTGTATATAACGCCGCCGCCATCGAGGTCTTGAGTGGCCTCGACCCGGTGCGCAAGCGCCCCGGCATGTATACCGACACCACGCGCCCCAATCATCTTGCTCAGGAGGTGATCGACAACAGTGTTGATGAAGCCCTTGCCGGGTTTGCCAAATCCATTGATGTGATTCTCTACAAGGATGGTTCGCTGGAGGTTAAGGACGATGGCCGCGGCATGCCGGTCGATATCCATCCCGAGGAAGGTGTGCCAGGGGTGGAGGTGATCCTCACGCGGCTGCACGCGGGGGGTAAATTTTCCAACAAAAGTTACACCTTTTCCGGCGGGCTGCACGGCGTCGGCGTGTCGGTGGTCAACGCTCTGTCACAGCGGCTTGATGTGTGGGTGCGGCGCGGCGGCAAGGAATATCACATGGCCTTCGCCAATGGCGACAAGGTGTCTGATCTTGTGGTCATTGGCCCGGTGGGCAAGCAGAATACCGGCAGCACAGTGCGTTTCTTGCCAGACCCCAAATATTTTGACACGCCGAAGTTCCTGGTGTCGAAACTGCAACATATCCTGCGTGCCAAAGCGGTGCTGTGCCCAGGTCTGCGGGTGAGTTTTTTTGATGAGGCCAGCGGTGAGAAGGCCGAGTGGCAATATCAGGACGGTCTCAAGGATTATCTGCTCGATGAACTGAAAGATGCGCTACTGTTGCCGGATGAGCCGTTTATCGGGCGCATGGAAGGCAATAAGGAAGCCGCCGAGTGGGCAGTGGTGTGGCTACCGGAAGGCGGCGAGGTGGTCGCCGAAAGCTATGTGAACCTGATTCCGACCGCACAGGGCGGCACGCATGTGAATGGATTGCGCACCGGCCTCACTGAGGCTGTTCGCGAATTCTGCGAATTCCGTAACTTGCTGCCACGCGGGGTGCGCCTGGCCCCGGAAGATGTGTGGGATCGGTGCAGCTACATTCTTTCGGCGAAGCTCCAGGACCCGCAATTTAGCGGCCAGACCAAGGAGCGGCTGTCATCGCGCGAATGTGCCGCATTCGTCTCCGGTGTGGTGAAAGATGCCTTCAGCCTGTGGCTCAACCAGCACACCGAGATGGGCGAGCGCATTGCGCAATATGCCATTGGCAATGCCCAGATCCGCTTGCGTGCCGGAAAGTTGGTGGTGCGCAAGAAGGTCGCCAGCGGTCCTGCGTTGCCCGGCAAGCTTGCCGATTGCACCTCTCAAGATCTTAAACGTACCGAACTGTTTCTGGTTGAGGGCGATTCTGCGGGCGGTTCCGCCAAACAAGCGCGTGACCGCGAGTTTCAGGCGATCATGCCGTTGCGCGGCAAAATCCTCAACACCTGGGAGGTCGGCTCCGACGAGGTGCTGGCCTCGCAGGAGGTGCACGATATTTCCGTGGCCATCGGCGTGACACCGGGTTTGGACAAGCTCGATGGTTTGCGCTACGGCAAGGTCTGCATTCTTGCCGATGCCGATTCCGATGGCGCGCACATCGCCACGTTGCTGTGCGCCTTGTTCCTGCGCCATTTCCGGCCGCTGGTCGAGGCGGGGCACGTGTTTGTCGCCATGCCGCCGCTGTACCGCATCGATGTCGGCAAGGAAATTTTCTACGCGCTGGATGATGCCGAGAAACAGGGCGTACTTGATCGCCTCGCGGCAGAGAAGGTTAAAGGCAAGGTCAGCATACAGCGCTTCAAAGGGTTGGGCGAGATGAACCCGCTGCAACTGCGTGAAACCACCATCGCCCCCGACACCCGTCGTCTGGTGCAACTCACCATCGAAGCTGATGATGACACCAACAGCCTCATCGACATGCTGCTGGCCAAAAAACGCGCCGGTGATCGCAAGGCGTGGCTGGAGCTGAAGGGTGATCTGGCGGAGGTTGTGTGATTCTAAAAACCATAGATGCAAGCCGCAGAGACGATGCGGGTTACGCGGATAACCGGGGAATATTTTTTCTCTGTGAACTCTGTGTGCTCTGTGGCTAACGGCTTTTTCCTGACTGGTAAACCATGACGAATACTCCTGAAACAAACTACGAAGGCATCGAACGCCTGCCGCTCAAGGCATTCACCGAAAAGGCGTATCTGGATTATTCCATGTACGTGATTCTCGATCGCGCGCTGCCCCATATCGGCGACGGGCTCAAGCCGGTGCAGCGGCGTATCGTCTATGCCATGTCCGAGCTGGGCCTGTCCGCTGCCGCCAAGCACAAGAAGTCGGCGCGTACCGTGGGTGATGTGCTGGGTAAATTTCATCCGCATGGCGATACCGCCTGTTACGAGGCGATGGTGCTGATGGCGCAGCCCTTTTCCTACCGTTATCCGCTGGTCGACGGACAGGGTAACTGGGGTTCGCCGGACGATCCCAAGTCATTCGCCGCGATGCGCTACACCGAGGCTCGCCTGGGGCGGTTTTCCGAGGTGCTGCTGGCCGAGTTGGGGCAGGGCACTGTGGACTGGGTGCCCAATTTTGATGGCACGCTGGACGAACCCGCGCTACTGCCCGCGCGCCTGCCGCATGTGCTGCTCAATGGCGGGACGGGCATCGCAGTAGGTATGGCCACGGACATACCACCGCATAACGTGCGCGAAGTGACGAGTGCCTGCATTCGACTGCTGGATGAACCGAACGCAACGGTCGAACAGTTGTGCGAGCACATCCAAGGCCCGGATTTTCCTACCGACGCCGAGATCATCACGCCGCGTGAGGATATCCTGCGCATTTACCAGACTGGCCACGGCAGTGTCCGTATGCGTGCCCGCTACGAGAAGGAAGGTGATGGCGTTGTAATTGTCGCCTTGCCGCATCAAGTGTCTGGCTCCAAGGTGCTGGAGCAGATCGCCGCACAGATGAATGCCAAGAAACTGCCGATGGTGGAAGATCTGCGCGACGAGTCCGATCATGAAAACCCCACGCGCCTGGTCATCGTGCCGCGTTCCAATCGTATCGACATTGAGGCGCTGATGGCGCATCTGTTCGCCACCACCGATCTGGAACGCAGCTATCGCATCAACATGAACATGATCGGCATCGATGGCCGGCCGCAGGTGAAGAACCTGCGTGTCATTCTTGGCGAATGGCTGTCCTTCCGTACCACCACGGTTCGCCGCCGCCTGCAATACCGCCTGGACAAGGTTCTGCAACGGCTGCATATCCTCGATGGGCTGCTGATCGCCTATCTGAATCTCGATGAGGTTATCGCCATCATCCGCTACGAGGATCATCCCAAGGCGGTGTTGATGGAACGCTTCACGCTCAGCGATATGCAGGCTGAATCGATTCTCGAATTGAAGCTGCGGCATCTGGCCAAGCTTGAAGAGATGAAGATACGTGGCGAACAGGATGCACTGGCCGCCGAGCGTGATGGTCTGGAAAAAACACTGGGTTCGGCACAACGCCTCAAGACATTGATTCGCAAAGAGCTGATGGAAGATGCGGAAAAATACGGTGATGCACGGCGTTCGC
Source organism: Gammaproteobacteria bacterium (assembly GCA_021731145.1). Classification (GTDB taxonomy): domain Bacteria; phylum Pseudomonadota; class Gammaproteobacteria; family Ga007554; genus LNEJ01. The sequence goes on along the minus strand of JAKFXX010000001.1, from coordinate 27,246 downwards.
CGATAGTCGCACGCCGTGCGGCTCAGGCGATGGACGAGACAGCATTAATCCCCACAGAGCCCGTAACGGTGGTGCTCTCGGAAAAAGGCTGGGTACGCGCCGCCAAAGGGCATGACATCGACCCCACGACACTCAGTTACAAGGCGGGCGATACCTTCCTCGCGGCTTGCTCAGGACGCAGCAATCAGCTTGCCGTTTTTTTCGATTCCACAGGCCGCAGCTATTCGCTGCCCGCCCATGGCCTGCCATCCGCGCGCGGTCAGGGTGAACCGCTTACCGGGCGCGTCAGCCCGCCGCCGGGCGCCACGTTTACCAGCGTGATCATGGGCAATCCGGAAGATATTTATCTGATAGCCAGTGATGCCGGTTATGGATTTGTCGTGAAGATGGACGAACTTTACGCCAAAAACAAAAACGGCAAGACCGTGTTGACCCTGCCCGAGGGTGCGCGGGTGTTGCCGCCGGTATTGATAAAACAGGCAGAAACCGACCGCGTTGCAGCCATCACCAACACCGGTCATCTGTTGCTCCACCCGGTAAGCGAGCTGCCCGCGCTAACCAAGGGTAAGGGCAACAAGATCATTGGTGTTCCCCCGGCAAAAGTCGCCGCACGCGAGGAATTTGTCGTTGCGATTGCCGTGGTGTCGCGTGACGGAAACCTGACCATCCACTCAGGGCAACGCCATTTCACCTTGAAGCCCGCTGATCTGGAGCACTATGCGGGCGAGCGTGGCAGGCGCGGCAGTCTGCTGCCCAGGGGGTTTCAGCGTGTTGATAAGGTCAGTGTGGAGTAGCAGGGCGGGCAGATAGCTATGAGATGACGATCAAAAAACCCCGCACAGAACCTCTGAAAAAATCAGTGTGTAGGTTGGGTCAAGGAGCGCAAGCTCCGGACCCAACAAAACCATTGCTTCAGTGCCATGTTGGGTCCGCTTCGCTTGACCCAACCTACATTAAGCATACGGTTTTGGGGCTAATGGACAATCTGGGTTGAATGAAAAGGCAGCGCTCTAATGCTGTGTCCAGCGCAGCAACTCATTTGCCGATAGCGGGTGGCTGATGTAGAAGCCCTGGGCGTAATCGCAGCCCATCTTCGCGAGTGATTCCCACACGTCGCTGCTTTCCACGCCTTCCGCTACTACCTGGAGCCCCAGGTTATGGCCAAGCTCGATGGATGAACGCACGATGGCTGCATCGTTTTCGTTTCTTTCCATTCCGCCCACAAAGGATTTGTCGATTTTTATACTTTGTATCGGCATCTTTTTCAGGTAAGAAAGGGAGGAAAAACCCAGGCCGAAATTGTCGATGGAAATGGCTAGCCCCAATTCATTTAACCTTTCCAGGTTGTGATCATCGCGCGCGGCGGCGGACATTAATACGGCCTCGGTAACTTCAAGCCCTAAACTGGCTGTTGGTGTACCTCTGGCATCCAAGATCCTTGCGACATTCTCGACCACGCGGGGGTCGAGGAGGGCGCGCGCCGAGACATTTACCGTGACTGGCAAATCCAGCCCTGATTCATGCCATTTTTTTTGCTGGGAACACACGTTGTTTAGTACCCATTGTGTGATTTCATTGATCATGCCGGTGCGTTCCGCCAAAGGAAGGAAATCCGCGGGATTGATCAGGCCATAATGGGGGTGGCGCCAACGCAACAAGGCCTCAACGCTGTGGATTTCTCCGGTTTTTATGTCCACTTTCGGCTGATAACGCAGAACAAATTGCTTATACTCCAGTGCATGTCTGAGGTCGGCCGATATCCGCAGCCGTTGTCCATTATTGATGTCTGACTCGGAACAATAGATCTGGAAACCCCCGCCTTTGCTTTTTGCTTCATACATCGCCGCATCGGCGCGGCTCATCAGGGTTTTGGTGTCCAGGCCGTGTTCGGGAAATACTGCAATGCCTATGGATGCGCCAACATGAATCTCGTGTGACTCACAGTGGAACGCCTCCGCAAAGCAGCCAAGGATGGCTTTGGCAATCTTTTCGGCTGCCTCCCTGCCATGCGCAACATCCGGCAGCAGCACCGCGAACTCGTCGCCCCCCAGGCGCGCCAGGGTATCTGATTCGCGCAGCACAGCGCGTAAGCGCTGGCTTGTTTGGGATAATATCTCATCCCCGGTGGAGTGCCCCAGCGTGTCGTTAACGATTTTAAAATTGTTCAGGTCGAGAATCATCAATACCGCGTGTTGTCCCTCTTTGCGGCGCGCGGCAACCAAGGCTTGATTAAGCCGGTCATACCACAACGTGCGATTCGCAAGTCCGGTCAGAACATCGGTGGTTGCGAGATATTGCAGGCGCTCGATAGTTTTTTTCGACTCAGTGATATCTTCCATCAGGCCGTCGATACGCACCACATTGCCGTTAATATCGAAAAAAGGACTGAATACCTTGCGGAACCAGCGCTGCTCCCCCGTCATCGTGTGCATCCGACTTTCCACTTCGATGCGCTCGCCTTTCAGTGCCTGTTGCCAGGCCAACTGAACGTTTTCCCTGTCCTCCATAATGGTGTTGCCAAGGCATGGAATGGGGGCTTCCATATCGATGTCGCAAATCTGGCGCGTGTTGGGGCTGATATACAAAGGCCGGTTTTGAGACACATCGAAAGACCATAGTATTTGCGGAATATTCGCCAGCAGGCTGGAGACCTGATTTTGCAATTCTCCGACTTTGCGCTGCTCATCCTGCAAAGCCTGGAACGCGCTATCCCAGTAGCCTTTCAGCATCAGCCCCATGTCACGGAACAACAGTTTGATGAGTGCTGTGGTAAGTGGACTGCGATGCTCATCGCGAATTCCGCTTTCAGAATTGACAATGGATTGCAGGTGATCAAGATAGAGCCGGTAGGCTCCCATCACCCATTCGGGTGCAATCCTGGCCTGGTAATGTATCTTGCCGATGTGCATCAATTGCGCGGCGGATTCATCATTTATATTTGCATCAAGAAAGGTCGAGAGGTGCTGTAATTGACTTGCTACCAGCGTCGAAATCGAGTTGCCGCGGCTCTGGTAGTCTTGCAATATGGCGGCGGTTGCCTGGGAAGACAGAAGGTAATCGTAAAAGATCTTTGAGAAACAGGCCGCACCCTGCAGCAATTGATGGCGGTAACTTTTTACGAGATGAATCTCATCATCGGTGAGTTGCAGAAAGGCGTTAAATTCCTTGTTAATAATTTGGCCAGCAAGGTTTGTTGAGTAAAGGGTATTGGCAATGCCATCTTCAAACCTGATTTTATTCATGGCCTGTTTTCTCGATACCAAGTGCGTTGGATAAGCCGGTGTTTTTTTAAGACATCCAAAAAAGAGTCTTTAGAAGGTCTGGCGGCTTCAAGTCTGAAGTGCAACGCTCTTATTGATGGGATTGTAACTGTTTCCAAAAGACTTCGTGAGGGGTTTTAAATCCCATACATTTTCTATGGCGATGATTGAGGTTTTAATGTTGCCGTATGTTTTTGTTTTAATAATTATGAGATTAATAATTCCCTCAAAAATATCCATAACAATAGTGTGGATTATTTGGGGTGGGGCGATTACAGGAAAATAGGCATTTGCTTACAAGGGTGCGGCGCGGATTGTTGCGGAGATATCATGTGGCAGATTTACATCAAATCCGCATTCAATAAAAAATGCACCCAGATGCTGGCTGCATAGCCCAGCGCAATCGCCCAGGACCATTTCAGGTGGGCAAAGAAGGTGTAAGTGCCACGGGCCTGGCCCATCACCGCCACGCCAGCCGCAGAGCCGATCGAAAGCAGTGATCCGCCCACCCCGGCAGTCAGTGTCACCAGCAGCCACTGCCCATGAGACATGTCCGGATTCATGGTGAGTACGGCAAACATGACGGGGATGTTATCCACCACGGAGGACAGCAGGCCTACCAGAATATTGGCGGCGGTAGGGCCAAGACCGGTGTACATCGTTTGCGACAGCAGCGTGAGATAACCCAGCGCGCCCAACCCGCCTACGCACAGAACCACCCCATAGAAAAACAACAAGGTGTCCCACTCGACACGCCGCAGACTGTTGAAAATGTCGAAGGGGCGGTCATGCGGGTTGGTGTAGATATCAAGTCCAAGGGGTTCCAGTTCGGGCTGGTATGATAGGGTGCGTTGCCTGCCTTGGTCATTCCGTTTCAAAAAATAACCATGGATTTGCAGCAAACCCAGGCCTGTCATCATGCCCAGTGCAGGTGGCAGGTGCAGGAGTTGATGGCAGGATACGGTCATGATCAGGGTAAACACAAAGAGGCCAATGATGACGAAACCTCCCTGTTTAACCTCAATGCGCTCACTGATAGCTACGGGCTGTGCTTTCGGGATGGCAAACGACATGAGTACGGCCGGGACCAGCCAGTTCACCAGCGCCGGAAGAAACAAGTCGAAGAATTCATGAAACTTGACGATGCCTTTTTGCCACACCATTAACGTGGTAATGTCGCCGAATGGGCTGAATACGCCCCCGGCATTGGCGGCCACCACGATGTTGATGCACGACACCACGACGAAACCAGGGTAGCCGGTGCCCACGGCGAGCGTGATCGCCGCCATCAGCAGGGCAGTGGTCAGGTTGTCTGCGACGGATGAGATGAAGAAGGCCATCACACCGGATATCCAGTAGATTTTACGCAGGGAATAACCGGCGGACACCATTCTGGCGCGCAAGGCATTGAATACATCACGTTCCTCCATGGTGTTGATGTAGGTCATGGCCGCGAGCAAAAAAAGCATGATCTCGGCGTATTCAAGAATGTTGTGGCGCAGGGCCGTGCCGGCGGTGACCTTGTCCCCGTGTACGGCATACGCTATGCCTACCAGCATCCAGATCACACCGGCGGCGACGATGACCGGCTTGGACTTGCGCAGGTGGAGGAACTCTTCATTAATGACCAGCGCATAGGCGATCACGAAGAGCAACAACGCCAGCAGACCAAAGCCCGTGCCGGTGAGATCGAGTGGGGAAGCGCCTTCTCCGCCAGTATTTGCGGCAAACGCGGCGCCAGTGCAGGCAAGCCCCGTATATAAAAATAAAAATGTTTTATAAATACTATGAAATAATTCTTTTTTCATTTTACACATTAACTTATGGGTGCGCGCTGGCGTGGCGCGTTCATTAAAGATTGTATATGTTACTCTGTCTACCGTGGCTGTGTCGCCCAATCCAGGAGTCCGTTTTACTCATTCGTTATGATGAACGACATTTTTTCCGCGCTTGAACAGGGTGCGACATTATTGACCGCCAACAGGCGTCTGACGCGTCATTTGTGCCGTATGTTTGATGCCCGCCAAGAGGCGAAAGGACGCGCGGCATGGCGAAGCGCCGACATCCTTCCGTTGTCCGCCTGGCTGGGGCGGTGTTGGGATGAAATGGCGGAGAGCGCCGTGCTGGCAGAGCATCCCACGCTGCTCAATACCCAGCAGGAACTGACGCTGTGGGAACGGATCATCGCCGAGTCGCCGGAAGGGCAGGGGCTGTTGCGCGTTTCCGCTACGGCACAAGACACGCTGGAGGCATGGGCATTGCTCGTGCAATGGAAGGTCACGCTTGATGGCAGGGCTAATCCCTTTAATGAGGATGTCCTGGCATTCCAGCGTTGGGCGCGCTCTTTTGAAGAGCTCTGCCGTGTGTCTGGATGGATGGAAAATGCCCGGTTGCCGGATTTTATCGCGCGGCAGATTCACGCCGGGGCATTAAAGGCGCCACGCCATTTGCTGTTGGCGGGATTCGATGAGTTGACGCCACAGCAACAAGCCCTTTTCGAGGCGTTGCGGGCGGCAGGCAGTGAGGTGAGCGAAGTTCATCTGCCGTCTTTCCCGCAGAGCCGGGCGCGACGCATTGGATTTACCGCTGCCGATGCCGAGATCACTGCTGCTGCGCGCTGGTCGCGTCATCTGCTGGAACAGGGGAATGCCGGGGCGATAGGTGTGGTCATCCACGACCTGGGTACGCTACGGGAAAAGGTGGTGCGAATTTTTAATGACGTGCTGTTGCCTGCCTCCATCATGCCCGGTGAGACAGCGGATGCGTCGCTCCACAATATCTCCCTGGGTGTGCCCTTGACTGATCAGCCCGTCATCAATACCGCGTTGCTGATTATCGAAATGGCGCAGGGAGAGTTGCCGCTGGAAAAACTGGGCACCTTGTTGAGCTCTCCGTTTTTGGCGGGGGGCGAGCAGGAAATGACACGCAGGGGACTGTTGGATGCGCGGATGCGCCGTTTTGGCGAGTTGACTGTCAGCGTGGAGGGGATAAAGCACCATGCCCTTGCAGCGAATGCTTGCCCGCTGCTTGGTGCGCGTCTGCAGCAGTGTATCGAAGTGACGCGGGACTTGCCGCATCATCAAGCACCCAGTGCATGGGCGGCAACCTTCCCTCGCTTACTGGTGGCCATGGGCTGGCCGGGTGAGCGCTCGCTGAGTAGTCAGGAATATCAAGCGGTCATGGCCTGGCGTGAATTGCTGGCAGATTATGCGCGGCTGGATGAGGTGGTGGCAAGGCAAAGCCTCAATGAGGCGCTGTCCTGTTTGCGTAAGATGGCCGCCAGCACGCTGTTTCAACCGCAGGGGGCGGATGCCCCGATACAGATCCTGGGCGTGATGGAGGCGGCGGGGATGCACTTTGATCACCTCTGGGTGATGGGCTTGCACGACGAGGTATGGCCGACGCCGCCGCGCCCCAATCCGTTTCTGCCGCTCTCGCTGCAACGCACGCAAGGCCTGCCGCATGCCTCTGCTGCGCGCGAACTGGCATTCGCCAGGCGCATGACGGAAAGGTTGCTCGCCAGCGCTCCGGAAGTGGTGATGAGCTACCCGCAACGCGACGGCGATCGCCATCTGCGTCCCTCACCACTCATCACCGGCCTGGAAGAAGCTGTGCCAGAGGGCTATATGAGCGCGGCGCAAATAATTTCCTATGCGGCTGCCACGCACCAGGCTGCGGCTATCGAGAGCATGCAAGATTATCAGGCCCCTTCGTTGCAGGAGGGCTCGCTGGCCTCCGGTGGCACGGGAATTTTCAAGCAACAGGCAGCGTGTCCATTTCGCGCTTTTGCCGAATATCGCCTGGGCGCGCGGCCACTGGCAACCACCCAGATCGGCTTGAATCCCATGGAACGAGGGCAGCTTTTGCATTCGGCATTGGAACAAACGTGGCAAGAACTTCAATCTTACGAAAACCTGTGCAGTTTTTCCGATGAAACGATACAAAATATCGTCAAGCAGGCTGTTGCAGTAGCCGTCGGTGATATGGCAAGAAAACGGCGGCTTACTTTCACTGCAAAATTCACGGAGCTGGAAAAAAACAGATTAGAGAAGCTCGTTACAGTCTGGTTGGCGTTGGAAAAACAGCGTGCGCCTTTTACTGTGTTTAAGCCGGAACAGGAACGTATGGTGCAGGTCGGCGGGATTAATGTGACTACCCGTATCGACCGCATTGACCAACTGCCAGACGGTAGACAGGTCATCATCGACTATAAGACCGGCATTGCAAATATAAGCGGCTGGTTTGGTGATCGCCCGGACGAACCCCAGTTGCCTCTGTATTGCGCCTTTAATGAGCAAGAGGTGGCGGCGCTGATGTTTGCGCAAGTCAGAAACAGTGACATGAAATTCAAAGGGCTGGCGCAATATGCCGGAATAGCCCCTGGAATAAAGGCCATTAGCGAGACTGAGAATATATCTTCATGGAATGGTCTCATCGAGGGATGGAAGGCGACGCTGCACAGCCTGGGCGCAGCGTTCCGCACCGGCCATGCCCCGGTTGACCCGAAGGATCCGCCACAGACATGCACGTTCTGCGCGCTTACACCGCTGTGCCGCATTCATGAACATAATGGGTTAGGGCTTGTGGGTGACGAGCAAGTGGTGGGAAATGAAGTTTAAGGGCGCCTCTAAAGATTCTGTCACCCTCTTGACTTTTTAAAAAAAATGATTCATAACCTTTAAAAGTAAATGATATATACCGCCTCACCTCGGGTGGAGAACAATCCTGCGCTCCCCCTCAATGTTTCTGGCAATCCATACATGGAGGAAGCTGCCGTGACCATCTCTCACACACTCGAAAGCTATATGATGCGCAAAGGGATCAAGTATGATTTGATCTCGCACCCCCGCACACAAAATAGCCGACAAACCGCGCAAATAGCCCATATTCCCGGTGACCGTCTTGCGAAGGCGGTTTTGCTGGAAGATGAGGGTGGCTATCTCATGGCCGCTCTGCCGTCCACCCATAAACTTGAAATGGGTGAGTTGCATCGCGCACTGAAACGCAGACTGGGTCTTGCGACCGAAAGGGAAATCTCTGCATTGTTTAAAGATTGTGAAGCCGGTGCGATACCGCCCTTAGGCGCGGCCTATGGGGTTGAAATGATCTGGGATGACAGTCTCGCGGAACAGCCGGATATCTATTTCGAAGCGGGCAGCCACGAGGATTTGATCCACATGAGTGGCGAACAATTCCGGGGCTTGCTGTCCTACGCCAGGCATGGGCGATTCAGCCGGCATATGTAACATGCCGTGTCGCTATGCGACGCTTGGTGGGTTACGCATACGCTAACCCACCCTATCTTTCCCGCTCCCTCACTCCCTGCGCCTTCTTAACCTGCCAGCCCTCCAAGAGCCACCCATTGTTGTGTCCGATGCGGTATTCTTGGCGCGAAACAGCAGTGGCGAAAGGTTGATGAAGATGCGGATGTTGGCGAAGATGTTTCTGGTGGCGGTGGCTATCGCAGTAGTCTATGTGTTTTTCACGCAGGATGTAGGCCGCTATATCACTCTGGATTACCTCAAGTCCCAACAAACGGCATTTGCCAGTTACTATCAGCAGCACTCGCTCCGCACCCTGCTTATCTATATGGTGGCCTATGTTGCCATGGCCGCGCTCTCGTTGCCTGGGGCGACGATTATGACCCTCGCGGGTGGGGCGTTGTTCGGGTTTGCGGCCGGCACTGTGGCTGTCTCCTTTGCCAGCACTATCGGGGCGACACTGGCGCTGTTCGCCGCACGTTTTTTGTTCCGGGATGCAGTACAGGCGCGTTTTGGTGAGCGTCTGCGTGCCATAGACGCGGGGGTGGCGCGCGAAGGAGCCTTTTACCTGTTCACCTTGCGTCTCATCCCCCTTTTTCCTTTCTTCGTGATCAATCTGGTGATGGGGCTCACCGCCATTCGCGCCACTACCTTTTTCTGGGTGAGCCAGCTCGGCATGTTGCCGGCTACGCTGGTCTACGTAAATGCCGGCACCCAGTTGGCGCGTCTCGATTCCTTGCAGGGTATCTTGTCGCCGGGCCTGTTGTTGTCCTTTGCTCTGCTGGGCATTTTCCCCTTGGTTGCGAAGAAGTCTGTAAATTACGTTAAGGGCAGGCAGGTGTTGCGCCGTTATCCCCGGCCGCGGCGTTTCGATTACAACCTGATCGTGATCGGCGCCGGTGCGGGCGGTCTGGTGACGGCCTATATCGCCGCTGCGGTGAAGGCGAAGGTGGCGCTGATCGAGCGTCACAAGATGGGTGGCGATTGCTTAAATTCCGGCTGCGTACCCAGCAAGGCGTTGATCCGCTCCGCCAAAATACTCTCCTATGCGCACCGTGCCCAGCAATTCGGATTTAAGAAAGCGACGGTGGACTATGATTTTGCTGATGTGATGGAGCGAGTGCAGCGGGTGATCAAGACGATTGCGCCCCACGACTCAGTGGAGCGCTACACCACTCTGGGCGTTGATTGTATCCAGGGTGAGGCGCGTGTCCGCTCGCCCTACGAGGTGGAGGTGAATGGGCGCGTGCTCACCACCCGCAATATCGTCATCGCTACCGGCGCACGGCCCGCCGTGCCTTTTATCCCTGGCCTGGAAGATGTGGGTTATCTCACCTCAGACACAATATGGGATTTGCGCGAAAAACCATCGAGGCTGCTGGTGCTGGGCGGTGGGCCTATAGGTTGTGAGCTGGCCCAGGCTTTTCAGCGCCTCGGTGTGCAGGTCACGCTGGTACAGCGCTCGAACCGCATCATGAACAAGGAGGACGATGAGGTTTCTATTTTCATCACCGAACGCCTGCGCGCCGAGGGCGTCGTAGTCCTGCTCGATCACAATCCACTCGCTGTCCGCACCGAGGGGGAAACCAAATACATGATCTGCGAATATGATGGCAACGAGGTGCAAATTGCGTTCGACAAGCTGCTCGTCGCTTTGGGTCGCCGAGCCAATGTGCAGGGCTTCGGCTTGGAGGAGTTGGGCGTAAGTCTTGCCGATAACGGCACCATCGCAGCTGATCCCTGCCTGCGCACCAACTATCCCAATATCTATGTGTGCGGTGACGTCACCGGGCCATACCAGTTTACCCACGCTGCCGCCCATCAGGCCTGGTATGTTGCGGTGAACGCCCTGTTCAGCCCGTTCAAGCAATACAAGGCGGACTACCGCGTCATCCCGTGGGTCACTTACACTGACCCGGAGGTGGCGCGCGTTGGGCTCAATGAACAGGAGGCGCAGACGCAGGATATTCCCTACGAAGTCACTCATTACGGTATCGACGACCTGGACCGTGCCATCACCGAGGAGGAGGCCCACGGCTTCGTGAAGGTGCTCACCCCGCCCGGCAAGGACACGATTCTGGGCGTCACCCTCGTGGGCGCCCATGCCGGTGAGTCGCTGGCGGAATTCGTGCTGGCCATGAAGCATGGTCTGGGACTTAATAAAATCCTGGGTACTGTGCATCCCTATCCGACGCTGGCGGAGGCCAACAAACACGCCGCTGGCGCTTGGCGCCGGGCCCACACCCCGCAGAGGTTGCTGCGCGTTCTTGCACGGTTTCATGCGTGGCGGCGCGGCGGGTAGCGAATCCCCCCTGCTCCCCCCTTTTCAAAGGGGGGAGTAAAACTTAGCTCCGTGGAAACAGAAAACACCGCCGCAGTTCCCCCCCTTTGAAAAAGGGGGGGCAGGGGGGATTTAGAGCCGCTCAAGATCCGCCGGGCGGTCTACGTCCCAGCGTGTCGCCAATTCGTGCCATGTCCAGCCAAGGGTGTGCAGACGCTGGCGCGTGACAGCCAGCACCTGTTCGCTGCCCCATTCGATATCACGGAACAACGCCGCATCGTAATGTCGCAAGCCCAATAACCAGTAGCCGCCATCTGTTGCTGGCCCCAGCACAGCATCCGCCGTAAGCAGCGCCGCCTGGGCCGCGTGCAAATCTTCGGCACATAAAGTCGGGCAGTCGGTGCCGACGAGGATCACCGCTGTAGCTCGGCGCAGCGCCATGGTGGCGGCATGCAGCATACGCTCCCCCAAGTCGTCACCTTGCTGTGCATGCAAGGTGACGGGAAAGCGTGCCTGACATGCCGCGAACCACGGGTGCTGTGTATTCGGTGCGCACCACAGTTCGACATCGCTGGTGTTGGCGGCGCATACGGTATGCAGCGTGTGCAGCACCAATTCACCGTGCAAACGCGCCGCCGCTTCGGCATCGAGTGCGGGAATCAGGCGTGTCTTTACTTCCCCTGCGACGGGGGCCTTGGCGAAGATGAGGATATGTACTGCGTCCATTTACAGACGATGGTACTGGCGGGCCAAGCGCGCCGGGTCGGCGCCCAGGAAATAGGCGAGGCGCAGGCGCCACATGAGCAGGATGGTGGACCACACGCCGTTTTGTTCCCAACGCCGGCTCGACGTGGTGACCTTGGCACGCAGACACAGGGGGCGGCCATGACGTTTTAATGTCCGGGACAGTGCGATGTCTTCCATCAAAGGCTGATCGGGAAATCCACCCACCGCCAGGAACAAGGCCCGCTCCACAAACAACGCCTGGTCCCCAGTGGCGATGCCCGTGAGGCGCGAGCGCAGGTTCATCATGCTCTCCACGATGCGTAGCAGGGAATGAGTGCCCGTTAAGCGCACGTCAAAACGGCCCCAGAGTTGACTGTGCCCGGCGGTGACGTGCGCCAGGGCATCGAGGGGCAGCATTGTGTCGGCGTGCAGAAACAGCAGCACGTCTCCCGTTGCTGCGGTAGCACCGGCATTCATCTGGCGGGCGCGCCCGCGTGGTGATGTCACCAGATGATCCACTAGCTGCGCGGCATACGCCACAGTATCGTCCGTACTGCTGCCGTCCACCACGATGACCTCGTGCCCGGCCTGACGCAGCGTTTGCAAGGGAGTCAGTGTGGCGGTGATGCCATATGCCTCATTCAGTGTTGGCACGATGATGGAGATGCGGCGTTTCGACATAGTCCTTTACATTCTAACAGCAGCCACTTTTCGCGTCGTAGGCTGCGCCGTGGGTGCCGCCCTTGGACTCGGCCGCAGGCCGCCGTGTGCCGTGCGGGGCGCACCAGGGCAGGGGTTCTCGCGGGGCTTGGGGTGTGATGCCGATGAAGTCGTTCTTGAGCGGCCCCTCTGTGAGAAACTTGAAGGTGCGCTCGCACACTGCCATGCGCTCGCCGCGGGGAAAGACATGGCCCTCGTCGTCTGTTGTGGAAGCATAGGGGCCGCGATAGATCACCGCGTGGCCGTAGTCCAGGCAAGGGCTCGCTTCCCCCTTGACAGCGGTGAGAGTCGCCGCGCGAAACTCGATTCCCTCGACCACTTGCCAGGGTCGTGCGTCCCATTTGTCATAGCTGACGCAGAGGAAGCCCGCAGCGGCGAAGGCCTGGAGGAAGGATTGTTCATCGAAGGCTCCGGAGATGCAACCACTCCACAGCGTGGGATCTTCCTTTAAATGCGCAGGCACCGGCTCATCGCTGACGATGTCGGAGATGGCCACGTGCCCGCCGGGCTTCAGCACGCGGAAGATTTCCCGCACCAATTGCCGCTTGTCGGCGTCGCTCACCAGATTGAGCACGCAGTTGGAGATCACCAGGTCCACCGAGTTATCGGGAATCAGCGGGGATTCCCGGCGTTGCTGGGTTTTCCAGGATTCCAGCCGCGCCAGGTCCTGGGCGGTGCGCGCGGGGTGCACGGCGAGATACTGCTCCATTGCCGCCACGTCCAGGGTGAGGTCCTGAATGTAGCCCTTGTGGAACTCCACTTGCGCACCGCCTGGCCTGGCCGTCATCTCCGCTTGGTACTTGCACGCCAGGGCGAGCATGTCATCGTTGATGTCTACGCCGATCACGCGACCCTGCGGCCCGGCCAATTGGGCCGCCATATAGCAGACCTTGCCGCCGCCGCTGCCGAGGTCCAGCACCACATCGCCCGGCTGTACGTAGCGCGACGGATCACCGCAGCCGTAATCCTTGATGAGGATCTCCTCCGGCAGCAGCGCCAGCAATTCCTGGTCGTAGCTCACCGGGCAGCAGAGGCTGGGTTGTAGCGTTTTTGCTCCTTCCGAATAGCGGTCGAGTACCGTGGAATGTATGTTCACTTTGTGCACCCCTTGTCGAGCTGGTCCGATTGTTAACTCTTTAGCGCACCGCCGCAGCTCGAGCCCTGGCCGGCGGTGCATCCGTAGCAGTGATCGCCAACCACTATGGAATCACCTTGTACATCGTTCCCAGCCAGGTCGTTGATGTGGAAGCGCGGCCGGCCATTGCGCTGCAGCGGCAGGCCGAGCATCTGGTTGAAGTCGCAGTCGTAGACATAGCCCTGCCAGTCCACGCTGAGCAGCGCGCGGCACATAACCCCTTTCAGATTGGCATCCTGGTGGGCCGTGCGCAGCAGAGCCATGTAGTTGTGAAACTGGCCCTTCGACACCAGCATGCTGCCGAAACGGTGGATGGGCATGTTGGCCAGTGTGTAGAGACGGTTGAAAACAATGCCGTAGTGCTCGCCGAGGTGTTCCTTGTAGTCTGCCTCCAGTTGCGCTTGCAGCGGCGGCAGCGTGGGGCCTTGCGGGTTGTAGACCAAGTTCAAAACGTGGCCGGAGTTCTCTTGGCCATATCCCAGTGCGTTGAGTTTGCGTAGGACGCGGATGCTCGCCATGAACACGCCCTTGCCGCGCTGATGATCGACGTTCTCCTCGAGATAACACGGCAGCGAGGCCGTTATCTCTACCTGATGCGCAACGAGAAATCCGGCGAGATCTTCTTGCCCCGGTTCCTCGATGATGGTGAGGTTGCAGCGGTCGATCACGCGCATGCCCAGATCGCGGGCGCGCTGCACCAGGTAACGGAAGTGAGGATTGAGTTCCGGTGCGCCGCCCGTCAGATCCAAGGTGGACACGCCCGATGCCTGCATGAAGGATATCACCTGCTCGATGGTTTCCCGTGTCATCATCTCCTTGCGCTGCGGTCCGGCATTGACATGGCAATGCACGCACTGCTGGTTACAGCGGTAGCCCAGGTTGACTTGCAGTGTTTCGAGCCGTGCGCGGCGCAGCGGCGGGAAGTTGGTCTGCTCCAGAAGCGGCAAGGTTGCATGCATACAGCCATTCCTTTTTCAAAATTAAGTCACGGCATTGGCGCCAGCGGTGATTAGGGGCCGTTAAGGAATAACCAGTGCTTTTCTGGTTAAGCCTCATTGTCACACCCGTGAAGGGCGCAATGCCTTACGGTGATTACGGCCCCTTATGCCGTTCCCACCATTCTAAATGTACAGATTAACTTTGAACGACGGCTCACTCAGCCGTAGAGGATTTGTGACGAATCTACCGCAAAAATGGGAGAGAATCCATTTTTTTGCCACAAGGGCAGGCATTGCCACGCCCATAAGGATTAAGCTCATTTGACCACTTGCAAAATGTGTCATTTAGTCCCATTGTATACATTGTATCCAGAACGTTTTTTGTACCAACATTGCAAGGGAGGTTGTTATGGAAGCGCGCGTAGAAACTCACCCCACGACTGATAAAGTCGCCAAGACGGCACATGAGGCCGTTGACAAGGCGTCTGGCCCCGCCGGACATGCTGAAGAGCGCATCAGGGAAACTGCCCAGAAGGCTCAGGAAACCCTCAAGGAAACCACGCAGAAAGTCCAGGAAAGCACCAAGGAGCTGGGACACTCCATGACTGAATACATCAAACAGAATCCGATGACTTCTGTTGGCATCGCGGCCGCGGCGGGGCTGGTGCTTGGCGCGTTGCTCAGACGCTAACTGGCGCATCACCTGATGTCTCCAACCGCTCCGCCGACCCAGCCATCGGATGAATCGAAAGGTGCGGCGGAGGAATCCTTGGCGAGCGCCGGGGTTTCTCTGCTGCGCACCTTTCGCTCCATCGTTGGCGATATCTTGGGGTTGCTTGCACTCGAAGCCCGTCTCGCGGGCTTAAGCATCGCGGCCATGCTGGGTTTGGGCGTGGCCGCGGCGTTGTTATTTATCACGGCATGGCTGCTGTTTGTGGCAGGCATCGCGTTTTCATTGGTGGATCTGGGGTTGGGATGGGGGTTGGCGCTGTTAATCACCGCGCTGCTCAATATTGTCCTGGGGGTGATTCTGGTCAGGCTTATATTCGTTTTCAGCCGCAACCTGCTGTTCAAAGCCACCCGCCGCCAAATGGCACCACGCGCAAGAGGAGGGGAATAACATGCGGCATCTTAAAAAGGCGATTGATGATCTTGAAGCGCAAATAGATCAAAAAAAGGCGTTGGCGTGCGGGCAAGCCTGTTCCCTGAAGCAGACTTTTTACAGCAAAATCACCACGCCTAAAGTCTTGATCGCAAGCCTCGCAGGAGGATTGGTGCTGGGTTTGTTTACAGCAAGACGCACCAAGG
Organism: Gammaproteobacteria bacterium; assembly: GCA_021731145.1. Classification (GTDB taxonomy): domain Bacteria; phylum Pseudomonadota; class Gammaproteobacteria; family Ga007554; genus LNEJ01. The sequence goes on along the minus strand of JAKFXX010000001.1, from coordinate 11,617 downwards.
CGGCTGATAAATCCAGTGCTGTTGCGAGCTGGCCAAGCAAGTTGGAGGCGTTTCTTCCACTGATACCCTTGGTAATGTCCACCGTGCATGCGTGCCGTGGTACGAAATGCAAAAGCGACGCGTCTTGATTCCAAGCAATCCGCGCTACCGTCTTTTCCACGCCTGTTTTGATAGCCAGCAGAGCCTAATGCGGCTCCAATTTTAACATGCGCGTATTCGCAATTATCTTGCGCTGCGGCAAAGCGGATGCGATCTGCTGCAGGACCCGTTCAGCAGTGATGCGATAGGCGGTGAGCTTGCCGCCATACACTGTCAAAAGCCGGGGCCGGTTGGGCAGGCCGGTATGCAGCGTGGTGTCGCGTGGCCGTCCAAACGCCGTCCCTGTGCCGGAGGGCAGGACGCGCAGACCGGCAAAAGCGGACAGAATCTCGCGCTGCTGAGGTGAGCGATAGAGCGGAAAATAATGTGCCAGCGTTTCCAGCAGATAATCTTTTTCTCCCGGCAGCGGTCGCACTCTGGCGGGGTCGCCGTGATATGCGGTTTCGGTCGTGCCCACCATGATCTTCCCCTGCCAGGGCATGACAAACACCGCGCGCTGGTCGCGCGGGGCCTCCACATAGTAGATGCCTTTGGTGATTTCACCGTCCACAATAATGTGCGTGCCTTGCACCAGTTCAACGTTCAGTTGTGCCGGGGCAGGGGTGATCTTATCGAGCACGTGGTTGACCCAAGGCCCTGTGGCATTGACCAGAACTGACGCCTCGCAGCTCTGCGTTTGGCCGTTATGCACATAATGAATAGTGCAGCCTCGTGGGCCAATCTCCGCGCCAGTGAAGGTTGATGGCATGCTCAACTGGGCGCCCAATTCCTGGGCCGAGTGCATCACGGCGCGGGTGAGTGCTGCGTCATCGGTCTGGCCGTCCCAGTATTGAAATACGCCCTGGAGCTGGGTGGTGTCCAGCCCGTCGAGATTGGCCCAGGCACGGCGGGGCAGGGTGTGAAAGCGTGTTGCCTTGTCCATCCCGCCCAGCACGGCGTACAGGCTCAGGCCCGCGCGCAATTGCCAGGGGCGACGCGTGGTATTATGGTAGACGGGGATATAAAACGGTTGCAGCCGAACCAGATCCGGCGCCAGCTTGAGCAGCAAGGCGCGTTCCTGTAAACATTCTCGCACCAACCCAAACTGTCCAATCTCCAGATAACGCAGACCACCATGAATGAGCTTGCTGGAGCGGCTGGACGTGCCGCTGGCGAGACCGCTTTGCTCCAGCACCAGCACCGAAAAGCCCCGCGCGGCGGCGGCCTGGGCGATGCCCGCACCATGAATGCCGCCGCCTATGACTACCAGATCGTATTTCATCATGGCCAAAAAATTGTAGGGTGCGCCTACAAGTACGCGGGAAGATTATTTATCCGAAGCAAAACAGCCTCGTTTACGCAACGGCGGATATTTCAACATCTCACCAATGGCCATGGTTTCGATCAGGTCAGCACCACGGTTGCCGAGCACCATGGCTATCTCGGGATTGGTGACCTCATAGAGCGCCCACCGCCAAGGGCCTGGCCACAGGATATCAGTAGCAGGTATCTTGGTGTGATTGCAGAACAGATAATTCGGGGCGAGTTCAGTGGCGGTGGCGCGGCTGGCATTATTCCATTCATGCAGTACCCAGCCGATACGGTGCACACCCATGGCCCGAGCACAGCGTATGGCAAGCTTGTCATAAGAAATCAGTACGCATTGTTTACGGGCAGGCTCCAGTACCTTCATCACCGCCTTCACCGTATTCTCAATGCCAAATTCACGGAGACTCTCCTCCTTGACTTCGACAAAAGCCGTGGCGTGCGGCCAGCGCTGGATTAATGCAACCATCTCTGCGAGAGTAGGGATGGCAACGTCTTTAAACGTATCCCCGAAGCGGGCGCTTTCGTTGACATGAATGCCTTCGAGTTGCGCCAGGTTTAGCGATAGCAGACGCTGCTCAATGCCTGCAGTGCGTGTGAGGGTGTCATCGTGACTCAGCACCGGCACACCATCCTTGGTGAGCTGTACATCAAATTCAATAAAGCAGGCCCCGGCCTGCAATGCGGCTTCGATACCGATCAGGGTATTTTCGGGATAATGTTTGGTGTAGCCGCGGTGGGCGATCAGGCGAGGTATGTTCATCTGTTTTATTGTAAAGCAGAGTCGGCTGCCAGGGAAGCGTCCCTGCCGTGCTTTATTCTCCGTTTTCAAAGGCGACCCCACATTGTCCTGTCAATCGACGTTGGTCAGCGAGTGGCACGGCTGAATGCCCGGTGGAATCAAACGCCGATGAGGATACCCATGCCGATCCAGCCAGATTGCGGGGGCAGAAGCTATGCTCATGATCAAGTTTTTTGTTTTTTTGCCGACAACAGTAGGTAATTAACCCTGCCTGGCGAGCGCATTACCCACAAGATAACAATAGTAGATGGGTCATGCCAGCGCTCCCAGGCTATTGCCTTTAGAAGAAATCATCGGAAACAAATGGAAAGAACTTTGCTATTGGTAGACGACGAAGAAAACATCCTTTCTTCGTTGGCGCGTCTTTTTCGTCGTGATGGTTACTGTATTTTAAGAGCAAACAGCGGTGCGAGCGGACTGGAAATTTTGGCTAACAACACTGTGAACGTGATCATCTCGGATCAACGTATGCCGGAGATGACGGGCACGCAATTTCTCAGCAGGGTTAAAGAATTATATCCAGACACCATACGCATGGTGCTCAGCGGGTATACCGAGCTCGAATCCATCACCGATGCCATCAACAAGGGCGCCATCTATAAGTTTCTGACAAAGCCATGGGATGATGATCTGTTGCGTGCCAATGTTCAGGAAGCGTTTCGGGATTTTGAATTGCGAATGGAGAATGGGTGTGCATCAGATAATTTGAGCGCTGCAAATAATGAGTTGATGAACCTTAATCATGATTTAGAAAAGCGTTACGATGAAAAGAATCGCGAGGCACAGTTTAATTTACGTGCGCTGCAGATTTCCCAAAAAGTGCTGGAAGAGCTGCCGGTGGCTGTTCTTGGGATTGGAGGAGACAAAGTAATTGCTGTGGCTAATCGCGCTGCTCAGAAAATGTTTGGTAATGGCGCCGGGCTGGTAGGGCAACTTGCAGGTGATGTTCTGCCCGCATCCATGCATGGAATATATCGGTATGCGTCTGAACAAAAGAACCCTGTAAGCTGTACTGCGGAGCTTGAGGAAGAGCGTCACGTTGAGGTGCATTGCAGTCCATTGTTGCATGCCTGCCAGGTGGGCGGTGTGATTTTAGTGATGATGCCACGAAAACATGAGCGCAATCGTGATCAGTAACGAACAGATCGATCAGGTCATCCAGAAGCTACCTTCCCTTTCCACGGTTGCCATGGAAGTGCTGAGAATGATAGACAGCGAGGGATGTGATCTTGCTACGCTGGAAAAGAAAATTAGCCAGGATCAAAGCCTGTCTGCTCGGATACTGAGGATTGCCAATTCACCTTTTTATGGATTTTCAGGAGAAATAACTTCCATTAAAGAGGCTTGTGTCGTTTTGGGGATGTACACCATCCGCAATGTTGCCATTACAGCGACTGTTTATATGTTTTTTTCTCCTCGAATGCAGAAAGAAACCATTGATTACACAGCTCTTTGGAAGCATGCATTATATGTCGGAACCGCAGCCAAGGTCTTGGCAAGGCATCATGGCTATGAGCAGAACCTGGCTTTTACTGCCGGGCTATTGCATGACATTGGGAAGCTGGTTCTGGAGGTCTGTTTTCCCACAGAATTTTCCAAGGTGAGACAGTATCGCAATGTTGAGTGTTGTTCAGTCTTGGAAGCCGAAGCTACAGTATTTGGGGTGGATCACACCATGGTTGGCGCCAAATTGGCAGCGCACTGGAATTTTCCATCACCGATACGGGCGGCTATTGAGAGGCACCATGCGCCAGATCAGGGGGAACATTCCCCCGTTGTCGATCTGGTGCATATCGCTGATATCCTGTCCACAATAGCCGAGGGCAAGGGCGATAAAGAACTGCTTCTGTCATATATGTCGCTTGGTGCGAGGCAAAGGATCGGATTGGATTTAGGCAAGTGTGAAGCAATTCTGGCCGAGATAGAACATCTCAATGCATCCATTGCTTTTGATTGAATATCGAGGCAATTAAAAAATGTACACATCCAACACTAGAAAAACCATTAACTCAAATGAATCACGTATAGAAGAAATAATCTCCGTTGTTAATTATATGATGGAAGAGGATGATTGGACTGTAAGCGTTCCAGAGAATGGTAATAATAGGTTAGCGGATCTTGCCAAAATCATTAACAGAATGATCACGGGAGCGCGCACCAAAATTCATGGGCTTGAAAATAATATAACCAGCCTTTCAAGCATTAATATACGCATGTCGCTCATTAATTCGGCAGTGGCAGGCATCAGGGAAGCTGACGATAAAATGCGCCGTGGCGGCGACATCAATACACTTTATATGGATATCATCAAGAATTTTATGGAAGTAACCGGAGTGGATTACGGGGCCATTTCTATTTTAGACAAGGAAGGCCGCGTGAAGGATTTTATAACGCAAGGACTATCTGATAAGGAAAAGAATAACATAGGAGAGATGCCGGCCGGGAAAGGTTTGCTTGGCGCTTTTTATCATGAGGGTAAAGCGACTCGAGTTGACGATATTTCCAGTGATCCGCGCTCATGCGGATTTCCATCTGGCCATCCGATAATGAAAAGTCTACTTGGCCTCCCTCTCAAGGTTAATGGAGTTACGAAAGGTGTGATTTATCTGGCCAATAATGCCAAGGGAAGATCATTTTCTGAAGATGATGAAATTATTATGAATATGCTCGCTTCGGATGTGATAGATATATTGGAGAGAAATGAACTATTGGAGGCGCTTCGAGATAGTAATCATGCTTTGATGAAAGACATAGTGGCTCGCAAAGAGGCACAGCAAAATCTCGCCAAAACCAGCGCTCGATTACAACATTTGATTGACAATAGTTCGACCATCATATGCAGCAGCGTACCTTCAGGTGATTTTAGAGTCACTTTTGTCAGTGAAAACCTGACCCGGGTTTTTGGTTATGAACCGCGTGAAATGCTCGAAGATCATAATTTTTTGTTTAATCACATACATCCAGACGATATAACACATATATTTTCAAGCCTTTCCAGGATATTGGTAGATGGTCAACAAATGCACGAATACCGTTTCCGGCATAAAAACGGAAATTATTTATGGGTTCATGACACCCTGCGCTTAATACGAGATCAAAAAAATAACCCTCTGGAGATTGTGAGCTCCATGGTTGACATTGACGAGCGCAAGAAAATGGAGGAGGTCTTGCGGTCCGAAAAAGAGCAGCAGCAATCTCTGATCAAGCAACTACAGGAAGCCCAAAGTCAATTATTGCAGTCCGAGAAAATGGCATCAATCGGTCAGTTGGCGGCGGGTGTAGCACATGAAATCAACAACCCGGTAGGTTATGTCAGCTCGAATCTTGGTTCGTTGAATAACTATGTGGGAGACCTGTTTAGGGTTATTGATGCGTATGCGAAAGTAGAGGCACTCCTTCCCGGAAACGCCAAGGAAGTGCAGGATGTTCAAACGATCAAGAATGAAACGGACCTGGAATTCCTCAAAGTGGACATAGCAGAGCTCATTAAAGAGTCTCTGGGGGGCGTGAAACGAGTAAAGGATATCGTTCAGGATCTAAAGGATTTTTCGCATGTCGATGAGGCCGAATGGCAGTCAATAGACCTGCACAAAGGCTTGGATAGCACACTTAACATTGCTCACAATGAAATAAAATATAAGGCAAAAGTGATAAAGGAGTATGGTGATTTGCCGCTGGTGGAATGCCTGGCCTCTCAGTTGAATCAGGTGTTTATGAATCTGTTGGTGAACGCCGCTCATGCTATCGAGGATCGTGGAACCATCATCCTGCGTACGGGAAAGCAGGACGATTGGGTATGGGTGGAGGTGTACGATACAGGGAAAGGTATACCGCCTGAAAACATAAAGAGAATTTTTGAGCCATTTTTCACCACCAAGCCGGTAGGGAAGGGGACGGGCTTGGGGTTGTCGCTGTCTTATGGGATTGTGAATAAACATGGCGGGCGAATAGAAGTGCAGAGTGAAGCCGGCAAGGGAACGAGCTTTAAGGTATGGATCCCGGTGCGGCATGTAAATATACATGATGAACTGGGCAACACGGCTCCATAAGCCGACAGAGAATGATAGTAAAAGGACGTGCAGACAATGAATACGATGGAGCCGCAGGTGATGGAGAAAGCCTTTACGCCAACATTGTTGCTGGTCGATGATGAAGAGAACATCCTCTCATCTCTGCGGCGCCTGTTCCGTCCTCTGGGCTATCGCATTCTTACCGCCCAGAGCGGAGTTCAAGGCATGGAGGTCATGGGCCAAGAAAATATAGACTTGATAATTTCAGATATGCGCATGCCTGAAATGGACGGCGCAAAATTCCTTTCGGAGGTGGCCAAACGGTGGCCGGATACTGTTCGGATCCTGCTGACGGGTTATTCTGACTTGACCTCAACCATTACCGCTGTCAACCAGGGGCGCATCTATTGTTACCTCAGCAAGCCATGGGAGGATAATGATATCAAGATGACTGTGCAAAATGCCCTGGAAAAAAAATTTCTGGAGCACGAGAAGCGGCGCCTCGAGGAGCTGACGCGTAAACAGAACGAAGAGTTGAGGGAGTTTAATACCAATCTGGAAAAGATGGTGCAGGCTCGCACGGCGGAGATACAGCAAACCGCAGATATGCTGGATCTGGCCTTTAATGAATTGAGGCGCAGTTATGTGACTGCAATCCCGGTATTTGCCAATCTTGTGGAAATGCGCGAGGGCAGCGCCGCCGGTCATGGACGGCGTGTCGCCGAACAGGCGCGTACGCTGGCGCAACAAATGGGTTTGGCGGATGAAGAAGTTGAGAATATCTATTTTGCAGGATTGTTGCACGATATCGGCAAAATCGGCCTATCCGATGCACTGATTAATCGCCCCTATATCCGGCTGTCTCCACAAGAGAAAGCCCAGATGGAAAAGCATCCCGTCATGGGAGAGGCTGCCTTGCTTGCTCTGGAACCCCTGGAAGGCGCCGCTAAAATTATTCGGTCCCATCACGAACGGTTTGATGGCAAGGGATATCCTGATCTTTTATTTGGAGACCGGATACCCATGGGTTCGCGTGTTCTGGCAGTAGTCAATGACTATGACGCATTGTTGATTGGAACCTTGCTTGATGAACCTGTTTCTCCTGTCGATGCGCGTGCTTTTATTCTCAGTAACCGTGGGCAACGTTATGACCCGGTAGTGGTTGACGCTTTTGTGAAACTGCTAGATAGCCTTCCTCACCAGGTACCCTTGGGGAGAGAGGTGAAACTAACCTCTGACAACCTGCGTGAGGGCATGGTGCTCGCGCGCGATCTTGTTAATCTGGATGGCATACTACTCCTGACAAAGGGATATCGACTGACGGGGGCGTTGATCGAAAAAATAAAGTCATTTGAGCGTGACGCTGGTAAAGCATTGCTGATCCATGTAGAAACAAAGTGAGTGTAAACATGAACCGGATCATGGTGGTGGATGATGAGGACAATATCCTACGTGCACTGCGGCGTGTTTTGAGCGGCAATGATCAAGATGTTGAGCTGTTTTCAAATCCTCATGAAGCCCTTAGAAGAGCTCAAGTGGCAATTTTTGATCTGATAATCTCTGATTACCGCATGCCTGATATGGACGGTGTTCATTTTTTATGCGAAGTAAAGAAACTACAGCCTGAATCAATGAGAATCATTATCAGTGGTTATGCTGATATGCAGGGATTATTAGGTGCCATTAACGAAGCGGAAATTTTTAGATTCGTCAGAAAACCCTGGGATGATTATGATCTTCAGGCAACCGTAGAGCATGCCTTGTTGCACCGATCTATTCTTGTGGAAAATCGCCGTCTTGCCGACCAGGTCAGGCGACAGCGGGAAATTCTTCACAGGCAGAGTGCTGCCATTCGGAAATTGGAAATGCAATATCCAGGATTGACCAAGGTCAATTGGGGGGAGGATGGTTCGGTGGTTATGGAAGAAGATGATATTTAGAAGCTTCTTTTATAATTCCAGGGCAGATAGTCTTATGAAAGGGTAATTGTTATGAGCAAAGAAATAAAAACCCTGGACATCCAATATCGATTTTGTTTTCCAGACGGTGGCAGTTTGGATTTCACTTTATCTCTAAACCCACGCTCTCTGGAACAGGTCGAAAGCAACCCAAAAAATGTACCGGCCTGGACATCACTGGGTTTTCATCAATGCCCGAATTGTCCATTGAATGCCAAGACTCACCCGCACTGTCCAGTTGCCGTGAATCTGGTTAAGTTGACAGAGGAGTGTGGAGGTCTGTGGTCTTACGACAAGGTGCATCTGGAGGTCACGACGCCGGAGCGAGTAGTCTCAAAAGATACCACCATGCAGGCTGGTGTCAGCTCGCTGCTGGGCTTGGTCATGGCAACCAGCGCTTGTCCGCATGCTGAATTTTTCAAGCCTATGGCACGCTTTCATCTTCCCTTTGCAAGCGAGGACGAAACCATCTACCGTGCTACCTCCATGTATTTGCTGGCGCAGTATTTTTTGCACAAACAGGGGGGAGAGGCGGATCTTGAATTGGATGGTCTGGTGAAAATTTACCGCAATCTTCAAATCATTAATAGTGCACTTGCCGCCCGGCTGCGCGCCGCCAGCGAAAGGGATGCCGCCGTGAACGCCGTGATCCTCCTTGACCTTTTTGCCAAGGTGATGCCGTATACCATCAATGACTCTCTTGATGAGATTCGCCATTTGTTTGCACCGTTTCTGGCGGATGCGGGTGGCACAATGAACCAAAATACATAAAATAGTATTTTCCCGCTAACAACAGCGCTTTACCCCATTCCATTTACGTTCCTGCTCAGCCCTGAAAAATGCCTTGCGATCCAGGGGCGAAGCTCCTTCCGTAGCGTGGTGGGCGTGCCAATGTTCCAGATAGCGTTCGTAGGCGTCGTCACCGCTGACGTGTCGCAATCCGTACCAGAATTTTCGAAGTGAATTTTTCAGTGCAGTCATTATCGAATTATTCTTTAATCCCGCACCCAATCTTCCACCAACCGGCTCGGCTCATGTGGCGCCTCAGATGAGGGCGGATGGGCGCCGCCAGTGGCGATGCGGTAAGACACGCGTAGCGTATCCAGCACCAGCACCCATGTAGTGATCAAGAAGAACGCGGTAAGGGCGGCGTCCACATAATCATTAAAGATCAATTGGGGCGCCGTGGCCATTTTATCCGGTGGCAGGGTGCCTGCAGCCAGTTTTTCAGCCAGATCCTTGGCGTGAGCGAGGAAGCCTACCCGCAGTTCGGGGCTGAATAGCTTTTCCCATGCGGCGGCGCTAGTGACGGTCACCAGCCAGGCCAGGGGCAGGGCAGTGACCCAGGCGTAGCGCAGGCCGCTCCCGCCATCCCTGCCGTCGCTTGCGATGTGCAGGGATGCACAAGTGTCGCCAGAGGCAGGATGCCGGAAGCGACCGGCACTTGTGCGTCCTGCACGGCGCTTGCCGGATTTGATAAGAATGGTGGTGCCCACGCATAGGGCTATTGCCGCCAGCATCTGATTGGCGATGCCGAATAACGGCCATAGGCTGTTGATGCCGCCCAGCGGATCGAGTGTGCCCATATAGAGAAAATAGCCCCATGCGCCGACCACCAGCGAGCTGGTGAGCAGCACGCCGGGATACCAACTGGTGCGCCCCAGCGGTTTGTAAATGTTGCCGAGCATATCCTGGAGCATGAAGCGGCCCACACGTGTGCCTGCGTCCAGCGTGGTGAGGATGAACAGCGCTTCGAACATGATGGCGAAGTGATACCACAGGGCGAGAAAGGCGTTACCGAAGGCGCTGGCGAAGATACTGGCCATGCCCACGGCGAATGATGGCGCGCCGCCCGTGCGGGCGAACAGGCTGGTTTCGCCCATACTTGCTGCGAGCTGCTCCATCTGCGCCACGCTCACAGGGAAACCCCAGCTATTGATCTTGGCGACTGCATCTGCAGCCTCCTTGCCGACAATGCCCGCCGGGCTGTTGATAGCGAAATAGACGCCAGGATCGAGCACGGTGGCCGCGATCATCGCCATGATGGCAACAAAAGATTCCATCATCATCGCGCCATAACCAATGAAGCGCGCATCTGTTTCATTGGCAAGCAGTTTAGGCGTGGTGCCGGAAGCAATCAGTGAGTGAAAGCCGGAAATCGCGCCGCAGGCAATGGTGATGAAGACGAAGGGGAACAACGCTCCGCCGAAAATCGGGCCGGTGCCGTCGATGAATTGCGTAAGCGCGGGCATCTTGACCTCGGGGCGCAGAATCACGATGGCAATCGCCAAGGCAAGCACGGTGCCGATCTTCATGAAGGTGGAGAGATAATCGCGCGGCGCCAGCAGCAGCCATACTGGCACCACCGCCGCGACAAAGCCGTAGGCAATTATCATCAGCGCGAGCTGTGGGCCATCATAATCAAACCACTGGCGCAGAACTGGCTGGTGATCCAGCCACCCGCCGCCCGCTACCGCAATCAGCAGCAGGGCAACGCCGATCAACGTGGCCTCCAGCACCCGGCCAGGGCGGATATTGCGCATGTACAATCCGATTAGAACGGCGATAGGAATAGTCGCCGCCACCGTGGACGTGGCCCATGGGCTGTGCTTCATGGCATTGACCACCACCAGTCCCAGCACAGCGATCAGGATGATCATGATCATCATCACACCCACGAGCGCGGCCACGCCGCCGATCGGCCCAAGCTCGTCGCGGGCCATCTGGCCCAGAGAACGGCCATTGCGGCGTATGGAGAAGAACAGCGTGACAAAGTCCTGCACGCAGCCACCCAGTACCGCGCCGATCAGGATCCACAGCGTACCGGGCAGGTAACCGAATTGTGCGGCCAGAGTCGGACCAATCAATGGCCCCGGCCCGGCAATCGCGGCGAAGTGATGGCCGAACACCACCCATTTGTTGGTGGGCACAAAATCGCGGCCATCGTTGATGCGCTCGGCCGGGGTGGCGCGGGTTTCATCCAAAACCAATACCTTGGCGGCGATAAAGGCGCTGTAAAACCGGTAACCAATGGCATATACGCACACTGCGGCGACTATAAACCACAGGCTGTTGATGGACTCGCCGCGGTGCAGCGCGATGCCGCCCACGGCGGATGCGCCGAGGATCGCGACGGTGATCCAGATTAATATACCCAATAGGCTCATTCTTTTGATGGGTATAGCTCCCTTTAGCATGCGTTTCACCTTGGTTTTCGTTGATTGCGGATAATTTTACCATGCACGCTTCTCCTCATGGACGCGGTTTGTTATTGTTTCCCATTCGAATCAAAAGGCAAGCGGTGCGACAAACATGAACCTTCACGAATACCAGACCAAACAATTGTTCGCTGAGTACGGCATCCCTATTCCCAGTGGCCGCGTGGCACGCAGCGTCGATGAGGCCGTGGCGGCGGGCCGCGAGTTGGGCGGGGAGGGCTGGGT
>JAKFXX010000005.1 GCA_021731145.1 Gammaproteobacteria bacterium | reverse complement strand
AATAAAAGGCATGTGGAATGAAAATGAAACGCTTTTTCGCCCCCGACATACGCCAGGCGATACGTAAAGTACGCGATGAGCTTGGGCCGGATGCGGTGATACTTTCCAACCGGCGTGTCGAAGGCGGCGTGGAAATAGTCTCTGCAATCGACTACGACGAAGCTATGGTGAACAATGCCGATCTGTTATCTTCGGGGTCGAATGTGTCCCGTGTTCCCAATCAATTTCACCCTGCTGTGGAGCTGCATCGCGGCACACCAGGCAAACAATCTTCTGCCGCGCAACCTGCACAAACAAAAAAATCACTTTATGAAACCGCTGCCGCATTGCCCTCGGAGCAGGATGATGAGGATGAAGGGATAAGCCTGGATTTTATATCGGAACAGGTTCTTAAAGACTCTCACGAAAAGGATCGCAAAGAGGGTGTTGTTTCATCCGGCACGCCAAAGCCTGCGCTGGATGAGATGTGGAGTGAACTCAGGAACTTGCGCGGTTTGCTGGAAAATCAATTGTCCGGTCTGGCGTGGGGCGACCTCGCGCGGCGTCATCCTCAGCAGGCTGAATTGTTTCAGCGCCTCATGAGGATGGGGCTAAGCGCGACTCTGTGCCGCCAGGTAGTGGATGAGATTCCCCTGGAAATCACACAGGCGCCGCAGTTTGAGTTGTTATGGCGGCGGGCGCTGGGGGTGCTGGCTCACCAGGTGCAGGTAACAGATGATGACATTCTTACCCAGGGCGGCATTGTTGCATTGGTGGGTCCGACCGGCGTCGGCAAGACCACAACAGTGGCCAAACTGGCGGCGCATTATGCCTTGCGGCATGGTTCGCGCCATGTTGCACTGGTGACAACCGATAACTACCGTATCGGCGCACATGAGCACCTGAAGTCTTACGGAAGGATATTGAATGTTCCCGTGCGGGTTGCCGCTGACAGAGCCGAACTGCAACAGATACTGGCAGAGCTGAGTGACCGGCGGCTCATATTGATAGATACCGCCGGGATGGGCCAGCGTGATGTGCGGCTGTCCGCGCAATTCGCTGTTCTCAATGGTAGTGGTGGACGCATGCCGCGCATTAAAACCTACTTGGTACTATCCACCACCACACGACTGTCGGGGCTGGATGAAACCATTCGCGCATTTCAGGGGATGACTCTGGATGGCTGCATATTCACAAAGCTGGACGAAGCCACCAGCCTTGGCAGCGCATTGAGTGTCACCATTCAGCACGATTTGCCCGTTGCCTACATCAGCGATGGTCAGCGTGTTCCGGAAGATTTGCATAATGCTCGTGCTCATACCTTGGTGAGCCGCAGCGTGGCCATCATGCAACAAGCGGCATCATCACTTGAGGATGAAGCATTATCAGTGCCCGTCGAAAAGGTGGCAGCACATGCTCATGTCTGAAGCGCATCGTGATTTGATCGGGGATCAGGCCGAAGGGTTGCGCCGTATGGCCCATCACAGGCCTGTGCGTGTTATCGCGGTTACCAGTGGCAAAGGCGGCGTCGGTAAAACCAATGTATCCGTGAATCTTGGCCTTGCGATGGCCAACGAAGGAAAGTCAGTGTTGCTGATGGATGCGGATATGGGGCTGGCAAATGTTGACGTATTGCTGGGATTGCACCCCATCTACAATCTTTCTCACGTCATCAGTGGCGAACGTACACTGGAAGAAGTCATTCTCCCTGCATCTAGCGGGCTATCTATTGTGCCCGCATCTTCCGGCTTGAAAAGCATGGCGGAGCTCAGTCCCGCGCAGCATGCCGGTGTAATACGCGCTTTTAGCGAGTTGAGCCAAACCCTGGATGTATTGCTGATCGACACCGCTGCCGGTATTTCAGAAAGTGTGGTCAGTTTTAGCCGGGCAGCGCAGGAGGTTATCGTAGTGGTGTGTGATGAGCCGGCATCTCTGACCGATGCCTACGCACTGATAAAACTTCTAAATCGTGATTATGGTATGCATCGTTTCCGTATCCTCGCCAATATGGTGCACAGTATTCAGGAGGGGCGTGATGTGTATAACAAAATAGTCAAGGTTGTAGATCGTTATCTCGATGCTACAGTTGATTTTATGGGGGTAGTTCCCTATGACGACTATCTGCGCAAAGCAGTCCAAAAGCAGCGTCCGGTAGTTGATGCGTATCCGCGCAGCAAGTCTGCCATGGCATTCAAGAAACTGGCACTAAAGGCCGATAATTGGCCTGTGACGGTAACAGCCGGGGGGCATCTCGAGTTTTTCGTCGAGCGGCTGATTCAGACCAACCAAAACTATAGGATGATGTCGTTATGAACGGACTCGCTATGTATACCCGTATGCACACCGATGACAGGGATGACACCGTCGCACAACATGCTCCTCTGGTAAAGCGGATCGCCTATCACCTGATGAGTCTCCTACCGCCCAGTGTACAGGCCGATGACCTGATACAGGCTGGCATGATCGGTCTTTTGGAAGCATCACGTAACTATGATGCGACGCAGGGGGCAAGTTTTGAGACATATGCCGGTATTCGCATTCGTGGTGCGATGCTGGATGAAATCCGTAAAAATGACTGGGCGCCACGCTCCGTGCATCGCAAGGCAAGAAAAGTGGCGGAAGCCGTGCGCATGATAGAAAACATCAAGGGACGTGATGCCCGTGACAGCGAGGTGGCTGGGATTTTGGAGATATCCCTCGATGAATATCACCAGATGCTTCAGGACGCGAGCGGGTATTTGGTGATGAGTTTCGAGGATATGGGGGTGGATGATGAGGCGGTGGCTTCACAGTTTGCCGATAAAAACCCAGGAATACTCGAAGGCTTGCAAAGGGATGATTTCAAAAAGAGTTTATCAGAGGCAGTTGCTGGATTGCCGGAAAGGGAGCGTCTGGTTATGGCCCTCTATTATGACGAAGAACTCAATTTGCGTGAGATCGGGGCTGTGCTTGGTGTAAGCGAGTCGAGAGTGAGCCAGATTCATAGTCAGGCATTGATACGTTTACAGGCCCGTCTCAGCCAATGGAGAGCGGAAAATTAAGGAAGTTGTAAAAAAGTAAGATCGATGGTTAGTGAAATCATTAAGCCGTCGTTCAAAATTAATCTGTACATTTAGAGTGGTGGGAACGGCATAAGGGGCCGTAAAGGCTTAACCAGAAAAGCACTGGTTATTCCTTAACGGCCCCTAATCACTCTTTGAGTCAGGATTGGAGGTTGCTTTGGACAAGAACATGAAGATTCTCAGTAACTACTCACCCCTCCATATCGAATTCACCCGCCAAAGCCATCTGAATAGCGATCAGCGGGTTATGCCCTTTGTTGGCCATCGTTTGCAGATAGCTTGATATTCGGCAATAGGCCTGGGCATAAAGCACTGCCCGGAAACAGCCTGAGACCTTTTGCTTGACCTTGGCCATTCTCAAATCACGCTCGGCACGGTTGTTGGTGAAAGAGACATGCGGGTTTTTGGCGAACAGCAGGACGGAGGATTCATGTTTTCTCAAGCGCTCCAGCAGATTGTGCGCGTCCGATTTGGCGACTTTGCCGCGCTTTCCGCTGGGTTTTTGGGGGATGGGCGGCAGCTCTTTTTCTGCCCGCGTAAGAATGGTGCGATAGCGCTTTTGTAGCCGGGCCAGTGCAACATCGGTCAATCTTTTTTCCGTGCTTTTGGAGACCGTGGCACAGACCTCCTGTAAAAGGCGCTTCAGGTGGCGCGCCCACGCGTAGTTATGGGCGTCGATAATGAACGTCAATTCGCGCAGCAGATGCGAACCACACAGCCCGTGATCGCAGTGATCATAGGACAAATAGGATGCCCAGCAATCGTGAATAATAGCGCCGCCGTAGCGCGGAATAATATCAATTGATTTGATGGCCTCCGTGCCCCGCCTGCGGTGCAAAAACTTGAGAGTGATCTCCCCCGCCGAGTAAACGTGGATCCAGTGGTTCTGTTTATCCACTCGAAGGGAGGTTTCATCCACATGCAGGGAGGGCGCTAGCAGCAACTGTTGGATGGCGTTCTGCTCCCAACGCGCTAAGGCGCAATGAAGTCGAAGCACAAAGGCCAGAAAGCTGGCTTCAGAGATCATGACCCCGATCATCGAGTTCACCAGTTTTTGCACGCGATGCAATGCGACCATCTGACACACCAGTAAATTGATGACGAACGCCTTCAATCCATCGCCATATTGCAACGGACCGTGCAGATCGGCCGGGAATTTTCCTTTGACCGTCGCATCACATGCCGGGCATTTCTTAACCTCTGCATCCACGTGCTCAATGACTTTCTCAAAGACAATGTCGATCTTTGTCCGTCTTTCATGATGAAGGCAGGGCGTGTTATTCAGATCTTCGCCACAGACCTCGCAGGAGCGCACTCTAGAGAGAGTCACGCGTTCTTTGATCCGCGTGTTTTTAGCCTGCGCGTCATTTTCTATTTTGCCCTTGCCGTTGCTTCCCAGATGATTCAACGACGAGTCATCTTTTTCCGTTTGAGAGGAGGGCTTGCTGGAGTTACGGCTGTCTTTCTTGGTCGTCCGTTCAAGAAAAATGGCGAGCATCAGATCAATGATCATGAGCATGCTGCTCATCAGCACCTTCACTTCGCGCGTAAGGTGACCGTCGCCACCGAGCCGCTCAAAATCAGCCCTCAACCGGTTGACTTCGTTTCTGACGGAGGTTTTGTCTAGGCTGGACATGCAGAGGGCGGCGCCACGTTTAAAGTAACCCAAGGATAACACGGCATTTTTAGACGCTTTGAAACGGCGCAGATCAAACGATAATGATTTTTTCGGCGCAAACTGACACGATCATCCCGCAAAGAGCCCCAGGACTTTGTCAGCGACCCTAATGCGCAGGTTTTACATTGAGATGGGAAAGTGGTTTTTTAGGCAGGAAAATCCTGTCAAGTGTTTTTGTAACTTTTTTTCGTATGAGGGGGGGTGAGTAGTTACGATTCTCATTGTGGATGATTTCTCCACAATGAGGCGCATCATTAAAAATTTGATGCGCGATCTTGGCTTTAATAATACCAGTGAAGCAGATGATGGTAAAACGGCGCTGCCTATGTTGCAGGCAGGTGGATTTGATTTCCTTATTACAGACTGGAATATGCCTGGAATGCAGGGAATCGACCTTCTAAAAGCGGTGCGTGCCGATCCAAAGTTGGCAACGCTTCCAGTGTTGATGGTTACTGCCGAGGCAAAGCGCGAACAAATAGTCGAGGCGGCACAGGCTGGAGTTAATGGTTATGTTGTAAAGCCATTCACGGCAGCAACCTTGAAAGAAAAGATAGACAAGATATTCGAGAGAATTGAATCGGCTAAATGAGTTGATAGATTGATTTCATGATGACACCAGCAAGGATTAGTGATGAGCGAAATGAGCAACCATATGGATAAATGCCTGTCTATGGCCCGGGCCCTTGCCGAATCCATCGCTGAAGGAAATGAGGATGAAGTCGATCGCCTTATTGATGAAATCACAAAGTTACGTGAGTCATCTCTTTTTCAGGAGGTCGGCAAGCTGACCAGGCAGCTCCATGAGACATTGAACAGCTTCCAGGTTGATTCGCGCATTTTGTCTTTGGCTGAAAGTGATATCCCTGACGCCAAGGAAAGACTTAACTATGTCATAACGATGACTGAACAATCCGCGAACAGAACGCTTAATGCAGTTGAAAAAGCCCTCCCCATCTCTGAGCAGTTAAAGGAGAAGTCGTCAACCTTAGAGAAAAAGTGGGACCGTTTCAGGCAGCGCCAAATGCCTGTCAATGAGTTTAGAGAATTGAGCGGAGAAATTGGAGAATTCATGGTCTGGACGGCGCGCAACGCCGAGCATATTCATGAGCATTTGTCAGATGTGATGATGGCCCAGGATTTCCAGGATCTGACAGGGCAAATCATCCGCCGGGTTATTAATATGGTACAGGAGGTTGAGAGTGGTTTAGTTGAGCTTATTCGTATCTCAGGCCAAAGAATGGTTACAGTGGAGAAATCGGGTGTAAATAAAAGTTCTATAGAAGGTGATGGGCCACGCATCCCTGGCTGTGACAGCCACAAGGACAGAGTGTCCGGCCAGGATGACGTTGATGACTTGCTCTCCAGTCTTGGATTCTGAGGTGTCAAAAGATGGCGATTGATACGGATGATGACATTCTCCAGGACTTCCTGGTTGAGGCCGGCGAAATTCTTGAGAAACTGGGCGAGCAACTTGTGGATCTTGAAAAGCGCCCACGTGACAGCGATCTTCTAAACGCGGTGTTTAGAGGGTTTCATACGGTCAAAGGCGGTGCCGGATTTCTAAATCTGACTGCATTAGTTGCCGTATGCCATCGTGCCGAGGACGTTTTTAATACCCTCCGGCAGGGCAAGCGTCTGGTTGATGCCCAGCTCATGGATGTTATTTTAACTGTCCTTGACCTTGTTAAGGCCATGATGGAGCAAGTGCGATCTGGTGAGGATCCCTCGCCAGCCGATCCTTCATTGCTCAAAAATCTGGATATTCTGGCACAACCTCAGAGCGATAACGAAGCCGTAAACGACAAGCCAGGCACATTTGCAGCGGTGCCCGAGCCTATTGCGGAGCCAATCGCCGAAGTCTTGATGGATGATGTTGTTGAAGCCGCCTTGCCCATGGATTCACCAGGGCAAACAATGGTAGCTGGTGGTGATGATATTACAGATGACGAATTCGAGGCTCTTCTTGATCAATTGCATGGACAGGGTGCTCACACTGGCTCCCCATCAAAGAATACTATAGATATTCCACCTTCATCGAGTACATCACCTTCATCCGATACGATTACGGATGAAGAATTCGAGGCGTTACTTGATAAGCTCAATGGTGCTCCAGAAAAGTCACAGGATATACCACTGAGTAAACCTGTAACCCCTCCTGTAAGTGAGTCCCGTCCTACAGAGATTCGATCGACCAAGACGGAAGACAAGGCAGCGGCAAGTCAGCCATCCGCTGCCGGCAAGGATACAGCGCAGCCACCTGCGGATACGACGGTACGTGTCGATACGAAGCGCCTGGATGACATTATGAACCTGGTGGGAGAGCTGGTGCTGGTGCGCAATCGGCTCGCTACCCTCAAGTCATCCATAGTTAATGAAGAAATGGCTCAAGTAGTAGGAAATCTAGATCTGGTGACATCGGATCTGCAGAATGCTGTCATGAAGACACGCATGCAGCCGATAAAGAAGGTATTTGGCCGTTTTCCAAGGGTTGTCCGTGATTTGGCGCGCAGCTTGAATAAAGAAGTCATATTGGAGCTTCATGGTGAGGAGACCGACCTCGACAAAAACCTGGTAGAAGCCCTCGCGGATCCGTTGGTCCATCTTGTGCGCAATGCCGTTGATCACGGTATTGAATCCCCTGATGTACGGTTGGCGGCTGGTAAGCCGCGTGCAGGCACGGTAATTCTTTCTGCCCAGCAGGAAGGGGATCATATCACGCTGTCAATAGAAGAGGACGGCGCCGGCATGGATGCCGAAGTGTTGCGCCGCAAGGCGGTAGAGAAAGGATTGTTGGATTCCGAGGCGGCGGCTCGCCTTGATGATAACGGTTGTTACAACCTGATTTTTCTTCCGGGTTTTTCCACCAAGACACAGATTTCGGATGTGTCCGGGCGTGGCGTTGGAATGGACGTGGTGAAAACCCGCATTGCGCAACTTAACGGTGTTGTTGAAATTGAATCAAAGTTAGGAAAAGGAAGCCGTTTCATAATCAAGGTGCCATTGACTCTGGCGATTATGCCGACATTGATGGTAATGCTTGGTCAGCAAATATTTGCAATGCCTCTGGTTAATGTCAGCGAGATATTCAACCTTGATGAGGCTCGCACCAATACAGTTGATGGTCGATTGGTTGTGATTGTGAGAAACAAGGCAATCCCATTGTTTTACTTGCACGACTGGTTAGTGAAAGACGCCGATTCTTATAGTCATCGTTCAGCAGGATATGTTGTGGTAGTCAGCGTTGGGTCGCAGCGTATTGGGTGTGTTGTTGAAAATCTCATTGGACAGGAAGAAGTGGTAATAAAACCCTTGGGGTCATTGTTGCATGGTACGCGGGGGTTATCAGGGGCAACAATTACCGGAAACGGTCGTATTGCGCTTATTCTCGACTTCCCCGGACTTATGGATGCCTACGGCCATAGGTGAGAAGCCTTGTTTGTTGCGTAAGTATGGAGAAAATATTCCAGCATAGTTTTGGTAGGAGTTCATGATGAAGGTTCGTGTGTTGGTTGTCGATGACTCCGGTTTTTTCCGCAGGCGGGTGACAGAGATTCTAGCCGGCGACACTCATATTGAAGTTATTGGAACAGCTTCAAACGGGGTGGAAGCCATTGAAATGGCACTCAAACTCAATCCTGATGTTATTACCATGGATATTGAGATGCCGGTGATGGATGGAATTACTGCTGTGCGTCGCATCATGGCTTCTAAGCCAACTCCGGTGCTGATGTTTTCATCACTTACTACTGATGGAGCGCAAGCAACACTTGAGGCGTTGGACGCGGGCGCCGTGGATTTTCTCCCCAAGAGATTTGAAGATCTCTCTCAGGATCGTGAAGAAGCAAAGCGTTTGTTATGTGCCCGTGTTCGCGCAGTCGGGGCGAGGGGAATGGCTCTTCGCCAGGGAGCATTAAAGCGAGCACCTCTTATATCCGAAACACAAAAGGCTGCTCGTACTAAAGAAGAGCATGTTCCACCCAGAGAGACCATAGGCGTTTCTGTAAAAAAATATTCTGGAAACCACAAATTGGTTGCTATAGGAACTTCAACCGGGGGGCCGGTTGCCCTTCAGCAAGTATTGTCGAAATTGCCTGCCAATTTTCCGGTTCCATTATTGCTTGTGCAGCATATGCCAGCCAGTTTTACTCCTGCGTTTGCTCAACGTTTGGATAAATTGTGTGCAATCAAGGTGAAAGAGGCCGTGGACGGTGATTTTCTGGAAGCGGGAGTTGCATTATTGGCTCCAGGAGGAAGGCAAATGCTTCTTGAGCAGCGCTCGGGGAAGGTATGTGTTCGTATTCATGATAGCGAGCAAGGCCAGACTTACAAGCCGAGCGTCGACGTCACGTTTTCATCCGCAGCAAAAATTTTCCCTGGACAGGTATTGGCTGTGGTTATGACTGGAATGGGCGCAGATGGCCGTGAGGGCGCTCGTCTGCTGAAGCAGGGTGGATCGGTCGTGTGGGCCCAAGACGAACAGAGTTGTGTGGTCTATGGTATGCCCATGGCTATTGTGGAGGCAGGTCTGGCGGATCAGATTATGTCACTCCAGGACATTGGCAACAATCTTGCGCATAGGAATTAGCGTGTGGATATTCTGACTGTTGCGGGTATTGTTATAGCCTTTGGATCCATTCTTGGTGGAAATGCCATGGAAGGCGGGCACATTGGATCCTTGCTTCAGCTTACCGCATTCATAATAGTCTTTGGCGGCACGGTAGGGGCCGTCATGATTCAAACACCGATGCCTACATTCATGAGATCTCTCAAGATCGCGCTATGGGTTTTCTTTCCTCCAAAAATTGCTCAGAAAGAGATCATTGAAAAAATTGTCGGGTGGAGCAACGTCGCCCGAAAAGAGGGTTTGTTGGGCCTGGAACCATTGATTGAGGCGGAAACCGATCCATTCGCAAAGAAGGGGATGCAGTTGCTTGTTGATGGTAGTGAACCCGATGCGATAAGAGGAATACTGGAAGTAGAGCTTTCATCCAAGGAACATAGTGACACCCAGGCTGCGAAAGTCTACGAAGGCATGGGTGGGTATTGTCCTACGGTTGGCATCATTGGAGCTGTTATGGGTCTGATTCATGTGATGAATAACCTTTCCGATCCAAGTAAATTGGGTAGTGGTATTGCCACTGCGTTTGTTGCAACAATATATGGCGTAGGATTGGCAAATCTTTTTATGCTGCCCATGGCAAGCAAGTTGAAGGCGGTTATACACGACCAGACACAATTCAGGGAAATGATAATAGAGGGAATTATATCTATTGCGGAGGGTGAGAACCCGAGAAATATCGAGACTAAACTCCATGGCTATTTACACTAAAATATAATTTATTTATATGGCAAGAAAGAAGAAGCATGAGGAACATGAAAACCACGAGCGATGGTTGGTTTCTTATGCCGATTTCATAACATTGCTTTTCGCATTTTTTGTTGTTATGTATTCAATATCATCCGTTAATGAGGGAAAGTACCGCGTATTGTCCGACTCAATGATTGCGGCATTCAGAGCTGCTCCTAAAAGTATTGAACCTGTTCAAGCGGGGAAAGAGGCGAAATCTCCCCGTGATACAACATTGGAGCAAAGAACGGATCCGAATATTATTAAAAGACCGCCGATGCCTATTCCGCGCAAGACGATGGACCAGCAGGATAAAGTTAATGGTAAGAATTCTATCTCTCCCGCCGCATTAAAAGCTATGGCCGATCAGATTGAGCGGGCGATGGCAGGCCTCATTGCCAAAGATATGATCTCTGTTCGGCGGAGTGATTATTGGCTTGAAGTCGAGATCAATACCAACATATTGTTCCCAAGTGGCGTATCTCGCCTTCAAGAACAGGCCAAGCCTATTTTAAGTGAAATCGCAAAAATATTACGCGACTTCCCTAATCCAATCAGGGTCGAGGGATTTACCGATAATCTTCCTATTAATACATTAACTTTACCATCAAACTGGGAGCTGTCTGCTGCACGTTCCGCGAGCGTCGTCCATGTGTTTATGGATTCAGGTATCAGTCCTGAGAGAATGGCGGCAATCGGTTATGGAGAGTATAGGCCGGTTGCGGATAACGCAACGGAGGATGGCCGAAATAAAAACAGGAAAGTCGTTATTGTGATACTGAATGACGAATCTTCCGGGCGAGTTTACGATAGAAGTAAATTTTCAGCAGGGAGTGGGAGTGATTCCTTGGTCAGCTTGCCGAACCCTGTAAAAACGCATGAAGTTGAGCATAAGCCCCCGTTAGGGGGGCATGAGACTCCGAAAAAAAAACCACATGAGCCTGTTGATGTTACAGGGAAGGAGGTAACGGACAGGGGGTCTTTTGCCGTGATCGATCATCCTGTTAAAACTGCATCAAAAACCCCTCGCGCACAGCCGAGTGATACCCATTTGAGTCAAGGAGGCGAGAAATGAAGGTCTGGGCGGTAGCGAATCAGAAGGGTGGCGTTGGTAAAACAACGACAACAATTACTCTTGCCGGATTATTGTCTTTGCGCGGCTATAGAACGTTGATGATTGATATGGATCCGCACGGTTCCCTGACATCCTATTCTGGATATGATCCTGATACGATTGAAGACGGCGTTTATTCCCTGTTCCAGAATCCTGATGTAATGATCGCGTCGGTGATAAAAAGGACGAAATTTGATCGACTCTTTCTATTGCCGTCTTCTACCGCAATCGCAACTCTTGACCGCCAGCTCGGAGCACAAGGGGGGATGGGATTGATATTGTCACGCACGTTAAAACGTGTCAGCTCACGGTTTGATTATGTGCTGATTGATTGTCCGCCCATGTTGGGTGTTCTGATGGTGAATGCCCTGGCTGCATGCGATCATCTTGTTATCCCTGTGCAAACCGAGTTTCTGGCATTGAAGGGCCTGGAGCGCATGATGCATACGTTAAAGATGATCATGCGGTCACGCAACATTCCTGTTCCTTATACCATTCTACCTACAATGTTTGATCGCCGGACCCGTGCGTCCCAGCAAAGTCTGCAATTTCTTCAGGAGCGTTATTCCGTTGAGTTGTCCGAGGCGATTATTCCCGTTGATACCCAATTTCGAGAGGCAAGTCGCGCGGGGTTGCCATTGCCCATGATGGCGCCGGATGCGCGAGGGGTCGGTGCCTATACGTCTTTATTGGACAGTCTTTTGGGGCAAAATCCAACAGGCGTAGTGGTGCGAGAGCAGGCGCTACGCATGGCGGGGTCGTTATGAACAGCCCAATGAAAAAAGGCCGTTTAGCATGTGTTCTCGAACAAGACGCAGCCCTTACGGTCTATCTTGATGCTCTGTTGCAGGACGTCCCGGATTTTGATCCAGGTGCGCCCTCTATGTCCGGTTTGTCATTGGCGGATATTGTTATTGTGGAGCAGGGTGAAAGCATTGCTCCGGATCAGCCTCATCAGGGGCAAGTGCAGCAGGAAAGCAGCGAACTTCCGGATTGGGCGTCCTCAACTTTTAAGGGCCTCTTGTTCAGGGTGGGTGAGATAACTATGGCGGCCCCCTTGAGCAGATTGAGCGGTATTGTCAGTGGGGTTGACTCCATTACGGCTGTGCCCGGATATTCAAAACGGCTTTTGGGATTGCTTCCATATCGTGGAGTCAACGTCAAAATAATTGACATTGGTTATTTGATGGTGCCTGAAAACCGTCACCCGCAAGCTGACATTGTTGAGCAAAAAACCTCGCGGCGCGTTGTGCTGGTTGATAACGCATCATGGGGGTTTGTCTGCGATGAGGCCATTCAGGTGCTCACTCTGGACAGAAAAAAAGTGCACTGGCGCGCAGATAGAGCGCACCGCCCCTGGATGGCAGGGACGATTATTGAGCACATGTGTGTGTTGCTTGACGTGGACAAATTTTCTCAAGAATTGACTTGATTGCTCATGGACTATTGATATTTCGTGATGGGCACGATTAATGCTTGAGGGTTAAGTGCGGCATTCCGGATTAACATATGGGGAATGATTTAATGAGGCAAGCTGAACAAACTGAAAACGACGCCATTTCACAATGGGTTACGTTTTGCCTGGAAGGCGAAATGTACGGAGTGAATGTCTTGCAGGTGCAGGAAGTCCTCCGCGTCAACGAAATCGCGCCTGTACCAGGGGCGCCAGATAGTGTGCTGGGCATTATCAATCTGCGCGGCAATGTGGTAACAGTGATGGATACTCGCAGGCGCTTCGGATTAAGGTCCAAGGAATTGGATGACTCCAGTCGCATTGTGATTATTGAGGTTATGGAGAATGTGATCGGTATCCTCGTTGACAGCGTGGCGGAGGTCGTTTATCTGCGCACATCAGAGATTGAAGCTGCGCCAAATATCGGCAATGAGGAAAGCTCGCGTTATATCCAGGGTGTTTCCAATCGTGGTGAACAATTGTTGATACTTGTTGATCTTAATAAACTGTTGAGTGACGAAGAGTGGAAGGATATGTCGATGGTCTGATGCGGCAGACTGTAAGCTAGTACATGAAATTATAAATTACGAAACATGATCCGAATCCCATGTAGGTCTGGCTTTAGCCAGACATGTCGTCCTGAAGGCCGACCTACAATCGTGCGGCATTACGCCACATAATTTATGTGTTCATGTACTAGGAATCTGGGTGATGGCCAAGGTAGGTGATCTTAATCCTTTGTACCCTGTCTGGCCAACGCGGCCAGTGGAAAAGGTCGATCCCAGGAAGCAGCCGCCTGATCGCTCCCCGGGTCGTTCAGGCCATGACGGGAAAATGCCTGATGAAAAAGAAAAGGATGAGGATCAGCCCCCTCACATTGATGACTATGCGTAGTCCCTTCTATTGCTTTACAGACCTGTCACCGCGCATCCATGCGCAAACTGATTTACCATGAACAGTGACGTGACGATTCTGATTTTGGCTGCCCTGTTGGCAGTGATCATGCAGATCCCCGCATGGTTAAAAATACGTCGATTAGGCCTGCGTGTTAAGCAGCGTGATGCCGAAGTGCTGTCATTGCAAGATGATTTGCGCGCCTTGTGTGCCGGGGCGGCAGGGGTTGGCGGGCATGTCGAACGTATGGAGCAGCAATTGCGCCGACTGGCCGAACGGCAGGACCAACTGGATTTGCGCGACCCCGTGTCGCAATCCTATGGGCATGCCATACGGCTTGTTCAGAAAGGTGCCAGTGTTGATGAGCTGATGTCAGAATGTGGCTTGGTCAGAGGTGAGGCGGAGTTGCTTATGAGGTTGCATCGCCTCAACTCGTAAGTTTATCAATGTAGGGCGCGCACCAGAATTTTTAAAGCAAACTCCTCAAACGATCCAGGTAACCGATTTCATCCGGCGCGGTATGGTTGCGTTGCGCCTGCCAAATCATCTCCGCCAGGCATTCCGCCATGTGGTGTTCCACGGTATGCGTATCGTGCAGGCGAGTCAGCAGTTGTTGGTATAAACCTCTTATTCCTGCCGGGCGGTCCGTGGCGAGTTGTTCGCGTATGGCGATGTGCATTCCCATGTGCAGAAAGGGATTGGTTTGCCCCAGCTCCGGCATGTAATCCTTGTCCCGTGATGCATCTTCATTTTCCAAAAGCGCATGATATTCCGGGTGCTCAAGAATGACGCTGGTGAGCATTTCCTCCAGCGGTTCCAGCGGTAACTTCTCACGGTGCTTGCGCCATGCCTCAAAGTAGATGCGGCGAAGCTGGTCGCGGTTTTGTCCGAATAGCATAATGATTACTCTGTCTTGTCTGGATATTCACACAGGTCATAAATAATACACGAAGCGCAGCGTGGTTTGCGTGCGATGCAGGTATAGCGCCCGTGCAGGATCAGCCAGTGATGGGCGTCGTGCTTGAATTCATCGGGTATCACTTTCAGGAGTTCCTTTTCCACCGCCAGCACAGTTTTACCGTGGGCGAGTCCGATGCGGTTGGCGACGCGGAAAATGTGGGTATCCACTGCGATGGTGGGTTGGCCGAAAGCGGTATTGAGGATGACATTAGCGGTCTTCCTGCCCACGCCCGGCAGTGCCTCCAGTGCCTCGCGTTCTGCTGGAACCTGTCCGCCGTGTTTTTCCACCAGGATGGCGCACGTTTTTATGATGTTGTGCGCCTTGCTATTAAAAAGGCCAATGGTCTGGATATATCTTTTCAGGTCTGTTTCGCCCAAATCCAGAATGGCTTGCGGTGTGTTGGCAACCTTGAACAGTTTTTCCGTGGCCTTGTTTACACCCTTGTCTGTCGCTTGGGCAGAAAGAATCACCGCGATCAACAGTTCAAACGGTGTGATGTAATTCAGTTCGGTGGTTGGGTGGGGGTTGGCCGCTTTGAGGCGGGTAAAGATCTCGCGGCGTTTGCGTGGGGTCATGGTCGATTACGCAGTAGTCCCTGCAGCGCTTACCGGCATCGCTACATTGCCACCTTCACGGTGGTGAGCAGCCGCACCGCGACGCTGCTTGCGACGCGCGTCGATGACATTCTTGAGTGCAATGAGCAGACCCAGCCCGATGAAAGCGCCAGGAGGCAGGAGGGCAAACAGGAATCCGCGGTAATCGTCGACCAGCGTAATGGTCATCCACTTGGCGCCCTCGCCGAACATTAGATGGGCCTGGGACAATAGCGTGCCCTTTCCTAGTGCTTCACGCAGGCCACCCAGCACTACCAATACGGCAAGAAAACCCAAGCCCATGGTAAATCCGTCAAGCGCGGCGCGGCCTACCGTGGTCTTCGACGCAAACGCCTCTGCGCGGCCTAATACCGAGCAATTGGTGACGATCAGTGGAATAAAAATACCGAGGACCAGGTACAGATCGTGGACATAGGCGTTCATGGCCAATTCGATAGCGGTGACGATGGAAGCGATGACTACTACAAAGACCGGGATGCGCACATCAGGTTTGACTTGATGGCGGATCAGGGATACCACGGCATTCGACAGCACCAGCGTCACCAGGGTAGCAATGCCCAGCCCCAGGCCGTTGATGACGGTGCCGGATACCGCCAGCAGCGGACACAGGCCAAGGATCTGCACCAGCGCGGGGTTGTTGTCCCACAGTCCATTCCGGGTGATTTCGCTGTAATCACTGGTGGAGTCATTATTTGCCATGGGGGTTGACCTCCGTCGGACGTGAGGCGAATATCGTTTCACGGTTCGCAGCAAAGTATTGTAAACACTTATGCACGGCCTTGACTACAGCGCGTGGTGTAATGGTTGCTCCGGTGAATTGATCGTATACCCCGCCATCTTTCTTGACGCGCCACCCGGCGTCGTCGGGGTTCGACAGGGATTTTCCATTAAAGCCCGTGATCCAGCCGGAACGCTCAATCTCGATGGCGTCGCCCAGCCCGGGTGTTTCGTGATGTGTGATAACCCGCACCCCGGACAGTGTGCCGTCATGGCGAACCGCTACCAGCAGCTTGATTGCGCCGCTGTAACCGTCGGGGGCGATGGGTGACATAATCGCCGCCACAGGCGTGCCCTTCAAGCGCGCACGGTATACGGTGACAGGCTGATCAGTGCCGAGGAATTCCTTGGATGCCACTGTAATTATGTCTGTGGATATGTCGTTGTCATGCAGTGTTGGAGGCACCAGGCTGTTCAGGGTGCGCAACAGTGTCGCGCGTTCCTCGATGGCGATGCGCTCAGCGGTGGCGTCGTGGGTGAGCGCCACCATTCCGGCGCCGATCACTGTGAATGCACCGAGCAGCAGGGCCATTTTCAGCATGTGTTTTGGCAGGGACATGACGATCAGTCTTTACGTTTTGCGCCGTGGCCGAAAACGCGCGAGTGGATGTAATAATCGATGGTCGGCGTCGCCAGGTTCATCAACAGCACAGCAAAGGCCACTGCATCGGGATAACCTCCCCAGGTACGGATAACGTAGACCAGTACACCGATCAGCGCGCCGTAAAGAAGTCGTCCGCGGGTGGAGGCGGGCGCGGTGACCGGGTCTGTGGCGATGAAAAATGCGCCGAGCAGTGTGGCCCCGCTGAACAGGTGGAAGAGTGGGGAGGGATAGCTTGCGGGATTGATTATAAAAAAGATCAGTGCCATGCCCAGCAGCCCGCCGATCATGGCGACGGGGATGTGCCAGTTGATGACCCGCTTATAGAGCAGCCACAGCCCGCCCAGCAGAAAACCCGCACTGATCCACTCGCCGCCCTTGCCCCCGAAATGGCCGAAGATGGGCGCGGTGCTGATGATGTCGTACACGCTATGATCAAGTTTGATCTGGGTTTTCAGGGTATCCAGCGGGGTGGCCGTGGTCAGCGCATCCAGACGCAGGCCATCAGGCAGCCCGCTGCCGAAGATGATGTGCAGCGTATCGAGGAAGCCCAGGCTATGCTGGGTTATCAGCATCAGCGGCGCCTGCCAAGAGGTCATCTCCAACGGGAAGGAAATCAGCAGCAGCACATAGCCAACCATCGCCGGGTTGAAGGTGTTGTAACCGAGCCCGCCATAGAGCTGCTTGGCGACAATGATCGCAAACGCAGTGCCGATCAGCGTAATCCACCACGGCGAGAGCGGCGGGATGGAGATGGCGAGCAATACGGCGGTGACCAGTGCGCTGCCATCCGTCAGAAAGGGTTTGAGCGGTTTATCACGCATCGCCAGCATCGCCGCCTCGCAGCCCAGCGCGACAACAACGGCGAACAGGATATTGATGACCACCCCCCAGCCAAAAAACCAGATATAGGCGGCAAGGCCGGGGATGAGTGCGTACACCACGCGCAGCATGACGGTGGATACCGATGCCGGCATGTGTGCGTGAGGGGAGCTGGGGGTTTTTAGTTGCATTGTGCCAGGGGTCGGGAATCAGGTTTTAAGACGACTTTTCTTTTTCATTCTCCACCCTTTATTTCTTCGCGCTTCGCCTGCGCCCGCTCCATCGCTGCCACGATGGCTGCCTTCTTGGTGTCGGAGGGGTCTATAGGCGCTGCGGTCAATTCTTCCTTTTTCTGCGTATGTTTTGCCGCGCGCTCGGTCTTTTCGCGCTCGATGCGTTGCAGGCGAAATTCGTAGCGCAGGCGGGCGGCCTCGGCCTTCTGTTTTTCGCGCTCCTTGGCCCAGATCTCGGTCTTGGCGTAACGGTAATAGTGTACCAGCGGGATATTGCTCGGACACACATAGGAACAACAGCCGCACTCGATGCAGTCAAACAGATTATATTCCTGCACCTTGTCCAGATCCTTGGCGTGAGCGTGCCAGTAGAGCTGTTGCGGCAGCAGGTTGACCGGGCAGGCATCCGCGCAAGCCCCGCAGCGGATGCACGGCATCACGGGCCGTTGCGGCTGGCTGTCGGCGGCGGTCATGGCCAGGATGCAGTTGGTGGTCTTGATCACCGGCACGCCGTCACCCGGCAGTGCGAAGCCCATCATCGGCCCGCCCATGAGCAGGCGTTCCAGCGTACCAGGATTCCAGCCGCACTCGTCGAGCAGATCCTTCACTGGCGTGCCGATCAACACTTCCAGGTTGCGCGGCTGGCTAATATTGCCGCCAGTAATGGTCATATAGCGCGAGATCAGTGGCTCGCCATATTCCACTGCGCGATACACGGCGGCGGCGGTGGCGACATTTTGACACACCACGCCGATGTGAATCGGCAGCCCGTTGCCCGGCACTTCCATGCCGGTGAGTACCTTGACCAACTGTTTTTCACCGCCTGCCGGATAGATGGTTGGCACCTGCACTACCTGGATGTCCGTCCCCGCCGCAGCGGCGCACATCGCCGCATAGGCGTCGGGCTTGTTGTCCTCAAGTGCGACGATGCACTCACGTGCGTGCAGGGCGTGGCGGATGATGCGCAGACCCGCGATGATGTCCGGCGCATGTTCGCGCATCAACATGTCGTCGCAGGTGATATAAGGTTCACACTCCACGCCGTTGAGGATCAGGGTGTTGACCACCTTGCCGGGGCCGGGGTTGAGCTTGATGAAGGAGGGGAATCCCGCGCCGCCCAAGCCTACGATGCCAGCCTCGCGGATGATGTTGCGTAACGCGCTGGGATCGAGCTGCATGTAATCGCCGTGCGTCTGCAATGGAGCCCATTGGTCTGCGCCGTCGGTTTCGATGACGATACAGGGAGCGCTCAGGCCCGAAGGATGAGGCACAGGCAAATCGCCGGTCTCGACCACCACCCCGGAGCTGGGGGCATGTATCGGCGCACTGACAAAGCCCTTGGCGTGCGCGATCATTTGCCCCTTTAGCACCTGATCGCCGACTTTAACGACAGCCTCGGCGGATTCGCCAATATGCTGATGCAGCGGCAGGATCAACCGCTTGGGCAGGGGCGCTCGTCGCACCGGGTGATGAGTGGATTCCTCTTTGTGACCTGGCAGATGGACACCGCCGTTGAATTTCCACAGGCGCCGGATCACCCGTGAGCGCCTTTTGCCGATTGCTCATCAGGAAAAATCCATGTCCACTGCGCGATGTTCGGTTTGAGCGGCACCATCTCAATGCAGTTGACGGGGCAGGGCGCGACACACAGCTCGCAGCCGGTGCATTCCTTTGCGATGACGGTGTGCATTTGCTTGGCCGCGCCAAGGATGGCATCCACAGGGCAGGCTTGAATGCACAGCGTGCAGCCGATGCAGATGGACTCTTCAATGACCGCCACCATCTTGGGCTTGACCTGACCGTGTTCCGCGCTCAGCGGCTTGGGGTCGCGGCCCAGCAGGTCGGCCAGCTTGACGACGCCGGCCTCGCCGCCGGGCGGGCACTGATTGATGTCCGCCTCGCCCTTGGCTATCGCCTCGGCATAGGGGCGGCAACCGGGATAGCCGCACTGACCACACTGCGTCTGCGGCAGGATGGCGTTGATCTTCTCGGCAAGCGGGTCGCCCTCGACCTTGAAACGGATCGCGGCGTAGCCCAGTATCAGGCCGAATGCAGCCGCCAGGGCGCCTAATGCAACGATTGCTGCGAGCACTCGCTAACCTCTAACCAAACCTGAAAAACCCATGAACGCCATCGACATCAGACCCGCCGTCACCAGCGCAATCGCTGGTCCCCTGAAGGCCACCGGCACATCGGCGACGATAATGCGTTCACGCATCGCGGCGAACATGATCAGTACCATGGACGAACCGACCGCGCCGCCGAAGCCGTACAGCGCGGACTGGAGAAAACCATGCTGCTCCTGCACATTGAGCAGCGCCACGCCTAGCACCACGCAGTTGACGGTGATCAGCGGCAGAAAGATGCCCAGCACCTGATACAGCACCGGGCTGGTCTTGTGTACCACCATCTCGGTGAATTGCACCACCGCCGCGATCACCATGATGAAGGCGATGGTGCGCAGATATTCCAGCCCCAGCGGCGCCAGCAGGTATTCATTGACCAGATAACTGCTCACCGAGGACAGCGTCAGCACAAACGTGGTGGCCAGCCCCATGCCCGTGGCGGTCTCCAGCTTCTTTGACACGCCCATGAACGGGCACAGACCAAGAAACTTCACCAGCACGAAGTTGTTTACCAGCACGGTGCTGACGAGGATGAGCAGGTATTCAGTCATGTTGCAATACGCGGTTTTTTTAAAAGAAAGTAGGGTGGGCACAACGTGCCCACGCGGGCAGCGTCAATCATATTTCAGCACCGCCCTATCCATCGCACCAGCCCAGTCATGCGCATAGTCACCATTGCGCACATACCGGTGAAATGTCGAATAAGTCCAATCTTCTACACATTGTACGTACCCGTGTTTCACCGGGTTGAAATGAATGTAATCGACATGTCGAGCAAAATCATCTTCATTACGGATTTGATGTTCCCAGAATCGCCGTTGCCAGATCGTCGATTCGCGATGTTTGCGTTTTGACGCAGTCATCAAGTCGGCACGACGATAGTCTTCCCTGCAAGCCAAAGACACCGCACGCTTGATCATCATCCAGCGTGCGGAAAAATCGGCGTCACCGTCAGGCAATGTCCACACGCAATGCAAATGGTCAGGCAACAATACCCATGCGTCAATGACAAAGGGGCGCGTCGCACGCACCGTTTCGATCGCGGTACGCAATGCGATACGAATCGCTTCGTTGCATAGAATCGGCTGCCGCCGATAAGCGACCACCGTAAAAAAATAGGTTGAACCAGCAACCGATGCGCGACGATAACGTGACATGGTGGTGTATTTTACGACATTGCGACCGCGTGGGCACGGTAAAACTGTGCCCACCCTACTCGGCTCGGCTTTTAAAAGAAGGGTGGGCACAACGTGCCCACGCGGACGGCTATTTCACCCGCATTCCCGGCTGTGCGCCTTCATCGGGCGAGAGCAGGAATATGTCCTTGCCGCCCGGCCCGGCTGCCAGCACCATGCCTTCGGAGACGCCGAACTTCATCTTGCGCGGCGCGAGGTTGGCGGCCATCACCGTCAGCTTGCCTACCAAATCTTCGGGGGCATAGGCTGATTTGATGCCCGCAAACACAGTGCGCGTCTCGCCGCCCAGATCCAGCGTCAGCTTGAGCAGCTTCTCCGCGCCCTCTACGTGTTCGGCGTGCGCGATACGTGCTATGCGCAGGTCGATCTTGGCGAAGTCTTCAAAATTGATCGTGGCGTTAATCGGATCGCTCGCCAGCGCACCAGCGTGTTCCGTGATCTTCTGTGTTTGAATCGCGCTTGTGATAACGGGTTCCGCTGGTTTTTCGCTGGCCAGCATGGCGTCGACCTTGTCTTTCTCAACGCGTGTCATAAGCGGGATAAAGGTGTTGATGTGGTGGTCTGTTAGCGGAGTATGGAGGTCTTTCCATGCAAGCTCCGGAATATCCAGGAATGCCTCAACCTTGGCCGCCATCTCCGGCAGAATAGGCTTCAAGTAGATCATCAATACCCGGAACAGGTTGATGCCGGCACTGCACACATTCTGCAATTCGGTCTCGCGCTCTGGCTGCTTGGCGATTACCCACGGCTGTTTTTCGTCGATATACTGGTTGGCGCGGTCCGCCAGGGCCATGATCTCGCGTACCGCCCGGCTGTATTCGCGCGCCTCGTAAAGCTCACCGATACTCTTGCCCGCGCTGGAAAATACCTCATATAAACCGCCTTCGCTACAGTAGGCCGACAGGCGGCCATCGAAGCGCTTGGTGATGAAGCCCGCGCAGCGGCTGGCGATATTCACTACCTTGCCTACGAGATCGGCATTGACACGTTGTACGAAGTCATCGAATTGAAGGTCGATATCCTCTACACGGTTGCTGATCCGGCTGGCGAAGTAATAGCGTAGATATTCGGGGTCAAGGTGATCCAGATAGGTGCGTGCCTTGATGAACGTGCCGCGCGATTTGGACATCTTTTGGCCGTTGATGGTAAGAAAGCCGTGCGCGAAGATCGCCGTGGGCTTGCGGAAACCGGCACCCTCCAGCATGGCAGGCCAGAACAGGGCATGGAAGTAAACGATATCCTTGCCGATGAAGTGATACAGTTCTGCCTGGCTGTCCGGCCCCCAGTAGTCGTCAAAGCTATGGTTTTCCCGGACACATAGGTTCTTGAAACTCGCCATGTAGCCGATCGGCGCGTCCAGCCATACGTAAAAGTACTTTCCCGGCGCGTTCGGAATCTCGAAACCGAAGTAGGGCGCGTCACGTGAGATATCCCAATCCTGGAGCCCCGTCTCGAACCATTCGTTCAGCTTGTTTGCAATTTCGTTCTGCAATGCTCCACCGTGCGTCCACTCGCGCAACATGGGCTCGAAATCGCCCAGCTTGAAGAAATAGTGTTCGGATTCTTTCTCAACCGGCGTCGCGCCGGAAAGT
Source organism: Gammaproteobacteria bacterium (assembly GCA_021731145.1). GTDB lineage: Bacteria > Pseudomonadota > Gammaproteobacteria > Ga007554 > LNEJ01. The sequence continues at coordinate 81,098 of JAKFXX010000005.1, read as the reverse complement.
GCCGACACTGGATTTTTCAGGTCCGTCGGTGAATACGTGGCGCCGCACACCTCGCAACTGTCGCCGTATTGATCCTTGGCCGCGCAACGCGGACACTCGCCGCGGATGAAACGGTCCGGCAGGAACATGTTTTTTACTGGATCGTAAGCCTGCGTGATGGTGCGCGTGGTGATGTGCCCGGCCTCGCGCAGGCGCTGGTAGATCAGCCCCGCAAACGCCTGGTTTTCCGGCGAGTGCGTCGAGTAATAATTGTCAAACCCGATGCCGAAGCCCGCAAAATCGGCGCGGTGCTCCTGGCCAATGCGCTCGATCAGCGTCTCCGGCGTAATGCCCTCCTGCTGGGCACGCAGCATGATCGGCGTGCCATGGGCGTCATCGGCGCACACATAAATGCACTGGTTACCCTGCATTTTCTGAAAGCGCACCCAGATGTCGGTCTGGATATATTCGACCAGATGGCCGAGGTGGATCGGCCCGTTGGCGTAGGGTAAGGCACTGGTGACGAGGATTTTTCGCGGTGTCGCAGGCATTTTAATAACTGTTGATGTAGTGATCAGGGTGAAATTATAACCTGATCGCCAGGGATTGTGGGGTTTGGGGACGTTAAGCGGTGATGATTAAGCCGTCGTTCACAATTACTCTGTACATTTAGAATGGTGGGAACGGCATAAGGGGCCGTAATCACCGTAAGGCATTGCGCCCTTCACGGGTGTGACAATGAGGCTTAACCAGAAAAGCACTGGTTATTCCTTAACGGCCCCTAAAGATGGCGCGTGCGGGTAGGGACGTTACTTTTGGACTATTACATGAAATTATAAATTACGAAACATGATTCGAATCCCATGTAGGTCTGGCTTTAGCCAGACATGTCGGCCTGAAGGCCGACCTACAATCGTGCGGCATTACGCCGCACAATTTATGTGTTCATATACTAGCACCCGGCAGGTATTGAGCCGGCGCTGGCGGATTTGCAGATATCGCCAGAGCGTTTGCGCACAGAGGTTGTTGTGCCATATTGAAGCGGGTTCTCCACGTTATTACGGAAGGCATTCCAATCCAGGGTGGTGGCGGCGTCATCCCCGCTTATGTAGGTGTAGACTCCTTGTCCAAAAGTACCGCTGTTTCCCGCCGAGCCTTCAACAAAGGTATAGCGCCCGCCCGTGACATTGGTTTTACCCGTTTGTGCGTTGGCTGTCACAAAGCTATTATCTGGCCCATTGGTATCAAAGTTACCAGGAATTTTGGCATTGGCCCCGGCGAAGGTAAGCTTATTGGTTATTAAGCCGGCCTTGGTATTATCGCTATATGTACTATTGCTCATGTCAATTTTAAATTCGGCTGTCATGTCGGTTGTGCCACCCGTGTCTTTCGAGGTGATGGTCTGGGTGATAATGGGTTTATTGGCGAAGGTGTCTTTCAGAAAGACTTGCGATATTTGTCCATCGTTCATTACTTCCTTCATCATTACCCGAGTCGGAAAGCCAGAGCGATTTCCTGTGCCGCTAGATGTCATATTGTTGGCAAGAGGATCATAGCCGTTGCCGTTATTGCTGAAACCACTCTCATTACCGCCGCTGTACGAGCACACTGTTGCAACACAAAACGTACCACCTTGTGTTCTTATGAAGACCTCCTGACCGAAGGCAACAGTGGATTCGTTGGCCGAGGTCGGGTTTACCGGGTTGCCGCTGCTGTTGACGCCGCCGACGATCAAATGAAAATATTGGATCCCCTGGATGGTAACAATTTCCTGAAGAAATGCCGTCTTGTCGGGGTCGGCGGAACTGCCAATGTTACACCCCGGGTCGGAGACGCCCCGCCCGCAACTGAAGTCCGCTGTACCGCTCAGGGTGCCCCGCTGCTGCCAATTAAAGTCGACATGCCCGGCGGCGTGGTCCGCCTGTGCGATTGGTATGCCCATGGTCACCAGCAGCCAGACGCTTAGCGTGCCAAATAAATTAATTGTTTTGGTCATAGCGCACCTCAATCATCGTAATGACAGTGGCCTTTCCGTTGGCATCTATATGTAACTGATAGGTTGTAAAATGGCCTGCGTGGTAGTCTGAAAACTGTAAATACTTCCTCTCAAAGGTAGTATCGGCAGGGTGGGACAGGAGCTTTAGGGGTATGTTGGAAAAAGCTTATGGACTAAACTCATGGGGGGCGGGAAGAGGGGCGTTGGCAGTGTGTAGGTTGGGTCAAGGAGCGCAAGCTCCGGACCCAACAAAATCATCGCTTCAGGCGTTGTGTACGGTGGTCACGGGGATTCACGGGTGCATTGTGCCCTTTTCACCGTAAAGGCATTGCGCCCTTTACGGGTGTGACAATGTCACGGGCGCAATGTTGGGTCCGCTTCGCTTGACCCAACCTACTTTAAGTGAGCAGTGTTGGGGCTAATGGACAATCCGGGTTAATGGGTGCCTCGCTCTTTAACTGTATGCTTTTTTGAACATGTAGCCTTAGCGGGGGTTTGCCTTGCGGGCTTGTCAACAAATGCGCGGTAGCTGTTCGCCGCTGAGTCTGTCGACGATACGCTGTACGCCGATGCGGCTTTGTAATGTTACCCGCCCGGCGATGCCGTGTTGCACATGGCCGATCAGGCAGGCCTCTTGGCCCAATGGATGGAGACGGAAAATGTCGAGGGCTTGGTTGACGTGTGCGGCGGGAATAAAGGCGACGAAGCGCCCTTCATTGGCAACGTGGAGCGGATCGAGGCCGAGCAGTTCGCAGGCGCCTTGTACCTCTTGCACCACCGGGATGAGGCTTTCTTCAATGTCGATTTGCAGGCGTGCGGCTTCGGCAATTTCGATGAGCGCGGCGGCCAGGCCACCGCGTGTGAGGTCGCGCAGGCAGTGGATGCCGATGCCGGCGTGAATGAGTTCCAGCACGGGCGCGGCAAGCGCGGCGCAGTCGCTTTCGAGCGCGCTTTCAAAATTCAATCCCTCGCGCATCGCCATGATGGCGATGCCGTGGCGTCCGATGTCGCCGCTTAACAGAATGGCGTCGCCGGGTTGCACAGCATCAGGTGCAATGCGCAAGCTGTGTTCGATGATGCCGATCCCGGCCGTGTTGATAAACAGGCCGTCGCCTTTGCCCTTGTCCACCACTTTCGTGTCGCCCGTGACGATGGTGACACCAGCGGCGTGGGCGGCGTGGCGCATCGACGTTACCACCTGTTGCAGGGTTTCCATGGGCAGGCCTTCTTCGATGATGAATCCCGCGCTCAAGAACAAGGGCCGCGCGCCGCACATGGCGAGGTCATTGATGGTGCCGTTGACCGCTAGGCTGCCGATATCGCCACCGGGGAAGAACAGCGGTTGTACCACGTAAGAGTCCGTCGTGAAGGCGAGCCGCGTTGCGCCGAGTTCGATCACCGCGCCGTCGTGGCGCGCGTTGAGCAAGGGGTTGGCGAAGGCGGGCAGGAACACGCTGTCGAGCAGTTGCTGCATCAGCCTGCCGCCGCCACCGTGGGCCAGCAGGATTTGTGTATGCTGGTTGATGGGGGCGGGGCAAACGAGTGCTGGTTCGATTACAGGGCGAACGAGCCTTGATGTGATTACAGTGTCGATGTCGTCTGTCATGGCTTCGTTTCTTGCAATGTGGCGCGTGAATGCGGCGGCGAACGCCGGTAACGGTAATAGGCCGCGCAGGCGCCTTCTGTCGAAACCATCGGTGCACCCAACGGTTGTTCGGGCGTGCAGCGTTTGCCGAAGGCGGGGCACTCCTGGGGTTTTTTGACCCCTTGCAAAACCAGCCCGCTGATGCATTCAGTAGGTGTCGTTGCGCCAGGGGCGGCTGCACCGAAACGCCGTACTGTGTCGAACCCCGCGTAGCGCTCGCGTAATCCCAAGCCGCTGTCTGTAATGGCACCCAGTCCGCGCCATTGGCGGTGGGTCACTTCAAACACCTCACTGATGAGCTGTTGCGCCTCGCGGCTTCCTTCTCTGCGCACGGCACGGGCGTATTGGTTTTCCACGCTGGCGCGGCCTGCTTCGAGTTGTTTCACGCACAGGTATATCCCGTGCAGAATATCAAGCGGCTCGAAGCCGGTGACGATGATGGGTGTGCGGTAACGCTGCGCCAGTGGTTCATATTCTGTGTAGCCCATGACGGTGCATACATGCCCGGCGGCGAGGAAGCCCTGTACCTGATTGTGCGGTGCGGCCAGAATCGCTTCCATCGCTGGCGGCACACGCACATGCGCAACCAGCATGGAAAAATTGGTGATGTTCAGCCGGCTTGCCTGAAGCACCGCCAGCGCCGTGGCGGGCGCGGTGGTCTCGAAGCCGACCGCGAAAAATACCACCTGTTTTTCGGGGTGACGCTGTGCAAGTTTGACGGCGTCCAGGGGTGCATAGACGATGCGCACATCCCCGCCATTGGCCTTGACGGCGAGCAGGTCGCTATGTGAGCCGGGCACGCGCAGCATGTCACCGAAAGAACAGAAAATCACCTCCGGGAGAGCGGCGATTTCAAGTGCTTTGTCGATCAGTTCCACGGGTGTTACACACACCGGGCAGCCGGGACCGTGTATCAGGGTGATCGTGTCGGGCAACAGGCGATCCACGCCGTATTTGACGATGGCATGGGTCTGCCCGCCGCATATCTCCATGATCGTCCAGGGCCGTGTTGTCACCTGCGCGATTGCAGCCGCCATGCGCGCGGCGGCGTCCTTGCCTCGGTATTCGTCAACGAACTTCATCGAGACGATCCTTCCATTTGCTGTAGCGTGGTGAACACCCGCTGCGCCTCTTGTTCATCGAGCCGGGCCAGTGCGAAACCGGCATGCACGATGACATAGTCGCCGAGCTTTGCCTCGGGCACACCTGCGAGGCTAATCTCTTTAACAATGCCCCCAAAACTCACCCGCGCGGAGCGCAGCAGGGCGTCATCTTCATCGGTTATGCTGAGAATCTTGCCGGGGACAGCCAGACACATGGTTCACTCCTTTAACCCAGATTGACCATTAGGCGAAATAGAGTGCACACCGCCGTTCGTGGTGAGCTTGTCGAACCATGAACGGCCCTTCGACAGGCTCAGGGCGAACGATTTTGGGGCGTGGGACAATCTGAGTTTAACACACGCGCCGCAGCGATGATCTGCCCCAGCGCCAGCCCGCCGTCATTTGGCGGAACATGCTGGTGCCAGTAGGGCGTGCAGCCGACGGCGCGCAACCGTTCTACCGTGCGACAGGTTAAATAGCTATTTTGAAAGCAGCCGCCGGTTAATACCACGCGTGTCTCTCCGAGAGTTGTGGCAACTGTGGCGATGATGTCGGCCAGGGTGTTGTGAAATTTCACGGCGATTCGTCCTGTTGACAGGGCATTTTTCAGATCATCAAGGATGCCGTGAATCATTGGCCCCCAATCCACCACGAGCGGGGATATCTGCTGTTCGAGCCGGAAGGGATACGCCTCGTCTGCCGCGCCATGGGCCTGTGCCGCGAACTCCAGTGCCATGGCCGCCTGCCCTTCAAAGTCGCTGATCTGACACAAGCCAAGCAACGCGCTGACTGCATCGAACAGGCGCCCGGCGCTGGAGGTGCGCGGCGTGTTGATGCCCCGTTCCATCATGCGCCGCAGAACCCCCAGTTCCGTCGGTGCGAAGGCATTCATCGGTGCGAGTCCATTCATCGTAATCAGATCGTCGCGGAAAAGCTCATAAAGTAGTCCCAGGGCGGCACGGCGCGGCTGCCTGATTGCCTGGTCCGCGCCGGGCAGCATAAATGTGCGCATATGAGCTGCCCGCTCAAAACCTGCTGCCGTCACCCGCAAAAACTCCCCGCCCCACAGTGTGCCGTCTGTTCCCAGGCCCGTGCCGTCCCACGCCACCCCCAGCACCGGCTCGTCCAGTCGGTTATCCGCCATGCAGGATAGCACATGGGCGTAGTGGTGTTGGACGGCGATCAGCGGCAGTCCCAGCCCGTTTGCAAACTGCGAGGAATAGTAGTCGGGATGGGCGTCGCAGGCGACAGTACAGGGTGTTGCGGCATAAAGCCCGTTAAGATCGGCCACGGTTTTTCCCAGCGCCTTAGCAGCCTGTGTCGTTCCAAGGTCGCCGACCGGCTGGCTGAGTATAATGCTATTACCTAAGGAGAGCGCCACCGTGTTCTTTAAGTGGCCACCCACGGCAAGTATTGCAGGCAAAGGCGTGTCTACCTCAATAGGCAGCGGCGCATAACCGCGCGCACGGCGCAATATCAGCGCCCGTCCCATCATCACGCGCACCACGGAATCGTCCACGGGCCGGGCAATAGGGCGATCATGCACCAGAAAAAAATCGGCGATGTCGCGCAGCCGATCAAGTGCGTCGAATTCATCGGTGCAGATCGGCTCGCCGGAAAGGTTGCCGCTGGTCGCCGCCACGGGAAAGCCAAGCTCTTCAAGCAGCAGATGATGTAACGGCGTGTAAGGCAACATAACGCCAAGATAGGGATTCTCTGGCGCAACGGAAGACGCAATGTCCCCGCCGTGCTGACGCTTCAACAGCACGATAGGGCTTGCCGCTGATAGCAGCAGATGCTCTTCAATGCCCGACACCTCACAGTGCGCTTTGATCCCGTCCAAGGTAGAGAACATCACGGCAAACGGTTTACTCTTGCGTTGTTTGCGATCACGCAAGCGGCGCACAGCCGCCTCGTTGCGCGCGTCGACCATGAGATGAAAACCGCCCAAGCCCTTCATGGCTACGATTGCACCCGCGCGAATCGCCTCTGCCGCATTGAGCAAGGCTTTGTTGCCTGATGCCAGAGGTGCTCCTGCTCTATTCCACAACGCAAGCTGGGGGCCGCAGTGTGGGCAGGCGATGGGCTGGGCATGAAAGCGCCGGTCATGCGGGTCATTGTATTCAGCCGTGCAGGCCGGGCACAGAGCGAAATGCCGCAGGGTGGTATGGGCGCGATCATAAGGCAGTGCCGTGATGATGCTGTAGCGCGGGCCGCATTGGGTGCAATTGGTGAAAGGATAACGGTAACGGCGGTTGTCAGCATCAAAGATTTCCTTGATGCAATCCGGGCAGGCCGCCAGGTCTGGCAAGATCAACGCGTGACGATCCACGCTCCTTTCGGCAAAGCTCTCGCGCAGCGTGAAGCCCGTGTCACCGCCAACTTCGATGAACATTGTTTCCTGTTGCTGAATAATCGCGTGCGGTGGTTTTTCCCGCACCAGCCGTTCGAGAAAGCGGTCAATCGCGTCCGTGGTGCCTTCCACCTCGATAGTCAAACCCTGCGCAGTGTTGGCCGCCCAGCCGGCAAGCCCCAATTCCACCGCCAGACGATAGACAAACGGCCGAAACCCCACACCCTGCACCACGCCGCACAATTGCAGGCGCAGTCGTTGTGTCTCTATTGTCACACCGTAATCCCGACCAGTATCAATTCTTCACCTGAAAGCAAGGTCGTTTGGCTGTCGCCGCAGTGGGTGCAGTTTAAATCATCCAGGGTGACTTCGCTTTCCGCATTGCATTGCTTGCATTTTACGCGGATAGGGGCGTGTTCGATGATGAGTTCAGCGTATTCTGCTGTGGTGCCCTGGCGTGTATGGTTGTAGGCTTCTTCGAGTTGCCAGGGTGTGATGCCGGACAGTGGCCCGAGCCTCACGGTGATGCGCTTAATAGATGCTGCGTTTTGTTCATGCGCCAGGGTTTCGACTTGTTGCAGCAGGCCGCGGCAAATTGAAGATTCGTGCATGGGTGGACTCCTTGGTGGTGTCAGGATAATTGTATGATAGCCTATATAAATGAAGGGTAACTGAGGAGGTGTGACGATGCTGGAGGGTGCGCCTGATGTAAGCCGGGTATTTCTACCGCGCGATGCGCTTCAGCGTGTGCTTGATGCGCTGACCGGCAGTGGTTTCCTCTGTGTCGGTCCACGGCTCAAGGAAGGCGTGATCGTCTACGAAACCTTGGCTGAGACGGCTGCGCTGCCGCAGGGGGTGCATGATCGACAGGCGCCGGGTGAATATAGTGCTGAGCAGGTATCGAGCCCGCGCCAGTTCGCTTGGGCCAATGGGCCGCAGGCGCTCAAGCCCTTTCTGTTTGCGCCGCGCGAGGCTTTATGGCGTGTGGTGCGTGATGACAAAGGACGCCTTACTTTTCGTGAAGTGCAACCGGATGTCAAACCGATTGCGGTGATCGGCGTGCGTGCCTGCGATTTGGCGGCGCTTGCCTTGCAGGATCAACATTTTTTAGGTGGTGCCTATCCCGACCCTGCTTATGCCCAACGGCGGGACAATCTTTTTGTCGTGGCGGTTCATTGTAGCCATCCGGCTGCGACGTGCTTTTGCGTTTCGACGGGCGACGGGCCGCGCGCCACGCGTGGTTTTGATATTGCACTTTCTGAGCTTGATGACGGTTTTGTCGCGGAGGCGGGGAGTGTGCGCGGTAAGGTGTTGCTCGATGCGCTTGAATGTTCAGTGGCGGCAGCGGAACAGATTGCGCAGGCGGAGGATGAGATTGCCCATGCCGCCCGTTCGCAGTCCCGCCGCCTGCCGGGACGTAATTTACGCGATGCCTTGTTTGCCAATCTTGAGCATCCGCGCTGGGAAGAGGTGGCGGAGCGCTGTCTGTCATGCGGCAATTGCACATCGGTTTGTCCTACCTGTTTTTGTTCCAGTGCGATCGAGCAACCCAGTCTCGATGGCGACAATGCAGAACATTCGCGCGAGTGGGATTCCTGTTTTACCCGTGGGCACAGTTATATTCATGGTGTCGTGGTGCGCAGCGATACCCGGACACGCTATCGCCAGTGGCTGACCCACAAGCTTGGCAGTTGGCACGAGCAATACGGACGCAGCGGCTGTGTGGGGTGTGGGCGTTGTGTTACCTGGTGTCCGACGGGTATCGACATTACTGAGGAGGCGACGGCCATTTGCAGCGGGGTGGCAACATGAATCCTCATTTGCCCTGGGAGGCGGAAGTCGTTGAGCGCATCCAGGAGTCGCCCACGATTTTTACTTTGCGCCTGCGCCTTGTTGACGATGAAGCACGCAAGGCTTATCGCTTTGCGCCGGGTCAATTCAACATGGTGTATCTGTACGGGGTAGGCGAAATACCGATTTCGATTGCGTCCGATCCGCAGGATACAAACCTGCTCGGGCACACCATCCGTGCCGTGGGGCGGGTGACGGAGGGGCTTTCCCGCCTCAATGTGGGTGAGCGGCTGGGTCTGCGTGGGCCGTATGGGCGCGGTTGGCCGCTGGCGGCCGCTCCTGGCATCGTGCCTCCTGCGCCGTGCAGGGATGCACAAGTGTCGCCAGAAGCAGGATGCTGGAAGCGACCAGCACTTGTGCATCCCTGCACGGCGGAGGCAGAGGGTAAGGACATTGTGGTCGTCACGGGTGGTTTGGGTTGCGCGCCGGTGGTGGCTGTGATCAATTACATCATCATGCGCCGCGAGCGGTTTGGCAGGCTCACGGTGATTCAGGGAGTAAAGCATGCCGAGGAGCTGATCTGGCGTGAACGTTATGCCTATTGGAATACCCTGCCCGATACCCAAGTGCTGCTCGCTGCCGATCATGGCGGTCCGCTTTGGCCGTGGCATGTCGGTTTGGTGACGGAGGTATTCGATCAAATGGAGATTATGCCGGAGCGCACCGTGGCGATGATGTGCGGGCCGGAAGGCATGATGCGCGCGGCGGTGCGTAACCTGACGGAGCGTGGACTTGCTGAGGACAGCATCTATCTAAGCATGGAACGCAACATGCAATGCGCCATCGGCCAATGCGGGCATTGCATGTTTGGCACGAGTTTTATCTGTCGACAGGGGCCGGTGTTTGCCTATTCCCAGATTAAAGAACTGCTGGGTGTAAGAGGCTTTTGAGATGAGCGGGAAACCCAAGGTTGCAGTTCACAAATTCAGCTCCTGCGATGGATGCCAGCTCGCGTTTTTGAATCTCGGCGAGGATCTGCTGCGCGTGGCGGAGCGGGTCGATTTCGTGCATTTTGCCGAAGCGGGTCCGGTAGAACCGCACGCCAAAGTGGATATCGCTTTCGTGGAAGGCAGTATCTCTACGCCTGACGAGGTAGCGCGTATCCAACAGGTGCGTGCGAATAGCCGTTTTGTGGTGACTTTGGGAGCCTGTGCAACTGCGGGTGGCGTACAGGCGCTGCGTAATCTGGCGGATGGTGGCAAATGGATCGCTGCGGTATACGCCCAGCCTGAATATATCCACAGCCTGGCCACGGTGACGTCCATCGCCAGCCACATCAAGGTCGATCTGGAGCTGTGGGGCTGTCCGGTCAGCAGCCGTCAGGTGCTGGGCGCGTTGCGGGCATTGCTCTTCGGTGTGGTGCCAGTGGAGGAGCAGGATAAAGTGTGCATGGAATGCAAACGTAACCAAACCGTGTGCGTGATGGTTGCCAAGGGCATCCCCTGTATGGGGCCGGTGACGCGTACCGGCTGCGGTGCGTTGTGTCCGGCTTTCGGGCGGGATTGCTATGCCTGTTACGGCCCTGCCGAGAACCCCAACACGTTAGGCATTGCGCGGCGCCTGGAGGGGCTGGGGTTAGCGCCGGACGATATCGCCAGGCGCTTCCTGTTTATCAATAATGCCGCACCCGCCTTCCATGAAGCAGGGTTGCGCGCCAAGGGAGAGGCGCATGGCGGAAAACCGTGAAATCAACATCCATGTGCCGGTGCTGGCGCGTGTAGAAGGCGAGGGCGCGCTCGACATCGCCATCCGCGACGGTCACATCGCCGACCTGAAGCTGCGTATCTACGAACCGCCGCGTCTGTTCGAGAAGTTTCTGGAAGGGCGCGATTACAATGAAGTGCCGGACATGGTGGCGCGCATTTGCGGCATCTGCCCGGTGGCCTACCAGATGAGCGCGGTGCATGCCCTGGAGGGCATTTTCGGTGCGCAGCCCGGTTCTTGGGTACGCGCCATGCGCCGGGTGTTGTATTGTGGCGAGTGGATGGAAAGCCACAGCCTGCATATTCACCTGTTGGCCGCGCCGGATTTTCTGGGCTATGACAACGCCATCGCCATGGCGCGCGATTATCCTGATGAGGTGCGCCGTGGCCTGCGCCTGCAAGGGTTGGGCAACGCCATTATCCGGCTGTTCGGCGGGCGCTCGGTGCATCCAGTGGGCGTGCGCGTCGGCGGATTTTACCGTGCGCCGGATCAGCAAGACGTGAGTGCGCTACTGGAAAAACTACGCTGCGCCTTGCCCGATGCCGAGGCGCTAGTCGCCTGGACGGCCTCGCTGAACCTGCCTCGGGACGACCAGACCTTTACCAGCGTCGCCCTGCGCCACACCGATGAATACCCCATGAACGAAGGCCGCATCGTCTCAAGCGCTGGTCTGGATATTCCGGTTGCCGAATACCAGCATCACTTCCGCGAATTCCAGGTGCCGCATTCCACTGCGTTGCACAGCTTGTTGCATGACCAGCCTTATCTGGTGGGGCCGCTGGCACGCCTCAATCTCAATCTGGACAAACTTCCGGAACAGGTGACGCGCGCTGTACAGGCGACGGGCATTGCCTTCCCCAGTAGCAACATGTTCCACAGCATTGTGGCGCGCGCCATCGAGGTTTACTATGCCCTGAGCGAGGCAGTGCGATTGCTGGAAGGCTATGAATATCCATTTGCACCTTATGTTCCCGTAGTGCCGCGCGCGGGTGTTGGGTATGGTTGCACCGAGGCGCCGCGCGGCATACTCTGGCACCGCTATGAAACCGACGAGCAGGGTCTGATCACAAGCGCACGCATCGTGCCGCCCACCAGCCAGAATCAGGCGCGCATCGAAGAGGATCTGCGCCGGTCACTGGATGCTTTCGGGCTTGCCAGCAGCGATGAAGAGCTGCGCCGCCGCGCCGAGACGGTGATCAGAAACTACGACCCCTGCATTTCCTGCGCTACGCATTTTCTAAAGCTTGCCGTAAGCCGCCCATGACGCCGATCCGCATCATCGGCATCGGTTCGCCCTTCGGTGACGATCAGCTTGGTTGGGAGGCGGTCGAGGCTATCCGCGGATCGGGGTTGCTGGGGCGTTTTCCGCAAGGTCTGGTGAGTGTGCAAACCTGTGACCGGCCGGCCAGCGGATTGCTCATGCTCATGGAGGGCGCCGCCCACGTCATTCTCATTGATGCCATGCGCAGCGGCGCCGTGCCCGGCACAATCCGCCGCTTGCAGGATGAAGAGATCGAGATGGAGGCGGCGTTGCTCTCCAGCCATGGTTTTGGTGTGGCCGAAAGCCTGGCGCTGGGTGGAACGCTGGGGATGCTGCCAGCGAGACTGGTGCTCTACGGCGTGGAGGCGTGCAACCTTGAGCCATGCGACACTTTAACGCCCGAAACTGCCGGGGCGTTGCCCATGTTGGTGGAGCGGATCAAAGAAGAACTTTTGCCGATTATTGGTGCCCCGGATACGATTTGAACGTACGACCTTCCCCTTAGGAGTGCGTGAAAATGCTTAAAAAATAAGCATACTTTACCGTTGATTGCCATTCCGCAAAAATCATGTTTCCAATTAAAACAATTAGTTATTAAAAATACCCTTGTTTGTTGTGTTGATAGGTATGCCGCGATATACTGAAAACGTGGTTACAAATTGGTTACAAAAAAGGGCGCATCATGGCAAAGGTCAAACTAACAGCCGGACGGATTGCAGGCTTTAAGTGCGATGAAGGTAAATCCCAAGCCTTCCTATGGTGTGCCGAAGTGCCGGGGCTGGGGGTGCGTGCGACAGGTGGCGCGAAAGATAGCGACCCACTGGCCCGCAAGCGTTACATTTTCCAAGCCAAGGTAAACGGGCAAACAATGCGCGTTACGATTGGCAAGGTGAAGGCATGGAGTATTGATGCCGCCCAAACCGAAGCCCGCCGCCTTCAAGTCTTGATAGACCAAGGCAATGACCCGCGCCAAGTGGTAGCAGAGAATGAAGCCAGCAAGAAAGCTGCGAAGTTAGCCAAGGAGGCGCAAGCCGCCGCGCTGGTGGTGCAGGAGGCGCGCGAATCCGTGACCGTGGCCGAAGCATGGCAAGCCTATATTGCAGAGCGTAGCGCCTCTATCGTTGACGGTAAGCCTGAATGGGGCGAAAGACATAAAGCGCACCACGCTTATTTTGTTCAAGCCGGTGGGGTAAAGCGCAAACGTGGAAGCCGCCCCGGCGAATCTAAAAAAACACGCCCCGGCATGTTGGTGCCACTGATGACAATGCGCCTAATTGACTTGGACGCAAAGGCCATTGCGGCATGGTTAGCCAAGGAAATCAAACAAGCCCCGACCTCTGCCGCCAAAGCCTTCCGCTTTTTGCGTGCCTTCCTTACATGGTGCGCCAAGCAAGACAGCTACCGCGCCGCCGTTCACGCTGATGCGTGCCAGTCTGATGACGTGAGAAAGAAGGTTCCTTCACCACAAATCAAGAAAAATGACAGCCTGAGACGTGCGCAAATCAAGCCATGGTTTGAAGCGGTGCGAAAGATTGGGAACCCGGTAATTGCTGCCTATCTGCAAGGCCTGTTATTGACAGGCGCACGCCGCAACGAACTGGCCACGCTGTGTTGGTGCGATGTTGGCTTTCAGTGGAAAAGTTTAACCATCCGCGACAAAGTGGAAGGCGAGCGCACCATTCCGCTGACACCCTACCTGGAGCATTTAATATCCGCACTGCCGCGCCGCAATGAATATGTATTCTCAAGCCCCACCGCCGCATCGGGAAGGATAGAGGAACCGCGCATTCAACACGTCAAGGCATTGAATGCTGCTGCACTTCCCGCGCTGTCCCTGCATGGTTTGCGCCGTTCCTTTGGCACCTTGTCTGAGTGGGTGGAAGTCCCCACTGGAATCGTTGCGCAAATCATGGGGCACAAGCCAAGCGCCATTGCAGAAAAGCACTACATACAGCGTGAACTCGACTTGCTGCACCTGTGGCACGTCAAGATTGAAGCGTGGATATTGGAGCAGGCCGGAATCGGGTTTGTGCCAGTGCAAGCAGGGTTGCGGGTGGTGACAAAATAATACCCTTGAAATCTTCCCGATATACCCATACAATGTATGTTAATGAAAAACATTAAGCCCTACAAGCCAAGCGAAAAACTGGCTAAACAATGGCTCAAGGAGGCTGCCCAGGGAAAACGGCGCCTGCTCTTTTCCGCACATGCCGAACTGCGAATGCGCCAACGTAAAATTGGGCGTAGACAGGTGTTGGAAACCTTGGAGCATGGAACCATCAGCGAGCCGCTTCACCAGGATATTAAAGCGGATTGGCGCTGTAACATCCGTTGGCAACATGCGGGGCTGCGCGTTACTGTGGGAGCGGTATTCAAGCTGCATGAAAATGGCGAATGGGTAATCATCGCAACGGTATTCGAGGAATGAAGAAATGCTGAAATATGACGACTGTGGGCTGCGGAATATCTGGCTGAAAAATGGCTACCAATATGAGGAAATCGAAGGGCATGGCAAGTGCCTGGAGATAGACGACATAAACGGGCTGCATCGTTCCATCGCGCACCATTTGGTAAATTACCGCGAGCGATTGTCTGGCGCGGAAATCCGCTTTCTTCGGGTAGAAATGGGCATGTCGCAAAAACGACTGGCCGACTGCCTGGGCGTTGACGAGCAAACCATTTCCCTATGGGAACGAAGCAAACGCCGCCCAACAGTGGCCGCCGAAAGGATGCTGCGCCTGCTTTACCTGGAACATGCGGACGGCGAAACCAAGGTGGCGAAAATGATTGCCCAATGGAACGACATAGACCGCCTGGAAAAACTGGAAGAAGGGGCCAAGCAAATATTCCAGGAAACCGCCAAGGGGTGGCGGATGGCCGCCTGACTTGGGCGGGGGAAACGCCGGACGCCCTCACTGGCGTAATGGGGTCTCTATTTTAAATGGATGTGAATATGATTACAGCTCTAAAATCCGCTTCACTGTGGCTTGGCCAAGAGACAATATGGAGGCCAACGACACTGCTAACAGTTATCAGTGGCTCAGGTAATGAAGTCTCAGATGGGAGAACCCTTGAGCTGGTGATACAGGATGAATTGGGTCTATGGTTCCCGGCGGGTACTGCGATTGAATGGGCTATCAAAAATGGCTATTTCATTTCACGAGAATTATGCGAATTGCATGGAGTCACGGCGGGCACTGATGTCCACCCAGGCAACACTCTTTCAACCGTCACCAAATCCACTACCGGGAAGGTTGAAGCCGTGCCAGTGATACAGGCCGTAGCACCGAAACCATGGGAAATCGTAGACCCCAACGACCCCGCGCCAGAACAACCTTGGTACACCCCGGCCCGTCACTTTGCGCGTCAACTTATCAGGGACGATACAACCTTGCTTACGAAGCGGAATATATTGGCTGATAAAGTTGTCCAGTCGCTAAGTAATGCTGGCGTTAAAAAGCGTGGCAATAGAAAAAACTTTGGTAGTGAAACGATATTGAAAGCGTTTGCCAACGTAGTTCTGAGTTAAAACTTTCATACTTTCAGCGAAAGTTTTAACACAAAACCACCCTATAGCCCAATAGCGGCGCGGGTTTCAGCCAAGCCTAATCAGTCTCTTTAAAACTTTTAACGCATGGTTAAAGTAGTAATCCTCATCAACATAAACGAGGATTACAAAATGCTAACCGCAACCGTTCACACTTTCCCACCGATTGAAATGGAAACGCGCAGCCACGTGGAAACTGCGTGCGCCGCTTTCCATCTGCTACGCAAACCACAAACAATGCGTGCATATGCGTGCCTTGAGAATGGCCCCATCCGCCCCATTCGCATAAATGGCCGTCTGGCTTGGCCTGTTGCTGAAATCCGTGCGCTGCTGTCTCAATCTCAATAAGGGGGCGCCACCATGAGCTACGCGAACCCCACGCGGGGACAACACACCCGCAAACCCTTTGGATTCAAGCGCAACCTTCTGCCCATCCCCGCCGAGTATTACCACGAACAGGGCTTGAAGCTGATCGGCGGCGGCGAATGGAGAAATGCTCTTTGTCCCTTTCATAACGACACCCAACCCAGCCTGCGCGTTCGACTGGACACCGGCGGTTTTCGCTGCATGGTATGCGGTGCGCATGGGGGCGATGTGCTGGCATTTCACATGCTGCGTCATGGGCTGCGTTTCATCGGCGCCGCCAAGGCGTTGGGAGCGTGGGAGGTCACACCATGAGTGAGACACCCCAACAAGCCGCGCGGCGTCTGGCGGATGGAGCGATCAGTAAAGGTTGCAAGCCACAAGCCCTGCACGAATACACCGACCGCGACGGCACCACGCTGCACTGGCGCATCCGCCTGAAACATCCCACCACTGGTGAAAAATGGATTCGTCCCATGAAGCTGAATGGTGCAGGTTACACACTGGGCGAACCGGAATACCCAGACGGCAAGCCGCTGTACCGCCTGCATGATCTGGCAACCCGGCCCGATGATACGGTGATCGTAGTAGAAGGCGAATGGTGCGCCGATGCGCTGCCGAAGGCCGGAGCGCTGGCCACCACCAGCGGCGCGGCGGATTCGGCAGAAAAAGCCGACTGGTCAATCATGGCCGGGCGAACCGTGACGATCTGGCCGGACAATGATGGCGCCGGGCGGCGTTATGCCGATGCGGTGGCTTCCATCCTGTTGGCAATGGGCTGCACGGTGCGCATCATCGACGTGGATGCCTTGAACCTTCCTTCCAAGGGCGACGCTGTGGACTGGTTGAAGGCGAACCCCGGCGCAACGATGGCGGATATAGCCGCACTGCCGACCGTAGAAGCTCTACAGGCCGCGCAAACATCGGCAAGGTCAGAGCATCAAGCCGACGAAGAAAACGCCGCAAGCCCGGACGTGGTGGACACGGCAACACCGGTACACGATGCGGCATTGATAAAAAATGACGTAACAGGCGTAACAGACGTACAGCCCAATAACGGCGGGCTTTCTGTTGTTACGTCTGATGAAACGGATGGCGTAACAGGCGTAACACCTGAGCCAATTATCCCCGACGAAAGCAAACGGCCATGCTTCAAAGTGTTTGACGATTGGCAGAAGCTGCCCGGTGGTGCCGAGTTGAAACCGGGGGTATGGTCTTTCACGGTCAAGCACGGCAAAGGTGAAGAACCACCCGCGCTTACTCAACAATGGGTATGCTCACCCGTGCATGTTGAGGCTGTGACTTTTGACGGACAGGATAATAATTTTGGGCGGCTGCTGCGATTTAAAACCACCGTCGGCAAGTGGCGCGAATGGGCTATGCCGATGGAACTTTTGCGCGGTGCGGGCGATGAACTGCGCGGCGAGCTGCTGGCGATGGGTGTAGAGATTGACCCACACGCCGGGCGGACATTGCTGGGGCATTACCTGCAAGCCATACCACCGAAACGGCGTATTCGTTGTGCGCTGCAAGTGGGATGGTGCGGTGATTCGTTTGTGCTGCCGGATGCGGTAATCGGGCCGAAGGCTTCGGACGTGATCTTCCAGAGTGGCGAGCGCGGACATGACGAACACACCAAGGGCGGCACGTTGGCCGGGTGGCAGGCTAATATAGCGGCACGGGCTGTTGGCAATCCCATGATGGTACTGGGTATGTCGGTATCATTCGCGGGGCCAATGCTCAAGCTATGCAACGCCGAGAGCGGCGGACTTCACTTTGTCGGTGAGTCGTCTATCGGCAAGAGTACGATAGCCGACGCAGGCTGTTCAACCTGGGGCGGGCCGAATTTCCGCCGAAGCTGGCGAGCAACAGCAAACGGCATGGAGGGCGTGGCGGCACTGTTCAGTGATTGCCTGCTGGCCTTGGATGACACCAGCGAAGCCGAACCCAAGGAAATAGGTACTATCGTCTACGCACTGGGCAATGGCACTGGCAAACAGAGGGCAAGCCGCACCGGCAATGCGCGGGCAGTGACCCGCTGGCGCTGTGCTGTCTTGTCGAATGGCGAGCGCACAATAGCAACCACGATGGCAGAAGCAGGACACCGGGCTAAGGCTGGGCAGTCGGTGCGGCTGCTGGATATTCCGGCGGTGCGGGGCTTTGGCGTACTGGATAACTTGCACGGTTTCAAGGATGGTGCGGCGTTTTCCGATGCGATCAAGAAAGCAGCGGCAACGAACCACGGACACGCTGGGCGGGCATTCCTCGAAAAGCTGACCCGCGATAAACGCAACTTTGCCGAACGTCTGGAGCTGATCAAGTCATTGCCGGAGTTATCCGCCGAAGGTGGCGAGGGGCAGGACAAACGAGGGGCGGCACGTTTCGCCTTGGTGGCGCTGGCGGGTGAGGTGGCGACTGAATACGGCATAACCGGCTGGCCGGAGGGTGCGGCAATCGAAGCGGCAGTGGTGGGCTTTAAGGCGTGGCGATCCACACGCGGACGCGGTAACGATGAGCGGCGGCAGATATTGGAGCAGGTTGCCGGGTTTATTTCGCTTCATGGGGATAGCCGATTCTCCAGTGCCGATGCCTACGAGACAGCGGACGCCATGCGTATCAATCGGGCAGGCTGGTGGCGTGATGACGGCCTCGCGCGCGTCTATCTGTTCAACGCCGAAGGGCTGCGCGAGGCCGTCAAGGGCTTCGACTTCAAGCGGGCGCTGGATATCTTGCAGGAAGTCGGCGCGCTACCAGCAACCAGCGGCGAACGTGCCAAAGCGCAACGCATTGGTGGGCGCCTGGTGCGGTTGTACCAGATCATTGCTGACAAGCTGGGTGGCGACCATGGGGCTTGATGCGCTGCTGGTGAGGTTGAAAGGCCGGGCTGTTACGCCTGCCACATTGGATGACGTAACACCGGAACCTGCACCAGTACAGGCTTGTACGCCTGTTACGGCTGTTACGTCACAAATAATCAATGACGTGGTGAATGTCGGCGCTGGCGATACGGCGACCGCTTCCCGCTGCTGGCTGATTCATTACCCAGAGCGCGACCCTGTGGAACTGACCTGCTGCCCCGAGGCGACCCATGCCGACATTCTGGCCTGGCACCCGGACGCGGTAGCGGCTGAACCCTTCGAGCCGATCCGGCGGCAACCGACCGACGCCATGACCGCCGACGAAGATCAAGCAATCCGGGCATGGCTGGCACATATCGGTGAGGCCGATCAAGAGATCATCGACGACGTGTTGGGCCAGTGCCAGCAAGATGCGGATGCGCGGGACTACTTCACCGGGCGGGCGGCGGCGGAACTGCCCGGCGCTTGAGTGCTATAATCATCAACCGGAACAAGGTGATGGGATTCGAATCGAATGGTTAGGAAAGGCGGGCAAAAGGGCAATAGCAACGCGAAGAAAGGCTCAATGTTCCGCGACGCCCTGCATAAGGTCTTGGCGCGTGACAAGGGCGCTCTGGAGCGCATCGCCCGTGCCTTGGTCATGCGGGCCGGAGAGGGCGACCTGGCCGCGATCAGGGAGATTGCCGACCGGTTGGACGGCAAGCCGACCCCGATCCAAACCATCGTCGGGGAAGATGATACCCCCAGCGAGTTCAAATTCGTCATCAGGCGGCATGGCGATGAGCAGCATTGATCCGGCGTTCCGCGCACACTCGAAATGCGAGAGGCCGCGCCAGTGAACAAATGCGGTTACAAACTGGTTACATTTTACGAAAATGAAAAAATTCGCACCGGGCACAAGTTATTAACTTATTGATTTTATTGGTGCCCCGAACACGATTTGAACGTGTGACCTTCCCCTTAGGAGGGGGATGCTCTATCCAGCTGAGCTACCGGGGCGTGAAGAGAGGAGTCAATGATGCCCCGGCTTGGGCGGGATTGGTGGAGCCGAGGAGGATCGAACTCCCGACCTTCGCATTGCGAACGCGACGCTCTCCCAGCTGAGCTACGGCCCCAAAAGTGGGTTGGCTTGTGTGACAAAAAAGCCGGACATCTAAAATAATGCGGCATTGTACCATTGGGATATGCCGGAGGCTATCCACCCTTGGGCATTTTTTTGATCTGCTCCCGTTCCAGTGCGATGACATAGCGCTGGATCATTTTCTGTTGTTGCGCAGCTAGATTGACGAAGCGGCAGCCAAGGCGGACAGGGGTGTTGTTGTCCTTGCTGCGGATGGAGCGGATTTCCAGGGTGCACGTTATCTCTTCATCCTGCGCCAGGCGAAAGCGGCAGGGCAGGGTGTCGGTTGTTTTGAGTGCGGCGGGCAGTTGCTTGTGCGCGATCCTGATGGAAAGGCCGCCTACGGAAAGGTCTTGCAACTCCCCCTTTATTGTCTGGCCTTCCGCATGGATAAGGGTTACTGGAATGGGTTGTGCCACCTTTGTTTTAACGCGGTAAGAAGCGCGTTGTTGCAGGTAGTCGATCTCTGTGGGCAGTGTCAGGTTGTAATAGGCAATGCCGGATTCGCGGCCGGCGTCGATCAGTGTGGTGGAAAAACTGATTCTGGCGCCTTCCACACGTGTCCGTGCGCGCAATTCTTTGATATCTAGGAGCAAGGGGTGGCCGCTTTCCGGGCTAAGTTCATCTATGACGAGATACGCTTGTTCTTCGTTTATTTCAAGTACGGCGCTGTTGTAGTTCTTGTCTGAGCCGGGCAGGGTGATAGTGAGCATTGCGCGCTGATTTTGGATGCGCTTTAAAAGGCCCAGAATGAAGGGGGCAAGAGTGATTCTGTCCATGATTCTCCCGCTAATAATAAAGCACAGATAGGCTCTTATGCCCGTCCCAGTGATTGTGCGCGGGATTTGGGTTGCGTAGCGCCGGTGGCGTTATAACAAGCCTCGCTTTCAGGAGGATGGCCGCGCAAGATGGAGAGCGCCCGCTGGACATTGAGGCGGTTGATGGCGATGACTGCACCGTTGACCTGATTCTGGTGCTGGCACTCGGCACTCAGCGCGCGAAGCTTCCCCCAGGTGAGGCTAAGACGGTGGACGCCATGCGTGTCATGGTCACGAATATAGCTTTCGATGCCTGCCGGGTTGGTGGAATAGCCTGCTGCGCGCAGTATCTCTTCATGCTGTTTGATCAGTATGTCCAGCCGGGAGGCCAAGGGTTGTTTGCCGACAACCGCCTGCTCGATGGCAGGTATATCGTTGCCGGCAAGGGCGGCATGTTCTTGCCGCAAGGTATCAAGCAGAGCCGAGGCGGCGTTGATTTCATGCTTGAACAACGCACTTATTAACTGTTGATGTTCCGCCTCGGCCATTTACATATCCTTGATTTACGCGGCGCGCCGGAGGTGTAGTGAGCTTTCGAAGCTCAAGAGTTTATCGGCCACGCGCATTGGGTCAATTTCAAATGTGCCGCTGGCGATGGCTTGCTTGACGCCTTCGACGCGGTGAATATCGACCACGGGCAAAGCAGACAGGGTTTTTTCCAGGCCACGCAGCCGTGCGGCGGTGTCCGTGAAGCTGATGGTATCCACCGTGGAAGATTTGCCGGTCTCCCGCTGTGCCGCGTTGGGCTGGCGGACAGTAGACGCTTCGGCAACGGCGGGTGGAGTTGCATTTACGGGTGGTTTTCCGGTGATTTCAATGGGCATGTTCTATACCTCTTCAGATGCTGTGCATAGGATAGCGGCAGATTCAGGCATTACTTTAAATTAAAAGCACATGCACAGCAATTAAAGTGGTCAATTCCCCGTCACTTTTACTATCCCCTCAGCAATTACCGTTCCCTCAATAACCCGTTGTGATGCGAGATTGCGGACCTGGATTAAGGCCCCGGCGCTGCCGTCCATGAGCGCCTTGCCGGCCATGCGCACCTCGATTCCTGCGATTTCCGCGAGAAGGGTGACTTGTTGTCCCCGGCGGACCATGTTCGGAGCCTCAAGCATGGCGGGAGTGTATACGGCACCGGCGTCTATTGAGCGCTTCAGTGTCATGCCGAGGATTTGTTCGGGGATGCTCAGGTAACCGCCAGAAAGGGCGGCGATGTTCAGTTCGGCGGTCTGGAAATCCTGGGCGGTTATCTGGCTGCCGCGGTTCAGTGCGTGGCTGGCGACCAAGACCGGCGCAAAAATCTTGACAGTGACCGGCACATACAATGACCAGGGTTTAGGGCTATGACAACGGATCCCAACGCTGGATGATCCCAGGATACGGCTGCCGGGTGGCAGGAAAGCCTCCGGTTTGTCTGCGCAAACCGGAAGGCGTAGTCGGGTGTCCAGGATGCCAACCTCTATATATGGCGTTGCAGACGTGCTTTGAATTTGTTGCTGCACAAAAGTTCTGGCGGTTTCGCGCAGCGAATCGTGTGATTGATACGTTTCGGAACGAGCTTGCTGTGGCAGTGATGTGAATGCTGCGAAAAGTATAGCTATCCAAAAATATGTACGGTATGGCATGTCCTTGAGTAAGCAAAATGTGAGCCAATAGAAATGTAAAAGCACAATCAAAGAAATTATGCTTATCCGGTTGTCACAGACATCTACTAGATACTGTCGTCACAAGATGTGTCAAAATGCGGTTTTCGTTCAAGAGTCCATAACCGAATGCTAGACACCCTTCATCGACACGACATCTCTGACAAACATTGGACCTTGCTCGAACCGCATTTGCCTGGGCGGTCAAAAATAGTCTTTGCCAAATCGATACCCAGTGTCGTAATCTTCATTTCGGATGCGCCTTCCTTATGTTGAGTGGCCCGTTAAACAACCACTACTTTGGCACTTTGATGCCGTAGTGGGAAGTGGGTATCCATTCCGTGTATGATACAGTTTCAGTCTGAGTGTAAGGGTTGACTTTTCAGGAGAAATAAAAAATGCAAAGTAAATTTCAGTTTCGTAAGAGCGCGCTGGCACTGGCTATAGTGGCATCATTGGGTGGTGGGAAGGTCATGGCTGCTTCTGATATTAATGCGGCTACCCATACCGCCACCGCTGGTAAGGCCGACATAAATTTGACCGCAGATGCAGCTGCAGCAGGCATTACCAACGACGTCGGTGCCGGTGCTGTGGAACTGACGATCGGCACTGACGCAGTGAAAGTGGAGGCCGCGACCACAATTAACGCCGGTGCTGGTGACGTAGAGGTGACGGTGGGTACAGGTACCGTGGATGTGATCGGCGCGACCAAAATCAACAACACCGGCACTGCAACCACGACCCTGAGCGGCGCGGGCGGCACGGTTGATATCAACAACGCCGGCGCAGGCACAACCAATATCTCTGCCGCAGGAACGGGCAACACCAACATTGGTAACACCACTGGCGCCGTTGCCATCACCGGTGCGACCAACACGGTTTTGGGCGCGACCAACGTCAACACCACCGGCACCGCAACCACGACCCTGAGCGGCGCGGGTGGTACGGTTGATATCAACAACGCCGGCGCAGGCACAACCAATATCTCTGCCGCAGGAACGGGCAACACTAACATTGGTAATACGACAGGTACCACAGCCATCACCGGTGCGACCAATACCGTTTTGGGTACCACCAATATCAATGCGCTGGGCGGCGCGGCAACCAATATCGCCACAGGTGCTGCCGCGACGACGAGCATCGGGATGCTCGGCGGCACCAACAATATCGCCGGCACGACGAGCATCAATGCCAGCATCAATGCGGCAACCAACATCAACACCGGCAGCAGCACCGGCGCGGTGACGATGGGTAACTTGACAAATACCACCAGCCTGAATAGCGCTACCAACAATATTGGCGTCAATGCGTATGTAACGACGAATAATATCGGCAATGGCGGCGCCATCAGCACCAACAACATCGGCAATAACGCAGCATTCGCCAGCACCAACGTGTTGGGCAGCACCAACGCTGGCACGACGGTGAGGGCAGTTGGCGGTAATAGCACCATGTTCGTCGGTAATGGCTCGGCGTCGACCACTGTAACATCTGGCACCTCGGTACTCGGCGGCGCGACTCAAGTCACCAGTGGCCAGACATCGATTGCCAACACGGGTTCAAGAGGCGCCGTGGTGGATGCTAATGGCAAGATTACCACCGGCAACGTTGCGCAAACCACTGCATCCCTGACGGTAACCAACGGAATCGGAAATACCCATGGTCTGGTCGTAACGGAATCCCAGGCGACCCTGTCTGGCGGCGCCAATTCCACCAGCCTGACGCTTGACGATAATGGGGCCTCTTTCAGCAATTCCGCCACGGGTGCGCCAGTTCAAGTGCATGGCGTAGCCGACGGTACGCAGCCTTTCGACGCGGTCAACTATCGTCAGATGCAGCAAGTTGCTGCTGGTGTAGCCGGAGTTTCCGCCATGGCCAACATTCCGCAGGTTGACCAGAACAAGACTTTCGGGGTAGGCCTCGGCCTCGGCAACTTCCAGAGCCGGGCCGCGCTGGCACTTGGCGCTTCCTACCGGATGGCTACGAATGCTGTGGTCAAAGTTTCCGTTGCCACCAACAACGGCGGCCGCACCACGGTGTATGGCGTAGGTGTTGGCTTCTCCTGGTAAGCGGTTTTCAGTAAACCAAGTACTTGTCTTTCCCCCCCCTTTACTTGAGGGGTGGAAGTGGGTGCGGAACAGTAAACAGATAGTGCCTGGTGCTGGCGTACCGCCAGCACATTAAAGCCCACTAATTCTTCGGAGTTAGTGGGCTTTTTCACAAAAGAGAAGAAAAAATAAGGCGCGCTACCAGCCTTTCTCGAACGACCTTGTGGGCGATACGCCAACTGATGCCCCAGCATCTCGCCCTTCATAAAAATGTGATCTGGCAAGCCTTTTCCGGACAAAATTTCACGCGGCATTTCGGTTTTGTTCTTCATGGCCCGATGGGGTTTGATAATCGATAGTCGAGTGCAGTCTCTGGCGGTTATAAAACACCTCGATGTATTCAAATATTTCCTGCTTGGCCTCGGCCCGGGTCTGGTAGCGACGATGGTGAACCAGCTCGGTTTTCAGTGTATGAAAGAACAAGAACTTATGAAAAGCAGCGTCTGTTTCTCAGGTACTGCTTAAGTATCGGAGTACCGTGCCGATACTTCGCATATCAATAAATGACGTTCTTAAGGAGAATGGCATGGCAAGCGTATTGGATGGTGTGGACAAACGAACCCAAATGGTGGGGCAGAATCGGCTGGAGCTGTTGTTGTTCCGGCTGAATGACACGCAGCACTTTGGTATCAATGTCTTTAAGGTCCGTGAAGTTATTCAATGCCCGCCGCTGGCGCATTTGCCCAAATCCCATCCTTCAGTCTGCGGTGTTGCCACGATACGCGGAAAAACCATCCCTGTGATTGATCTATCCATGGCTATAGGCCAGACGCCCATGGTAGATCCGACGCGTGGCTATGTGATTGTCACGGAATATAACCGATCGGTTCAGGGATTGCTGGTAAATGGCATGGAACGTATCGTCAATATGAATTGGGAGTCGGTGCTGGCGCCGCCAAAAGGCACGGGTTCCAGCAGTTATCTGACGGCGGTGACGCGGCTCAATGACCAATTGATCGAGATCCTTGATGTGGAGAAGGTGTTTGCCGAGATCATCCACTGTTCCACGGTGATTTCCGAGGATCTGGTTGAAGAAGGTGTTGCACAACATGGCATGCAACCCCATGTGTTGATTGTGGATGATTCCAGTGTGGCGCGAAATCAGATCAAGCGCACTCTTGATCAGATGAAAATTTCATATACCCTGGCGCCGGATGGCCGTGAGGCGCTGGAGTTGTTGAAAAAATGGGCTGATACGCAAGATCCTCTCCTGCAGCGTCTGAGTCTGGTGATTTCCGACATTGAAATGCCAGAAATGGATGGTTATACGTTGACGACCGAGATCCGCAAGGACGAACGTTTACGCGGCCTCTATGTCATGCTGCATTCGTCATTAAGCGGCGTATTCAACGACGCCATGGTGAAAAAGGTTGGCGCGGATGAGTTTATCGCAAAATTCAGTGCGGATGACCTTGCGGCGGCGGCCTTGAAGAGGATAAAGTCGTACAGCGCCGGGAAAATACAGGCTGCTTGAGTATTTCATAAGCGCCATCTGTTGCATGGTGTATGCAGATTGCCAAGGCGCAATGGTCGATAAAATGCCAGGGAGTCCCGTGCCAAACCAAACCATCCCTCATCAAGAGTATGCGGCCTTTTGCGGCTTTCTTGAGTCTGCCTGCGGTATTACGCTCGGCGACAACAAACACTATTTGGTGATCAGTCGCCTTAACCGCCTGTTGGAGGAGGCAGGCATCCTGTCAATTGGTGAGCTCGTGGAGCGTCTTGAACGTGACGTAAAATCCGGTTTGCGTGAACGTATTGTGGACGCCATGACGACCAACGAAACCCTCTGGTTTCGTGATCAGTCGCCTTTCGAAATTCTCAAGGGACACATTTTGCCGGAGCTGGCGGGAAAGTCTGCACGTCCGATGCGGATCTGGTCGGCGGCTTGCTCATCGGGGCAGGAGCCTTATTCTATCAGTATCGTCGCTCAGGAATACTTGAACAGTAAACCGGGCAGTTTTCCCGCAGGGGTGCAGATATCCGCCACTGATATCTCACCCACCATGCTCAAGGACGCCAAGGCGGGTCTGTACGATTCCATGACGTTGGCGCGGGGCATGTCTGATGAACGCAGAAGGCGATTTTTTGACCCAAAAGGATCCCTGTGGGAGGTCAAAAATGAAATACGCAAACGTGTCACTTTCACGGAATTAAATCTGATGAAAAAGGATTATTCCGCACTGGGCAAGTTTGACGTGATTTTCTGCCGCAACGTGTTGATCTATTTTTCAAACGATTTAAAGCGAGACATCATCGCGCGTTTTGCTCAGGTGCTGGCGCCGGAAGGTTATCTGTTTCTTGGGGCATCCGAATCCGTATCGAGCTATTCGGATGCTTTTGACACCGTTCGCTGCCAAGGCGGAATGGTGTATCGTCTCAAAAAGAAGTAATCTGCCCCCTGCAAGGTTTGCCGCAAAGCGGAAGTATATTGCCGCAGGACACGAACCCTCCCCTCCATTTGTAATGTAACTCATTGTTTTAAAATATCATATAAGTTTTGGCACAGACTCTGCATTGATCCTTGGCAGGTACAGTAAGGATGGAGTCAATCGATGCCAATCAATCTCGACAAAGCATTAGGAATATATCCGCAGGCGCTTTCCTTGCGCGCGCACCGCGCGGAAATTCTGGCGGCCAATATGGCCAATGCGGATACGCCGAATTACAAGGCCAAGGATATTGATTTCAAAGCAGCTCTGGATCAGGCCAGGGATCAATCAAGCAGTGGTTCTTCCGTTTTGGCGCGTACCCATGCGACCCATCTTCCCTCTGGTTTGGATTTGGTGTCGGGGTCGGTGAAATATCGCGTTCCGGAGCAGTCGTCACTGGATGGCAATACGGTGGATACGGAGACAGAGCAGGTTGAATTTACCCGCAATGCGATTCAGTATCAGGCCACACTCACTTTTCTCAATGGCCGCATCAAGGGTTTGATGACGGCGATCAGGGGAGATTAATCCATGTCTTCTTTCAAAATATTTGATATTGCAGGGTCGGGAATGAGTGCGCAGTCGCTGCGCCTCAACGTGACGGCCAGCAATCTGGCTAATGCCGAGAGCATCAGCGGCAATGCGGCAGGTGTGTATAGGGCGCGCGAGCCGGTTTTTTCGGCAGTGATGGATAAGCTGTCCGGCGATGATGCGGCCAGTGTGCGTGTTTTGGGTGTGGTTGAAAATGACGCGCCGGTGCAAAGCCGTTATGAGCCGGGCCACCCGCTGGCGGATGCGCAGGGCTATATCTATCTGCCGAATGTGAATGTGGTTGAGCAAATGGCCAATATGATTTCTGCCTCACGCTCTTATCAGAACAACGTGGAGGTGATGAATACCTCCAAACAACTTTTGCTGGCAACGCTGAGGCTGGGCCAGTAAGCAAGTCGTCCAAGGAGAAAAGTTATGAGTACAAAAATTGATACCGGCGCGCTGGAAAGTCTTGGCCTGACGAAGAAACCTGAGCAGACGGTCAAAAAAGATCGTCTGGGACAGGATGAGTTTTTGAAGCTGATGGTTACCCAGTTGAAGAATCAGGATCCCATGAAGCCTATGCAGAATGGCGAATTTATGGGGCAGATGGCGCAGTTTAGTGCTGTGACGGGTATTAAGGAATTGCAAACCTCTTTCAGCCAGTTCGCAACTGCAATGCAATCCAGTCAGGCGCTACAGGCCTCGGCGCTGGTGGGACGTTCGGTGCTGGTGCCGGGCGAGGCGGGCGTGCTGGCGCAAGGTGACAATCTGGGTGGGGCGGTGGATTTGCCTGCCAGTACCTCGGGTGTTTCGCTGGCGGTATATAACCAGTCCGGCCAGGTGGTCAGGCGTCTGGAAATGGGGCCGCAGCCCGCTGGGTTGGCCAGCTTCACATGGGATGGCAAGACCGATGCGGGTGATACCGCGCCGGCAGGAAAATACAAGGTCGCTGCCAGCGCGGTGATGGAGGGCAAGACGACGGCCGTTGACACGCTGATGTCTGCGAAGGTTGAGAGTGTCACGCTCGGACGAGGAGCTCAGGGGCCGACGTTGAATGTAACTGGACTGGGTCCGTTGGAGTTGTCCAACGTCCGGCAAATTATGTGATTAGGTTTTTACAAGAGGATAAATGATATGCCATTCCGTATAGCTTTAAGCGGTATAAATGCAGCATCAGCCGAACTGAAAGTCATAGGCAACAACGTTGCCAATGCCAGCACGACCGGATTCAAAAAATCGCGCGCCGAGTTTGCGGACGTTTATGCAACAAGCAACCTGGGCATTTCCCAGAACGCCATCGGCAGCGGTGCGCGGGTGGCGGCGGTGGCGCAGCAGTTTACCCAGGGGAACATCGGCTTTACCAACAACAATCTCGATCTAGCCATTAACGGACAGGGATTCTTCGTGCTGAATGACGGCGGCGTGCCGGCTTATACCCGCTCCGGTGCATTTCAAGCGGATCGTGACGGCTATATAGTCAATAGCCAGAATCAGCGTTTAACGGCATTTCAGGCCGATGTGAATGGTAATATTACCGGCTCGCGTGGTGACTTGCAGTTAAGTACGTCGGATATCGCGCCGCGTGCTTCGACGGCTGTATCTGTAGCCGCCAATCTCAACGCCAATGCCACACCGTTTGCACCGTATCCAGCCTTGCCGGCATTTGATCGCACCGATCCGACAAGCTACACCAATTCAACTGCGGTGACTCTCTATGATTCTTTGGGTAACGCGAATCTCGGTACGATGTATTACCGCAAAACAAGCAATCTCAACGAGTATGAAACTCATCTGTGGCTGACCAATGGCGCGGGTACGCCGATTGAGGTTATCCCGAACGGCAATGTGGCGGGGCAGCCCGCCAAACTGAACTTTTCGTCTAGCGGTGGAATCACGTCAGTCACACCTTCTCTGGCGGGCACGCTGACGGTTGACTACGCCCCGGTTAATCCGCAGACCGGCGCGGCGGACATGTCATTTGATGTGGATTATTCCAAAACTTCACAGTATGGTAGCCCTTTCAGTGTCAATGCCCTTACGCAAGATGGCTTTGCCACGGGCCGATTGAGCGGGATTGATATCGGCGACACAGGTATTGTGCAGTCACGTTATACCAATGGCCAGTCGCGCGCGCTGGGACAAGTCGCCCTGGCCAATTTCAGCAATCCTCAGGGGCTGCGCCAGTTGGGCGACACCGCCTGGGGGGAAACCTATGATTCGGGTGCGGCACTGGTTGGCCCACCGGGCGGGGGTAGCCTGGGACTGGTGCAATCGGGCGCGCTGGAAGGATCGAATGTGGATCTCACTGAGCAATTGGTCACCATGATTACGGCGCAACGTAATTTCCAGGCCAATGCACAGGTGATCACCACTGCGGATGCGATTACCCAGACCATTATCAATATCCGTTGAAAATAATTAATCGCGAGCGATAACCATGGACCGCATGCTTTATGTCGCAATGTCCGGCGCCAAGCAGACCATGCTGGCGCAGGCGGTGAACACCAATAATCTGGCGAATGTGAATACCACAGGATTTCGCGCCGATCTTGAGGCGTTTCGCAGCCTGCCAGTGTATGGCCCAGGCTACCCCAGCCGGGTGTATGCACAGACGGAAAAGCCGGGCATGGATTTGCTTGCAGGGACATTTTCCACCACCGGACGCGAACTTGATGTCGCGGTTAATGGTGAGGGATGGATCGCCGTGCAGGACGCCGATGGCAGAGAAGCATACACCCGCGCCGGTGATTTGCGTGTGACAGTCAATGGTCGACTGGAGACCGGCGCGGGACGTGCGGTGATGGGTAACGGCGGACCAATTGCCGTGCCGCCCTTCGAGAAACTGGAGATCGGTGCCGACGGTACGATCTCGATCCGGCCCGTGGGGCAGGCGGCGAACGCATTGGCAGTGGTAGACAGAATTAAATTGGTTAAGCCGCCGCAAGGACAAATGGAAAAAGGCACGGATGGTCTGATGCGCGTCAAGGACGGGAAGGATGCGGTAGCAGATGCGACGGTACAACTGTCCAGCGGCGTGCTCGAGTCGAGCAATGTCAACGCCATAGAGGCGATGGTGAGGATGATCGAACTGGGGCGCCAGTTTGAAACGCAGATCAAGATGATGCGCGCCGCGCAGGAAAACGACGCCGCTTCGGCACAATTGATGAGAATGGGTTAGAAATTTATCCCGCTTTCTCTTTGACCAGAAATATTTTTTAAAAATAAGGAATACCCAATGAATCCCGCACTATGGATTGCCAAGACCGGCCTTGACGCACAGCAGACGCGCATGGCGGTGATTTCCAATAACCTGGCCAACGTCAACACCACCGGCTTTAAGCGCGGCAGGGCGGTGTTCGAGGATTTGCTTTATCAGAATGTGCGTCAAGTGGGTGCTCAGAGTACTCAGGAAACAGCATTGCCATCCGGCTTGTTGCTCGGTACTGGCGTGCGCACGGTGGCCACGGAAAAGCTGTTCACGCAAGGCAATATCGTGCAAACCGGCAATCCCCTGGATATGGGGATTCAGGGGCGCGGTTTTTTCCAGGTGCTGACACCGGATGGCACGCTGGGGTACACGCGCGATGGTTCATTTCAGGTGAACGCACAAGGGCAACTTGTTACCGCCAGCGGCTATGTAGTGCAACCCGCAATCAGCATCCCTGAGAATTCGCAGAGCATCACCGTAGGCTCCGATGGCACGGTGGGCGTGCTGTTGCCGGGTTCAACCGCGCCGACGCAGGTGGGTTCAATCCAATTGGCGGATTTCATCAATCCCGTCGGTTTGATGCCGGTTGGCCAGAATGTATACCGCGAGTCTGCTTCCAGCGGTTCACCACAAACGGGCGCGCCGGGTGTAACAGGCTTGGGCACATTGGCGCAGGGGTCAGTGGAAAGCTCCAATGTCAATGTTGTGGAAGAGCTGGTCAATATGATCGAAACCCAGCGTGCCTATGAAATGGATTCCAAGGCGATTGCCGCTGCGGATCAGATGTTGAAGTTTGTGACAAATAATTTGTAAAAATAGTGGCCGACGGCAAGGATGTTGCATATTTCCAGGCATCGACGGGTTTTAAGTGAGCAGAGAGATCACACATGAAGCAGATCAAGAAAAATTTGCTTGTCTTGCTGGGGCTGCTGATGCTGGCGGGTTGCACCACCACGCCTCCGCAGAGTGATCCCGCCTATGCGCCGGTGCGCCCCGCCACGCCGCCGCCTGCCACGAGAAGCAATGGCGCCATTTATCAGGCAGGGTATGGGCTTGCGCTGTTCGAGGACAACAAGGCGCGCCGTGTCGGCGACATACTTACCGTGATACTGGTAGAGAAGACCGATGCCAGCAAGAAGGCGGGCACGAATTCCAAGAAGAAGACCGGGGTGGATGTTTCCGCTCCCGTCATTCTGGGGTCTGCGCTGACGTTCGGTGCGCCGGGGCTGATCCCGCTGGCCAGCAATGCCAATAATGATTTGAGTGCCAAACTGAATTCCGACCAGAATTTTTCGGGTCAAGGCGATAGCAGCCAAAGCAACAGCCTGAATGGACGCATCAGCGTCACGGTATCCGAGGTCTTGCCTAACGGCAATCTGGTGGTGCGCGGTGAAAAGCTGCTGGCCATCAATCAGGGCAACGAATATGTGCGGTTTTCCGGAATCGTTCGCCCGGTCGATATTCAACGCGACAATACCTTGCTGTCGAGTCTGGTGGCGGATGCCAAAATCACCTATGCCGGTGACGGCGTGATTGCCGACTCGAATACTTCAGGATGGCTGGCGAGATTCTTTAACAGTGGTTGGTGGCCTTTTTAAAAAATGACAAGTTGGGTACATGAACGGCCCCTCGACAGGCTCAATGTGTAGGTTGGGTCAAGGAGCGCAAGCTCCGGACTCAACAAAATCATTGCTTCAGGCAATGTTGGGTCCGCTTCGCTTGACCCAACCTACTTTAAGTGAACAATTTTGGGGCTAATGGACAATCCGGGATGAATAGATTTTCCCTGAAATTACCGATACTGCTGTTCTGGCTGTCCTGGCTGTCCTGGCTGGTCTCATGGACCGGCTTCGCCCATGCCGAGCGCATCAAGGATGTAGCATCCGTGGATGGCGTGCGCGTCAACCAACTGGTGGGCTACGGTCTGGTGGTGGGGCTGGACGGCAGCGGCGATCAGACCACGCAAGCGCCATTTACCGTGCAAAGCATGAAAAGCATGTTGTCGCAATTCGGTATTGTGTTGCCGCCCACCGTGAATCCCCAGCTCAAGAATGTCGCGGCAGTTTCCATCCACGCCGAATTGCCGCCGTTTGCCAAGCCGGGACAGACTGTGGATATCACCGTCTCGTCGCTGGGCAATGCCAAAAGCCTGCGCGGCGGCAGCCTGCTTATGACGCCGCTGAAGGGCGCGGATGGTCAGGTGTATGCCATCGCCCAGGGCAATCTGGCGGTGGGTGGCCTGGGCGTGTCGGGCAGCGACGGGTCGAAAATCACTGTGAATGTTCCCAGCGTGGGGCGCATTCCCAACGGCGCCACCGTGGAGCGTCCCGCGCCGACCTCGTTTGGTGAAGCTGATTCGCTGATTTTTAACCTGCATACACCGGATTTTACTACCGCCAAACGTTTGGCGGAATCCATCAACACCGCCATCGGTGCGAGTACGGCCCAACCGCTGGATGGCTCATCAATCAAGGTTGCCGCCCCACAGGATCAGGCGCAGCGCGTGGCGTTTATATCCGTTCTGGAAAATCTGACGCTGGAGCCGGGTGAAGGTGCAGCCAAAGTAATCATCAACTCGCGCACCGGCACCGTGGTGATCGGCAGTCATGTGCGCGTCACGCCAGCCGCCGTGTCGCACGGCAATCTGGTGGTCACTATCTCGGAAAGGCCGCGCATCAGCCAGCCTGGCGCGTTCTCAGGCGGCTCCACAGTGGTCGTGCCCACCTCGGAGATTCAGGTTAAAGAGGAAAACCGCCGCATGTTTTTGTTTGACCCCGGCGTGTCGCTGGGTGATATCGTGCGTGCCGTCAACCAGGTGGGCGCGGCGCCAGGCGACCTGGTGGCGATACTCCAGGCCCTTAAACAAGCGGGCGCGTTGCGCGCGGAACTGATCGTAATTTGAAGCGCGAACCCAAATGATACCCAACCCGGAAATTTACACCGACTTTCAAAGCCTCGCGCGCCTTCGTACCCAGGCGCGCGAAAATTCCCCCGAGGCATTGCGTGCCGTGGCCAAGCAGTTTGAGGGGATTTTTTTGCAGATGATGCTGAAAGGGATGCGCGAGGCCAGTCTGGGTGACGGCATTATGGACAGCGAGCAGACTGAGTTTTACCAGGGAATGTTCGATCAGCAATTGTCCACGACCCTCAGTCAGGGGCGCGGCATGGGACTGGCGGATATGCTGGTGAAGCAGCTTGGCGGTAGTCTTCCTGCCGCGACAACGAAAAATGACAATAAAAATATTTCCGGGATGACCACGTCACAGGATCTTCCAGCGGCAGCGGTGGCTTCATCACCGTCCTCATTCGGCTCACCCGAGGAATTCGTAAAATCACTTTGGCCCCATGCACAACAGGCGGGCAAGGAACTCGGTGTTTCACCCTCTGCTCTGCTGGCACAGGCGGCGCTGGAAAGCGGTTGGGGGCAGTCTGTCATGCGCCATCCCGATGGCCGCAGCAGCCACAACCTGTTCGGTATCAAGGCCGATGCCCGTTGGCAGGGAGAGCGCCTCGTCATGCCGACGCTGGAGTATGCCGAGGGCAAGGCGGGCAGGCGTAACGAGCCATTCCGCGCGTATGATTCTTTCGCTGCCAGCTTCACCGATTATGCCAATTTTCTGCGTGCCAATCCGCGCTACGGTCAGGCATTGGCTGTGGCGGGCGATCCACAGGCGTTTGCCAATGCCTTGCAGAATGCCGGCTATGCCACTGATCCGGCCTACGCGCGCAAGATCGGCGCGATTCTGCACGGCGACACCCTGAATGGCGCGCTCAAGATGTTAAACAGCAGGCCGATAACATGAACAGTAGGGACAGGTTCCAAACCTGCCCCTGTGTAACTTAATGAGGTTTTGCCATGCCCGTCGGTGATTCACTTGCCATAGGTATTTCAGGTCTGTTGACATCGCAGCGCTCACTGTCGACAGTGAGCCAGAACATCACTAACGTCAACACTGAAGGCTATAGCCGTCAGCGCGTGGATGTTGTTACTAACACGCCGCAATTTTCCGGCGGTGGCTATGTGGGCACGGGTGTGGCGGTCGGCGGCGTGCGGCGCCTGTATGACGACTTTCTCACTGCCCAGGTGCAAACGAACACGGCGTCCTATAACCAGACGGAAAATTTTTACACGCTAACCAGCCGTATCGACAACCTGCTGGCTGATCCCCAGGCAGGCCTCACGCCCAGCTTGCAAAGTTTTTTCAACGCCGTTCAGGGCGTCGCAAACGACCCAAGTTCAGGTGCGGCGCGTCAGGTGTTGCTGAGCGAGTCAGGCACGCTGGTTGATCGATTTCATTATATGGACCAACGCCTTGGCGAGTTGCGTAACGGTGCGAATGCCGAGGTGCAAAACCGCGTCACCGAAATTAACGGCCTTGCCCAGTCGATCGCCAGTGTAAACCGCGATATTTCTGTCGCCCCCGGCAGGGCATCGGGAACACTGCCCAATGATTTGCTTGATAAACGTGATGCGTTGATTGCGCAATTGTCGGAACGTGTCGCCGTCACTACCGTGCCGCAAGACGATGGCTCTCTTAATGTGTTTATCGGCAACGGGCAGCCGCTGGTTGCCGGTTTCCGTGCGCAACCCCTGAGTGTGATGAACAACCAGTTCGATGCGACGCGCCTGGAAGTCGGTTATCAAATGGGCACGGATACGATCAATATTTCGAATCAATTGAGCGGCGGAAAGTTGGGCGGTGTGCTGGATTTCCGCAACCGCGTGCTTGATGTGGCGCAAAATACCCTGGGCCGCGTAGCGATTGGCCTGGCAGATAACTTTAATGACCAGCATAAACTCGGCCAGGATTTGAACGGCGCGCTGGGCAGTGATTTTTTCAAGGCGCCCAGCCTCCAGGTTCAGGCCAGATCGCTCAATACCGGCACCAGTGCGGTGACAGCCGCGCTGGCGGATGCCAATGGGTTGACTACCAGCGATTACCGATTGACCTATACGGGCAGCAACAATTACACGCTCACCCGGCTTTCCGACAATCAAACATCCGCCATAAATACCGGCGGCAGCTATCCCTATACCAGCGCGGCGATTGATGGGTTTTCGCTGAATATCACCGCAGGTGCGGCAGTCAACGACAGCTTTTTGATCCAGCCCACGCGCCAGGGCGCGCAGACCATCGGTATGGTGATCAACGACGCCAAAAGTATCGCCGCCGGTGCGCCGATACGCACATCCGCCGCGTTGACGAACACAAGTGCCGCCACCATCAGCCCGGGCGTGGCGAATGCGCAAGACCCTGATCTGCGCAACACAGTAAGCATCACGTTCACTTCGCCCGGCCTATTTAATGTCGTTGACGCAACCAACGGTACACTTGCGACGAATGTTCCCTATGTCTCTGGTCAAGCCATCAGCTACAACGGCTGGACGGCAAAGATCAGCGGCGCTGCCGCAACAGGCGATGTATTTTCTGTCGGCGCGAATACCAGCGGCGTGAGTGACAACCGTAATGCATTGCTGCTGGGTCAATTGCAGAAACAGCAAATGCTGGGAGGCGGCACAGCCACCTATCAGGACGCCTATGGTGAATTGGTGGCCAATGTGGGAACACAAGCCCATCAAGCGGATATTACCCGCAATGCGCAGGATGTTTTGCGCAAGCAGTCGCTAGAGGCGCGCGATGCCGTGTCCGGCGTCAATCTTGACGAAGAGGCCGCCAACATGGTGCGCCTGCAACAGGCATATCAGGCATCCGCACAGGTAATTTCGATGACAGATAATCTCTTCCAAACCCTTATGGGTGCCATCAGGAGATAATTTATGCGCATCTCCACCAATCAAATGCAGCAGCAAGGTGTAAATTCCATGCTGGAGCAGCAAGCCTTGCTCGCCAAAACGCAATTACAGGTTTCCACCGGCAAGCGCATCCTCACCCCGGCGGATGATCCCGCCGCCGCGGCACAAGTGCTAAGCTTGACGCAGGAAAAGGCAGTCACCGGACAGTATCAGTCAAATGCGGACGCGGCAAATTCGCGGCTCTCTCTGGAAGACCAGACACTAAGTGGCATCGGTGATCTCCTGCAACGGGTACGGGGGCTGGCCGTACAGGCCAATAACGCGACTTTGAGTAACGAAAACCGCGCTTCCATCGCGCAAGAAGTGCGTCAAAGCCTGGATAGCTTGTTGGGCCTGGCGAATGTAAAGGATGCTAACAACGAATATCTGTTTTCCGGTTACCAAGGGAGTACTCAGCCCTTTAGCCGGAATGCTGCGGGAGGTTTTTCCTATAGTGGCGATGAGGGGCAGCGCTATTTGCAGATCGGCCCTGCGAGGCAAGTGGCGGTGGGCGATTCGGGAACGGACGTGTTTCGTGCCATCCGTAATGGCAATGGCGTTTTTACAACGCAGGAAAATCTGCTTAATACTGGCAGTGGAGTGATTGATCCGGGCACTGCAACCAGCGGATTTGTCCCAGACACCTACACTCTCGCTTTTACCCAGGCGTTGCCCACTGCGCCGATCACTTACACGGTGACGGGTGCGGTGAGCGGTGTGGTAACCTCTGGTACGTATACCAGTGACAGCACCATTGCCTTCAATGGGGTGCAAACTAATGTCACGGGCACGCCCGCCAATGGCGACAGTTTCACGGTCACCCCCAGTGCCAACCAGGATATTTTCACCACACTGCAAAGTCTTGCTAACGCCTTGGAGACACCGGTAAGCGGCGCGGCATCCCGTGCGCATTTGAACAATGCCATCAATCGCACCCTTGTCGATCTGGATCAAGGGTTAGGAAATATTCTTGATGTTCGCGCGAAAGCCGGTGCCAGGATCAATGCCATTGATGCTCAGAAAGGCATCAACGATGGCTTTAAGCTTCAGGTTCAAACAACCCTTTCCACGCTACAGGACCTCGATTATACAGAAGCTGTCAGCCGCCTCAATTTGCAATTGACCGGCCTGCAGGCGGCACAGCAATCTTTTATCAAAATACAGGGATTGTCGCTGTTTAATTTTCTCAGATAAATCTTTTCGTAGGGGCCGGTTTCAACCGCATCCCTACCAACAGCATGAACATCCCCTAAAGTTTCATCCCCTCCAGCCCGATAACCAAACCGGACGCAGTGAATATTTCGTATGAGAAATATGTCCGTTAAATATCAACCCATCCGCAAGTGGACAGGTTTAAAATCTGCGCGCTCGCGGGACGAGGAGAAAGCACCATGTGCCTAGTATATGAACACATAAATCGTGCAGCATAATGCCGCACGATTGTAGGTCGGCCTTCAGGCCGACATGTCTGGCTAAAGCCAGACCTACATGGGATTCGAATCATGTTTCGTAATTTATAATTTCATGTGCTAGTTAATAATATCAATATTTCCTGGCGCAATGCACAGTTTAATCTCACCACGGCAAAATTTTCGATCGTGCCCTCTTTGCAACATCCTTACCCACGACCAGATCCTGCAGCAGGCGGGTACGGTGATGTTGGCCCAGGCCAATGCGTTACCCAGCGGAGTGTTGCCGGTGTTGCGGTAAGTTGATGATGGGATCATTCGGGTTGGGACGTCCGGGTGAGTTTTTACGCAGTGATATGAGGTAGATATAATGGTTCCTGACATCTCTGAAATGGTCGCAGTGTCCCAGCCTGCGGGACAGGCAGCAAGTGGTTTAAGCGCGGACTCGGAAAATGGGTTGCAGGGTCCTTTACCACAACAAATCTATGGTGAGCAGGACGGACAGGCCGATGTTTCTTTGAAAGGAGTGGTCAGCAGTTTAAACCGGTTCATTCAAAATTATCGACGCGATATGCAATTCAGCATCGACGAAAGTAGTGGCCGGGTGGTGGTCAAAGTCATTGATATGGAAACCCATGAGGTTATTCGGCAGATTCCTTGCGAAGAAGTGATGGCGTTGGCGCGTGGCTTGTCAGCATAGATAATTTTTACTCTCTGTAGCTATTCCCCCCAAAAATTACCTAAAGTTTGATTGCCAGCTAACCGATAACCTAATCGGAAGCGGTAAATGTTTCAACTTAGGAAACATATCCGCTAATTATCAATCTCCGTGATCAAGTCACTACATTAAGGCTTTTCCACGGCAAGAGGAGAACTATCATGTCAGTTATCAATACCAACGTCGCTTCGTTAAATGCTCAACGCAACCTCATGACATCGTCGTCAGAATTAGCCACCTCTCTGCAACGCCTGTCTTCTGGCTTGCGCATCAACAGCGCCAAAGATGACGCCGCCGGACTTGCGATCTCCAGCCGGATGACCAGCCAGATCAATGGTCTCAATCAGGCATCCCGTAATGCCAACGATGGCATCTCGCTGGCCCAGACCGCTGAAGGCGGCTTGGCCACCACCACTGACCTGCTGCAACGTATGCGCTCATTGGCCGTGCAGGCTGCCAACGGCACCAACTCCGCCTCGGATCGCGCTTCCCTGCAACAGGAAGTTAGCCAAATCCAGCAGGAAATTAATCGCGTGGCCAATACGACCCAGTTCAATGGCCTGAATACCTTGGATGGTTCACTTAACAACGCCCAGTTCCAGGTCGGCGCCAACGCCAACCAAACAATTAACTTCTCTATCGGCAGCGCCCAGGGGTCCGCAATCGGTAATAACACGCTTGCAAAGGCCAGCGGGGGTACCATGGTAGATTCTAAAGCAGGTACTGCCGCAGGAACAATCCCAGCCAACAATGTTGCAGCGGGAACCCTGACGATTCAGGGCAACGGCGCGAGTAGCGGAGCTCTCACTATCGCCGCTGGCGCCTCGGGTAAAGCCATCGCAGATGCGGTAAATGCCGCAGCCGGCTCTACAGGGGTATCTGCCTCTGCCACTACAGTATCGACGCTGGGAGGCTTCGTTGCAGGTACAGTTTCTCTGACCTTGCAGGGTGCCCCCACCTCTGCTGGTGCAGCTAACCCGGTAACGATTAGCGCCACGCTCGCTTCTGCCACCGACGTAGGCGCCTTGACCACGGCGATTAATGCACAGACTGGCTCAACCGGCATCACCGCAGTCGCCGACACGACCACCGGGAAAATCGCGCTGACCCAAGCCCAAGGCTATGATATTGGCGTGAAAAACAACACCGCGCAAACTACAATCACCTATACCGGCGCACCAACCGCTGACGGTGGAACCGGAACCGCAATCACCTTTGCCGCTAGTGGCTCTGCTGGCGACACGGGGACTGTAGGTGGCAAGGTTACCTTTAACTCTGCCTCGGCCTTCACGGCCACGGCCAGTGCTGCCGGTATACTTGCAGGCGGAGCAGTTACCCTTTCCAGCGGGCTGTCTTCGGTGGCATCCGTCGATATCACAACGATGACCAGCGGCATCCCCACCGGCGCCAACAACGCATTGCAGGTAATCGATTCTGCACTGGCCAACATCAACAATTCGCGTGCTTCGCTCGGCGCCTTGCAGAATCGATTCTCTACCACGGTCAGCAATTTGCAGGCCACCTCGGAAAACCTGAGTGCAGCACGTAGCCGGATTCAAGACACCAACTTCGCTGCTGAAACCGCCAGCCTGACCCGTGGCCAGATCCTGCAGCAAGCCGGTACTGCGATGTTGGCGCAAGCTAACTCGTTGCCTAATGGCGTATTGGCACTGTTACGCTAATCAGTAAAAAACGATCCTTTTGGGTCGTTTTAACAGGACGGAAGGTGGGAAACCACTTTCCGTCTACCCACTGTGAGGGGATAAATCATGGACATTAATTCGATTTCAAATACAGGGCAGGCGCCCAATGCAACACAGGCTGCTACGCACATTTTATCGAAAAACGTGCAGAGTGCTCCAGAGCCCGGCCCCGCACAAGCTACTGTTGTCAGTACTGCGGAGTTGAAACAGGCGGTAGAAACGATAAATAAATCACTCAAGCCGATTGCCAGCGGCGTTCAATTTAGTACTGACCAGGATACTGGCAGAACCTTGGTCAAGGTTATTGATACGGAGACCCAGGCTGTTCTGCGGCAAATCCCTTCACAGGAAGTGTTGGCGATCTCTAAAGCGCTGGACAAGCTGCAAGGTATTGTCATCAGAACTCAGGCCTAAGCTCACTCGAGGCACGTCGTAATGATTTCTTCCCCAGGCATTGGCTCGAACCTTGATGTCAACAGCATCGTCAGCCAGTTGATGAGTGTTGAACAGCAGCCTCTCAGCCAGCTAAACAAGAAAGAAGCGAACTTTCAAGCGAAACTTTCCGGTTTAGGCACGCTTAAGGGTGCGCTCTCGCAATTCCAAACGGCGGTGCGAGGTCTCTCCGATATCAGCAAGTTTCAAGGGGTGCGCGTTACACCTGCTGACGCGAGTATTGTATCCGCCAGCGGCAGTGCAGGTGTGGCACCTGGTACGTATTCACTGGAAGTGACAAAACTCGCACAAGCGCAAAAACTGGCTTCCGCAGGACAGGTTAGTGATAGCGCAACAATAGGCACTGGCGTTGCCACTACGCTTAGCTTCGACTTCGGCACGATTGTCGGCGGCACCTTTAATAGTGCAACCGGACTCTATTCCGGTGCCAGCTTTACCACCAATGGCGCGGGCGTCAAGACCGTTACCATAGACGCAACCAATAACTCACTCTCCGGCATCCGCGATGCGATTAACAAGGCCAGTATCGGTGTGAACGCCACTATTGTGAACGATGGCAGCGCTTCACCTTATCGTCTGGCGTTGACCGTGAACGCCACTGGCCAGACCCAAAGCATGAAGATATCGGTAGCGGGCGATGCGGCCCTCTCCACCCTGCTCAGCCAAGACCCTGCCAATAATACAGGTCAAGCTTTCTCTGAAACGGTCAGCGCCCAAAACGCTGCTTTCAAGGTGGATGGCATTGCCGTCTCCAAGGCTACCAACACGGCCAGTGATGTGATTCAAGGCGTCACCCTCAATCTGGCAAAGACCAATGCCGGTAGTCCTACCAATATTACGGTGGCGCGCGACACCAGTTCGGTGATAGCTGCCGTGGGTGTCTTCGTTAAGTCTTACAACGACATTAACAAGACGCTCAATGATGCATCGGCCTTTAATGCCGCTACCAAACAGGCTGCCATTCTGAACGGTGAGTCCTCAGTGCGCTCGATCCAAACCCAGATCCGTAGCGTGATATCGGCACCCGTTCCAGGGGGTGCCAGCGCCTTCACGCAACTGTCTCAAGTCGGCATCACCTTACAAAAAGACGGTTCTCTGGCCGTGGATAACACCAAATTACAGAGTGCCATGGACACCAAGTTCAGCGACATTGCAGGGCTTTTTGCCACCGTCGGTAAAGCGAGCGATAGCCTTGCCAGTTATTCCAGTGCCACGGCCAAGACAGTATCTGGCGCGTATAGCCTCAATGTCAGTCAACTCGCCACCCAAGGCAATACCATTGGCTCGGCAGCCGCTGGCCTTACTATTACTCCTGGCACTAACGATTCTCTCCAAGTGCTGTTGGATGGTGTTACCTCAACAATTACGTTGGCGGGGGGAACCTATGCGACCGCTGCTGCGCTGGCGGCAGAAGTACAATCAAAGATCAATGGCGCAGCCGCATTCGTTGCCGCCGGATCATCGGCGACAGTGACTGAATCAGCGGGTGTGTTGACGATCACATCCAATCGTTATGGCTCGACATCCGGCGCCAGCGTTATCGGTGGCACTGGCATGACCAATCTTCTGGGTGCCGCTGCCACGGTCGCGGCTGGCCTGGACACGATGGGCACTATCAACGGCGTGGCTGTGACTGGCGCCGGACAATTTCTCACTGGCGCCAAGGGTGATCCGTCTGAGGGACTCAGAGTACAAATCACCGGCGGTAGTATCGGTATCCGTGGCACGGTCAATTACTCGCAAGGCTATGCCTACCAGCTTGACAATCTCGCGAACTCGCAGCTCGGCACGGATGGCCCGATTTCATCACGTACTAATGGCATCAACGCCTCCCTGAAAAGCCTTGACGAGAACAGGCAACGTCTGACCGATCGGCTGGCCGACACGGAGAAGCGCTATCGTGCCCAATTCACTGCGCTTGACATGATCATCAGCAGAATGACCACAGCCAGCAATTTTTTGACGCAACAATTAGCCAATCTGGCCAATCTTAACCCAAGATAGCGCAGTTAGAATGCAAGTCGATCTGGAAACAATAAGAGCACTATGGCCAACAGCGTATTGAGCACATACAACAAGTTTGGGGTTGATGTCGGCGTAGAATCCGCCGTCGCCTACAAGCTGATTTTGGGGCTCTTCGATGGTGCGATCGCTACAGTTTCAGCAGCCACGGCACAGTCAGTTATTCGCAAGGTTACGCATATCAACTGGATAAACTTATGGGCAAACTTTTAGGCAGCTCCGGCTCAATTTCCAGCTGGGCGGGTGGCATTAATAGCAGCATCCAGACACTTGGCGACAGGCGCGATGTTTTGAACCGGCGTCTTGACGACATTGAAAAACGTTATCGGGATCAATTCACGGCATTGGATAGCCTGTTGGGTAAGTTACGCAGCACCAGTGATTTTTTGACTCGTCAGTTGTCGGCTACGAGATGATTCTTTAGTAAAACATTTGCCATAGGCATACACACAGTTCGATAAGAGGGGAAACGCGTGAGTTATTCAAAACCGCAAGCTGCCTTGCAGCAATACAGCCAGGTGGGGGCACAAACAGGCGTGGCCTATGCGAGTCCACATCGCTTGATTCAGATGTTGCTGGACGGTGCCCTGGATAAAATCGCCCTTGCCCGTGGGCATATGTTGCGGGGTGATATCGCCCAGAAGGGCAGCCATATCAGTTGGGCGATTTCGATTATTGAAGGGCTACGCGCGAGCCTCGACCAGCAGGCTGGCGGGGAGGTCGCCCAGAACCTGGGTGCCTTGTACGACTATATGGAGACCCGCCTGCTTGAGGCCAATCTCAAAAATGATCCTGATATGCTCAATGAGGTTTGCGGGTTGTTGCATCAGATCAAGGGAGCCTGGGACGCCATATCAGAAACGGCGAAAAATTCCGTCCCTGGCGTGCGAGTGTTATCCGGCGGCGCTTCGGTATAATTAGCGGCATTGGACGCGGGAGCATGGCCCTTGACGGTACAAGATATCTTGCAGTTGGATTCCTGCTCACATGGCGAGCAACTTGATGTCATTCTTGAGTTAAGCCGGAATATGCTGCTTACGGCCCAGATCAAGGATTGGCAAACTCTGGCGTCGCTGGAGGAAAGCCGGAGTCGCAGTCTGACCGCTTTTTTTTCTCAACCGGTTCCAGCACAGGAAGCGGCGGCGGTTGGGGCCGGGGTTGCGGATATTCTGGCAATAGACAAACAGATTATAGCTTTGAGCGAAGTAGCATATAAGGAGGCTGCCGACGGGATACGGCAGCTTAATTATGCCCACCGCGCGGCACTCGCCTATGAACAGGGTGAGTGAGAAAATTTGAAACTCGCCCCGCCTGCTGGTATGTTGTCAATATATGAGCGATACATCAAACCACAGCATTACCGGTCTGACTTATGAAGATACCCTGCCGTTGCGCTGGGTAGCGGCAACCGTGGCGCCTTCAGACGCTCAGCAGGTGCGCATCCAGGAGTCCAACGCGGAGGTTTTGCGCGCGGTCGCGTTTTTGGAGGAACACCAGGGCGAAGCTGTCTTAGAACATGATCCCATCACCCAAGAGCTGCAGCGTATGGATTTCAAGATTAACCTGCTGCTGGATCTGGTGGGGCAGGTGCTTGCGCACCATTCAACCTTGCCCGAACCGCTGCCCGTCAGCTTGAGTGCCAAAGCCATACAGTGGGATGCGCAGGTTGCGCCGGATCTGGGAAGCCATCTTAATGTTGAATTTTTTCTCAGCCGTAAATACCCTCGCCCCATCATGTTTTATGGACAGGTTCAGCAGGTGAACACCGTGCCTGGTGGTTTCAGGACGACGGTGGCGCTTGAGGGAATGAGCGAGGTGGTTCGGGACTGGCTTGAGAAGTTTATTTTCCGGCATCACCGCCGCAGTATTGCCCATTCCCGCCGGGGCTAGGAGCAATCTTTCATTGCATGTGCAAGCTGCCTGGCGTGATCGCCAGAAATGTAGGGTGCGCCGTACCCATGATGCCCGTGAAGGGCACAATGAGGGCACAATGTGCGCACCAAATCTAGCCCCGATCTACAGTTCCTGTCCCCCTGTTCTTTATCACTATACCATCAAGCGACAAAATTTTGACTTCTTCCCCGGTCGGTGTTTAACTACAATACATAATTGTATATGTAGTGTGAGGTGGTGTTTCAATGTCGTCATCCGGTGTATTGATTGTTGATGCGGATGAGCAAAGGCGTCTGAATCTCAAGGCCATACTTGAGTTTATAGAATATGGGCCGGTGCAT
Organism: Gammaproteobacteria bacterium; assembly: GCA_021731145.1. Classification (GTDB taxonomy): domain Bacteria; phylum Pseudomonadota; class Gammaproteobacteria; family Ga007554; genus LNEJ01. The sequence continues at coordinate 36,239 of JAKFXX010000005.1, read as the reverse complement.
TTGGCCAGCGGCGAGACCTGGCGGGAAGGGCTGCCGCCGGCCGATGCCGTTCTTGCGGTTTTGCTTGGCAACTGTGGTTCTGAAGAAGCATTAATAAAGGTATTTAATGCTATCAAGACGTGGGATCCGCAAATGCCTATCCTGCTGTTGAGCGACGCCAGGGAAGAAGCGCCATCTCCCGAAGAGATAAAGGCGGGCGTATTTGGTTATGTCGATACGCCGCCGAAGCAGCGGCAATTGACGGCACTGCTGCAACAGGCGCAGGCATCCCGCGAATCCCCACGGCAAAAGCCTGTGGATCGCTCGCTGGAGTTGTTCCGCAGCCTGGTGGGCAACAGCCCGGTGATTCGCCAGGTTCGCAAATTGATTGAGCAGGTGGCCAGTTCTGATGCCACTGTATTGATCCTGGGTGAATCAGGCACGGGCAAAGAGGTGGTTGCGCGTAACCTGCATTATTATTCCACCCGCCGTAACAAGCCTTTCGTCCCCATCAATTGCGGTGCAATCCCTGCCGAACTGCTGGAAAGCGAGCTGTTTGGCCATGAGAAGGGCGCATTTACCGGGGCCATCAGTGCCCGGCAGGGGCGTTTTGAAATGGCCGAAGGCGGCACGCTGTTTCTCGACGAGATTGGCGACATGAGCCTGCACATGCAGGTCAAACTGTTGCGCGTGCTTCAGGAACGCACCTTTGAGCGGGTCGGCAGCAATAAAACCATTTCCGCCAATGTGCGGATCATTGCCGCCACGCACCGTAACCTTGAGGAGGCTATCAAGGAGGGCAAGTTCCGCGAGGATCTGTATTACCGCCTTAATGTCTTTCCGATAGAAATGCCCCCGCTGCGCGAGCGTCTTGAGGATACTCCGCTGCTGATAAATGAGCTGATTACCCGTCTTGAACACGAAAACCGCGGTTCGGTCCGGCTCACGCCTGCGGCGGTGATCGCATTGTGCCATTATCGCTGGCCGGGCAATGTGCGCGAGCTTGCCAATTTCATAGAGCGCCTGGTGATCATGCACCCGCATGGCGTCGTGGATGTGCAGGACTTTCCGGAAAAATTCCGGGGAGGAGCTGCCGGCGCCACGCTGCCGCCCCATCTTGTATTGCCGGAAGAAGCGCTTCCGCGCCCCTTTGAAGTGCCGCCGCGCCTGCCGCGCGAAGGTCTGGATCTCAAAGAGCATCTCAATACCCTGGAGTATGATCTGATCCGCCAGGCGCTGGACGATGCGGGTGGGGTGGTGGCTCACGCCGCCGAACGGCTCAAGCTGCGTCGTACCACCCTGGTTGAAAAGCTGCGTAAATATGGCTTGCATCGCGGTGACGACGCGCCGTAATTTTGACTGTTTTTTTGTTGAGACATATATAACACAATGATTTTTATTATTTTGTAGGTTAGGCGCGATTCTTGCTCACCCCCTCTGTGCAAAGGGGGTAGTCCCCGTACTCATGGTTTCTCAGAACGGCGGGAGCAAGAATCGGCATGGCTCTACAAGGCGCGCAACAAAATCAGGATTCGCCTCAGAACCTGGCGGGCGCTTTTCATACCTTCAATCAGCTTTCGCAGCAGCTCGCCGCCTCCTATCAGATTCTTGAAAAACGTGTTGATCAGCTCAATGCGGATCTTGCTGCCGCGCGTCTTGAGCAGACCAGTGCTGCCGCCGAAAAAGAACGTCTGGCAAATCGTCTTACGCGCTTGCTGAATGCCTTGCCCGGTGGGGTAGTGGTACTGGATGGCGGCGGATGCGTTCAGGAGTGCAACCCCGCTGCGCTGGAATTGCTGGGGGAGCCCCTGCAAGGCATGGTGTGGCGTGAAGTGATCAGACGTGCCTTCGCGCCGCGTTCCGATGACGGCCATGAAGTGTCGTTGCGCGATGGCCGGCGCGTCGGCATCTCCACCAGTTCGCTGGGTGATGAGCCAGGCCAGATTCTGCTCATTACCGACCTCACCGAAACGCGCGCCCTGCAGGAAAATCTCAGCCGTCACCAACGATTGTCCGCGATGGGCGAGATGGCCGCCTCCCTGGCCCATCAGATCCGCACACCTTTGTCTTCCGAATTGCTTTATACCTCTCACTTCTCCCGCGCCAATCTTGATGGCGTTGATATCCGCCGTTTTTCCGAAAAAAGTCTTGCCAGCCTGCGCCTCATCGAAAAGATGGTGAATGACATGCTGATGTTTGTGCGCGGTGGAGGCGTGAGCGGGGATGATATTGCGCTGTCAGATTTGATAAGCGAATTCCGCCAAATGCTGGAGCCTCAGTTGCAGGCCTGCACAGGACACCTGGACGTGATGGACGGGGCATCCGGTGTGATGATGCGCGGTAATCGTGAAGCATTGCTAGGCGCGCTATTGAACCTTGCTACCAACGCCATACAGGCTTGCGGTACCGGCGTCGAATTGCGCCTGATGGCGGTGAGTGATGGCGATGAGGTGGTGTATTTACAGTTGAGCGACAACGGCCCTGGCATCGCCGAGGAAATCCGGGATCGCATTTTTGAGCCCTTTTTTACTACCAAGTCCTCCGGTACGGGGCTGGGGTTGGCGGTGGTGCGAGCAGTGATGGAAGGGCACCGTGGTGAGATCTGGCTGGATACGCAGCCTGGATCAGGCTGCACGTTTACGTTGCGGCTACCCGTCATAAAAGAAGAACGAGGTATCACATGAGTTCAGCGACTGTGCTGGTTGTAGAAGACGATGCGGCGTTACGCGAGGCGCTGTGCGATACGCTGGAATTGGCGGGGTATCGCGTTATTGTTGCGGAAGACGGGCAGGCCGCACTGGCCCGGTTGGAGTCGGGCGAAGTGGGCATGGTATTGAGCGATGTGCAGATGCGCCCCATGGATGGCCATACCTTGCTCAAACGCATCAAGGCCCGGCGCGCGGATATGCCGGTGGTTTTAATGACTGCCCATGGATCGATTCCCAAGGCAGTCGAATCTATGCACGAGGGCGCCGCGGATTACATGGTCAAGCCATTTGAAGCCGAAGTGCTGATTTCGATGGTAAGCCGCTATATCTCGTCACCAGGCGCTGATACAGAAGACGCCGATCTGGTAGCGGTGGACGCGCGCACGCGCGAGGCGGCAGAGCTCGCGCAGCGTGTGGCGGGAAGTGATGCCACTGTATTGATAACCGGGGAAAGCGGCACAGGAAAGGAGGTTTTCGCCCGTTTTATTCACCGCCATTCCCATCGCGCGTCAGGCCCGTTTGTCGCTATCAACTGCGCGGCGATACCAGAGAACATGCTGGAAGCGGTGTTGTTTGGCTATGAAAAAGGCGCATTCACCGGTGCGTACCATGCCGCGCCGGGTAAATTCGAGCAAGCGCAAAATGGAACATTATTACTCGATGAAATCTCCGAGATGAGTCTGGCGCTACAGGCCAAATTGTTGCGTGTAGTGCAGGAGCGCGAGGTGGAGCGTCTTGGCGCACAGAAGATGATCCCGCTGAATGTGCGCGTACTGGCGACATCCAACCGCAATCTGCGTGCGGAAGTCGCTGCTGGGCGTTTCCGTGAGGATCTGTTCTATCGTTTGAATGTGTTTCCATTGCCTCTGCCCGCGTTGCGCGAACGCAAGGAAGACATCCTTCCCATCGCGCGACGCCTCATCGAGCGCCATAGCCATGGTGCGTTTCCCTTGCCTGTGTTGTCTGATGAAGCGGCGCAGCGTCTGCGGGCGCATGCCTGGCCTGGCAACGTGCGTGAGCTGGATAACGTGATCCAGCGCGCCTTGATCATGAAATCGGGCGCAATAATTAATCCGGCCGATTTGCACTTCGAAACAGACTCGCCACGTATCGCGCCGCTTACCTCGTCGAGCCAGGAAGCCCCAGGTGAAGAAGCATGCCTCGATGACGACCTTAAGTCCCATGAGCAACAACTGATTATCGAGGCATTACATACGGCAAGGGGCAATCGCAAGGAGGTTGCAGAACGGCTTGGCATTAGCCCGCGCACATTGCGTTACAAATTGGCGCGACTGCGCGAATCAGGCGTGGCGATACCTGACTAACGGGGCTGGTGCGGAATGTGCATGAAAGTAAATGCAGGTTGGGCCAAGGGGCTTTGCTCCGGCCCCAACAATAAGGAGATCTTATGAGCAACACCATAGACACAACCCAATTACTGGCGCAAATGCGCGCCATGGCTGCGCAGGCGCAGGCAAAGCCGTCCGTCACGGAAACAGATGCTGCGGCTAACACGGATTTTTCCAGCCTGTTTAAAAGCGCCATTGAGAAAGTCAACGATGTACAGCAGCAAGCCGGAAATTTGGCGCAGGCCTTTGAAGCGGGCGACTCCAAGGTCGAGCTTACCGAAGTGATGGTGGCATTACAGAAGTCGAGTCTTTCCTTTCAGGCCATGACGCAGGTGCGCAACAAGCTGGTGTCGGCCTATCAAGAAGTCATGAGCATGCCGATTTAATAATTAAGGCACTACAGCTCCCGTCTCGAACACGAAACTCAGAACTAGACACTTAAAAATGGCGCTAATAAAAGCAGAAAACATGACAGCCCAGATGCGCGGCTTTAGCGGTCTGCCAGCGCTGCGCCAAATGGGATTGATGATTGGCCTGGCGGCCAGCGTGGCGCTGGGCGTAGCCGTTGTTTTGTGGTCTCAGGCGCCGAATTATCGCGTCTTGTACAGTGGTCTTGCCGCGCAGGACGCAACCCAGATCGCCGATGCCTTGCAGAAGGATGGCATTGTCTACAAGGTCGATGAAAACAGCGGCGCTGTGATGGTGCCCGCCGATCAGGTGCATACAGCTCGCCTCAAGATGGCTTCGCAGGGGCTGCCCAAAGGGACGGTGGAAGGCTTTGCCTTGCTCAACGATCAGCCCACCTTCGGGACCAGCCAGTTCATGGAAAACGCGCGCTACCAGCATGCGTTGGAGGGCGAGCTGGGGCGCACGATTTCCGAATTGGGCAATGTGCAGGGAGCGCGTGTGCATTTGGCCATCCCCAAGCAGTCGGTGTTTATTCGCAACCGCGAACCACCCAGCGCCTCGGTGCTGATCAACCTCTATCCAGGGCGCAATCTTGAAGAAGGGCAGGTCGCGTCGATAGTGCATTTGCTAGCCTCCAGTGTTCCCAACCTGAATGCAGAGCATGTGACAGTTATCGACCAGAAGGGCCGTCTGCTGACTTCACCGGAAACATCTAAAAGCATGCAGCTCACTGCCAGCCAGTTCGATTACCGGCGCCGGCTTGAGGAAAACTACATCAAGCGCATCGAAGACATCATTTCGCCCATTGCCGGCGTTGGCGGTGTTCGGGCACAGGTAGTGGCAGATCTGGACTTCAGTGTCACTGAGCAGACACAGGAAACATACAATCCCGATCAACCGGCGATACGCAGCGAGCAGACGCTGGATGAGCAGTCGGCGGGAGCCGCCGCAGTGGCAGGTGTGCCGGGAGCATTGACCAATCAACCACCGGCGGGAGGGACAGTGTCCACTCCCAGCCCTGCCGCGCCGAATGCCAAGGGTGCCGTGCCTGCCGCAAATACGGTGCCTGCCGCGCAGACGCCGCTCAACAGCACCAAACGTGCGACGCGCAATTTCGAGCTGGACAAAGTCATCAGTCATACCCAAATGCCGAGTGGCTCGGTGCGTAAATTATCGGTGGCTGTGGTTGTCGATGACCACCAGAAAGTGAATAAAAAAGGCGAAGTGGTGCGTACCGCGCTGAAGCCTGAAGAGCTTGCGCGCATCACCTCGCTGGTCAAGGAAGCGGTGGGTTTCAGCACGCAACGCGGTGACAGTGTGAATGTGATTAATGCCCCGTTTACAGTGGCGGCGGAAACGCCCATACCGGAGCCCAAGTTGCTGGAGCAGCCGTGGATTTGGGATGTGGCGAAACAGGCGCTGGGTGGTTTGGCGGTATTGTTCCTGATATTCGGCGTGCTGCGCCCGGTGCTGCGTAGTCTTGCGGAAAAGGGCAAGGAATCTTCACGCGTTGCTTCGCAATACGCTACGGCACACATGGAGGAATTACCAGGCATGATGGAGGATCGCATTAGCCTGCCTGGTTCGAGCTCAACAGCACAAGGCGCTGCACAACTTGCCGCGCCTGCATCCTCACCCTCGCAAAATTATGAGTCGCAGCTTGATGCTGCCAGAACGCTGGTAGGGCAAGATCCGAAGCGTGTTGCGCAAGTTGTTAAAGGTTGGGTGGCCAGCGATGCCTGAGAACAATGCACAGTTATCCGGCACGGAGCGCGCGGCCATTCTCCTGATGAGCCTGGGCGAGAAGGACGCCGCTGAAATATTGAAGCATATGGGACCCAAGGAAGTGCAGAAGCTGGGGCAGGCCATGGCGGGATTAAGCAATGTTAGCAAGGCTCAGGTATCGGAGGTTCTTGATGAGTTGATATCCTCGGTGGATGGCCAGACATCCCTGGGGGTAGGCTCGGAAGATTATATTCGTAAAGTGCTGAACCAGGCGCTCGGTGCGGATAAAGCGAGTGGTTTGATTGACCGCATCCTGATCGGCCGTAACACCAAAGGGCTGGAAGCCCTGAAATGGATGGATCCGCGCGCAGTCGCGGAAATCATTCGCCTGGAGCATCCGCAAATCATTGCCATTGTCTTGTCCTATCTTGATAGCGATCAGTCCGCCGAGGTTCTGAAGCAGATGCCGGAGCGCATGCAGTCGGATTTGCTGATGCGTATCGCCACGCTGGACGGGATTCAGCCATCTGCATTGCGTGAACTGGATGACATCATGGAAAGACAGTTCGCAGGAAATAGCGACAATGTTAAATCGGCCAGTGTCGGAGGCATCAAAACAGCAGCGAATATCCTCAACTTCATAGACAGCGCACGTGAAGTAAAGATTATGGAAACCATCAAGGATGTCGATGCCGATATTGGTCAGAAGATTGAAGATTTGATGTTTGTGTTCGATGATCTGGCTTCAGTGGATGATCGCGGCATGCAGGCGATATTGCGCGAGATATCGGGCGAGGTATTGGTTTTGGCACTGAAAGGTGCGGACGAAGATCTCAAGGAGAAGATTTTCAAGAATATGTCCAAGCGCGCTGCGGAAATGCTGCGTGACGACCTGGAGGCCAAAGGTCCGGCGCGCCTCAGCGAAGTAGAGGCCGCACAGAAAGAGATCCTCGCCATTGCACGGCGCATGTCCGAGGCAGGAGAAATATCGCTAGGCGGAAAAGGAGAGGATTTTGTCTAAAATCATTCCCAATAGAATCATCACGGGTGATGATCTGAGCGCCTATCAGCGCTGGGAAGCACCGCTTATGCAAGCGGACGTGCTCCCAGCTCCCGTGAAACCACTCCCAACGGCCGACCAAATCGAACAGATCCAGAAACAAGCCTATGAAGAGGGATATGCCCAGGGATTGCAGCAAGGACGCGAAAAAGGGCATATCGCAGGACTGGCGGAAATGCAGGCGCAGGCGCAACGTCTGGAGCAGTTGCTGAGCACGCTAGTCGAGCCATTGGCGCAGCTCGACGAGGATGTTGAAAAGGAACTGGTGTCCCTGTCCATATCCATCGCGCGTCAGATTGTGCGGCGCGAGATCAAAACAGACCCAGGCCAGATTGTCGCAGTGGTGCGTGAGGGAGTTGCAAGTTTGCCGCTGGCTTCACGCAATATTCACCTGCACCTTCATCCCGAAGATGCAGCACTGGTGCGTGCCGCTCTGTCACTGACGGAAGGCGATAAAATCTGGAGGATTGTCGAAGACCCGGTATTGACGCGGGGCGGCTGCCGCATTGTGACCGATACCTCGCAGATTGACGCCAGTCTCGACAGCCGCATAGCGGCAATCGCCGCATCCATACTGGGAGGCGCGCGTGGACACGAAAACCCCGGTCATTGATGCGCAGCGCGGCGCGGCGTGGCGCGAACGTTTAGCATGGCATCGCGCACGTCTTGACTCACCACCGCCGCTCATCGTGGAAGGAAAACTGACCCGCATGGTCGGATTGACGCTGGAGGCAGTGGGATGCCAGGCGGCAATAGGCGAGCGTTGCCTGGTGATAGGCCCGGGCGGCGAACGGGTGGAAACCGAAGTGGTAGGCTTTTCCGGAAACAAAACCTTTCTTATGCCCACCGGGGAAATCCGTGGTTTGATGCCCAACTCGCGGGTTATCCCGGTACGGCGCGCCTATGATGTGGCGGTGGGCGACGCATTGCTGGGCCGCGTGCTGGACGGTGGCGGCCGGCCACTGGATGGTGGCGGTCCGTTACGCACCGAGGCAACCATCCCACTATCCGGGCGCCCTCTAAACCCGCTGGCACGCCGCCCGATACGTGAACCCCTGGATGTCGGTGTGCGCGCCATAAACGCCTTGCTGACAGTGGGGCGCGGCCAGCGCATGGGCCTGTTCGCCGGCAGTGGTGTAGGCAAAAGCGTCTTGCTGGGCATGATGACGCGCTTCACCAATGCCGATGTCATCGTCGTCGGACTGATCGGCGAGCGTGGCCGAGAAGTGAAGGAATTTATTGAAAACATCCTCGGCGCCGAGGGCATGGCGCGGTCGGTGGTGGTTGCCTCTCCGGCCGATCACACGCCGATGATGCGTCTGCACGGTGCAATGCTGGCGACCAGCATTGCCGAGTATTTCCGCGACCAGGGCAAGCAAGTGTTGCTGTTGATGGATTCTCTGACGCGCTTTGCCCAGGCCCAGCGCGAGATTGCGCTCGCGATAGGCGAGCCCCCTGCGACCAAAGGTTATCCGCCCTCAGTATTTGCCAAGCTTCCGCAACTGGTGGAGCGTGCCGGGAATAGCGACGAAACCGGGGGTTCCATCACGGCATTCTACACCGTGCTTGCCGAAGGCGATGATCAGCAAGACCCCATCGCCGACGCCGCGCGCGCCATACTCGACGGCCATGTGGTATTAAGCCGCCAGTTGGCGGAAGCGGGCCACTATCCGGCGATTGATATCGAAGCATCCATCAGCCGTGTCATGACGGAAGTTACAGACTCGGTCCACCAAAACTCGGCGCGCCGTTTCAAGCAGCTCTATTCCGCATACCAACAAAACCGCGACCTGATATCCATAGGTGCTTACAGTCGCGGCAATGACGCCAATATTGATCAGGCTATCGACTACCATCCGCGCCTCCTGGACTTTCTCCATCAGGGTATGCACCAGCCTGTGCCATTGGCAGAGAGTATCAATGAGCTGAATATGCTGATAAGGGCGCAGTAACTAAAGTGAAATGTAGCTAAATGTAGGTTGGGTCAAGCGAAGCGGACCCAACATTGCACTGTTGGATTGCTTATGACCAAATCACAACGCCTGAAGCCAGTCATTAAGGTGTCGGAAACCAGAGAACGTGATGCTGCCAGAGCGTTGGCGGAAAGCAAGCACATGCTTGTGGAACGGCAGGCCAGGCTCGTTGATCTTAACGCCTACCGCGAAGAATACACGGCGCGTTTCAGCACATGGGGGAAAAACGGAATTTCTGCAATCCAGTTGAATGAATACCGGGTATTCCTTGCCAACTTGAATGCCGCGATCACCTATCAGGAAAAGCTGGTTGAAAATGGCCAACGTGAATTTGAAGACAAGTTGCGCATCTGGCATCAGGTGCGTGGCAGGGTTAAGGCACTAAACGGTATTGTTGAAAGGTATCATCAGGACGATATGCGCGCCGCAACACGGCGAGAGCAGAGCGCGGAGGACGAAAGAGCCTGTCAGATCAAAGAAAAAAGTAAAAACAGCTAAGGTTGCCGTCAAGGATGCCGATATTAACAGCATAAGATTATTTAATAAATGTTAACGATTTGTAAGGTAATTATTTTAAATATTAAATGACGGAGGGATCCATGATTAAAAGCCAATCAGGAACGATTGAAAAAATATCCTGCGAAGATGTGATGGATATATCAATCGCAAGTGAATTCTATAAAAAATTAAAAAAATCATTGGAAATTAACGCTCCAATCATGATTGAAGCTAATAATGTTGAGAGGGCAGATACTGCAATATTGCAGGTTCTGTATTCATTCTTTTTGGAGGCATCCCTTAAAGGAGTAGATGTGTCTTGGGATAATCCATCTGAGAAGCTGCGTTTGTCAGCACGATTAATTGGAGTTGATGAGGCACTTAGGCTGAAATAATTATGGATTTCAGATGGTAAGTTCTTGTTGGTCGGGGAAATAGAAATGGCAAAGATACTGGCGGTTGATGATTCCGCATCCATGCGTCAAATGGTGTCCTTCACTCTTAAAGGGGCAGGATTTGATGTTGTAGAAGCGGTTGATGGGCAAGATGCCTTGAAAAAAGCACAAACAGAAAAGGTGAATCTTGTCTTGACGGATGTGAATATGCCGAATATGGATGGGATAACCTTGATTCGCCAATTAAGAGCCCTTCCCAGCTACAAATTCACTCCAATGCTGATGCTGACCACAGAGTCGGCTGATAATAAAAAGAATGAAGGCAAAGCGGCAGGGGCCACTGGGTGGCTGGTGAAGCCGTTTAATCCAGAGCAGCTTATTGCCACCATCAAGAAAGTATTGGGATAAAACAATGTCGATAGATATGTCTCAATTTCACCAGACGTTCTTTGAAGAAAGCTTCGAAGGACTTGGGGTTATGGAGTCAGGCCTCCTTAATCTTGATGTTGGCACGGCGGATGTCGATGTGGTGAATGCCATATTTCGCGCGGCGCACTCCATAAAAGGAGGGGCGGCAACCTTTGGATTCTCCAGTGTGGCAGGTTTTACTCATGTAATGGAAACATTGCTTGATGAGATGCGTGATCAACGCAGAAAGGTAACCGAAGAGGCTGTTAACCTGTTATTGCTGTCAGTGGATTGTCTGCGTGACCTGCTTATATCGGCGCGTGATGGATCTCCTGTGGATGCTCCCAGAGTGGTTGATATGCAAAAAAAACTAGAAAATCTCCTTTCTGATAAAAAAGAAGGCGGGACATGCGTTGATCAACATTCCAAAGTAGAAAAAGAACACGGTAAAGGATGGGATATAGAATTCATTCCGTATGTGAATATGCTCATAACAGGGAACGACCCTGTGAGGATGTTCGGGGAGCTAAGTTCTTTAGGCGATATGTCAGTAAAAGTAGACTCTTCAAAGATGACAGGGTTCAATGATATGAATCCAGAAGAGTGCTATTTTTCATGGAAAATATCTATAAAAACAGATGTTTCAAGTGAAAAAATATCAGAAATATTCGATTGGGTTGATGGCGAATGTGATTTAAAAATAACACAAATATTAAATGAATCAGACAAAGAATTAATAGCAAGTAATGATGATAATCCTGATCATTATGATGGCATAAAAAATAAAGACGATCATTCTCATGATCTTCCTAAAATTGAAGAAAAAAGGCTTTCTTCCGATAGGAGGGTGTCTTCAAGTTCGGTGGAAAATAGCTCTATTAGAGTAAGTATAGATAAGGTTGATGACCTTATCAACATGGTCGGAGAGCTGGTCATCATTCAATCCATGCTGGCCCAGTTAGGAAAGGATTTTGATAACAGCCAGATAATGAAGTTGCGAGATGGGCTGTCACAACTGGAGCGTAATACAAGAGAGCTCCAGGAAAGCGTTATGCGTATTCGCATGTTGCCCATCAGTTTTGCATTTAATCGTTTCCCTCGCATGGTTCATGACCTTAGCAAGAAGCTTGGTAAAGAAATAGAGTTAAAGATGTCTGGAGAAAGCACGGAGATGGACAAGACGGTAATGGAAAAGATAGGAGACCCTCTTGTACATTTGGTGCGCAACTCCATTGATCATGGAATTGAGCTGCCGCACGATAGAAAGGCGGCAGGTAAGCCATCAACCGGGTTACTCCATCTTAATGCCTATCATAAGGGTGGAAACATTATTATAGAAATACGAGACGATGGGGGAGGCCTTAATAAGGAAAAAATTACGAAAAAGGCAAAAGATCGAGGACTCATCAAAGATGATGAATCCCTGTCCGAAGAACAAATTAACGATTTAATATTCTTGCCAGGATTTTCAACCGCAGAAATAGTCAGCGATGTTTCCGGTCGTGGTGTTGGGATGGATGTTGTACGAAGAAATATTAATGATCTTGGCGGTAAAATAGAAGTGTCATCCTTTGAAGGTAAAGGAACGACTTTTACAGTACGCCTTCCTTTAACGCTGGCAATACTTGATGGGCAGCTTGTCAGTGTTGGTGATGAGACATATATAACCCCATTGGTATCAATCATAGAGTCGCTTCAGATTGACGAAGAAAATGTAAATATCATTGCCGGAAGAGCTGAGGTCTACAAGCTTAGGAATGAATATATACCTATCGTCAGGCTTCACGAAGTATTCAATATCATTCCAAAAAACAAAAAATTGTCAGGTGGACTTCTTGTCGTCGTAGAAGGCGACGGAAAGAGAGCTGGAATATTCGTTGATGATTTATTGGGGCAGCAGCAGGTTGTAATTAAAAGTCTGGAAACAAACTTCAAAAGAATGGACGGGGTATCCGGTGCGACAATTCTCGGGGATGGGACCGTAGCTCTGATAATGGATGTTTCCGGTCTTATCAGATTGTCCCACCAATATTCACCATCAAATAATAGAGTGGCTCTTGATCATGTCAAGAGCGCGGCCTAATAAGGAGTTCGTTATGAGCGTAATGCAGAATATAACAAATGATGAGAAATCAGAAATAAACTCTGGTGCAAATCAATATCTTACATTCATTCTTGCTGGCGAAGAATATGGTGTCGATATTCTAAGGGTTCAGGAAATAAAGGGATGGAACAAGGTGACGCCGATCCCTAACACCCCGGAGTATATACAAGGCGTGATAAATCTGCGTGGAACGATTATACCTATCATTGATCTGCGTTGCCGTTTTGGCCTGGAGAATATTTCTTATGGTCCAACCACAGTTGTAATTGTGCTAAAGGTAGTTGGAGGGGGCGGGAATCGCATCATGGGTATTGTGGTCGATGCCGTGTCGGATGTGTATAACGTCTCGCTGGATGAGATGAAGCAGCCGCCAGATTTCGGAAAGGTTGTTAGTGTCGATTTTATAAAAGGCCTGGCGGCAGTTTCCGAGAAGATGGTGATTATTCTTGATATTGACCATCTCCTTAACGCTGGAGTGATGGTGTCCGATGATGGTCAGATCCATTAGTTATTGAGAGGTTGTCAATATGATTATTAAAGATCACGCCGACCTGTCGCGTGAAATTTCTCTAAATGACATAAATGATATTTTAAATAATGCCGATCATTTAACTGTTGATAAAGGTGACGAATTATCTGTTTATGATGATGAGTTTCTTGATGAGATATTTTCATCTATGGCGTGGAACGGTTAGTTAACAATACCAGAATTCCTGTTTCGGAGAAAATATATCATGGTAAGGTCTGTTATTTCAAGGAAAGAAAGTAAAAATAATGATGTCGCATTGATTGAAAAAACATTTAATGCGCTCTCCCCTAAAGGCGATCTTATTGCCAAACGATTTTATGATGAATTGTTTAGGCGATACCCCGTAGTAAAGCCTCTTTTTTCAGGTGTTCCAATAAAGGATCAGCAGAAAAAATTGCTTTCCGCGCTTGGTCTTGTTGTGAAAAATATGAGAAATCCCGTGGAGATGACACGGATTCTTTCGGCTCTTGGTAAAAGACACCAGGGTTATGGCGCCGAGCCTGAATATTACCAGGCTGTTGCAGTGACATTGCTCGATGTGATGCGGGAATTTGCTGGCAATACTTGGACAGATGAGGTTCATTCGGCTTGGTCAAATGCGTTAAATTCAGTTGCTTCTATCATGTTGAAGGCCTACTCAAAGGAGAATACAAAGATGGCACAGGTTAAGAAAGCGGTAAATGTCAAATCCTCGCCTGTCGTGAAGGATTTGGAGTCTATTAAAATGAAATCCGCTGTGGACGGAGCCATGACTTCGATCATGATGATAGACAGGGATCTGGTGGTGACCTATGCGAATCAATCAACGGTTAACCTTTTAAGAGAGCATGAAGATACCTTGAAAAGGCAGTACCCCGGATTCAGCGTCGACAATCTGATTGGGACATGTATAGACATCTTCCATAAGAACCCCTCTCATCAGAGAAGAATCCTTGGAGACCCGAGAAACCTTCCCTATTCAACGGATATTCAAGTCGGCCCATTGAAGTTCAGAATTAATGTCACGGCCATTAATGATGATCATGGCGACTATATAGGGAATTGTCTTGAATGGTCCGATGTAACCTCTCTTCGATCAAAGGAAAACGAGGTGGTCAGGCTGCATTCATCGGTTGAGGGCGCAATGACGGCTATCATGATGATCGACCGTGACCTTGTGATAACGTATGCCAATGAGGCCACCAGGAAACTTCTGACAAAGAACGCGGATGCGCTAAAGGCATTGTACCCTGCATTTGATGTGGGGAAGGTGGTTGGAACCTGCATCGATATTTTCCATAAAAACCCCTCCCATCAGAGAAATCTGCTGGGGGATCCAAAGAATTTACCTTATTCTACGGATATCAAAGTGGGTCCTTTGATATTTCGCATCAATGTTACAGCGATTAAAGATTCAGAGGGCGCTTATATCGGTAACTGTCTCGAATGGCAGGATGTAACAGAGCAGAGAGCAAAGGAGACGGATGTGGCCCGTCTTGAGTCAGCGATTTCCGGATCAACATCGCCGATCATGCTTTGTGATAGTAATCTTGTCATTACCTATGTGAATCCATCCGTAGTTTCTTTGCTGGAAAAGCGTCAGGATAAATTGCGGCATGTATTCCCTGGTTTTGATGCAAAAAATTTGGTTGGGCTGTGTATTGATAAATTCCATAAAAACCCTGCGCATCAAAGGTCACTGCTTGCCGACAAGAGCAGATTGCCAGCGAAGGCTAACATCAAACTCCTGGATGTTGAATTCAGCGTAAATGCCACGGCGATTGTTGATCAGTATGGCAACTGGGTGGGGAATATGGTTCAGTGGGATGACATAACTGAACAAATGGATGCCGAGCGTCAAATTCAGGGTTTAATTGAAGGCGCTGCTAATGGCGACTTGAGCAAGCGTATTGATACCTCCAGGTATGAAGGATTCATGAAGAATTTGGGTGAAGGCATAAACCAGATGGTGGATTCGGTTGTTGCACCCATTAAAGAAGCGACTCAGATTGCAACAACATTGGCCGATGGTGATCTTACCCGAAAGATGGAGGGTGACTACAAGGGAGAGTTCGCCGTTCTTAGAGATAATATGAATGCCTCCGTCGAAAATCTTCTCAAGATGGTTGGGGAAATCCGAGAGTCGGCATCCAGCATTACCTCATCTGCTTCTGAAATATCACAAGGGAACACGGATCTAAGTCAGAGGACTGAGGAGCAGGCATCTTCGCTAGAGGAGACCGCTTCCAGCATGGAGGAGTTGACCAGCACCGTGAAACAGAATGCGGACAACGCCAGGCAGGCCAATCAACTGGCTGCCAGCGCCCGCGAACAGGCTGAAAAAGGCGGATCGGTTGTTGGTAATGCAATTATTGCAATGACTGCTATTAATAGCAGTAGCAAAAAAATCGCCGATATCATCGGAGTTATTGATGAGATCGCTTTCCAGACCAATCTTCTGGCGCTGAATGCTGCGGTGGAAGCCGCGCGTGCCGGAGAGCAAGGACGCGGTTTTGCAGTTGTGGCTGCCGAAGTGCGTAATCTGGCGCAACGTAGCGCGACAGCGGCCAAGGAGATAAAGACGCTTATCAAGGACAGCGTGGAGAAGGTTGAGGAGGGAAGCCGTTTGGTTGATGCCTCTGGCAAGACGCTGGAAGAGATCGTCGGTTCCGTCAAAAAAGTCAGCGACATTATTGCCGAAATCGCGTCGGCCAGCCAGGAGCAGTCTGCCGGTATTGAACAAGTCAATAAGGCAATCATGCAGATGGATGAGGTGACGCAACAGAATGCCGCTTTAGTGGAAGAAGCTGCGGCGGCCAGTGAATCCCTGGATGAACAGGCACAGGGTCTTGGGCAATTAATGGAATTTTTCAAAGTTGATGAAGAGGGGCAGGGAGTCTCGCAGATCGACAGACTTTCCGCAAAATCCTCCCGCCAAGGTTCGGCAAGTATGGGTAGGAGTGTGAATGGCAAGGCCGCATCGGCAGTGCGTGGAAATGGCGGCGTCAATAAAAGCCCTTCTGGAAGGCAGGGAATGGCGCCATCATTGAGAGAGAAGTTTTCCAGTACCTCGCGCAGCAGTGCGAAGGCTAACCCATCTCCCAAATCCAGCAAGGATGATGGCGAATGGGAAGAGTTTTAAACATGGAAACATGTGGAATGGAAAAAGATCGGGAATTCGTATTCACCGACAAGGATTTCAACTGGCTCCGTGAGCTGGCTTACCAACGGATGGGCATCACACTGTCGGAATCCAAGAAGGAACTGGTATACAGCCGCTTGTCGAGGAGGTTGAGGCAGGTCGGGCTGGATAGTTTTAAAGATTATTGCATATTGCTGCAAGAGGGTGATGAAGGGGAGATGATAAATTTCACTAACGCCATTACGACTAATCTTACGGCCTTTTTCAGAGAGATGCATCATTTTGATCATATGAAAAAAGTTGTTCTTCCTGAACTGTTAAAAAAAAAGCCCATACCCGGCGGCTGCGTATATGGTCTGCCGGGTGTTCAACGGGAGAGGAGCCTTATTCGATAGCGATGGTCCTCAAGGAAAGTGTGCCGCGAGACTGGGATGTCAAGATACTGGCTACCGACATTGACTCCAATGTGCTCGCTACTGCGAAGCAAGGCATCTATAACGAAGATAGAATCAAGGGAATGCAGCAGAGCCATTTGACACGATGGTTTATGAAAGGGAAGGGAACTAACGCGGGAGTGGTGCGGGTTTCGTCCGAATTGCGAGACATAATCTCATTTCAGCAGTTGAACCTCATGGAGAAATGGCCGGTTCATGGGCCGCTGGACATCATTTTTTGCAGGAATGTCGTTATCTATTTTGACAAGGAAACGCAAAAGAAGATTTTTAACCGGTTTGCCGACCTGATAGATATGGCAGGGCATCTCTTTATAGGGCATTCCGAATCGTTGCATAGGGTGACGGATCGCTTTGATCTGCTTGGAAAAACAATATATAAAAGGGTGAAGTAGGGGTGGTATGAGAGTCCGTAAAGCTGAAGGTGTTTCGGACGATTTTCCGGACGTGTTGCCCGGTTTTGAGCACGTCAACCACTACTGGGATCCCACCCGGAACGCCTACGGGGCCAAAATTCTACCTGGAGAATATTATGTGACGGCACGCAATGAAATGATCGCTACTGTGCTTGGGTCATGTATCTCAGCCTGCATCAGGGATACGGTCTTTGGAATAGGTGGAATGAATCATTTTATGCTGCCTGGCAATGTAGCTGGCGATGCCAGTGGTTGGGGAAATAGCGTAGTAAGTGAGTCTGCACGATATGGAAATTACGCCATGGAGCATCTTGTTAATGCCATACTTAAACATGGTGGAAGCCGTAACAATCTGGAAGTAAAAATATTTGGCGGAGGTAGGATTTTGGCCCAGGCGACGGATGTGGGCCGACGCAATATAGAGTTCGTGAAGAATTACATTCGTATCGAAGGCTTGAAGCTTGCGGGAGAGGATACCGGCGACATTTTTCCAAGAAAGGTGCTTTATTTCCCGATGACCGGAAAGGTTATGATCAAGAAGCTGCATGCCGTACATAACAATACCATTGCCGAGCGTGAAAATGCCTACGTTGATCAATTGAAGAAGGAGCCCGTGTCGGGAGAGGTCGATCTTTTCTGAATCATTTTTTGGGATAGTGTCATGAATGCAGCGAATAAGATACGCGTATTGGTTATCGATGATTCGGCGCTGGTACGGCAGATGTTGACGGAAATACTTAACTCTGACCGTGCCATAGAAGTGGTGGCTACGGCGTCGGATCCTTACGTCGCCAGGGAGAAGATCAAACAGCTTAACCCCGATGTTCTGACGCTGGATGTTGAAATGCCGCGCATGGATGGCCTGACATTTCTTGGTAATCTGATGCGGCTGCATCCCATGCCTGTCGTTATGGTGTCGTCCCTGACGGAAAAGGGAGCCGATATCACACTTCAGGCGCTTGAGCTTGGCGCCGTTGACTTTGTATCCAAGCCAAAGACGGATCTTGCCTACACCCTTGCCGATTATACGGAAGAGATAATTGCCAAAGTCAAGATGGCCGCTGCCGTGCGAGTTAGGGCATTGGAGAAAAGTTCAGCCAAACCTGTGGCCGCCCAGCCAAAATACAGTGCGGACGCGATATTGTCCGGCCAACATCCGAATAAACACTTTAAAACCACCGAATGTATCATCGCGATTGGCGCTTCCACGGGGGGGACGGAGGCGATCAAGGAGGTATTGATGCGTATGCCCGCCGATTCGCCCGGCACGGTCATTACCCAGCATATTCCCGAGGCCTTCAGCGCACCCTTCGCCAAGCGCATGAACAGTGTTTCGGCAATGACAGTGTGCGAGGCTTATGATGGACAGATTATTCTCCCAGGCCACGCCTATATTGCCCCCGGTAATCGCCACCTGCTTGTGATGCGTGATGGCGCCCGTTACGTGTGCCGCCTTAATGATGGCCCCCCCGTCAATCGTCACCGGCCTTCTGTCGACGTGATGTTCCGTTCCGTGGCGCAGAATGTCGGCCCCAATGCCGTGGGCGTGATACTTACAGGCATGGGTGATGACGGTGCGCGCGGGCTCAAGGAGATGCACGATGCCGGATCTCCTACTATAGCGCAGGATGAAAAAACCAGCGTGGTGTGGGGTATGCCCGGGGAGGCTGTAAAAATGGGGGGGGTGGATAGCATATTGCCCCTTGAAAAAGTTGCCGCAAAGATTTTCTCATTAGTTAAGTAAGTCCAATGGGGGCCGTAGGGGATGGCGATTAATTTCATAAAAATGTACTGGCCGGCGCTATTTGTCAGCGTACTGTCCTTGGCAGGGCAGTTTCTGTCTTCTGATGTATGGTTGTCGCTATTTCTTATTCTCGCAACCTCTTTGGTCTGGGCATGGATTTCCTTCGCCATCTTTACCAATAAGAGTTACATTAATGTAAATAACAATGAAAATGACATTTCTTCTGCCCTGAAGGGCGCAAGTCTCGATCAGGAGATGCGTCAATTGTTGGAGGAAATGAATCTATTAATTCATGATGAAGTGGCGAGCATAAGAAGCGACCTTGAAAAGTCACGGTCTTTAGTGCGTGATGCGGTTGTTCAGTTGAGCGATAGCTTTAATGGGCTGAATAACGAAACGCAGGCGCAGGAAGGGATGGTGCGTGTTTTGATTGAGCATGCTTCTGGAATGTCGGGTGATGGCGAAAATAAGAGTTTAAACATCAAGGACTTTATTGGGGAAGCGGGTTCTGTGTTGCAGTATCTTATCGATATTCTGGTGGAAACTGGCAAGCAAAGCGTAAAGACCGTCTATAAAATAGACGATATAGTGCAAGAAATGGACGGGATATTTTCGTTGTTGTCTGATGTGAAAATGATTGCCGACCAAACTAATTTACTGGCCCTTAATGCGGCCATCGAGGCGGCCAGGGCGGGTGAGGCAGGCCGCGGGTTTGCCGTCGTGGCATCGGAAGTGCGCAAGCTGTCTCAGCATTCCACCCGATTTAACGATCAGATATGGTTGCAGGCGCAAAAAATGAAGTCAACCATTGGCGATGCGCGTAATATTGTTGGTGAAATGGCTGAAAGGGATATGAACATGGCCATTTCAGCCAAGGGGCGGGTCAATGACATGCTTCATGAGATTGGCGAGATGGATTTGGTCGTATCACAAAAACTGGGAGATATCGGAGGCGTTGCCAAGAAAATCAATGAGGATGTCAATGTGGCGGTAAGGGCGTTGCAGTTTGAGGACATTGCCGGACAATTGATGGGTTATATCATGGCTCGGCTTGATAATGTTGAAAGATTCATAGGCGACGCCGAAAAAAGAACGTTAGCAACAAAAGCAGAGACGGCAATGGAATATATTCTCTTTATGAGAGGAATGAGATCTGAAATCTCTAATATGCGAAAGGAGTGGGATAAAAAACTACATAATCCTGTAGCCCAGAACTCCATGAACTCTGGGGATATTGAGCTTTTCTAGCTTCAACGCAGATTGTCCCACGCCCCAAAACCGTTCGCCCTGAGCCTGTCGAAGGGCCGTTCATGGTCCGGCAAACTCACCACGAACGGCGTTGTGCGCTCTATTTCGATCTGAATTCAAGTAATGAGTTGGTATTTTATATGATAATGGAGATGTAACATGGCATTGACAGCACAAACATCAGCGGATGGCGCCACAGTTACGATGAGTGTTATCGGGCGTTTTGACTTTAATATTCACCATGACTTTCGTCAGGCCTATGAGAATGCGGGAGATAGTATAAAAAATTATGTTATTGATATGAAGGGAACCGAATATATGGATAGTTCGGCCCTTGGAATGCTGTTGTTGTTGCGTGATCATGTTGGGGGCGAAAAATCCAATATAAGGATAATTAACAGCAGTAAAGATATTAAAAAAATCCTTGAGATAGCAAATTTCAATAAATTGTTTAATATCGATTGATCACTACGGAAGTCCGGGCGGGGCTTTTAATCTATGTTGTCTTTCAATAATGGTAACGATGCTGTGGCTGATGTTTCGCTGAATGTTTTGATTGTTGACGATGAGCTCAGCAATCTTTTATTGCTTAAAGCGATTTTGTCAAGTGCTGGTCATCATGCCATTATGGCCAGGGATGGTAGTGATGCGGTGGCTGCTTTTGAACGGGAGCAGCCTGATATGGTTTTGATGGATGTCATGATGCCAGGCATGGATGGGTATGAGGCAACGCGGCAGATCAAGGCGCGCGCTGGAGAACGTTTTGTTCCCGTGATATTCCTGACGGCCCTGGACGATGAGCGGGCGCTTGCCAGGTGTGTGGAGTGCGGGGGAGATGACTTTCTCACTAAACCCTATAGCCGTGTAATTCTTCTGGCAAAAATTGATGCTTTGGCCCGCACCAGCAAACTGCATTCTACGGTCAAGATGCAACGGGATGAGCTGGTTTACCACCAGGACAGGATCCAGAAGGAACAGGAGGTCGCTCAAAGGGTATTCGCCAATATTATGCACTCCAGCAGCCTCAGCGAGCCTTGCATAAAGTATCTGCTGTCACCCATGGCGTTGTTCAATGGTGATTTGTTGCTCGCCGCGCGCAAGCCCTCGGGCGGGATGCGGGTGATGCTGGGGGATTTTACTGGCCACGGATTGTCTGCTGCGATTGGCGCCATTCCTGTCGCCGATATTTTTTACCGCATGACAGCCAAGGGTTTCTCTATTGGCGAGATTGTAACCGAGGTCAACCGTAAGTTGAGGATGATTCTTCCTCCTGGTTTGTTTTGCGCAGCCTGTCTTATTGACCTGGACCCCGGCGAGCATCAAATTTCGGCCTGGAATGGTGGTGTTCCTGATGTTTTGGTGCTCGGGGATGGCGGGGATATTCACCAGCGTTTTATATCAAGGCACCTGCCTTTGGGCGTGGTGGGTGATGATAAGTTTGATATCGCTCTGGAATACAGCGAGTTCAACAGGGGAGATTGCATTTATTTGTATACGGATGGCGTGATTGAGGCATGGAATCCACGTGGAGAGATGTTCGGGCAAGCGCGTCTTGAACAATTCCTGTTGAGCAACAAGAATGCCGAAAACCGGTTTGATGGGATTCGCAACGGATTGCTCGACTTTATCGGAGATCAGAGTCATTCCGATGATATCGCCCTGATTGAGCTTACCTGTGATGGACGGGCTTCGCGTGATTTTGATGTTGCCGGACAAGGGAAACTAAGGCAGCCATCCGTTTCCGCCATGGAATGGCAGGTAACGCTGGAATTTGGGCCGGATACCCTGCGCAATTTTGACCCGCTGCCATTATTGATTCATATGTTAATGGAGATTCAGGGGCTGCGCGGACACCGCGAACATCTGTACACGATAATCGCGGAACTTTTTTCAAACGCGCTGGATCACGGACTTCTGGGGCTGGATTCCGCCCTTAAGGCAACCCCGCATGGCTTCGCGGAATATTATCAGTTGCGGGCGAGAGAGATTGCGGCGTTGCAGCAAGGCCGGATCAGGATTGATCTTGCCCACGCCCCATATGGCATGGGAGGCAAACTGGTAATAAGGGTTGAAGACAGCGGCCCTGGTTTCGACTACCAGAGTAAATCGTACGTTCTGAATGAAAGCACCATCGCCAGTGGGCGTGGTATTGCGTTGGTGGGTTCGCTGTGCGACACCATTCAATTTTCCGGCAGAGGCAATATTGCCGAGGCGGTCTATTCCTGGAGGCATTAACACAAGGCATATTCCTTGCATCAGGCTGCGGGATGACGCTATTTTGACGTTGTTGGTCATGGTGTCAAAAAAACCGCATGCCAATGTACCCAAGGAGAAAGCCATGTCTTCTGTCCTGCCTGCCGATATCGAGAATACATCCATAGTACCCCTGCCCATATCAGAAGCGGGCGATTTGCTGGTCAATTATCTGGCGCAGATCGGCGTTGAATATGTTTTCGGCGTGCCGGGCGGGGCCATTGAGCCTTTATATAATGCCTTGGCGCGCAGCGCACGGCGGGGCGGGCCGCGCCCTGTTGTCGCGCGTCATGAAACCGGCGCTGCCTTCATGGCGGAAGGCTATGCACGTGAAACGGGCAGGCTGGGCGTATGCTGCGCGACTACTGGCCCGGGTGCCACTAATCTGATCACCGGTGTGGCGTCGGCGTATCAGGTTAACATTCCCATGCTGGTGATTACCGCGCAAACTCCGACTGCCACCTTCGGTAAAGGGCCGCTGCAGGATTCATCGTGCAGCGGTATTAATACCGTGGCGATGTTCCAGCATTGCACACGTTATTCCTCCCTGGTTTCACACGTCGATCAGCTGGAAGGCAAACTCGTCGACGCCATTGTCACGGCTTGCCGCACCGCGCATGGCCCCGCCCATCTGAGCATTCCCCTGGATATATTGCGCAGCCCGCTGCCGAGTGCCGCGCCCGCTTATTCGCTGCAAGAACTGTTGCTCCCGGCGGACATGATGGATCGCGCCGCCTTCGAAAAGCTGTGTGCCGCCATCAATCAGGCCAGACGCATCGTGCTGGTAGTCGGCGAGGGGTGCCGTGAGGCGGTCGGCGATATTTTTGAATTCGCCATGCTGAGGGATGCCTGCATTGTCGCTACGCCTGAAGGCAAGGGACTCGTCAATGCCTATCATCCCAACTTCAGGGGCGTATTCGGTTTCGCCGGCCATGCCAGTGCCGTAGAGGCATTGCAAGACCCGCGTGTTGATCTGGTGCTGGCCATCGGGACAAACCTCGACGAAATAGCTACAAATGGTTGGGACGTCAAAACTATTTTTAATGGCAAACTCATCCATATCGACGCATTGAGCAGAAATTTCTCGCGCTCGCCGATGGCGCGTCTGCATGTGGCAGGCAGAATACTGACGGTGTTCGAGGCATTGCTCGAGCATTACCGCAGCAGCGTGCAGCCGATGGCGCCCCTCTCCCCGCCTGGCGCGGAGAGGGGGAGGCTGGATGTACCTGTGCAGGATGGCGTGCATATGGAAAGGCGCGATTTGGAACGGCGCAGCATGGAAAGAATGGCTAATACTGCGGTGGCGCCAGTATTGCGCCTGGTGACTGAGCGCGGGACGGACCGGCGGCAGGCTGACGGTGCATACATGCCCACACGCCATTTCACGCTGAAAGACGAAGAAAAATACCTGGACGATGCCACGCCCATCAAGCCCCAGCGGCTAATGTATGATCTCGCCCGGCTGTTTCCGCCCGATACCCGTTTCCTCGCTGATTCCGGGAGTAGCTCTTACTGGGCTGTCCATTATCTTCATCCTTTCGACCGCCGTGTCACCGGGAGGCGTCCGCCTGATGGCGGGTCGTTCAGGGTCAACATGGGTTTTACCCCGATGGGCTGGGCCATCGGGACTGCGGTCGGCACAGCATTGGGGGACAGGCGCCGCACCGTGGTGTGCATCACTGGCGACGGCAGCTTTCTGATGAGTGGCCAGGAAATCACTGTGGCGGTTGCCGGAAAATTGCCTGTTATTTTTGTGGTACTCAACGATGCGGCGTTGGGTGCAATTAAGAACGGCCAGCGGCTGGCGGGCGCGGAGCAGGTGGGCTTTGAATTGCCCAGTGTCGATTTCGCCGCCATGGCGCGCGCGATGGGTGCGGATGCCCACTCCATTCGCTCGCCTGCTGACATGGCGGCGCTGGACATCGCCGCCATGTGCAAGCGGGCAGGGCCAACCCTGCTGGATGTGTATATCGACCAGGAAGAAGTCCCGCCAATGGGAATGCGGATGAAGTCGCTGGGAACGGTGAAAGATTGAACCCTTTGCCCTGACCTATGAAAAAATGTAGGTTGGGTCAAGCGTAGCGGACCCAACAAAATCATAAACGCAGATTGAGACTGGAGTAGGAATGTCGAAGAAGGAGTTGATGGGTCCGCTACGCTTCGATTGCATGGATGCAAGAGGTAGAGCAACGCATGGAGCGGTTGCCGAGACCCATCCTACTTTTCCGAAAAACGATAAATAAAATATGAAACTTCATGGATTATCGCCGCGCAAGAAGTAAAGGAGGGTGCTATTTTTTCACCGTGGTGACGCACCATCGGCGGCTCATTTTGACGTTGCCGGAGAATATCGCCCGATTACGCAAAGCGTTTTCTCATGTGAGGGCTCGCCATCCTTTCGAGATTGATGGCATGGTGGTTTTGCCTGATCATCTTCATTGCATATGGCGCTTACCGGAAAATGACGATGATTTCTCGACGCGCTGGCGATTGGTCAAACATTACTTCAGCAGGGCGCATGCCGGAGACACGGGCGCGTTAGATATTTCGAGGCACAGCAAGGGTGAAAAAACCGTATGGCAGCGCCGCTTCTGGGAGCATCTGATTCGCGACGAGGAAGACTGGCGCCACCATATGGATTATATTCATTACAATCCGGTAAAGCATGGCTATGTCGCCGCACCTCTTGATTGGCCTTATAGCACGTTCTCGCGTTCGATGAAAAAAGGCTGGTATCCGCCGGATTGGGGAACGAAAGAACCTGATTCGATCAGGGATTTGGTGGTGGAATAGAGCAATGTTGGGTCCGCTACGCTTCGACTGCATGGATGCAAGAGGTAGAGCAACGCATGGAGCGGTTGCCGAGACCCATCCTACATTCCTTCTGACGGGCTGAAAATGTAGGTTGGGTCAAGCCCCGCGAGGGGCGGACCCAACGGAATTGAAAACATGAAATTATTAGGGGGGAATGGTGTCTCGTTCCAAAGTGGCGTGCCCAACAATTTCAAGGAAAAACAATGACCGGCAAAAAAACCGAAACCATCCGCAGCAAAATCTGGGAAGAAATCCCCGAAGAGGATAACCCCTTCGCCGCCAAGGCCTGCTATTGCAGCGGCTACGATGTCTATGGCGACATCCTGCCCAAGGCAAGCTGGAGTGAATATCTTTATCTGCTGTTCAAGCGGGAACGTCCTGCTCCCGCACAAGCAAAATTACTGGAAAAGCTCGCCATCGCACTGGCCAACCCCGGCCCGCGCGATCACAGCATCCATGCCGCGATGTGCGGTGGCGTGGGCGGCTCCACCTATGCTTCGTGCCTGATGGCGGCGCTGGGAGTGGGCGCGGGGCAACTGGGCGGGGCGCATGAGGTGGCGATTGCCATGGACTGCTGGTTGACGTGCGGGCAGGACTTGGGTGCGTGGCGTGAACGGCTGGTCAATCCGCCACAAGAGGAGCGCGCCGACATCTGGCTGCCGATGGAACACCCGCCGGGGTTTGACCCGCATGGGGCAAGCTGCGCCACGCCGGTGCGCCAGACACTGGAGTATCTGGCGCAGTGCCATCCGGATGGCGCGCTCGCGTGGCTGGCGCAAAATCGTGTGGCGCTGGAACAGGTGGTGGAATGTCCGCTGGCAATGACGGGCGTGGCCGCGGCGGCGCTGACCGATCTTGGATTGACGCCGCAACAGGGCGAGATGCTTTATTTGTTGCTGCGCTTGCCGGGGGCGGCGGTGCATGCCCTGGAACAGGAGAAATATGGCTGGCGCAATTTTCCGTTTTTTCACGATGGTATTGAATTGCTTGATGATCCGGGGCCGAGGGTTGCGCCGGTGTAGATGAATTGTCGGGTCCGGCGCTACGCGCCTTGACCCGACCTACATGAGGTTGGATGAAACTTTCAAGACTGTAGGTTGGGTCAAGCCCCGCGAGGGGCGGACCCAACGGGATCAATGGCTGGCGCGTTTTTCCATTTCTTTCATGAGGGTATTGAGTTGCTTGATGATCCGGGGCCGAGGGTTGCGCCGATGTAGATGAATCGTCGGGTCCGGCGCTGCGCGCCTTGACCCGACCTACATGAGGTTGGATGAAACTTTCAAGACTGTAGGTTGGGTCAAGCCCCGCGAGGGGCGGACCCAACAGGATCAATGAATACCGCAATGGGTTCAACAATAACTGGAGAACACACACAATGCGCGGGCCTGAAAAACTGCTGGAATGTGAAGACCGCTGGGTGACGCGGATGGGTAAATGGTTTCCCGGCGAGCGGGTGGTTTACCGTGGCCAGGATCTGCACGTGGATCTGGCGGACATGGACTGGATGGCGTTGTATCTCTATGGCATTACCGGGCGGCGTTTCGACGAGAAACAACTGAAAATGCTCAACGCGATCTGGACCAATACCAGTTTTCCTGAGCCCCGGCTGTGGAACAACCGGGTTGCGGCACTGGCCGGTACGGCACGCAGCACGGGTACGTTGGGGCTGGCGGCGGCGATTGCCGTGTCCGAGGCGAGTATTTATGGCCACCGCCCCGCTATTCAGGCCATCGATTTTTTCTGGAGGACAAAAAAAGCTCTCGATGAGGGGAAGGCGCTGGGCGACTTCGTGAAACGGGAAGTAGAAAAATTCGGCCGAATTTATGGTTATGGCCGACCCATTGCCAGAACGGATGAGCGCATCCCGTATATGCTGCGGCTGGCGAAGGAACTTGGTTTTGATAAAGGTTTTTGTGTGCGATTGGCTTTCGATGTGGAACGGCTGTTGCTCGAAAGACAACCACGGTTGCAGATGAATATCGCTGCGCTAGGGGCAGCGTTGGCCGCCGATATGGGTTTTAAATCCAGGGAATATTATCTTTTTTTAACATTATATTTTTTTGCTGGAATGCCGCCCTGCTTCAAGGATGCCAACGAGCAGGCGGAGGGCGCGTTTTTCCCGTTATCTTGCGGGCGTGTCATTTTCGAGGGTGCGGCGAGGCGGGCGTGGGAGTAATCGAATGGGCTGGCGGGTAACTTTTGCAGCGGGTGGGCTGTGCGTGGTGCTGGCGGCGGCCAGCAGTGGCGTCTCCGCAGCTTCTACGGACGAAGAGGATCTGGCGCGTGCCTATGGTGGCGAAGAAATGGTTACCCTGGCCACTGGCCGCCGCCAGGCGCTGAGCCGCGCGCCTTCCATCGCCACGGTGATTACCGCTGATGACATCCGGGCGATGGGCGCTGTCGATCTGGATCAGGTGCTGGCGGCAGTGCCGGGGCTGCACACGTCCTATTCCCCGCTAGGGTACAACCCGGTATATGTGATGCGCGGCATCGTTTCCGACTTTAATCCACAGATGCTGGTGCTGATCAACGGCATTCCAGCTACTAATTTATATCTCGGCGACCGCAGCCAGGGTTGGGGCGGCATGGCGGTGAACAACATCGCGCGCATCGAGGTGATCCGTGGCCCAGGGTCGGCGCTGTACGGCGCGGATGCCTTTGCCGGTACCATCAACATCGTCACCAAGACGGCGGCGGATATCGGCGGCACGGAGACCGGCGCGCGCGCCGGTTCCTTCAACACCCGGGAGGCGTGGCTGCTGCACGGCGGGCGCTGGGGCGGTTTCGATGCGTCGCTGTCGCTGGAATGGCGCGCCACCGGCGGCCAGAAACGCACCATCGATGCCGATGCGCAGAGTTTTTACGATGCACGGTTCGGCACGCGTGCCTCGCTCGCGCCCGGCCCAGTCAATGCCCAGCGCGATGCCGTGGAGGCGCGGCTGGACCTTTCGCGCACCGACTGGCGGTTGCGCCTGGGTTACCAGGGGCGGCGTGACATCGGCACCGGGGGAGGTTATGGACAAGCGCTGGACCCAGCAGGACGGGGTGGCAGCGACCGCATCAATGCCGATGTCACCTACGACAAAAAGGGCTTCAGCGACAACTGGGATGTCACCGCGCAACTGAGCTATTTCGATGTCAGTACCAAATATGATCTGACGCTGTTCCCGCCTGGCGCCTTCAACAATGCCTTCCCCACCGGCATGACCGGCAACCCCGATGTCTACGAACGCCACGCCCGCCTGTCCGCCGTAGGCGTGTACACCGGCATTGCC
Source organism: Gammaproteobacteria bacterium (assembly GCA_021731145.1). GTDB lineage: Bacteria > Pseudomonadota > Gammaproteobacteria > Ga007554 > LNEJ01. Next base: position 7,780 of record JAKFXX010000005.1, on the reverse strand, counting down.
CGGCACCGCATCCGCCTCGGGGCAGGCTTCAATAACGGAGAATTGTACAAGGTGCGCGAGTCGAAGAATTTCGACGCCATCTTCAATCCGATCGGACCAGTCATCGATGTAAGCAATGACCCCAGCCTGGTATTCATCCGTCCGCACAACCGGCAAGTGGTGTACGCCCTGGCGCAGGACGAATGGTCTTTCGCTCGGGACTGGAGCTTTACCGGAGGGGTGCGCTACGACCATTACTCCGATTTCGGTTCCACCACCAACCCGCGCCTGGCGCTGGTGTGGCAGACGCGTTACAACCTGACCACGAAACTGCTCTATGGCCGCGCGTTCCGCGCCCCCGCCTTCGCCGAGCTCTATAACATCAACAATCCCGTGGCGCTGGGTAACCCCAGCCTCAAGCCGGAGGCTATCGACACGGTGGAACTGGCCTTCGATTATCAGCCCACGGGCGATGTCACCACGCGCTTCAATGTGTTTCGTTACGAGATGAAGGACATCATCCGCTTCGTCCCTGGCGCGCCTGCGGTCAATAGAGGTGGGCAGGACGGCCACGGGCTGGAGTGGGAGCTGCGCTGGGCCGCAAGCCGCAGCGTGGACGTGAAGGCCAATTACGCCTGGCAACGCTCCACAGACAACCTCACGGACCAAGCCGTCGCTGGCGCGCCAGGCCAGCAGCTCTATGCCCAGGCGGACTGGCGTTTTTTGCCGGGCTGGCACATAAACACGCAGGTCAAACACATCATGGATCGTGTGCGCGCGGTGGGTGACAGCCGCCCCTCCGTGCCCGATTACACCCTGGTAAACGTGACGCTGCGGCGCAAGGAAATAGCGCGCGCGTGGGACGTGGCCCTGCTGGCGCACAACCTGCTGAACGCCGATGCGCGCGAGCCTAGCCCTGCGCCGGGGTTCATCCGCTACGACCTGCCCCTGCCGGGGCGGACTGTCTATCTCGAGGTGCGTTATAGCATGTGAACAGGGCGCTTTTTTGTTGGTACGGTCATTGCTTTTGAATCGTAAGAATATGAGCCCTTTCCGTTACGATGGTTACTTTGAAAAATACAATAAAAATACATCCTCTTACCCGCAGTCTGCTCTGGGCATGGGCGGTGCTTTTCAACTTCTGTTTGTTGACCGCCGCCGTGGCGGAACAGATGCCGCCGGTAACCGTTCTTTATCCCGATGTCCAGCCTCCTTACCGTGGTGTGCTGGAGCAGATAGTCTCGGGTATAGTCGATGAGACGAAAAATCGCGCCAATAGTTATCCGGTCTATGATGGATTTGATGTGAATGATTTACGGCAGCGCCTGGTGAAGCAGAATGGGGGTGTGATTATCGGGTTGGGCCGGCGCGGCATGGAGATGGTAAAGGTATTGAGGGTGGACAAGCCCGCCGTCATCGGTGCGCTGATGATAACGCCGGAATCCACTCCCAATGGATTTTCCGGTATCAGCCTTGTTCCAGATCCTGCCCTTCTTTTTGCCCGGTTGCGGCAGCTGTCGCCGCAGGTTAAACGTGTTCATCTGATTTTGAACCCGGATACCAACGCCTGGTTGATCGGTCTTGCCCGTGAGGCGGCACGAAACCAGGGCTTGGAGCTGATGGTACATGAGGCGCGCGATATCCGGGCTGCGGCGCGCCTTTATCGCGATGTGCTTGACACGACGCGCGGTGTTGCGGATGCGTTGTGGTTGCCCCCGGACAGTGAGGGCCTGGATGAAAGGACAGTTTTGCCGATGGTGCTGCAAGAGGCATGGGAGCGCAATGTGGTTGTGTTTTCCAGCAGTGCCTCACATGTCAAACGCGGCGCGCTGTTTGCCTTGTATCCGGATAATTACTTGATGGGCCGCAACCTGGCATTCATGGCCATGAATCTGGCAAAAGGCCGTAACGCAACGCTGAGTCCATTGCAGGATTTGCTGATCGCAGTGAACCTGCGCACCGCCGAGCATTTAAACCTCGATGCGCGCATTCAGCAGCAGCGCGGTTTTGACCTGACGTTTCCATAGATTTAACGTTAATGACACGGCTTCTAAAATGGTTTGATCAATTAATCGCGTGGCTGTTTCCCCGCACAATGGGTTTTCGCCGCCAATTGTCGATTGCTTTTACCGTGGGCGTCGCCAGTCTTGCCTTGGTATCCTCATTGGTGACTTCCTGGCAGGCAAGCCAGGATATCCGCGACAATCTGATCCAGCAGGGCATGCAGGTCACCGGTAATTTCGCAAGGCAAAGCGAGCTCGCGCTGTTGTACGGCGCGGAAGAAAATGCCCAAATTCCCGCTGCTGCAACGCTGGCATTCCCCGATATCGTTCATGTGTCGGTTTACGAACAGAGCGGTGTTTCGCTTCTCAACAAGGGGAAGGTTGCGGATTGGGTTGCACCATCCCGGTGGACGGGGAAGGATGACACCACAGTGTTGGCACATGAGACCGGGCGGCAATGGCACTTTATGGCGCCGGTATACACAGGTCCAGTTTCCGTTGAAGGTGACTCACCCTTTGCCAGAAAGATACCCGTGCGCGAATTGCTGGGCTATGTGCATGTGGCGATGAGTAAGGGTAGCCTGAACACGCTGCAAACCAATATTCTGGTGAGAAATGGTGTTGCCTCGCTGGCGATGGCGGGCATTTTGCTTTTGCTGTTGCAATTTGTTATCACGCGCATGACCAAGCCGCTCAAGGACCTGGCTGATCTGATGGAGCACGCTGAGGAGGGCGGGCCGACGGTGCGATCCGCAGTGGAGGGGCCACGCGAAATCACTCAAATGTCCCACGCATTCAATACCATGATGGCGGCATTGACAGAGCATGACTTGACCCTGCGCCAACAGAAAAGAAAGCTGGAAGTGGAAGTAGAAGAGCGTGAGCGGATGCGGCAAACGCTGGCGGATAGCGAAGAGCGCTTGCGCGCCATCATCAATAATGTGATTGACGGCATTATCATTATCGATGAAGCAGGCCTGATTGAATTAGTGAATCCTTCCGTAGAAAAAATATTTGGCTATGCGCGCCATGAACTCATCGGCGAAGATATCGCTAGATTGGTGCCGACACCCTACCGCTCTGGCCATCAAGGATATATTAAAGCTTATTTGACGACAGGGGTTGCCAAGTTCATCGGTGTCGGGCGTGAGCTTAACGGACAGCGCAAGGGCGGCACTGTTTTTCCCATGGAGATTGGCGTCAGCGAAATGCGCCTGGGTAATAAGCGGTTTTTCGTCGGCATCGTGCGCGACATTACGGAGCGCAAGCAGACAGAGCAGGAATTGAAGCAGGCGCGTGATATGGCCCTGGAGGCCACCCGGCTCAAGTCGGAATTTCTCGCCAATATGAGCCATGAAATTCGCACGCCCATGAACGGTGTGCTGGGCATGACGCAAATGTTGCTTGATACTGAATTGACGGCGGATCAACGTGATTTCGCAGAGATTGTAAACAGTTCCGCCGAGTCGCTGCTTGCCATTATTAACGATATTCTCGATTTTTCAAAGATCGAGGCAGGGAAAATGCGCCTGGAGAGCGTCGCCTTCAATCTGGATCAGGTGGTCGAAGAGGTTGTGCAACTGTTTGCCGCGCGGGCCTATGGCAAAGGCTTGCAACTGATTTCCCTTGTCCCGGCGGATGTGCCGGTCGCATTGCACGGTGACCCAACTCGCCTGCGCCAGATTCTCTCAAATTTGATCGGAAACGCCATCAAATTTACAGAATGGGGAGAAATCATGGTGCGCGTCAGTCTTGCCGGTTCTCAGGGTGATACGGTGCAATTGCGCTTTGAGGTTTCCGATACCGGGGTTGGCATCACATCCGAGGCGCGCCGCCGCCTGTTTCAGCCTTTTACACAGGCGGATGGTTCCATCACACGCAAATATGGAGGCACCGGATTGGGGCTTGCCATATCAAAGCAGTTGGCGGAATTGATGGGTGGCGAAATCGGTGTTGATAGCGAGCCGGGCGCGGGAAGCACCTTTTGGTTTGCCGCGCAAATGGAAAAACAGCAGGAGGGTGCCGAGCCGGTAACGCGCGCGCTCTATGACTTAAAAGGGATACGGGTGCTTGTTACGGATGAAAATCCGCCATACCGTTCAGTTTTATGTCACGAGATTGATGCGTGGGGAGGGCGCGCTACCCCTGCCGCAGGTGCCTACGAGGTGTTGCCTCTATTGCGCGCTGCGGCGGCACGGGGCGAGCCTTACGATAGTGTGATTCTGGATATGCTCATGCCGGAAATGTCCGGCTGGGCGTTGCCCCGTGCGATTAAAGCTGATCCTGCCATTACATCGGTTCGAATGATACTGTTGATGCCTTATAACAGGCGTGCGGATATTGAAGCAGTGCAGCAGGCGGGTATTGCAAGTGTGTTATCCAAGCCCGTCAGGTCGGCCTATTTTTATGATTGTCTTACTGCAGCGCCAGCGATTGACCAGAATGCTGAAAAAACGGAGAACAGTGGCCGTTTGCCCATGCCGAATCCTGTTGCGCGTGCCCGCATCCTGGTGGCCGAAGACAATGTCGTGAACCAGAAAGTGGCGCTGGGGATGCTGCGTAAGCTGGGCTATGAAGCGGATGTGGCAGGCAACGGTAAAGAGGCTGTGGAGGCAGTATCCCGGCGGAATTACGATCTTGTCTTTATGGACATCCAGATGCCTGAACTGGATGGATTTCAGGCCACGGCCATGATGCGCGCGCAACAGAGCAATGAGCGGCATATCCCCATAGTCGCCATGACCGCCAATGCCATGGGTGGCGACAGCAAAAAATGCCTGGATGCAGGCATGGATGATTATCTGGCGAAGCCCGTCAAGATTGATACATTGCGCAAAACCCTGGAGCGCTGGTTGCCGGAGCGCCTGCGGCAAAGGAGATATTCTGACGACTGCATGGATGCAGGAGGTAGAGCAACGCAGGGAGCAGTTGCCGACGACTGCATGGATGCAGGAGGTAGAGCAACGCAGGGAGCAGTTGCCGACGACTGCATGGATGCAGGAGGTAGAGCAACGCAGGGAGCAGTTGCCGAGGTCGACACCTATGTAGATACCAAAGAGGCGTCATGCGCGATGGATGCACAACGATTGTCTGCTGTGGACGGCAAGGTTCTGGCTAATCTGCGCGACGTGATGGGCGCCACATTTCCCGAATTGATCACTGCATTTCTGGGTAGTGTGCCTCCAAGGCTTGAGGCGATGCGTGCCGCTGCGGTGGAGGGGGATGCGGCGGCATTGGTACGTGAGGCGCATGGCCTGAAGGGAAGCAGCGGTAATCTGGGCGCAATGGTGTTGTCGGGTTTATGCAAGGCGCTGGAACACTCCAGTCGCAATGGAATGCTCGATGGGGCGGCTCAACGCGTTGAAGATATCGCCGCAGAATATGCTCGCGTCAGGGGTGTCTTGCAGGAAGAGGTAGTGGTTGCCGAGTAATGTAGTCATGTAGGTCGGGTCAAGGCGCGCAGCGCCGGACCCGACAATTAAGCTTTCATGCCCGATAGGTTTGGGATTTCATGTTCGCTCCGGTAGAATTCAGCTTTTCCCAACCGGATTTCAAAACTATGGAAATCATACTCGCCAATCCCCGTGGTTTTTGCGCAGGCGTCGACCGCGCCATTGATATCGTCGAGCGCGCGCTGGAGGTGTTCGGAGCGCCCATCTATGTGCGTCACGAGGTGGTGCATAACAAATTTGTCGTGGACGATCTTCGCAACAAGGGTGCAGTGTTTGTCGATGAGCTGGATCAAGTGCCTGATGATGCTACCGTAATTTTTAGCGCCCATGGCGTATCGAAGGCGGTGCGCGAGGAAGCCGAGGGGCGCGGATTGAAGGTGTTCGACGCCACCTGTCCCTTGGTCACCAAGGTGCATATTGAGGTGGTGCGTCATCTGGATGCGGGCCGCGAAATCATCATGATCGGCCACGCAGGCCACCCCGAAGTCGAGGGCACGCTCGGGCAATGGCAGGGCCAGGGCCGTATGTATCTGGTGGAAACCCCGGATGATGTCTCCAGACTTGTTGTTGGCAACCCTGACGCATTGGCTTTCGTCACCCAGACCACACTGTCTGTGGATGATGCCGCCCAGATCATCGCCGCCCTGCGCGAGTGCTTCCCCAATATCATCGGCCCGCGCAAGGACGACATTTGCTATGCAACGCAGAATCGTCAGGATGCCGTGAAAGATCTTGTCCAGAAAAGCGATATCGTGCTGGTGGTAGGCTCGCCCACCAGTTCAAACTCCAATCGTCTGCGTGAGATTGCCGACAGAATGGGTGTGCCCGCTTATCTCATAGACACCGCTGATGAGATCCAGCCTGAATGGCTGGAGGGAAAAAACAGCATAGGCGTCACGGCGGGTGCTTCCGCGCCGGAGGTTTTGGTGCAACAGGTGATCACCCGTCTCAAGACGCTGGGTGCGCAGGATGTACGCGAAAATGCCGGTCGTCCCGAGAATGTGGTGTTTTCCTTGCCTAAGGAATTACAAGGAATATCATCGCACTAAGGCGGTGCGGGTAATATGTAGGTTGGGTTAGGCGAAGCCGTAACCCAACAAACCGAAACTAATTCAATCTGCATGATCCATGTTCAACCCATTTTCAACAGCATCGGGTTAAATGCCTTCGACAGCAGCATGACCTTGTCGCCGATACGGAGGTTATGGACTTCCTCTTGCGTGGCGATGACCTTTACGATCTGGTTGCCCACCAGCACGGACACCGTGTAGATCACGTCGCTGGGCTCGATCGCCAGCACTTCGCCGGTGAATTGTAGTTTGCCACTTATGTTGTTGCGGTTCGAGAATACCTCCGCCGGCCTGCCGGTGCGGACGATGCGGCCCTGTTCGATCACCAGCACCCGCTTGGCAAGCTTGAAAACTTCGCCGAGATCATGGCTTACGATCAGGGTGGTGATGTTGAAAACAGTGTGGATCCTCAGTATTTCGTCCTGCAGCCGCAACCGGGTTTCGGCATCCAGGGCGGAGAGCGGCTCATCCAGCAGCAGCACGCGTGGCCTTCTCACCAAGGCGCGCGCCAGCGCCACGCGCTGCTGTTGACCGCCGGACAGGGTCGACGGCTTGCGGTGCTGGAGTTCGCGCAGATCCATCATGTCGAGTAACTCTTCGACATGGTCACGTTCCTTGCGGTTGGCAAGCGCGAACGCCAGGTTGCCGCGCACCGTCAGGTTGGGGAACAAGGCGTAGTCCTGGAACACCAGCCCCACGCCGCGCTTCTGCGGCGCGAGATGGATGCGCCGGGCAGTGTCGAGCCACGTTTCGCCATTCACGACCAGCCTGCCTTCGTCCGGCGTGTCGAGTCCGGCGATGATCCTGAGCAGGGTGGTCTTGCCCACCCCCGACTTGCCGAAAAGAGCAACGAATTCGCCTGGCGCCACCGCAAACCCGACATCGAGGGTGATCCCTCCTTCTGACGTTAGCAGGTGTTTCTTGAGTTCCAGCTCGATCATTCAGAGGGTTCTTAACGCGCGTTTGTTGAGCATGTAAACAGCCAGCAGGATCACGAAACTGACGGTAAACAACACCAGCGCGTAGAAATTGGCGGCCGCATAGTTGAGGCTCTCCACCTCGTCGTAGATGGCGAGCGAGGCGACCCGGGTCTGGCCCGGAATATTCCCCCCGATCATGAGCACCACACCGAACTCCCCGATGGTGTGAGCGAAGCTCAGCACCACGCCAGCCAGCAGCGACGGCTTGATGTTCGGAAGCAGCACCCGCACGAAGGTTTGCCAGCGGGATTTGCCGAGCGTGTACGCCGCCTCGGTGAGGGAGGCGGGCAGGTTGC
>JAKFXX010000004.1 GCA_021731145.1 Gammaproteobacteria bacterium | reverse complement strand
CCTCCCGCCCTGCGGGAGGGAGTAAATACACCGTTGAAGTGGAAATGGTATCAAAGGTCTATGCAAGCTCTCGCACATCCACAAAATGTCCCGCCACCGCTGCTGCGGCGGCCATCGCCGGGCTGACCAGATGGGTACGTCCGCCTGGGCCTTGGCGGCCTTCGAAGTTGCGGTTGGAGGTGGAGGCGCAGCGCTCGCCCGGCTCCAGGCGGTCGGCGTTCATGGCCAGGCACATGGAGCAGCCCGGCTCGCGCCATTCAAAACCGGCCTCGATAAATATCCTGTCCAGTCCTTCCGCTTCGGCCTGACGTTTAACCAGGCCTGAGCCCGGCACCACCATGGCGAGTTTTACATTGCTGGCGACATGGTGGCCACGCGCAATCGCGGCGGCGGCGCGCAGGTCCTCGATGCGCGAATTGGTGCAAGAGCCGATGAACACCTTGTCGATGACGATATCGGTGATCGCCATGCCCGGCGTCAGATTCATATAGCGTAGCGCGTGCGTTATCCCCTCGCGCTTTACTGCATCAGTCTCCTGGACAGGATCGGGCACACGGCCATCCACCGGCACCACCATTTCCGGCGAGGTGCCCCACGTCACCTGGGGCTTGATGGAAGCGGCATCGACATGCAACACCCGGTCGAACACGGCGTCCGGATCGCTGTGCAGATCGCGCCATGCCGCCACTGCCTGCTCCCAGATCCCGCCGACGGGGGCATAATGCCGGCCTTTCACATATTCGATAGTCTTGTCATCCACCGCCACCATGCCCGCACGTGCACCGGCCTCGATGGCCATGTTGCAGACCGTCATACGGCCTTCCATGGAGAGGGCGCGCATCGCCTCACCGCCGAACTCGATGGCATAGCCAGTGCCGCCCGCAGTACCGATTTCGCCGATAATCGCCAGCACGATGTCCTTGGCCGTGACACCCGCGCCCACCTGGCCATCCACGCTGATGAGCATGTTTTTCGATTTTTTCTGGATCAGGCACTGGGTGGCGAGCACATGTTCAACCTCGGAGGTGCCGATACCGTGCGCCAGCGCGCCAAAGGCGCCGTGGGTGGAGGTGTGCGAATCTCCGCACACCACGGTCATCCCAGGCAACGTCGCGCCCTGCTCCGGGCCGATGACATGCACGATGCCTTGGCGTGGGTCATTCATCCGGAATTCGGTGATACCAAACTCGGCGCAATTTTTATCAAGTGTCTCCACTTGCAAACGCGAGACGGGATCGGCAATGCCATGACTGCGGTCGGTAGTCGGAACATTGTGATCAGCCACCGCCAGGTTGGCGTCCACGCGCCACAGCTTGCGCCCAGCCAAGCGCAGCCCGTCAAAGGCCTGAGGGGAGGTTACCTCATGCACCAGATGGCGGTCGATATACAACAGACATGTGCCATCATCATTGCAGCGCACCACATGCGCGTCCCACAATTTGTCGTACAAGGTTTTTCCGGCCACTTTCCTGACTCCTGCTTATTGCTCGCTAAAAAGTTGATTTTACGCCAGCAAGCGGGATTACACAAAAACCCCGCCACGGTTAGAATAGACACATTCATCACATTCGGGTTCAGACATGAAGGCACAGATCATAGATGGCAAGGCCATTGCTGCCGATCTCAGGCAAACGGTAAAACGCGGCGTAGAACAGCGTCTGGCGCACAACAAGCGCGCACCTGGTCTGGCCGTTATCCTGGTTGGCAACAATCCGGCCTCGGAGGTCTATGTCGCCAGCAAGCGTAAAGCCTGCATTGAGGCAGGCATTATCTCCAGGAGCTATGATCTGCCCGACAGCACCCGCCAGGAAGCCCTCCTCGCGCTGATTGACGAACTGAATGACGCCCCCGATATTGACGGCATTCTGGTCCAGCTCCCATTGCCCGCACATATCGATCCCGAAACCGTCATTGAGAGAATACACACCGGCAAGGACGTGGACGGCTTTCACCCCTATAACGTCGGACGGCTGGCGCTACGTTTACCCGCGCTACGGCCCTGCACGCCGCATGGCGTTATGACCTTACTGGAAAGTACCGGGCAAGCCCTCAAAGGACTAGAGGCGGTTATAGTAGGCGCATCCAATATCGTCGGACGGCCGATGTCCCTGGAACTGTTGCTGGCCGGCTGCACCGTCACCACCTGCCACCGCTTCACCCGCGACCTGCCCAGCCATGTGGGGCGCGCCGACATCCTGGTGGTAGCCGTAGGCAAACCGGGATTCATCAAGGGTGAATGGATCAAGCCCGGCGCCACCGTGATTGACGTGGGCATCAACCGGCTGGCGGACGGCAAGATCGTGGGTGATGTTGAATTCGCTCCCGCCGCCGAACGCGCCGCCTGGATCACTCCCGTCCCCGGCGGAGTGGGGCCGATGACGGTGGCGACGTTGTTGCAGAATACGCTTGGGGCCTCAAATGCGGAACGCAAGATTGAGTAACGGCGGGCGAAACACCCAGAGACAAATCAGACTGCGCTACAGCAATTCTCCGAGCAAAACCAATTCATACTGAATAAGTAGCGCGTAGCCAAACAGCAGCCCATGCAAGGTATGGCGCACTGTGAAGCAGTTGAATACGACAAAGTTTTTATGCGCGACCAGGAACACCAGCCCCGCTGCGGTAAGGGCGAACTTTGTAACAAGAAATAGCTGGGTATCTATTTCGAGCAGCCACGCCATAAACGGGTTGGCCTCGGATGCGCCACGCTGCATCAAGTTGAGCGTAAACGCCGCGTCCGCGCAGCACAGCAGCAGGACTCCCACGGCGATATAGAACAACCTTGGCTCATACCAGTCAACATAGGAATTCACCCGGTCTGCCGTGCGCTGCGCCCCTCGGCGCCTGCCCTGCCAGGCCGCGCGACTGAAGGGTGTGGCGGAGGCCGAACGGCGGTCCGTGCGCCTGCGCTGTTCGATGCCGTTAGAGATCGCTATTGAGGTCATATTGTTGTCTTAGCAATGCTCGCCTGTCGGACAGAGAGCATGAAATATTTATCCCAGATTGTCCCACGCCCCAAAACCATTCGCCCTGAGCCCGTCGAAGGGCCGTTCATGGTTAGACAAGCTCACCACGAACGGCAGTGTGCGCTATATTTCGCCTAATGGACAATCTGGGCTTATCTTAATTATGCGTGGTTTTATATATTACTTGGCTCCACTACCGCTATCAAGGCATGGATTTGGTCAGGTAACGCATCGGATCCACCGGCTTGCCCTGGAAACGCACCTCAAAATGCAGCATCACCCTCTCCGCCCCGCTTTTCCCCATATCGGCGATACGCTGCCCGGCAGTCACCTGATCCCCTTCCCTGACGTGTAGCTTGTTGTTATGGGCATAGGCGGTTAAATAATTGTCATCATGCTTGATAATCACCAGGTTGCCATAACCAACCAATCCGCCGCCACCATACACCACGCGTCCTGGCGCTACGGCCAGAATCGGCTGGCCGAATCGCCCGCCGATATCCAGGCCTTTTTTTCCCGGCGCATCACCGGAAAACGTGCTCAGCACGGCACCCTGGGTTGGCCATAGCCACCTCAGCGGATCGAACGTCCTGGAGTGGGGGGCGGCGGCAATGGGATCAACGGGTGGCGCGGCTAAAGGAATGGCCTTGATCTCAGGAGCCACCGGGATAGCTGCGGTAGTTACGACGGTGCTCGACACGGATGGATTTTGGGACGAAACCACCCCCCGGCTTGCCCGCGCCTCCACCACAGGCGCAGGACCCGGCGCGGGAGCGCTTGCGGATGAACGCTCGCTGACCGGTGCGCCATCCCGGGAAGGGGCGACGCGCAGCCACTGGCCATCGTGAATCGCATAGGGCGGCCTGATGTTATTCCACTCGGCCACTTGCCGGTAATCATAGCCATACTGCCAGCCGATGGAGTACAGGGTATCGCCCTGCTTGACCCGGTGGTAGACGTGGTTGCCGCACGCGGTTATCAGGTATGCCAGAATCAGCATGATAATGATTCCCGCACGCTTGCTCAACATCGCCGTTTTAAAAATGCGCCTGATCTCTCCCTGAAAGCAGCGGCACAAAGCTGACGGTCTCCAGGGTTTCCTGTTGATAGCCGTCCGGCGTGCGGGTGATGGACAGCAGCGTCTGATTGCGCCCCGAGGCGCCGACCGGGATAATGAGCCGCCCTCCCACGGCGAGCTGTTCCAGCAGCGCGGTGGGCACGTCCGCTGGCGCGGCAGTAACGATGATTCCATCATAGGGCGCATACTCCGGCCAGCCCAATTTTCCATCACAGTGCTTGAGACGGATGTTGCGCAGACCAAGCTCCATGAAACGCTGGCGCGCCAGCTTCAGCAGCGCATCGATCCGCTCAACGCTGTATACCTGCCCCACCAATTGGGCAAGAATCGCCGCCTGATAACCGGAGCCCGTGCCGACCTCCAGGACTTTATCAAGTTTGCCGCCGCTGAGCAGGACTTCGGTCATGCGCGCCACAATGTAGGGCTGGGATATGGTCTGGCCATGCCCAATAGGCAGGGCCGTGTCCTCGTAAGCACGGCTGGCCAAGGCCTCGTCAACGAAAATATGGCGGGGCGTGCTGCGTATTGCATCCAACACCACCGTACTGCGGATACCTTCCTCTTGCAGACGATTGATCAAGCGTTCGCGGGTGCGCTGCGATGTCATGCCGATGCCGAGGTGATGCGATTTCATACCTTATTCAACCCTTCCAGCCAGCTCGCCACGGTGTCCAGCGCGGCATAGCGTGTCAGATCCACCTGGATGGGCGTGATCGAGACGCGGCGGTTCTTGATGGCATGAAAATCCGTGCCCGGCCCGGCGTCCTGTTCAGGACCGGCAGGGCCTACCCAGAAAACCTCTCTCCCCCGTGGATCGGTGGCCCTGATTACCGGTTCGGATTTGTGCCGGTGCCCCAGGCGCGTCGCCTCGAAGCCTTCAAGTTGATCCCACGGCACATCGGGCACATTCACGTTGAGAATAGTGTCCGCCGGCAACGGATCATACTGCAAGCGGCCCAGCAACTCTTTTACGACCCTGGCTGCCGTCTCATAGTGACGCAGATCATGCCCGGCCAGCGACACGGCCAGCGCCGGGAATCCCAGAAAACGCCCTTCCATCGCAGCCGCTACGGTGCCGGAATAAATCACGTCATCGCCGAGATTGGCCCCGGCATTGATGCCCGAAATCACCATATCCGGCTCATGCTCCAACAGGCCGGTGATTGCCAGATGCACGCAGTCGGTCGGCGTGCCATCGACGCGCAGAAAGCCGCGCTCAGCAAGCGTAGCGCGGATCGGCCGTGACAGCGTCAACGAGTTGCTGGCGCCACTGCGATCCCGGTCCGGCGCGATTACAGTAACTTCCGCGACCTCCTGCAGCACCTCCGCCAGACAGATCAGGCCGGGAGCAAGATAGCCATCATCGTTACTTAACAGAATTCTCATTACCTGCCCCCTGCCGCTTTGGCAAATTTTATAATACGCAAGACATCGATATGTTTTAAACTCGCAAACTATACTCGAATCACACGGATTCTCACACCGGGAACGTTCACCTTCTATGATCACACTGGAATTTTTTCCCGAATGGTTCATCCCGCTGATTATCGCACTGATCACCGGCCTGCTGATCGGACTCGAACAGGAAACCCCGCCCCACCACAATACCAGACACATCAGCGGCATCGTTGCACTGCCGCTGATAGCCATTGGCGGCTTCGTTAGTGCCCACTGGTGGCCCAATCAGCCGGTATTCCTGACCGGCCTGGCCGTAATGGGCCTGCTGGTGACCGCCGCATTTGTACGAAACAGCATGATGACAGGCGCCACCGGCATTGCCAAAGAAGCAGCCACACTGCTCTGCTGGCTGCTGGGCGGGCTGGTTGCCACCGGAGAATGGGTGGCGCCACTGGTGATTGCGATTATCGCCACGCTCATATTGGCCGCCAAAAAAACCGAACGAGGCGAAACGGCTGACAAGGCCACCATCGCAAAATTCATCCTGTTGGCGCTGATCGTCTATCTCATCCTGCCCGGCCAAGGTTTCACCGAACTAAACATCAACCCGCGCCAGGTCTGGTCGATGATGGTACTGGTATCAGGTATCGCCTGCATCGGTTATTTCGTCATACAGGGCTTTGGGCCGCAACGCGGCCTGCTCATTGTCGCCGTGCTTGGCGGGCTGGTCAGTTCGATTGCCGTAACGCTGGCCTTTGCACGCCTGAGCCACCACCGCCCTCAACTCGCCCCCTGTCTGGCAGGCGGCATTATACTCGCCGCCATGGTCATGTTTCTGCGCCAGATGGTGGAAATAGCCGCCGTACAACCCACCCTGCTACCGATCACCGCCGTATTACTGCTGCCCGCATTGCTGACCGGCCTATGGCTGGCGTGGCGCAACACCTCAAAAACACTGGCGGGGGTAGTCAAAAAAACCGCTGATACGGATGTCACCTTTAGCAACCCGCTGGAACTTTCCACCGTAATCCAGTTTGGGGCGCTTTACGGCCTGATCTTCGCCCTGGCACAATTGGCATTCAACAGTTTCGGCCCCATCGGCCTCTACACCCTCGCCTTGCTCTCCGGCCTCTTCGAGGTCGATGCCGTCACCCTGGCACTGTCACAGCTAAACGCATCAAACAGCATACCCACCGCCGTCGCAGTACTGGGCATTGCCATGGCGACGGTAAGCAACCTTCTGGTCAAAGCCGGCTTGGTCTGGGGCTCCGCAACGCGCCCCGTTGCCCGGCAAGCCGTCGCCGGGCTGGCCACAGTCATGGGTATTGAACTGGTGGCTATCGGCACCGTGCTGATGATGGCATGGCGTGCCATGTAAAAAAGCTGGTTCACCCAAAATCGCTTTACCGTTCAATACCGAAACTGTATCCTTTTCCCATGCAAGTCAGAGGGATACTTCGAACGTCTCTTAACTATTGTTCCACCGTGAATCCCCGTGAGGGAGACAATGGGTGGCAATGCCGCGCCAAAGGATACCAACCCACGCATGAACATTACCGCGATTTATCCTGGAACCTTCGACCCGATCACTAATGGCCACACCGATCTGGTGCACCGCGCCGCGCGTCTGTTTGATCATGTGATCGTGGCGGTGGCCGCCCACACCAGCAAGACCCCCGCCTTTACACTGGAAGAACGCGTGGCGATGGCGCAGACAGTGCTGTCCGGCATTGATAATGTTGAAGTCTGCGGGTTTAATTCACTACTGGTCAACTTTGTCAGAGAGCGCGGTGCGCAAGTCATTCTGCGCGGCCTGCGCGCGGTGTCTGATTTCGAATACGAATTCCAGTTGGCAGGCATGAACCGCAAGCTGGCGCCCGGCATCGAAACCATGTTTCTCATGCCCGCCGAACAATACAGCTATATCTCCTCCAGCCTGGTGCGGGAAATCGCCCGGCTGGACGGCGATGTCAGCGAATTTGTGCATGAAGACGTCGGGGCTGCGCTGCGCGCGCGAATGCGTTAAAATTAGACATGTTGATAGGTTAATGCAGGGCGCGTCGCACGCACCCTACAGATGAGGTATTGCTAAAGTTATGTCCTTGATGATTACCGACGAATGCATCAACTGCGACGTCTGCGAGCCTGAGTGCCCAAACGGGGCGATCTCCCAAGGAGAAGAAATCTACGTCATCGACCCCAAGCTGTGCACTGAATGCGTCGGCCATTACGACACCCCCCAGTGCGTGGAGGTCTGCCCGGTGGACTGCATCCCCAAGGATCCCGGCCACGTTGAGAGCCGCGACGCGCTATACGCCAAATATCTCGGGCTGACGAAAAAAGCCGGATAACAGCACGTTAAGGCGGCACACCATGCAACGCTGGCCTTTTCTCATCGTTTTTATCGTCAGCGCCTGGCTGACGCCGCTTCAGGCCGCCACGCCGCCTGCGGCTGCCATCGCCTCTGCCCACCCACTGGCCACCGACGCGGGCCATGAAATCCTCAAGCTTGGCGGCAACGCCTTCGACGCCGCCGTCGCCATCACCGCCACACTGGCCGTCGTAGAGCCCACCGGCTCCGGCCTGGGTGGCGGCGGCTTCTGGCTGCTGCACCGCGCCAGGGACCACCACGAAATGATGATCGACGGCCGCGAACGCGCACCACTGGCAGCGCACCGCGACATGTATCTGGACGATAACGGCGAAGTCATTCCCGGCCTGTCCGTGGACGGCGCGACGGCCGCCGCGATTCCCGGCACGCCCGCCGCCATCGCCCATCTGGCGCAAAAATACGGCCGCCTGCCGCTCGCAAAGAGCCTCGCCCCCGCGATTCGCCATGCACGCAACGGCTTCGCCATCAGCGAATCCTACCGGCGCATGATCCGTTCCCGCCTTGACGCGCTACGCAAATCCGAAGCGGCGGCACGCATATTCATCAACGATAACGACGCCCCGCCCACAGGACACATCCTCAAGCAGCCCGAACTGGCCGCCACCCTGGAGGCCATCGCCAAGCACGGCGCGGTGGGCTTCTATGACGGCCCAGTCGCCGACAAACTGATCAACGGCGTGCGCGAAGCAGGTGGCATCTGGACGCAGCAAGACCTCGCCAGCTACCGCGTCATCGAACGCAAGCCCGTCACCGGCAACTACCACGGCCTGCGTATCACCTCTGCCGCCCCGCCCTCCTCGGGCGGCGTGGCGCTGATTACCATGCTGAATATCCTGGCTGGCTACGACCTTGCAACGCTCGATACAGTGACGCGGAATCACCTCATTATCGAGGCCATGCGCCGCGCCTACCGTGATCGTGCCGTGTACCTGGGCGACCCGGACTACGTGCCCTCGGGGTACTACATAGCCGTCCCTGTGCAGCGCCTCACCCAGCCGCTCTATGCCGACGGGCTGCGCGCATCAATACGCCCGGACAAAGCCACACCCAGCAACGCCCTGCCCGGCGAGGCCACGCTCGACTCGGGCAATGACACCACCCACTTCTCGGTGCTGGACCGCCACGGCAACCGCGTCGCCGCGACCCTCTCCATCAATTTCCCGTTCGGCTCCGCCTTCGTACCACCCGGTACCGGCGTACTGCTCAATGACGAGATGGATGACTTTTCCACCAAGCCCGGCGCGCCCAATGTGTATGGCCTGGTGGGTGGCGAAGCCAACGCCATCGCACCCGGCAAGCGCCCCTTGTCGAGCATGTCTCCCACCTTCCTGGAAAACGAACGCAGCGTCGCCATTCTCGGCACCCCCGGCGGCAGCCGCATCATTTCCATGGTGCTGCTTGCCACGCTTGACGCAGCAAACGGCAACGAACCCGCCTCCTGGATGGGCGTCAAACGCTTTCATCACCAATTCCTGCCTGACGTGGTGCAACACGAGCCCGGCACGTTCGACACCCATCAAACCACCGCGCTGGAAAAACTAGGCCACACTCTCAAGCAGGTTGACAGCCCCTATGGCAACATGCAGGCCATACTGTGGGATCGCAAACTCGGCAAAGTGCTGGCGGCAAGCGACCCGCGCGGCGGCGGCAAGGCCCAAGTGCGTTGAGCGCACCCTACTTACCTTGCAGGACAAGCGGGGGTTCGCTAAACTTTCCCGCTTACTTGGCGTCAAACCTGACGGAGCGGGGAATCAAACTCGCGCATCCCAAACAAACCGACATCACAACAACATACCGGGATTCTTATCATAATGCCTTCAAATCCGTCGGACACAGTAATCGGCAAACCAGAACACCGTTACCTCCTCAAATTTTTGCTCATGTCAGCCGTTTTTCTCTTCATCGGAACGGTGCATGGTGTGATCCAGGTTCAACCCCCGGTACGCGCCTGGCTGGAGTCTGTCGGCACGCCGCACAGCGGCCCCGGGCATATGATTGACCCCTTGGCCCATGCGCATATAAATATCGTTGGGGGGGTTATCCTCTTTCTCATGGCAGGCACCTATTACCTGTTTCCAACGATATCGGGGCAACCACTGTATTCGCGGCGGCTGGTGGAACACACTTTTTGGTGGACCTGCATTGGTGTCACCTGCTTTTATTCAACGCTGGTGATATTCGGCATCATCGAAGGCAAAATTTTATTGAGCGATCCTGACGGGCTTCCTGCAGTGCATCGCTATTACGGCCCGACCATCAGCACAGCGGCCACCATCATGGGCATCGGCTTCTGGGTCTATTTTGCCAACATCTTTCTCACCGCCAGACAGGTCTTCAAGAACAAACCATGACACTGGAATGCGGTTGCCCGGAAGAGTATCCAAGCTGGCACGAGCAAGACATTGATCTTGGCGGGCAATGTGTACACGTGCTGCCCGTCCCCATGGTGGCGCACATGCCTCTGTCTTATGACCTCTACATGCACAAACAGCGCGCAGAAATCCAGCAACTGGAAGTAAAAGAACGCTGGCCCGGCTTCGTGATGATGGCCACCGGGGCTTTTCGCGGCAAGCTCATCCGGCTGCTGGAAAACAACGACTCACCCTCCCGCCGCATCGAATATTTGCCCAGCCCCTTCCAGCTCAGGGCACGCCTACACCCCGGCGACGTCGGCACTATCCGCCAGCCCGTGCATGAAATGCAAATTGACCTGCTCGATAAAGGCCGCACCCCCAAAGAGCTATATCTGTGCTACCTCACATGCACCCGCTGCTACGAACAACGCGGCGGGCATAAAACCCTGCTGTTGCGCCGTTATGTCGAGAGCCCGGCACTGCAAAAACGCATCAAAAGCGGCAAAAAAAATTAACGCTCAGACCTCTTGCCCAAGAACCATCAATTGATGCAAGATAGCGGAGGACTAGCGTCTCCCTTGACAAGCGAGGGCGCTATCTTAAAAAATCAACTACGGCGTTTATGGGAGAAATTTGATGTCTATGCCTGAGATTCTAACGTACATGGTCGGCACCATGGGCGCCATCGTCACTGTATTAATGGTGCTGCTGACCTATCAGGTCTACAAAACTGACATGTACAGGCCGGATCTTAACCAAAAAAACAAAAAGTAATACAGCCTTCTGCCCTGCGGGTGCCAGCAACAACCCCGCAGGGCGATCATCTATTCCAGCGAAGCGCCTTTCCTTTTCCCATCCGCCCCGGCTAACCGCGTCGGCTATCGCACCTTCAGCGGAAAACGCAACTCTCCCTTTTTATCTACCTGCTCGACACGGACAAATACCGCCTGGGTTGCGGGATCGGTAACCAGGAGCGCCCTGCGATAGACCCCCACATGACCATCCTGGATGGCCTGCTGCCAGACATCGCTTTCGCTCATGCGGACGGACACAATCAAATCAAACGCAGGCCTGCTGGGTTTACGGGTTGCCGTTACCAGAAATTCGTTCATGCCCACGATTGGAATTTCCGGCCTGGGTTCGACGTTGATCTGCACGTCGCCCCACATTTGCGGCGGAATGACTGGGGCGTCTTGATTCGCACATGCGGTCAGCGCCAAACCTAGCAAGCCCAGCACTATCATTTTCATGGCTGGCCCGCCGCATATTTTTGCAGATATCCCAAAATTTCCCGTTTCTCTTCATCGGTAAGCGGCGCAGAACTGCGCATTATCAGGTTATGTTGCATCCTGTCCACGATATTCGGCCATTCATGCGCTTTGCGGCTGGAGGGCTGAGGCGGCACATGGCATTCCACGCAGCGCGCTTTAAACATTTTCGCACCGACAGATTGAGGATCAGGATACGCACCTAAAGAAACGGTGCCCGATTGTTTGGATGAACATCCCACAGCCAACACCAGCATCACGCCAAGGAATCCAACTTTTATTGCTCTACTCGTTTCCAACCATCAATCCTGCTTTTGTGTGTTTGAATTATTCTCTCGCTCTGCCTTTTTAGCGCTACGGATATGGCGATAATCAACCAGCCAGTATATAACCGCGATCGCTATCGAGGTATAGACCACCGCCAACGGCAAGCCCCAATTAAACCAGTCACGCTCATAACCGGGACGATCGCCCCAGAAGGGAAAATTCAACCCAACGGCAACCAGCAACAGGGCGAGGAAAATTGCTATAAACCAGTAAGGAATATTGTGCTGGGACTCGGAGATGTTCTCCACCATTTCCCAGTCTTCCAGGCCACGCTTGCTTAGGCGCTCGGCCTCGCTTGCATAACCATATTGATTTTCGGGCTGCTCCCCCCATTCCGCCTCTTGAACCGGCAGGGGTGGGGCCTTCTTTTCTTTGCTTGCATCACTCATCTCAACTCCTCCCGGCAAAATGGTGTACACGGAAACTTTCCTGCCAGCCATCCGCAGACCGGGCATGCACCACGAACGGATGTATACCTGACGGCATGGCCTTGCTGATATGTAAAATAATATCCTTGCGCTCGGCAGTTGTGAATTCGGCGTGCGTAGCGGCCAGACTATACATATCTTTAGGCAGACCCTCGACGCTTACGTTCACCGCTCCACGCTCATAAATCTTATGCGCAATATTAATTCGATACTCCTGAACCTGAGCGCTCTGGGACACATCGGAGCGATAGACGGAGAAGCTGTATGGCTGATAGTTCCATAGCCCCCAGGCCACCATCAAAACACCCAGCGCGAACACCGGCATCGCCCAGCCCGCACGTTGCGCCAGCGAAGCCAGATTTGAATTGGAAACGGCGCCGCCCTCTACGGCTTTGCGCTCGCCAAACTCAAAATTCAACAGGCCCGGAACCCCGTGCTTGTTATGGAGCGAATCGCAGGCGCTGATGCACTCGCCGCAGTTGGTGCAACTATCGAAGACCAGCGTATTGCGCGGATCGATATCGACCGGACAGGTGGTAACGCAAAAATTGCATTTGGCGCACTCGTCAGAGCGGGATTGATCATACACCACATGCAGCGTCTGCCGGGTTTTGAACAGGAACTGCCAGATCCGGTAAACACAGGTGTAGCGGCAGATGTAATAGCGCATCACTGCCAGATTACCCAGCGCCAGCAAGACAAAAACAGCATAGATCAGGTACAGGGAACCGATCACGCGCGGATCGTCACGTAGCGTGACAAAGGACCAAACCACATCCGGCGGATAAAAATACAGCATGGGAACCAGCGCCGCCGCCATGGAGGCCAGCAGCAGCTTCCCACCGAGCATCATCCAGTTCTTCAGCTTGTTCTTGCCTGCCGAAACCCGCGCATTCTCACGGCCATCCCAATCCACCGTCGCCCGCTTGCCCAGGTATTTGAAAGTCAGCTTATTGGCCCACGCGGACAGGGTATTCTGCGGGCACACCCAGCCACAAAATGCGGTACCCATGGTCGAGTAAAACATCACAAGGGCACAGGCCATCGCCAGCCAGAAGCCAAACACGATGAAGAAATCGGAGAACCAGATCTGACGGCCCAGCACCACAAACCCCGAGCTGGTATCAATCCTGAATATCCCCAAAATGGGGGCCAGGATCAAAAAGATCATCGTCCCCGCCTGCATCGCGCGGCGCTTCCACTCCAAACCCTTAACAATCATAGGCTTGGATGAAGAGGATTGAACCACAACAGGAATTTTACGCAGGGCTTCGTTGGCGCTCATCAATCGATATCACATTAGCCAATAATTGGCTCACCAATGCTGACACATCACCTCATCTGACTCAAGTGGGATTCCCCCGCTTTCTCGTGACCTTGTTCCGGGAAGGTTGCCGGATTGATATTACAAAAACCATCAAAAGACGCGCTTCTCCCCCCTAAATAGGGTATGGCGAAAAATCTTGACAACCACCATCAAGATATGATCACAATGAAAGATTACCGAAAGGTATCGTGAAGGTATCGTGGCGGACTAAGCAAAAGGAATTTAGTCGCCACTGGGCACGGCTGTTCTGCGGGGGGGGGCGTTGCTCGTCATTGCCATGGAATTAAGTTATGGCACCCCATCACGCCCTTGTGCCCTGGGGGGGTATTGTCCTGCACCAGAATCCATCTGTTTTATTTGCCTCGATATAATGAACCGCGACAATCAAATTGCCCGATTAAAAAAATATCCATAGAAAATGTGATGCCAGTCACGTCAGAACCACATAAGGAATCGCTACACTCAACACAAGGAAAACTTTATGCCTACTAAAATCATTCTGCTGGTCGAAGATAACCCCGATGACGAGGCGTTAACCCTGCGCGCCCTGAAAAAGAACAACATCCTCAACGAAGTGGTAGTGGCGCGCGACGGCGTTGAGGCGCTGGATTTCCTGTTCGCTACCGGAACTTATGCTGGCCGGGACATCAGCATAATGCCGCAGGTTATCCTGCTCGATTTGAAGTTACCCAAGGTCGACGGGCTGGAAGTGCTGCGCCGTCTGCGCGCCGACGCCAGAACGAAGCTCCTGCCGGTGGTGATTTTGACCTCATCAAACGAAGAAGCCGATATCGTCAATAGCTACAATCTTGGCGCCAACAGCTATGTACGCAAGCCGGTGGATTTTGCGCAATTCATGGAGGCGGTACGGCAATTGGGTTTGTATTGGCTGGTTCTAAACGAGGTTCCACCGACGTTGTAAGGATGCAATATGAGTACGCCACTGCACGTATTGATAATTGAAGATTCTGAAGACGACACGCTGTTGATACTGCGTGAGTTGCGGCGTTGTGGTTATGATCCTGTGTTTGAGCGCGTTGACACCGCTGCCGCCATGAAAGCCGCGTTGCAAACCCAAATCTGGGATATCGTCCTGGCCGATTACTCAATGCCGGATTTTGGTGCTCCCGCCGCGCTTACCCTGCTCAAGGAAAGCGGTATAGACCTGCCCTTTATCATCGTCTCCGGCAGCATCGGCGAGGAAATCGCCGTGGCCATGATGAAGGCCGGCGCACACGACTACCTGATGAAGGACAATTTGACACGGCTTGCGCCCGCGATTGAGCGTGAATTGATCGAGGCAGGAGAAAGGCGTAAACGCCGCCAGGCTGAGGCAATGCTGCGGGAAAGCGAGGAGCGCTACCGGAATTTATTTGAAAGCGCCCACGACATGATTCAAAGCGTGGCTCCTGACGGGCATTTCCAATTCGTCAACCGCGCCTGGCTGGAGACAATGGGATACACACTGGATGAAGTGAAATCACTTACTGTGTTCGATATTATCCTTCCTGAATTACTGGATCACTGTACAACCTTGTTTCGCAAAGTGATGAGCGGAGGACACTGCGACAATCTGGAAACCACCTTCATCGCGAAAAACGGGCAATATGTTGAAGTCGAAGGCGACGTAAGCTGCCGTTTTGTGGGCGGCCTGCCAGTTGCGACCCAAGGTGTCTTCCGCAACATCACCCAACGCAAGGCGCATACCGCCGCCCTGGAATACCAAGCCACGCACGATTCTCTTACCGGCCTTCCCAATCGGTTCCAGCTCAGCAAAGATCTGGACAAGGTTGTCGAGGAAACCCGGCTATCAGGCAAGCGCATGGCATTCATGCTCATCGACCTGGATCGCTTCAAGGAAATCAATGATGCCCTGGGCCACCAGGCCGGTGATATTCTATTAAAGCAGATCGCGCCGCGTTTATGCACTGCGGTGGATGTGCCCGCAAACGTAGCGCGGCTGGGCGGCGACGAGTTTGGATTAGTGCTGCCGCACATAAACAGCGAAGAGGATGCGCTTCATGCCGCCGAGAAGGTGCTGGCTGTTATCTGCCAGCCTTTTGATCTGGAAGGACTGAAAGTGCAGATCGGCGCCAGCATCGGCATCGCATTGTATCCCGATCACAGCGATGACCCGCACTCCATGATGCGTTGCGCGGATATCGCCATGTATCTCGCCAAGAAAAACGGCGGTGGCTACGCCGTCTATAACCCCACGCTCGACATCTATAGCCCGCGCCGCCTGTCCCTGATCACCAGCCTGAGAATCGCCATACTGGAAAATCAGCTCGTATTGCACTACCAGCCGAAAATCAGCCTCAAAGATCACGATGTTATTGGCATGGAGGCGTTAATCCGCTGGCAGCACCCGCAGCATGGTCTGGTCGCACCCAATGAGTTCATTCCTCTCGCGGAGGTGAGCGACCTCATCATGCCGCTCACGCAATGGGTGATAGACAATGTGCTGCGGCAGATGCGGGAATGGCATGATATGGGAATCAAGGCCAACGTTGCGGCGAACATCTCCGCACGTAACTTGCAGGATAGCGGCCTACCGGACAAAATTGCGGTGTTGCTGGAGAAATATCAGATCGCCCCCCACTATCTGGAGCTGGAAATCACCGAGAGCGCCATTATCGTCGATCCTCTGCGCGCCACGGAAACCCTGCGACGCATTCATCAACTGGGGGTGATCCTGTCTATCGACGATTTTGGCACAGGTTACACCTCCCTCTCTCACCTGAGGAAGCTCCCCATCGCAACCCTCAAGATCGACCTTTCCTTCATCAGCAACATGCTCAAGAGCAAAGATGATGCCGCCCTCGTGCAATCCATCATCCACCTGGGCCACAATCTGGGCATGGGTGTCATCGCCGAGGGCGTGGAGGATCAAGACACCCTGAGTATGCTGGGCGCGCTTGAATGCGACGTGGTACAGGGCAACCTCATCAGCCCTCCGATGGTCGCTACGGAAATGACGCAATGGCTCAGAGGCCGGTGCTGAGAGACTGTGCTCTCCCCCATGCGAGCACCTTATTGCAGAGCGGGGTGAGGCCTACCGAAGCAGATTCCGCACCGGCGCGAAAGAACGTCGATGGACGGGCAAAACACCCAGCCGGTCGAGCGCCTCCAGATGTGCTTTAGTGGGATATCCCTTGTGTACTGCAAACCCATAACCAGGATAAACGGCATCCAGCGCCACCATTTCCGCATCGCGCGCCACCTTGGCGATGATCGAGGCGGCACCGATGACGGGCACGGTCTGATCTCCCTTGATCACCGCCTCGGCGGGGCAGGCCAACAGCGGGCAGCGGTTACCATCAACCAGCGCACGGTACGGCGTCACCGATAGTGCTGCCACTGCACGCTGCATGGCCAGCAAACTTGCCTGCAGGATATTCAGCGCATCGATTTCATCCACCTCCGCCCGCCCCAGCGCCCACGCCAAGGCCTTCTCGCGGATCTCGATATCCAATGCCTGGCGGCGCTTTTCCGACAACGCCTTGGAATCCGCAAGACCCGCAATGGGACGCGCCGGATCGAGAATGACTGCGGCGGCCACCACCGGCCCGGCAAGTGGTCCACGCCCCACTTCGTCGACGCCAGCCAAAAGAAAGTGCAAAGGACTCACACGCCCTCCTTACGCTTATCGGGAGGAATCAAACTCAGCACCGCCTCCGCCGCCTGCTGATCCGCCCCCTGGCGCAACGAGGCATGGATCTCCGCAAACGTCTCTTGCAGCGCCGCAGCGGATTCCGGGTGCGTCAAATAGTCCAGCATGGCTTGCCCAAGGTTTTCCGGCGTGGCGGCATCCTGGATAAATTCGGGCACCAGGGGTTTTGCGGCGAGCAGGTTGGGCAGCGAAAAATAAGGGATTTTCACCAGCCGCTTGGCGAGCCAGTAGGTCAGCGGCGCGAGGCGGTAGGCCATCACCATGGGACGTTTCAGCAGCATCGCCTCCAGTGTCGCGGTGCCGGAGGCAAGCAGCACGACGTCCGCCGCCGCCATCACCTCGCGCGAGCGGCCTTCGATGACTGTCACTGAAAGATCGGGCGCCACGCTGCTGAGTATTTCGGTGAAACGTTCACGCGTCGCGGGCGTCGCTAACGGGATAACAAAGTGCAATCCAGGCCGCTGCCGCGCACACCCTACGGCGGCTTGAATAAAAATTGCGGCGAGAAAGTTGATCTCGCTCATGCGGCTGCCCGGCAATAGCGCCACGATTTCCCCTCGCAATGGCAGCCCAAGGGCGGCACGCGCGGCCTGCGGGTCGGCCAGCGGGGGGATCATCTCCGCCAGGGGATGGCCGACAAAGCGCACCGGCACATGATGTTCTTCGTAAAATCGGGCTTCAAAAGGGAGCAGCGTCAGCATCAGATCAGTGGAACGCGCGATCTTGCGGATACGCCACTGGCGCCACGCCCATACCGATGGGCTCACATAATGAACTGTTGGAATCCCTGCATCCTTGAGTTTGCGTTCCAGGCCCAGCGTGAAATCCGGGGCGTCGATGCCAACGAATACATCCGGCGGGTTTTCCAGAAAATGCCGCAACAAACTGGCCCGCATCGCGTGCAACTCGCGGAAGCGCCCCAGCACCTCAACAATGCCCATCACCGAGAGCCTTTCGAGCGGATAAAGCGCCGTGGCACCTTGCGCAATCATCGCCGGACCGGCAATGCCTTCAATTACTGCATCCGGAAAACGCGCCTTGATGGCGCGGATCAAGCCTGCGCCGAGCAGGTCGCCGGAGGCCTCGCCTGCCACAATACCGATACGAATCATTTAGGATTTCTATCCATCATCAAAAAAACGGAACCATTACCGGACGCGCGGATCATATATCAGGCACGGTGTCAGGGCCACTCATTTACAGTAAGCATTGCTTGACACTTGACCTGCGCGCGCCTATAAATTCTAGCTCAACCACAGGCATGCCGGTTTTTAATAATTCGCATCAACAACCGCAATCAGGAGAGATTACGATGAAAGCATCAAAAATACTTACCGCCGTTACGCTCGCCAGCGCACTATTTGCAGGCAACGCCCTCGCTGCCGATAGCATGGCCGCAACGGCTGACGCCAAACAGGACCATCATGCAATGCGGGGCCAGATGATGAAGGAACATCATCAGACCATGCGCGAGGTCAAGGGCATGCTGAAAGAGGTAATGATGGTTCTGAAAGATATCAACCACCAGCCCAGCGCCGCAGAAAAACAAAAGCTGGGCCAGATGATCACCCGTCTTGACGAAATTATCAAAAAAGACGACGAAATGGCGGAAAAATGGAAAAGCATGAAGGAAATGCACAAGGACATGCCGGGACATGATGGAATGAAAGGGCATCCGATGTCGAAGTAAAGGGTGTAATTTGGGTTTCGGCAACCGCTCCTTGCCCTGCATCCGATGCACATGGATGTGCGAGTGCCGCGATGGCAGGATGCCAGAGAGCGGCCATGCAGTCGAAGCAGCGGTTACCGAGGCCCAACCCATGAGCTACATCAACCCTGACGCAACGCCTCATCCAGTTCATACAGCCGTTGCGGTGTACCCACATCCACCCAGCGCCCCGTGTAATGTTCGCCCGTCACACCGTGGGTCTCCATCGCCTTGCGCAGCAGCGGGGCGAGCGGGAATTTGCCGGGGGTACACCCCTCGAACAATTCCGGGCGATACACGCCAATCCCACTGAATGTGAGCGTCTCGCCGCCTGGGGCAGGGCTTAAAACCAAGCCTTCACATAGCACAAAGTCACCCGCCGGGTGATGCGTGGGGTTGTCGATAAGCACCAGATGCGCTTGGCCCTTGGGTTCTTTTGGAAGTTGCAACAAGGGGTAATCCGTCCAGATATCCCCATTGATCACTATAAAGGGCGCATTGCCGAGCAGCGGCAGGGCTTTGAAAATCCCGCCAGCCGTTTCCAGCCCAGTCTCGCCTTCTGAAGAATAAAAAATCCGCGCCCCATAGCGGCTGCCATCGCCCAGCGTCGCCTCGATCTGCGTGCCGAGATGGGCGTGATTGATAACGATTTCAGTAATGCCCACCTTTACCAGCGCAGCGATGTGATACTCGATGAGGCGCCGCCCACCGGCGGTTAACAGTGGTTTGGGTGTATGATCCGTCAATGGGCGCATACGCTCACCACGGCCTGCGGCGAGAATCATGGCCTTCATGGCATTGTCCCCTTCACGGGGATATTATCCCCTTCACGGGGATTCCGCCTTCTGATCACGGTTGAGCAACGCGGTCACCGCATCGCGCGGCGTGCGCCCGGCGTGCAACACCTGATAAACCTGCTCGGTGATGGGCATCTCGATATCCAGCGCCTGGGCGACGTGCAACACTTCACGCGCGGACTGCACACCCTCGACCGCCTGCCCGATGGCGGCCAACGCATCGCTCAGCGTCTGCCCCTGCGCCAGTGCCAGACCCAGGCGGCGGTTGCGCGACTGATTGTCGGTACAGGTCAGCACGAGATCACCCAAGCCGGCCAACCCCATCAGTGTCTCGCGTTGCGCTCCCAACGCGCTGCCCAAACGCATCATCTCGGCCAGGCCACGGGTGATGAGCGCCGCACGCGTATTGGCGCCGAAACCCAAGCCATCGGCAATGCCCGCCGCAATCGCCAGCACATTCTTCACCGCCCCGCCTACTTCGACACCGACCACGTCGCTCGACGTATAGGCGCGGAAGGTGCTGCTGCGCAGCCTTGCCGCCAGATGCGCGGCGAATTCCTCGGAGGTGGAGGCCACCGTAACCGCTGTAGGGAGCCCCTTCGCCACCTCATGGGCAAAGGTAGGGCCGGAAATCACTGCGGTTGGAATGGCACGGCCCAGCACTTCAGCCACCACCTGGTGCAACAACCGGCCAGTGCCCGGCTCCAACCCTTTAGTAGCCCAGACCAGGCGCGTATCCGATCCAACGTGAGGGGCAACCAGCTCCAGCGTGGCGCGAAACCCTGCGCTCGGCACGGCTATCAGAATGTCCCGCGCCACCGCGAGAACCTGCGGTAAGTCGCTGGTGAGACTCAAGGAATCCGGGAAAGGAACATCGGGCAGAAAACGCACATTGCGGCGTGCGGTGGACAGCTCCGCCACATGCCGCGCGTCACGCCCCCACAACCAGGCAGGCTGGCCATTGCGCGCAAGCAGGATAGCGAGCGCCGTACCCCAGGAACCGGCGCCCAACACAACGATGGGCGAGGCTGTGGTTTCGGCATTCATTTCAATATCACCGGCGCTCTGCCAGCCACCGATATTGCGGCCTAGTACATGAACACATAAATTGTGCAGCGTAATGCCGCACGATTGTAGGTCGGCCTTCAGGCCGACATGTCTGGCTAAAGCCAGACCTACATGGGATTCGGATCATGTTTCGTAATTTATAATTTCATGTGCTAGTGCGCAACCTGCGGCTGCCCGGCTTGTCCCTGCTGCTGCAAATGCTGCGCGTACAGGGCGTCAAAATTGACGGGCGCCAACAGCAACTGGGGGAAACCACCTTTGGTCACGAGATCCGAAACGACCTCGCGCGCGAAGGGAAACAGTATGTTCGGGCAGTAGCTTCCGACAATCCCCGCCAGGTCGTGATCGCTGAAACCCTCAGCGTTAAAGATACCCGCCTGCTGCACCTCGGCGAGATAGGCCACCTTGTCGCCCAGCTTGGCGGTCACGGTGAGAGACAAAACCACTTCATGCACGTTCTCGCCCAGCACAACACCATTATTGGCGATCTGCAGGCCCACCTCAGGCTCCCACTTTTCCATGAAGATATGGGGAGAGTTAGGTGTTTCGAAGGACAGATCCTTAACGTAGATTTTCTGGATAATAAAACGCCCTTGGGTGGGCTGCTGATTTTCGGCGTTGTCTGACATGGATATATTTCCTTAATCTAAATCAATGATGAGGAGCTTCGGGTTTCGAAATTATTATTTACCAAGAGGAAGGTTTGCAGCTTTCCATGCCAATATCCCGCCATTAAGCTTGTAAACAGACTCAAATCCCTGTTTGCGCAGAATGGCGCTGGCGCGCGCCGCACGGTCGCCACTGCGGCAATAGACGATGACAGGTTTGGACTTATAGGGCTCCAGCTCTTGCAAACGCTTATCGATAACGCCCACGGGGATGTGCAGTGCATTGGAAATATGCCCTTCCGCGTACTCCTTGTCCTCACGCACATCGAGCACAACAGCATCATCCTTGTTGATGTGGCGAATCGCATCGGAGGGACTCACCTCCTTGAATCCCAGCATCCTGCGTTTTAACGTCTCGCTTACCAACAGCACCAAGACAAACACCAGGGCAAACGACAATATCCAGTGATCAAGAATAAAACTGCCGAGCTTTTCCATGAGGCCTACAAAAAATAATTAGAAGGTAAAGCAGCTATGTAAGATCAATAGCGCTTCTTTTTAGGCTGTTGGTCGCAAAACACCTCGCGCATCATGCTTACCAAACGCAGGGTGCGTACATCCCCAACCCGGTAAAAAACCCGGTTGGCATCCTTGCGTGACACGAGTATTCCCTTGTCGCGCATAATGGCCAGGTGCTGGGAGATATTGCTTTGGGATGTGCCTACCGCCTCCACCAGATCCTGAACGCTGATTTCCCGGTCGCCCAGGGTACAGAGTATTTTCAGGCGCAAGGGATGGGATATCGCCTTGAGTGAACGCGATGCCTGTTCGATATCCTCTTCATGAAGGATAAGCTGCCCGTTCTCTACATTGCCCATAGTGCCCGCCAAGATGTGCAAACCCAGCCCCCTAAAGCAGACTCCAACATGTGCCTTTACAAGCGAAACATTATACAATGATAGTCCGTTGAATAAGCAACAGACAAAACCTCCCTTACATTGCTTTTAAGTGAAGATATCTCCATGCCATCCATCAAAAACCGTCCCCTGGCCCTGATTATCCTTGATGGCTGGGGTTACAGTGAAAAAACCGAAGGTAACGCCATCCTCGGCGCGCACAAGCCGGTGTGGGACCACCTATGGAATACCTACCCCCATACCCTGATACATGGCTCGGGCACAGCGGTCGGCCTGCCTCCCGACCAGATGGGCAATTCCGAGGTGGGCCACCTCAACCTCGGCGCGGGGAGAGTGGTCTATCAGGAATTGACCCGAATCGACCGCGCCATCAAAAGTGGCACATTTTTTACCAACCAGACTCTGACCCGTGCGGTCGATGAAGCCGTTGCCGCCAACAAAGCTGTGCATATCCTTGGCCTGCTCTCGCCTGGTGGCGTTCACAGCCATGAAGAACATATCCATGCCATGGTCAAGCTCGCTGTGGAGCGCGGCGCACAACGCGTTTACCTGCATGCCTTTCTCGACGGGCGCGATACCCCACCGAAAAGCGCTGCCGCCTCCATCGCCGCCATGGAAGGCGTATTCACCAAACTTGGGCGCGGCCGTTTTGCGTCCGTTATCGGGCGCTATTACGCCATGGACCGCGACAAGCGCTGGCCTCGCGTCCAAACCGCCTATGACCTTATCACCCAAGGCAAAGCCTCTTACCAGGCACCGGATGCCGCCGGCGCGCTGGAAATGGCCTATGCGCGCGGCGAAACCGATGAATTCGCGCAGGCAGCCGCCATTGTCCCCGCCGGAGAAAAACCTGTCTCCATTGAGGATGGCGACAGCGTAATTTTCATGAACTACCGCGCCGACCGGGCGCGCCAGCTTATGCAGGCCTTTATCGAACCGGATTTCAGCGGCTTCGAACGCGATACCACACCGCGCCTGGGCGCGATGGTCAGCCTCACCGAATACAAAAAGGACTTCGCCATTCCGGTGGCCTTCCCTGCCGAACGGCTGGAAAACGTGTTCGGCGCCTACATTTCCAGGCTCGGCCTGCATCAGCTGCGCATCGCGGAAACCGAGAAATATGCCCATGTCACATTTTTCTTTAACGGCGGGGAGGAAAAACCGTTCCCCGGTGAAGACCGTATTCTTGTCCCCTCGCCACAGGTGGCAACCTACGATCTGCAACCGGAAATGAACGCATCGCAAGTCACGGACAAGCTGGTCGAAGCCATTGAAAGCGGAAAGTATGACGTGGTGATCTGCAACTACGCCAACCCGGACATGGTGGGCCACAGTGGCCGCCTGGACGCCGCCATCAAGGCTGTCGAGGCAATAGACGCCTGCCTGGGACGGCTGTACGACACCATAAAGAAGGCGGGCGGCGAGATGCTGATTACCGCCGACCACGGCAATGCGGAGCAGATGTCCGACAAGAGCACAGGTCAGGCGCACACCGCGCACACCAGCAACCCCGTGCCATTCGTATATGTAAGCCACCGCCCGGCAGTGGCCGCCTCCCGCGGCATTCTGGCGGACGTGGCGCCCACCATGCTGTATCTGATGGGCATCAACAAACCCACCGAGATGAGCGGCTCTACGCTGATGAAATTGATTTGAAGATCCGTATGACGCTGGCATTGCTGCTCGCTGCGGGGGTGAGCGGCGGACACGCGGCAGCGGCGAACTCATCCGCCGAACCCGCCAAAAAACACAGCAGTGCCATCCCAAAGGCCAAGACTACCGAGCTCAAAAAACTACGCGGCGAGATCCAAAGCCTGCGCTCCACGCTGGATTCGGCGCGCGGCGAGCAGGCGGCATTGCGCTCACAGTTACGCACCACCGAAATAGAGACCGGCAAGGTCAGCCGTTCCCTGAAAATGTTGCAACAGGAACTGCAACGCCATACCGGCGACCTCAACCAATTGCGCTTGCGCCAGCAACAGCAACAGGCCAATCTCGCGGCACAGCGACTCGCCCTCACCCAACAGGTACGCGCCAGCTACGCCATGGGCCGTCAGGATCTTTTGAAAATCCTCCTGAACCAGCAAGACCCTGCCGCCATCGGACGCAACCTTGTTTACTACGATTATTTCAACCGCGCGCGCGTGACGCATATTGAAAATGTCACCGTCAGCCTCCAGGAACTGGAAACCCTGGAGCAATCCATCCAAACCAAGGCTGAGCAACTGGCGCAGGCACAAACCAGGACTGAACAGGAAAAAAGACGCCTGGAAGCAAGCCGCCAACAGCGTAGCGGCCTACTCAACAAGCTCGGCGCGGACATACAGAGCAAGGAACAACAGTTGCAGCGTCTGCTGGAAGACGAGCAGCAATTAAACCAGCTACTAAAAAGGCTGCAAGAGGCGCAGCAACGTGCAGCGGAACAACGGCGCGCGGAAGAGCAACGGCGGGCAACTGCCGCAAAACGTGCCAGGCAGGACAAACCACAGAGACCTTCCCCGCCGGAAAAACCCAGCGTTCCGGGCAAACCTCTCACGCCACCGCCACCTGACGTTCCTGAAGCCATTGATGATAAATCGGTCTTCGCCAGCCTCCGGGGCAAGCTCCCCTGGCCTGCGCATGGCCCAATTGCCGCCCATTATGGAACTTCCCGCAAGCTGGGCACGTCAAAGTGGCAGGGTGTGCTGATTGCCGCTGCAGAAGGCCAGGAGGTGCGGGCCATCTCCAGAGGCCGGGTGGTATTTTCTGACTGGATGCGCGGCTTCGGCCTGCTATTGATCATTGACCATGGTGATGGTTACATGAGTCTGTATGGGCAGAACCAGAACCTGCGTAAAAACACCGGCGACTGGGTGAACGGCGGGGATGTGATCGCCAGCGTGGGCGACAGCGGCGGACAGATGAGCTCCGGCCTGTACTTTGAAATCAGGCGCGGCGGTGCGCCTATCAACCCATCCCAGTGGTGCAGATAGGAATTTACTAAGAGTTTATTTGCATCTTGACACGCGCAACTTGTATGCTGTTGGGATGTAGGATACTGGCGGACATTTTGGAGTAATTCATGAAGTTTAATACCCGTAATTTTTTGATTTTAACCCTGGGATTGGTGATGGGGATCAGCATCAGCGTAGGGCATAGCGTCTTCGCTGAACGCGAAAAACCCGCAGTCGCCTCCCTGCCGCTCGACGAGCTGCGCACCTTCACCGAAGTGTTGAACAAAATCAAAACCGATTACGTCGAACCGGTGGACGACAAAACCCTGTTACAGAATGCCATCCGCGGCATGCTGAGTGGATTGGATCCACACTCCGCTTATCTGGACGCCGACGCCTTCAAGGACTTGCAGGTCAGCACGACGGGCGAGTTTGGCGGCCTGGGCATTGAGGTCGGCATGGAAGACGGCTTTGTCAAAGTCATCTCCCCCATCGACGACACTCCTGCCCAGCAGGCAGGCATCCAGGCAGGCGACCTGATTATCCGCATCGACGACACACCCGTAAAAGGCCTCACCCTGGGCGAAGCCGTAAACCGTATGCGTGGCAAACCCGGCTCTGAAATCACCCTCACCGTCGCACGCGAAGGCCAGGAGAAACCCCTGAAAATCACAATCAAGCGCGCAGTGATTAAAGTCAGCAGCGTCAAGGGCCGCACCCTGGAGCCTGGCTTTGGCTATGTACGCATTTCCCAGTTCCAGTCCAACACGGGCGACAACCTGAATCAATTCATCAACAAACTCAAGCAGGAGAACGGTGACAAGCTCAAGGGGCTGGTGCTTGATCTGCGCAACAACCCCGGCGGCGTGCTCAACGCTTCAGTGGCGGTCTCCGACACCTTTCTGGAAAAAGGACTGATCGTCTACACCGACGGACGACTCAAGGATTCGCACCAGAAATTCCAGGCAACACCAGGCGACGCCCTCAAAGGCGCGCCACTGGTGGTACTCATTAATGGTGGCTCCGCCTCAGCCTCCGAAATCGTGGCGGGTGCGCTGCAAGATCAAAAACGCGCCATCCTGATGGGCAGCAAGAGCTTTGGTAAAGGCTCTGTGCAAACCGTGGTGCCGATCGACAATAACGCAGCGCTGAAGCTCACGACGGCGCGTTACTATACGCCTTCCGGACGCTCCATCCAGGCCGAGGGCATTACACCGGACATCGCCCTTGAAAACGTCAAGGTTTCAGCGGGTGAAAATCCGGTACTGGAACCTGTAAAGGAAGCTGATCTATCCGGTCATCTGCAAAACGGCAACCGCAAAACGGGCGATACCACTGGCGCAAAACCGGCGGATTCCACCACGCCTGCGCCCGCTGACGCCAAAGACGCAAAGAAGAAAGATGCCAAGAAAGAAACAGACAAGCTGACCAGCAGTGACTACCAGTTATCCGAAGCGTTAAACCTGCTCAAAGGATTGAACATCATGCGGGAACGTGGGCTTTAATCTAGCCAATATCTGCTAAAACATCGGGGCGCTGAAGGTTTTCAGCGCCCCTTTTTATTTGCTCTAAAAATCTTTTTATTTAAGTGATGTTACGCACAGTCCACGAAAAACACGAAAGTCACGAAAAGTAGGGGGGAATCCTGGCGCAAGAATGCCCTTGGATTTGCCAGTGAACTTCGCTTGCTATCCGAAAGAGCGGCACGAACGGATTGTGCTGCGAAGCTTGTTCGTGCCTTTCGTGTTTTTCGTGGACCGCACCTTCTCACCGTAATCACCGTAAAGGCGTTGCGCCCTTTACGGGTGTGACAATGAGGCATTGCGCCCTTCACGGGTGCGGCAATGTCGTTGGACGTGCGTAACATCCATTATTTAAGCGGGCAGTTGGGTTAATTCCCTTCCCGAACTTCCTTCTCCATCTGCTCCAGACTGATGTGACGCACATCCTTGCCTTTGACCAGATAAATCACATATTCACAAATGTTGCGTGCGTGATCACCGATGCGTTCGAGGGCGCGTGCTGCCCAGATGACGTTGAGTACGCGAGTAATGGTGCGCGGGTCTTCCATCATGAAGGTGATCATCTGGCGCATCACGCCCTCATACTCCTGGTCGATTTTGAGATCTTCCTGCGCCACGCGCACCGCCGCCTCGGTATCCATACGGGCATAGGCATCCAGCGCGTCATGCACCATCTGGCGCACATGGGTACCCAGCGCATGAATCTCCATATAATTGTTTTTCGGGCGTTCCTCACCGGCCAGACGCACCGCCATACGCGCAATCTTTTCCGCCTCGTCACCAATACGCTCCAGATCGGTGATGGTCTTGATCACCGCCAGCACCAGGCGCAGATCCCCTGCGGTGGGTTGACGGCGGGCGATGATCTGATTGCATTCTTCGTCGATGGTCACCTCAAAATTGTTGACCTTGTAATCGGTGACGATAACCGCCTCGGCCAAGGGCACATTGCCCTGCACCAGGGCGTTAATCGCCTGCTCGATCTGCTGCTCAACCAGCCCGCCCATTTGCAATACGAGCGACCGGACGTTCTCCAGCTCGACGTTGTACTGGCGTGAAATATGTGTATCCAAGGGTTCCATAATGTTTCTCCAGTAGCCGGTCAGCCGTAGCGTCCGGTGATATAGTCTTCCGTCTGTTTTTTGCTGGGATTGGTAAAGATGCCGCCCGTCTCACCGAACTCAACCACCTCACCCAGGTGCATAAAGGCGGTATAGCTCGAAACGCGCGCCGCCTGCTGCATATTGTGTGTGACAATGAGAATCGTGACTTGTTCTTTCAACTCGGCGATCAACTCTTCGATGCTGGCGGTGGCAATGGGATCAAGCGCCGAGGTGGGCTCATCAAACAGTATGATTTCCGGATCCGTCGCCAGCGCGCGCGCGATGCACAGGCGCTGCTGCTGGCCGCCGGAGAGGTTGAAGGCCAAATTGTTCAGACGATCCTTGACCTCGTTCCACAATGCCGCACCACGCAGCGCCTGCTCAACCTTCTCATCCAATATCCTGCGCTTGTTGACGCCACGCACGCGCAACCCATAGGCGACGTTTTCATAGATGGATTTAGGAAATGGGTTGGGTTTCTGAAACACCATGCCGATCCGCATGCGTACTTCGATGGGGTCGATCTTTGGGTTGAGGATATTGACGCCATCGGGGTGCAATCCGATCTCGCCTTCGTAACGGTTGCCGGCATACAGATCATGCATGCGGTTGAAACACCGCAGAAATGTGGACTTTCCACATCCCGAGGGACCAATCAGCGCGGTAATCTGCTTGTCGGCAACCGGCAGATTGATGCTTTTGAGCGCCTGATAATTTCCGTAATAGAAATTGAGGTCTTTGACCTCGGCCTTGAGGGTGCCCATTGCTGTTTGCGGCATAAAATCTATGCTCCTACCACTTGATACGTTTACGGAAATGATAACGGATGAATATCGCCAATGCGTTCATCAGCAGGGTCATGACGATCAGTACCAGACCGGCAGCGGCAGCATTAACATGAAACGCTTCCTGCGGCCGGGATACCCAGTTAAACATCTGGATGGGCATCACGGTAAAGGCGGACGACAGCCATTCGAAGGAGACATAGGGGAATTCGCTCTTGATGGGTGAATCGGGCAGAAAGGCGATATATGTCAGCGCGCCGATGGTGATGATGGGTGCGGTTTCGCCGATAGCACGCGACAGACCGATGATCACGCCGGTAAGAATACCCGCCATGGAATAAGGCACCACATGCTGCGACACGGTTTGCCATTTGGTGGCGCCCAGCGCAAATGCGCCTTCGCGGATGGTGCCGGGAATGGCACGGATCGATTCTCTGGTCGCCACAATCACTACCGGCAAGATCAGGATGGCCAGGGTCAGCCCCGCCGCCACGATGCTTTGGCCAAGATCAAGCTGATAAACAAACAACCCCAGCGCAAGCAGGCCGTAGATAATGGATGGTACGCCCGCCAGGTTGGTGACATTGATCTCGATGAGATCGGTTATCCAGTTCTTGGCGGCGTATTCTTCCAGATATACCCCGGCGGCGATTCCCAGCGGCACGGCGGTGAGCGCTGTCACCAGCATGACGAGTGTAGTGCCGACCCAGGCCGACAGAATGCCTGCCTTATCCGCGTGGCGCGATGGGAACGAAGTAAAAAAATCCCACGAAAGACGCGGCACGCCCTCCATCGCCATACTGCCAATCAATGCGGCCAGGGTTACCACCCCGCCCAGCATCGAAAACAGGCCCACTATCGCAAAAATGACATCCCAACGCTTGCGGCGGGCAATCATGGCCCGCATCACCTGAACACCTTTATCTGGGGCCATTAGTAAACCTCCCGGAAGCGTTTGCGCAAGAGATGGCCGGCAATATTAAAAAAGAGCGTCATCAGCAGCAGCACTAGGCCGGCTGCAAAAATAGTCTGGTAGCCGAGGCTGCCATGGGGAAGATCGCCGAGGCTTACCTGCACGATGTAGGTGGTGATGGTCGCTGCCGGCTCCATCGGGTTCCAGGTGAGATTGGGTTGCATGCCTGCGGCCACGGCCACCACCATGGTCTCGCCAATGGCCCGTGAAATCCCCAGGATGTAGGCGGCGGCAATACCCGAGAAAGCGGCAGGAGTCACCACCCTCAAGGCCGTCTGGAAGCGCGTGGCGCCCATCGCATAGGAGCCTTCGCGGATGTGCATGGGCACGGCGCGCATGGCGTCCTCGCTGATTGAGCTGACATAGGGAATGATCATCACGCCCATCACCAGCCCTGCGCTGAGCATGTTAAAACCCGGCAGATCGGGGAAGAAATATTGCAACAGCGGCGTGACAAACAGCAGCGCGAAAAAACCGTAGACCACGGTGGGAATGCCATCCAGCAGCTCGAGGACGGGCTTGATGATTTCGCGGAGGCGGTGCGGTGCGAATTCACTCAAATAGATAGCAATGATGGTGCCCAGCGGTATGGCCACTGCCAGCGCCACCGAGGCAGT
This sequence comes from Gammaproteobacteria bacterium, assembly GCA_021731145.1. Classification (GTDB taxonomy): domain Bacteria; phylum Pseudomonadota; class Gammaproteobacteria; family Ga007554; genus LNEJ01. The sequence goes on along the minus strand of JAKFXX010000004.1, from coordinate 84,692 downwards.
CACCAGTGTGCCTGAAACAAGCGGCATGATTCCATAGTGGGCATCATCAAAAAGCGGCGTCCATTGGGTGTCCGTAAGGAAGTCCACGAGGGAGACATGCTCAAAGAAACCCAGCGACTCGCGCACCAGGATCACCATGATGGCAACCGTAATGGCCACCGAAGAGAGCGCGGCGAGAAACAGCAGGAATTCGATAAAACGTTCGCGCAGATGGCGCAAACGTCGATGGGCGAACCGGGATGCGTCAGGAGTCACGGATGTCGATCTGTTATTTGGCTATCAATGGGAGTCAAAGGAAGGCGCATATTATGACAGAATTATGACAATCAGATGACAAGAAATAAAAAAGAGGGGGGGCTTATCCGGCACCCCTCTTACTACGCTGTTTATCAACAAAATTATTGTTTGGCTTCGCGCGCCAGCAACTCTTCCACCTTCAACCCAACCTCGGTATCGCCACCAAAGACGGTGCCCAGCTTGCGGTTTTTGAAGTGCTCGCCACCCATGGCATAGGCCTTGGCAGGTAGCGGAATATACCCCACTTCCTTGGACAGCTTCGCGGCATTCTTCAGGTAAAAGTCCACGAATTCCTTGATCTCCGGCTTGTCCATCGACTTGGCGCTAACATAGATGAAGATAGGGCGGGACAAGGGTTGATAGGTGCCGTCGATAACAGTCTTCTCGGAGGGCAATACGGGACCTTTGCCGCCATCGATAGCCACTGCCTTCAGCTTCTTGGCATTTTCCGTGTAATAGGCAAACCCGAAATAAGCCAATCCGTTCCTGTCACTTGCGACGCCCTGCACCAGGACGTTATCATCCTCGCTCGCCGTAAAATCACCGCGGCTGGACTTGGCCTTGCCGACGGTAGCCTCGGTAAAGTAATCAAACGTACCGGAATCGGAGCCTGGACCAAACAGCTTCAACGGTGCATCAGGCCATTCGGCGCGCACCTGATTCCATTTGGTCACTGTGCCCTGCGCGGCGGGTTCCCACATCTTCTTGAGGTCCGCCACAGTCAGGCTCTTCACCCAATCGTTCCTGGGGTTGACCACTACCGTCAGGGCATCATAAGCCACTGGCAGCTCGACATACTGGATGCCAGCCTGGCGGCAGGCCTCCATTTCCTTGGGGGCGATAGGGCGTGACGCATCGGAGATATCCGTCTCGCCACGGCAGAATTTCTTGAACCCACCACCGGTTCCAGAGATGCCAACCGTGACATTCACCTTGCCTTTCTTCATATTCTGGAATTCTTCGGCAACCGCTTCAGTGATGGGAAAAACGGTGCTGGAACCATCAACTTTGATCACGGCCTCGGCTGCATGGACTGAAAGGGATGTCGCGCCCAGCGCGACCGCCACGAAAGTTACGCCAGCCAGACCCTTCATCATTTTCGCTGTGCTCATAAGGTAAAAAAACCTCCATCAGGGGTGAGAAATTGAATATATGCGTACTATCTCAGCCAAATATTACAATTTGATGACAAAACCACAAAAGCTATATCTTATATTACACGCACAATCAGATGCGGCGGAAAATGACAGGTAAATGTGCTTCCCTTGCCTAACTCGCTTTCGATACCCAGATGGGCGTCATGACGGTGCAATGCATGCTTGACGATGGCCAATCCCAGGCCTGTGCCGCCACTCTCGCGCGAACGGGCCGCATCGACGCGATAAAAACGCTCCGTAAGCCGGGGAATGTGTTCTGCGGCAATGCCAACCCCGGTATCACCCACTTCAAGATGCGCTCCCGCCGCGTCGGCATACCAGCGGATATGGATATCCCCACCCGGCGGCGTGTATTGCACCGCGTTGAAAACAAGATTGGAAAAAGCGCTACGCAGCTCTTCGCCATTGCCCTGCAACCGCACGCGCGGGTCAGCTTCAAGATGAATTGCATGCCGCCGCTCACCGCTCAGCGCCACGGCCTCTTCGCGTATCCCCGCCAAAACACCAGACACAACCACCACATCACGGGAATGAAGCCCCCTCTCCATTTCCAGGCGCGACAGCAGCAATAAATCTTCGACAAGGTGCTGCATTCGTGAGGCTTGCTGCCGCATCAGATGCAGCGACCGGCCCCAGCGATGCGCCCACTCATCCTCATCCTCGCTCATCGTTTCGAGAAAACCACCGATGACTGTCAGAGGTGTACGCAGTTCATGGGATACATTGGCAATAAAATCACGCCGCACCTGCTCCAGCCGGTAAATCGGCGTAATATCGCGCCCCACCAGCAGCAGATGATCCTTACCGTAGGGCACAACACGCACCGCCAGCATCACCTGCTCGTTGACCGGCGAGGGAAACTGCACCGTCGCCGTATAATCCCCTGACGCAAAAAACTCCGTGAAAACCGGATGCCGCACCAGGTTGACAATGCGGCGCCCCCTGTCCAACGGTACATGCAGCCCGAACAACTCCCCTGCCGCGTTATTCCACCACTCGATTTCACCCTGAATACCCAACACCGCTGTGGCATCGGGCATAACTGCGGTGGCCTCCTGAAAGCGATTAAGCATCCTGACGATCCTGCGCCTGCGCAAACGGTTACGCTGTTGCAGGCGATAAATGTTGTAAAACACTTCTTCCCAGACACCGCTTACCTCAGGGGGGTGAAAGCGTTTGCCTTCCTGGAACCAGCGCAACAGGCGCACCAGATTGAACAGGTGCCAGCCCAGATAGCCCAGCACACCGAACAATAGAAACAACGCCTCGTGATCGGCGAGCACGCCGAGCACCAGCATGACAAGCATCAGGCCCGCAACCCACCGTACCTCGCTTATCCAGGAATCAGACAAAAATCAAGCCCTTTGGTAAGTTGACGCACAGGTTATCCTAAAGCGGAAGAAAAGGATGCTGCATAAAAAAGGCCTACCGAATTCTACTGTGAGAAACTGGAGCCTCAATGGCAATCTGCAAACTGCCGTTTTCAGGTTCAATCACTCCGCGCTGAAAAACGATAGCCCGTGCCCCGCACTGTCTGAATCAATCTGTCATGACCGCCCGTCATCAGCGCCTTACGCAAGCGCCGGATATGAACATCCACCGTGCGTTCTTCGATATAGACATCGTTGCCCCATACCTTATCGAGCAATTGGCTACGGCTATAAACCCGCTCGGGGTGGCTCATGAAAAAGTGCAACATGCGGAATTCCGTCGGCCCCAAATCGACAGCCCCACCCCCTACTGTAACGCGATGGCTGCCCGGATCCAGCCATAATCCACCAATTTCAATCGGTTTATCGTTTACTTCGGGCGCAGCGCGGCGCAATACCGCCTTGATGCGCGCCACCAGCTCACGGGGAGAAAAAGGTTTGGTGACATAATCATCCGCACCGACCTCGAACCCCTTTACCTTATCCATTTCCTCACTGCGGGCAGTGAGCATAATGACCGGAATCTGGCGGGTAGCCTCCTCCTTTTTGAGCCGGCGCGCAAAATCAACACCGCTCAATCCCGGCAACATCCAATCCAGCAGCACAAGATCTGGTGTACTTTCAGCAATCATTGTCTGCGCTCGCGCGGCATCCGCCGCCGCTATGATCGAAAATCCGGCACGCTCCAGCGCAAAAACCACCATCTCGCGAATTGCCGACTCGTCTTCAACTACCAGAATTGTGTCTGCCATTATGTACTAACGCCACCTGTATTCCACCAGACGCTGCCTGCCAATGCCCAAAAGGCCGGAAAGCCGCCACACAGACCCCTGAAACTTCCAGGGGACTCTCTATTCAATATCCCTTCAGGCAGTTATTACAATTGAAATATGTTACAGCCATGTGACAGATGGCACCAACCGGCAATTCTTCCGGCGCCGAGGGCGGCCGCATCATGCGGAACCGGGCAATGAACTTTTTCTTGACACATGACAATTTTTTTGCCTTGAAGCCATGCGAAAAATGTCCAAATTCCGCCGGTGATTGACTTCAACAGACACCCAAAGACAGGCACGGCTACCCCCACCAAGCCGGCGATCATCAGAAATAACATATATTCATATTTTAAATCAACATGTTGAATATATCGCTCGGATTCCGCGCATCCCCGCACACAACCAACTGCACTAATGGCATAACTTGTGCATCATATTAAGCGTGTCACACTCCCCCTCCTTGTGTGACACGCTTATATTTAACCTCCCACCTTAAAAGGGGTGCGCAAGCACCCCTTCTTTTTTACTTGGCGAACACAATCTTTCCGCAAAACAACGAGAAAAATAACCAATCAAATTTATCATAATCACATAGAACCAATGCCTCACTCATCAGAAACAACCCCTCGGCTACGCTTGGCATCGCCGCGGCGGCGCTTGCCCTCCAGGCGGCGTTTTTTTGAAGCGAGCGTTGGTTTTGTTTTTTTTCGGGGGACAGGTTTTTCGGTAGCCTTCTGAATCAGCGCCACCAGCCGCTCCAGCGCATCCTGGCGATTCTGTAATTGCGAACGGAAGCGTTGGGCATCAATAATGATCACGCCCTCCGCAGTCATCCGCCTTCCGGCCAGCTTCTTCAGACGCGCGCGGATGTCATCGGTCAACGCGGGGGAGTGGGCAGCATCGAAACGCAGTTGCACCGCCGTGGCGACCTTGTTGACATTCTGCCCACCCGGCCCGGATGCGCGGATAAAATGTTCTTCGATTTCGCTTTCGTCGAGGATAATGGTGCGCGTGATGTGGATCATATTGTTGAAACCGTGCCGCCATTAAGTAGGGAGAATTACAATGGTCGCGGGTCAGGCGCCTTGCGAAGTGGAATTACATCACGATTGAAAACCATGGCATACCGCGCCGCCTTTCAATCAGCACCTCAGCCACCGCCGGATTCATTGTATAAGTAAGATAACAAACATCGGATGGATCGGATAAAACCTCCGGCGTAAAAATAGTACCATTCACTCCATCACAACGGGCGGATTTGACCAATAGGCCATTCTGGCTTTTCCGCTGAAGATAGGCGCCCAGTTGCTGCGTGTAAACGTAATCATGTGTGGCGACAAGTTGCGGGTAATTTTTCTCCTTGCCGCGCAAATCAATCAGGATAGCATCGCACTGCACGTTAAAAACCCGCCGCTCCGCCATGATAACGGTATTTTCCTGCGCATAGCTGTCCATGACAAAGCGATACCAATGATAGGACGACTCGTAAACTGTGGTTTCAACATCCAGTGAGCCGTACCATACGCCATAGCGGGTGCCGTTACTAAAGCGTGTCTGCTGCCAATTGTGCTTCAGAAAGGGATAGGTGATGACCGTGCCATAGTCGAATGGCCGGGTAATCAGTGGCGCATGGCTTTCGATATAACCCGCCGATTCAGCGGCAATCGCCACCTGCATCTCTGCCCCGCTCTCGGCGAGATCATCAAAAATCGCCTGGGATTCGCGGATGCCTTTGATATTTCTGATGAGATGCCGGTGAAAATCCACGGCTACGGAAATCAGCTCGCCATACATCATGACTCCTAACGGCCACGCTCGAAATCAAGATACCTGCGCACGGCAAGCAGCCCTTCGTAGCCCTCGGTCATGATGGAAAGCGGGGTTTGGCCGTCAAACCTGCGGTTAGGGGTGGCGACCCAGCGGTAAGCCAGATCACGATTATGCGGAAACAGGATGCGCAGGGATTTGTGTATACCCAGCAGATGCCCCGCGCGCCCGATGAGGTCGGCATTATCAGCAAGCGGACTGCCTTTTTTATAACGTGCCACGGTTGAGCGTGAGTCGCTGGAGAGCCCAAGCAGGGCGGCTTGATCGCCGGTGTTGAGCCCCCAAAGCTCGAACAGCTTCACCACCATTTTGGACAGGCTCTCGCGGCCCTGTTTGCCATGAATGTCAGTCTTTTTTAGCGGGATCGGGATAATGGCATTCATTGTCGCCCTCGGCCATGAATCAAATGGTACTATTTTTGTACCACAAGATACAAACAGATGTCAAGCTGTTTATCCTGGCATCAACTGCAACGGCGGCTCGTCCAGCGCCGCCATCTGCTCGCGCAAGGCGAGAATCTGGTTCTGCCAGTAGTGCTGGGTATTAAACCAGGGGAAGGCCATCTTGAACGCCGGGTCTTCCCAACGGCGGGCGAGCCAGCCGGAATAGTGGATGATACGCAGGCTGCGTAGCGCCTCCACCAGCCGCAACTCTGCGGGGTTGAAGTCATAAAATTCGCTGTAGCCGTCGATGACGTAAAGCAACTGGGCGTTCATGGCGGCGCGGTCGCCGGACAGCAGCATCCAGAGGTCCTGTATCGCCGGACCCATGCGGCAGTCATCGAAATCCACGAAGTGCGGGCCCGCCTCCGTCCATAGGATGTTGCCGGCATGACAATCGCCGTGGAGGCGGATGGTGATAATTCCGGCGGTTTGTGCATAGCATTCGCGCACCCGCGCGAGCACATCCTCTGCCACGCTGCGATAACTCAATTCCAGATCGGGCGGGATGAAGCCATGCCCCATAAGAAAGTGAAAGGGCTCATCACCGAAGCTCTCGATATTGAGCGTGGGACGGTGAAGGAACGGCGTGATGGCACCCACAGCATGGATGCGGCCAATGAAGCGGCCCATCCACTCCAGGGTGTCGGGATCATCCAGCTCGGGGGTGCGGCCTGCATGACGCGGAAAGAGGGCGAAACGGAAACCTTCGAATTCATGCAGCGTGTGGCCTGCCTCATCGACAAGCGGCGCGACTACCGGAATCTCGCGGCTGGCAAGCTCCAGGGCAAAGGCATGCTCTTCGAGAATCGCCTCGTCAGACCATCGGTTGGGGCGATAAAACTTGGCGATAACCGGCGCGCCGTCTTCGATACCGAGCTGGTAGACGCGGTTCTCGTAGCTGTTGAGCGCGAGCATCCGGCCATCACAGTGCAATCCGATGCTCTCGACGGCGTTGAGCAGCCGGTCCGGGGTGAGATCCTGATAGAGCAGGTTGGAGTGCGGCATGGTTTTTCACCCTTTGAAACAGGGTATCTTACCACCACTCCCGCCTCCCCCTCGCATGAGGGGAAGGGCTTCGATTTATTTAACGTCGAGCAGTTCCACATCAAACACCAGCGTGGCATTCGGCGGGATCACGCCGCCCGCACCGCGCGCGCCATAACCCATCTCAGGTGGAATAATCAAAGTGCGCTGGCCGCCCACTTTCATGCCTGCCACGCCTTGATCCCATCCCTTGATGACTTGCCCGCCGCCCAACAGAAAGTCGAACGGTTGGCCGCGATCACGCGAACTGTCAAATTTGGCGCCATGGTTGTTGGCAGCCTTGGGGTCGTAAAGCCAGCCGGTGTAATGCACGATCACCAGCTTGTTGGGCACGGCCTCTTTGCCAGTGCCCACCTTGACGTCGGTTTTCACCAGTTGGGTAATTTTGGCTGTTTCTGTCATCGCTGATTTTTCCTGTTTCGCTGTTTCGGCAAGTGCCACGCCATTCACACAACAACCCACACCCAGGACGAGCAGAGTGGCGGCGAAGGTTCCTGGTTTTTTCATGTTGCAAGCTCCTGTTGGATTTTGGTTAAAAATACTGAGATGGCGCGCAGGCTAGCGAGCCGGATCCGGCTCTATCAAAAGCGCCCCCGTCAGAAGCGCCAACCCCCTCACCACCAATATACCTTTCCCCTGCCCACGGTGATCCACCCGCAGGTTGCTCTCGGTGTCACCGCGCAATAATTTACGCCCTATCTGGATCTGGAATACATACAGGATATAGAGGGACAGTACCATAATGAAATGCATCCACACCAGAAAGGATGAGATATCGCCATGCAGAAACAGGCGGGTATACCAGTCGCGATAGACATAGAGATAGACGGGTACGCCCAGATCAAACAACATGACGAAAATCATCGTCGAGACGTGAAACTTGCGGTGCTGCGGCTTTAAAAAAGCGGCGAACATGAGGAAGTAGGTCAACAAGACGACCACCGCCATTATCACTTTTTCCGTCATTGGTTATCCATTCTTGGCGCCTTCCAGATCATGTTTCACAAGCATTATGCCCCTGCCGCTTTCAATATCTCCACGATCTTCGCGTACCCGTTCGTTTCCGCCTCCTTGAGGGCGTTGCTACCGTTGCTGTTCATGGCATTGACATCGGCCCCGGCCTTCAACAACATCTGCACAACTTCGGCATGACCGGCGCGGGCGGCGAACATCAAGGCAGTGGTACCGGACACGCCAAATACGCTGCCACCGGCACCAAGGTCGGCGCCCTCCGTGGCGTTGACATCGGCCTTGTTTTTCAGAAGAAGCTCTGCAACTCTGGAAGAGCCGTTCGCCGCTGCCACCATGAGGGAGGTGAGTCCTGAAACATCTTTGATATTCGGGTCGGCCTTGTGCTCAAGAAGCGCCTGGGCAGCCGCAGCATGGCCGCGCTCCACCGCCCAAAACAGAGCGGTTTTCCCCATAAAACCGCGCATATCCACCCGCGCGCCCGCATCCAGCAGAATCCGGGCAACATCGGCATGGCCGCTCTGCGCGGCTTTGATTAACACTGTATTCCTGCCGATGGTGCTCATTGCGACGGTAAATGAACTGGTGCGATTTTCCTGTTCCACGGCATTGGAGTCCGCCCCTTTGCCTAACATCAAACGCACAATGTCGCCACGCCCCAATTCGGCAGCGACAAACAGGGCTGTCTCATTTCGGTGGTTGGGGCGATTAATATCCGCCCCATGATCGAGAAGATAACGCACGGTTTCGGTGCGGGCGTTGCGCACGGCGATAATCAGCGCCGTATCGCCACGCGAAGCGGCTTGTACTATTTCCTGATCAGCCATCGGGATGCTTGATGAGGAGATAGCCCAGTCACGCAAGCCATCCGGCACGGTATTCACTTTGGCGCCGTGCTCGACCAGAATCTTCACAACCGAGGTGTGACCAGCCAGCGCCGCCTCCAGCAAGGGGGTCACGCCAGCCCTGTTTTTGACGTTTGCCCGCGCGCCCTCATCAAACAGTTGGCTTACCTTGTCGGCATCACCGTTTCTCGATGCCTTGATCAAGGCGTCGTCCAGGTTGAGGCTGGTATAAACCGATTCCTTGCGCGCACCAGCCTGTCTCAAGGTGTGCGCAATGTCTGCATATTGATTGCGTTCCGCAAGACTCAACGCCGTGCCGCCATGGGCATCCCTGAGATTGGGGTCGGCACCTTTGGCAAGCAGGGCGTTGGCAATGTCATGCCAAGGGCCGTCGGCAGACATCAAGCCGTGCCGTGCGGCGTACATCAGCGGCGTATAGCCGCTATCGCTTGCCGAAAGCGCAAGCGTGTTCGCCACATTCGGGTCTGCCCCAGCCGCCAGCAGCAACTCAACCAACCTGATGTTGCCGTATTGGACGGCAGGGAATAATGCGGTTTCCCCACGGTTGTTTTTGGCGTTGACCTCCGCACTCGCCTTGAGCAGGAGTTTAGTGATAGAGATATCGCCTTTTGTAACGGCACCCATCAGCGCGGTGTGCCCTACGTTCGTGCTTGCCTTCGCGTCAGCGCCCGCCTTGAGCAGTATGTCAACGATTTCACCCTGACCAGCAGTGGCTGCGGCAATCAATGCGGTAGTTCCGAACATATCCTTGGAATTCACGTCCATGCCGCGCTCAAGCATGTAGCGCACCACTTTGTCATGGCCGTAAGTTGCAGCCAGCACCAGGCGGTCCGGGCTTAAGGCATCACCGGGGATGGGTATGGGCGAAGGAGCGGCCTGCTCCGGCGCAGGCATGGCGGCAGCAGGAGGGCTATCAGCCGGTTCTGCGGCGTGCCCCACGGTAACAAGAGCAATGCCCACGCCGCAAAACAACAAACGGCAACCCTTCCCAAACGAGCCCGACACGCTATGTCGCTTCATCGCCGTACCTCCCACCGTTGATTTTTTATTTTTTTCCACATTAATTCTGGCTATAGGGAAACAACTTCCAGCCACACAAACCTTATAACACAGCAACAAACTCAACAACCAACATACTTGACATCACCGCATTTGCCAAGCCGTTTGTAACGTGGCAGCTATACACTCCGCCAGACACACGTCCCGCCGCTCGCCTTGTCGATAGCATCCAGCCGCCCCTCATGCGCCGCCTGCTCCTCCGCCGTTGCCTGGATCACCTTCAAACGGGACCGGGCAGCATCAAGGTGGCGGATTGTCTGGCGCGATGCCTGGCCTGCGTCCTGCCCGCTGTCCAGGGACAAGCTGGCCTGCCCACCGGTCATCGCCAGGTAAACATCGGCCAGTATCTCGGCGTCCAGCAAGGCGCCGTGCAGATCGCGTCGGCTGTTGTCGATGTGGTAGCGCTTGCACAACGCGTCCAGGTTGTTTTTCTGGCCAGGGTGCAGCTTCCGGGCCAGCGCCAAGGTGTCAATGACGGCACAATGATCCGCAACCGCGCCGTGAGACCGCCCCAGCCAGACAAACTCGGCATTGATAAAACCGATATCAAAGGGGGCATTATGGATGATCAGCTCCGCCCCTTTGATAAAATCGAGGAACTCGTCAGCCACATCGGTAAAGCGAGGTTTGTCGAGAAGAAATTCACTGCTGATGCCATGCACGTCAAATGCCCCGGCATCAACCTCGCGGTCGGGTTGCAGGTATTGATGGTAATGATTGCCGGTAAGACGGCGATTGACCAGCTCCACGCAACCGATTTCGATGATGCGGTGTCCCTGCGCGGGGTCCAGGCCAGTGGTTTCGGTATCCAGTATGATCTGCCGCATTGACGTTTACCTTATTTCATTGATGTTATGCACCGTCCACGAAAAGCACGAAAGGCACGAAAAATCTTTACAACACAATCCGTTCGACTGCTGGATAGGATAGACGGCTGCAAGAATACCGCTGCCTATTTCCCGATACACGCCAAACACATTTTTTCGTGGATCACATCTTCATTATTTCATTTCATCGATGGCACGGTTGGCAAGCTGATCGGCCAGTTCATTTTCAGCATGCCCGGTATGTCCCCGCACCCAATGCCAGGCAACATCATGCCGTTGTGCCGCCGCTTCGAGACGCTGCCACAAGTCGGCGTTTTTGACGGGTTCTTTGGCGGCGGTTTTCCAGCCGCGTTTTTTCCAGTTCGCCAGCCATTCCGTGATCCCCTTTTTCACATACTGGGAATCGGTGGTCAAGCGGACTTCGCAAGGCTTCTTCAAGGACTCCAGCGCCACAATCGCCGCCATGAGCTCCATGCGATTATTAGTGGTGAATTTCTCGCCGCCATAGAGTGACTTCTCGCGCCCTTTATGACGCAACAGCGCACCCCATCCCCCGGGACCGGGGTTGCCACGGCACGCCCCGTCAGTATAAATCTCTACTACATCAACCATATCAGACACGTTTCATACTCCTGGCGCAAGGTCTCGCAGGGGCGGCGATCAGGCTGCGGCGGGGGCGCCAGCGCGGTTTGATCGGCGTCATGGTGGTTACCCGTTTTTTTGCCACCACCATGTAAGCCCCGCCCAAGTGGGGCCACAACCGCGCCCCTGCTTTTTCCATGAACAACAGCTTGCGCATCACCCCTTCCCGTTGCAAGGGGGGGCGAAAAAAATATTGGCGCGTCAGAATGACATCGAACCCCAGCAAGGCCAGCCAATCCTTAACACGCATCAACCCCAGAAAACGCCCACACCAGGGTGCCGCACCCTGGCGGGCCAACAGCCTCCGCCATATCCCCCAAAAACTCCATGGATTAAATCCCAGCACCACCACATGCCCCTCCGGGATCAGGATGCGCTCCGCCTCGCGCAACACGCTGTGGGGGTCGGACTCAAATTCAAGGGTGTGCGGCAAGACCACCACATCCACGCTGTCTGAAGCGATAGGGAGCTCATCCGCGCAGGCGCGCAACACACTGGCAGGCGCATCCCCCGCCACCGCATCGGCATCCAGCACCACCCGGTGGGAGATACGGCTGGACGCGAGCAGATCTTCATGGTGTATACGCCCAACCTGCAACAGGTGATAACCGAACAGGTTTGGCAGCACCTCATCCAGTTGCCCGCGCTCGGTTTCCAGCAGCAGATGGCCTATGCCATGAGCATACCAGGCACGCAAGTCCCGGCGGAGTCCGGGGGGGGCGCTGTGATCAAACGTCGATTTCATACCATCTCTCTGGTCCACAAGTTGCTAGCATAACGTGCTTTCCATCAGATGTGTCAGACTATAGGCGTTGACCCTGCCGTTAATCCGAATGTTTCATAAATTACGCGCGCCCTCGCTGGTCTTTTGATCGCTATGGGAATTTTGTTCAGTCAGCCGTATGAATTACTACGGCGCTTCTTCACAAAATTCCCCTATCAATCAAAATCCTGTACGATCATCACGCGAATTTATGAAACATTCGGATTAATCCCTGAGAGCATAAAATGTTTTCTTATTCCAACCTCATTGATCGCCACGCATGATTACTGTACTCACTATTCCAGCCTTCACGGACAACTATATCTGGTTGATTTGTAACGATGGCACCAAAAAAACGGGGCGCCAGGCCGTCATCGTGGACCCTGGCGACGCCGATCCCGTCATCGACACGTTGACCGAGCTGTCGACCACCCCCACCGCCATCCTATTGACGCACCATCACAACGATCACATCGGGGGAGTACGCACCTTGGTACAGCGCTACGCCATCCCGGTGTATGGCCCCGCGCTGGAGCACATTCCTGAAATCACTCACCCGTTGCGTGAAGGCGATCACATTACACTTCAAGGGGATAAGGTAAAATTCAGCACCATGGATGTCCCCGGCCACACCGCCGGGCATATCGCCTATTATGGCCACGGCATGCTGTTTTGCGGCGATACATTATTCGGTGCGGGTTGCGGGCGATTGTTTGAAGGTACGGCGGCACAAATGCACCAATCACTAAAGAAAATCGCCGCGCTGCCGAAGAATACTCTTGTATATTGCGCGCATGAATACACCCTTGCGAATCTGACGTTTGCAATGAAGGTGGAGCCGGACAGCGCGGATATCCGGGCGCGCCTGCTGGATGCCGAACGCTGCTGGGCGAACGGACACCCTACAGTGCCCTCCACCCTGGAGCTTGAATTGCGCACCAATCCTTTCCTGCGCTGCCATGTTCCTGGCGTTATCGCAGCGGCGGAAAAATTCGCGGGTAAACGGCTTGCCTCCGAGCAGGAGGTATTTGCCGTGGTGCGTTACTGGAAAGATACGCTGGATTGATCCGCAACCATTACCAATGCACTATTTTCATGCATTTCATATGGTTATTTTTTCAACAGCATCAACTTTAATGCCTTATGACGGTTAGGGTTTCTTAAAAATGTCATTAAAGGTATAATTCCGGCTTGTAACCGGACTGGAGGAATCATGGGCATAGACATAAACCAGACACGACGTTTGCTCAGCTTGTGTTTGTCTAGCACAATCCTGCTCTACCTTGGCGGTTGCGCCATGCAACAAGGCAAGGTATCCAGCACAAACACACACCCGGCTGACCGCACACAATCCCAACCGCATCAAGGATCTGCCCTGGCGCCTGCCACCGCGCTGGCACAGCGCCCGGCTGCGCCAAGTGGCGCATCATCACCCCTTGGCATTCCCGGCTCAGAACTGCCCGACCTCTGGGAGAGTGTTGTTACCCTCGCCGCGCAACCCGACCCGGAGTCCGCTCCGGTAAGCATCACTAATGTTGCGCTCTCGGACAGCACCCCATCAGCCAATCAAAAGCCCGTCCTTGAGCCGGCCAAACGTGAAAAACCCACTGTCGCTGGATCAATCGCGGTGGCCAGGAAAAAGCTGGCCACAGATACGTTCGCCCCGGCAACGACGGTATCAACTGATCTGCGCACCGGCATGGGCGACGCCCAGAACAACCAGGACATGTGGAATCGCATCCGTACCCGCTTCAGCCTGCCTGACCGCGACCATCCTCGCGTTCAGTCCAGCAAAAACTGGTATGCCAGCCGCCAGGTTTACCTGGACAGGACCATTGAGCGCGCCACGCCCTACCTGCACTATATCGTGGAGGAAATCGAGCGGCGCGGTATGCCTTCGGAGCTCGCATTACTGCCCATCGTGGAAAGCGCCTATCAGCCACTTGCCAACTCCCACGCCAAGGCTGCGGGAATATGGCAATTTATCCCGTCCACGGCCAAAAACTACGGCCTGAAGTTGAACTGGTGGTATGACGGCCGCCGCGATATCCACGCCTCAACTCGCGCCGCGCTCGACTACTTGCAGAAGCTTAACGCCGATTTCCAGGGTGACTGGCTGCTGGCATTGGCCGCCTATAACGCAGGCGAAGGCGCCGTGATGCGCGCCGTCAACAAAAACGCCGCAGCAGGCAAACCCACCGATTTCTGGTCGCTACAACTCCCAGTCGAAACACAGGGCTATGTACCCTGGCTGCTTGCAATCACTGACGTTGTCGCCGCACCGGAAAAATTCGGCGTCACGCTGAAATCCGTGCCGAACCGACCGTATCTGACCACCATCACCACAGACGCCCAGATTGATCTGGCGCTGGCGGCGGAATTGGCTGATGTCCCACTGGAAGAAGTCCACCGGCTCAACCCAGGCTTTAACCGCTGGGTCACCGACCCCGACGGACCTCACCACCTGCTGCTGCCCATCGAAAAGGTGGAAAGCTTCAAGACCAGGCTCGCCTCTCTCCCGACCGAGAAACGCGTCACTTGGACACGCCACCATGTCCAGAAAAAACAGTCACTTAACTATATCGCGAGCCTCTATGGCACTACCACTACGCTGTTGCGCCAGATCAATAAACTGACCAGCGATATCGCACGCGCCAGCACCGATCTGCTCGTGCCGGTGGCAACCAGCGATCTGGGCAGCTACGCATTGCGCATTGCGCAAAATTCAACCCTTCAGGTCTCTCAGAATGCATCCAGCACGGATGAGCCAAAGGCCAAGGAAAAGACTGCGTCGCACACTGTGGGCCGTGGCGACACCTTGTGGAAGGTCGCCCGCAAGTTTGGCGTAACCCCCCGAGAACTGGCCGTCTGGAACGATCTGACCCCCAAGGCGAGACTGAGCGCCGGGCAACGGCTGGTGGTACGCTCCGGAACAGGCGCCACACAGCGCCTGACCCTCAGCCGCGCCTCATCGCACTTGGCTAAAGCAGACACCACCCTGCGCCGTATCAGCTACAAGATACGCCCTGGCGACACCCTAACCCACATCGCCGACCGCTTTGACGTCACCCTCGCCGAACTGCGCAAGTGGAACACCCACGCGAAGATCAAGAGCCTGAAGCCGGGACAGAAGCTGACCTTGGTGCTTAATTAGATGTAACGTCATTCCAGCCAATCCCAGGCTGGAATGACGTCTGATTTTGAAGCCGCCGAATAGTTACGCAGCAAGACAACCCTAGCGCTCCCGCAAACTCTCCTGCCCATACCGCAACAGCGGGCTGAAAAAATACACTCGATTGCCCGCTGCTTGCCGGTCTTGATCTCCACCGTCACGGCCATGCCGGTGGGGCAGGTTCACCTGCTTGCCTTCGGCAGCCAAGGTGGCCCTGCCTATCTTTACTCGCGTGGTGAGGAGGTGTAGCACGTCACGCGATTGCGTCCTTGCGTCTTGGAGGCATAGAGTGCCTTATCAGCATCGTGTATTAGCCGCACATAATCCGGCATGGAGGTGTCGGCTTGTGCGACTCCGATGCTGATCGTGACTGGAATCTCCACGTCACGGAGGCGCACCGGCGCGGCTGCCACCATTGTCCGCAATCGCTCGGCTACGATGAGCGCGCCTTCCAGGGGAGTCCCGGGAAGGATGATACCAAATTCCTCGCCACCGTAACGCCCTGCAATATCCGTAGTACGCAGCAATGCCGCTTCAAGTTTGACGTTTGCAGCAACTTCACGCAGCACCTCATCACCGGCGAGATGACCATGCACATCATTCACCTTCTTGAAATGATCGATATCAAACAAGAGAAAAGACAGTTCACCGCCATAGCGACGCCAACAATTGAATTCGTGGGAAAGGTGGTGTTCCAGATGGCGGCGGTTATAAATGCCTGTCAGGCCATCCCGCTGGCTTACCTCCTCGAGTGAGGTCATCGCCTCCTGGAGCTTCGTCTGGTAGACACTGGTATCCGTCACATCAAAGAGCGTGATGCAAACATATTGCATGTCCCCTTGGCCGTCATTGACCGGCAAAAAGGTGCAATTCTGACGCATCGCATCCGCGCCGCCGGTAACCGGACGGTTGTCCTGAAACCGGAACAGATACGGCCGCTGTTCCCAGGAAGTGAAGGCGAAGTTCTTTAACAGGAACACGCTCTTGATTTTCTTTTCCAGCCAGCTCTTGGGAAGTTCGGGAAACACGTCAAACAGGTTACTTCCCTCAACCTCGGTGGCCGGGCGCCCGCTATGAACCTCCATGAACCTGTTCCAGAGAACCACGTTCATCTGCTGATCAACAACGAATATGCCGACGTTTACCCGGGCAACGATAAAGCTGAGCAAGTTGAGATCGTCAAGCCGGGGAGGCATTTACAATGATTCCAGAAATCTGTCCAGAGCATCGCGCATGGTCATGATCGACTCCTCCGGCATGAGCATCACCAGATGCGCAGTGAACCCCTTTTCTTCCAGACTAAAGCTTATCTCGACCAGCAGGGCATGGGTCCAGTTCAGTTTTGCCGCCTTGAACAGATTATAGACAGGACACCGTTCCGCCAGTATGGACGGGGCGGAGAAGCCTATGTCTGCGCCTAGCTGTTTGGCAATACCCGTCATGCAGGCGCCCACCAGGAGGTTGCTGACATCCAGCAACAACTCCTGGTCGATCGCGGCGTCCGGGTTTGCGTCGTAGCCCATGAGATCTGCCAGATCATGGCAACCTTCCTGGCCATAGATGACAATCGCCTCGCCACGCAGATAACTGAAAAACCCCTGCCTCACCGCAGTGATCTCGGTGTTGTCACCCACCATTTGCGCGACCGTCTCCGCGATGGCGGATGACTCCACGATCCGGATACGGGGCACCGAAAGGGCGACAAACGTATCGAGAAGCACGGCCAATGAGGAGCCACCTTGCCCCATGGCAATATTCACGACTTCCTGCAAGGCGTCTCGTTGATCGGCTGTATAGGGTGCGATACTCATAGCATTCCAAATTGCGTAAGTATCCTTCGAATCTCATCACCCTGTAGCGGCTTTTTTATGAAAGCGACGGCCCCAAGCTGCTTAACACGCTCTTGCGCCTGGGGCTGGATATCGGCTGATATAACAATAATAAACGCATTCGCGCCTTCCTCCTTAAGCGTCTCCAGCACCTGAAAGCCATCCATTTCAGGCATGGTCAGATCCAGAAACATCACATGTCCCTTGCCGGCACGGTATGCCGTCAATGCCTCTTCGCCGTTAATTGCCTGGGTTACCTCGATGTCCCATTCCTGCGGCAACGCCTTGATCACAAGCTTGCGGGACAACGCAGAGTCGTCCACGACCAAAACCGGAATTGTCATATCCACCACCCTCTGAGGCATTTATATACATTCATGTATCGGCACTTCATTTACAGACTGTACACTTAGTGCATCGAAGGTAGAGCAACGCAGGAGCAGTTGCCGAGTAGGTTCCAATCGCCGTTTTTAAGTTGAAATACCTCCTGGTAGGTGCGCCGTGCTCTTTCTTCAGGCCCAAGGCGATAGGCTGTCGCCACCAGTAATGGCGTGTGTAATTTGTGAAATATCCAGACTAAGAGAAAGCGAAAGGATATCGGGATAATTCGTTAGACACGCGATTCCGCAGCGATCAATGCCTTCAGTTCTGGAATGCAGGAGCCACAGTTAGTGCCTGCCTTGAGCGCTAGTCCGATGGCCTCGGTGGTGATGAGGTGGTCTTTGCGTATTGCTTCGACGAGGGTGTTGATGCCCACGCTGAAACAGGCGCAGACGATGCGGCCTGCGTCGGCCTGGCCTTTGCCGGGGCGGCCTGCGAGGAGGCTGGGGCGTACTTCGGGTGACAACTCTTCTTCGGCGAACAGGCTGGCCAGCCAGGTACGTGGTGGCAGATCAAAACTGGGGGCGACGAACACGCAACTTTCCAGGCGATTGTTGACAATGCGCGCGCCGCGATAGCGTCCGGCGGCCTTGTCCATATATTCGATCCATTCCACCTTGTCATCGGCAGCGCACAGCAAGCTCCGCGCCCAGCGCGCCCATTCATCTGGCTTGTGTTCACCTGCCAGCTCGTAGCGCCAGAAGCCCTTGCCTGCAGCGCAGACCCAATAGTCAACACCCTCGAACACCAGACTCCGCCGCGACAGCAGGAAGCCATGCCAGATGGGGGTGTAGGGTTCAACATGCACAGGTGTATGCTTGAGCTCGGGTTGGCCGGAAATGGGGTCGGTGACGGGGTTGACCAGCGCATCAACACGTCCGCTGCTGGCGAACTGGTCGTTCCAGTGCATAGGCACGAAAACGCTGCCACGCCGCTGATCCGGCGTGACCTTGACACGCGCGATCATCGAGCCCCAGCGACTATTGAGACGTGCCAGGCCTCCGTCTTTTGTGCCGATCTGCACGGCATCTTCAGGGTGCAGTTCGGCATAGGGTTCGGTAATGTGTACTGACAGGCGCGGCGATTTTCCGGTGCGTGTCATGGTATGCCATTGATCGCGCACACGGCCAGTGTTGAGGATTAACGGGTATTCAACATTGGTTTCATTGCGGGGCGGGCGCGGCGCGATGGCAATAAAACGCGCCCGTCCAGTGGGCGTAAAAAACCGCCCGTCGCCAAACATGCGCTCGGTGCCGCGGGGCCGCCTGGCATTGACCGGCCATTGCACTGACGTCATCGCGTCATATTCGGCATCGCTGTGGAGCGCCAAACCGCTGATATCAAAATCGCGGCTGCCTGCGTTGTCCACACCGGATAACACCGCATACTCGCGGAAGATCTGCGCTGGGGATTCGTAATGAAAGGCCTCGCCAAATCCCATGCGCCGGGCAACCTCGTTGATGATCCACCAATCGGGTTTGGCTACACCGGGCAAAGGCAAGAATGAACGTTGGCGCGAGATGCGCCGTTCCGAGTTGGTTACGGTGCCGTCTTTCTCACCCCACCCGGTAGCGGGCAGCAGGATGTGCGCGCATGCCGTGGTGTCGGTATTGCGGATGCAATCCGAAACCACGACCAATTCGCAGCCCTGCAAGGCCCGTCGTACTGCATCGGCGTCCGGCAGGCTGTCCACCGGATTGGTGGCGATGATCCATACCGCTTTGACACGGCCCTCGCCGATGGCCTGGAACAAATCCACCGCCTTGAGGCCAGCTTTGCCCGCTATCACTGGCGCATTCCAGAAGCGCTGCACGACCTGCCGGTGCTGCGGATTCTCAAGCTCCATGTGTACTGCAAGCTGATTGGCAAGCCCGCCCACTTCGCGCCCACCCATTGCATTGGGCTGGCCGGTGATGGAAAACGGCCCCATGCCGGGACGTCCGATGCGGCCCGTCAGTAAATGACAATTGATAATGGCATTGACCTTGTCTGTGCCGCACGAAGACTGATTTACGCCCTGCGAATAGGCACTCACCACCTTCTCTGTGCGCGAAAACCAGCGGTAAAATTGCGCGACATCGGTCGCGGTCAGGCCACAGTGTTGAGCCACTGTTTCAACGGAAGGCGCACTGGTTATGGCTGCGTCCAGCGCGGCGTCCAAGCCTTCAGTATGCGTGGCGATAAAGTGGGAGTTGGCATCGCCATTATTGCTTAGGTAGGTAAGCAGCCCATTAAACAGCACCGTATCCATGCCCGGCTTGATGGCGAGATGCAAATCTGCGATATCGCAGGTCTGGGTGCGGCGTGGGTCGATGACAACAATTTTTAAATCGGGATTCTGCTTTTTGGCCTGGGTGATACGCTGAAAAATCACCGGATGGCACCACGCGGTATTGGAGCCCACCAGTACGATCAGATTCGCCAGCTCCAGATCGGTGTAGTTGCCTGGCACCGTATCCGAACCAAAAGCGCGCTTATGCCCAGCAACCGACGAGGCCATGCACAGCCGTGAATTGGTGTCGATGTTGGCCGAACCAATGAAACCCTTCATCAGCTTGTTGGCGACGTAATAGTCTTCGGTAAGAAGCTGCCCGGAAACATAAAACGCCACGGCATCCGGCCCATGTTCGCGGATGATGCGCGTAAAGCCCTCGGCCACCGCACTAAGCGCGGCATCCCATTCGACGCGCTTGCCGCCTATCTCGGGATAGAGCAGACGTCCGTTGAGATCAACCGTCTCGCCCAGCGCGGAGCCCTTGGAGCACAAGCGTCCGTAGTTGGATGGGTGCTGTTCGTCACCGCGAACGTCCACACTCCCGTCTTGCGCAACGCTGGCGAGTATACCGCAGCCCACACCGCAATATGGGCACGTGGTTTTTACAGGCGCGCCGGCCTCGATGACCATAGCCATTACCGCAAGCTATCAAGCATGTTGAGACTGCAATGAAAGGCGCACGATACCATCTTCAACCTTGACCGGGAAACAGGCCGTATGGCCCTGGTCTGGGGCCACGGCGGTGCCGTCGCTCAATTCCAGTACCCAGTTGTGCAGCGGGCAGGTGACACGCTTGCCGTGCACGATGCCTTGCGATAAAGGGCCGCCTTTGTGCGGGCAGGAATCATTCAACGCAAACACTTCATCTTCCGCCGTGCGAAAGATTGCGATGTCGCCCTGCGTGGTACGCACCACGCGCGAACCCAGGCGCGGGATATCTTCAAGTGTCCCGATTTCAATCCAGTCAGTCATTGTTTCAACCATTTCTCTTGCAGTTGAGCGTTCATAGTATTTTGTTGCGCACCCTGGACTGTGTTTTAGCCCACCAATTTAAGCGGAACAAATTCATGCCGCTCTACATCATGGCTGGCACGTTCCGCCCACGGATCAATCTGGGCATATTTCTGTGATTCGACAAAGCGTTCACACAGCGCCTTGCGGCCTTCCGCATCTTCCACGATGCGTTGTTTGACGTATTCTAATCCAACACGCTCGATCCACGGTGCGGTGCGATCCAGATAATGCGCCTCTTCGCGGTAGAGCTGAATGAAGGCATAGCAATATTCCTCCACCTCGGCGTCGGTGGTAACCTTGCACAGCAGATCGGTGGCGCGCACCTTAACACCGCCGTTGCCGCCAACGTGCAACTCCCAGCCCGACTCCACGGCCACGATGCCGAAGTCCTTGATGGTGGCCTCGGCGCAGTTGCGCGGGCAGCCTGATACCGCCATTTTAAACTTGTGCGGCATCCACGATCCCCAGGTGCGCTTTTCCAACTCGATACCCATCGCGGTGGAATCCTGCGTGCCGAAGCGGCACCACTCCTTGCCCACGCAGGTTTTGACGGTGCGCAACCCCTTCGCATAGGCGTGTCCCGACACCATTCCGCCCTTGTTCAAATCGCGCCACACGTCGGGCAGATCCTCCTTCTTAACACCCAGCAGGTCGATGCGCTGTCCGCCTGTCACTTTCACGGTGGGGATTTTATATTTATCCGCGACATCCGCGATGGTGCGCAGCTCATCGGGCGTGGTCACACCGCCCCACATGCGCGGCACGACGGAATAGGTGCCATCCTTCTGGATGTTGGCGTGGACGCGCTCGTTGATAAAACGCGACTGCGCATCATCCTTGTATTCAGCGGGCCAGGCGCACAGCAGATAGTAATTAAGCGCGGGGCGGCATGAGTGGCATCCATTCGGGGTGCGCCACTCCAGGTAGCGCATCACGTCGGGAATACTAAGCAGATGCTGCTGGCGTATCACCTTGCGCACTTCGTCGTGGGTATGATCAGTGCATTTGCACACCGGCTTTTCCTTGGGTGCGGCGGAATAGCCACCGCCCAGCACCGAAGACATGATCTGCTCCACCAATCCGGTGCAGGAACCACATGACGACGATGCCTTGGTATGCGTGCGCACCTCATCAAGTGTAAACAAACCCTGCTCGGTGATAGCCTTGACGATGGTGCCCTTGCACACGCCATTGCAGCCGCACACCTCCATGCTGTCGCTCATGCTGGCTGCCTTGTTCTGCCCGCCATGGCCGGCATCACCCAGATGCGATTCGCCGAACATTAAATGATCGCGGAACGCCGAGACATCGGTGCCGTCGCGCATCAACTGGAAATACCATGCACCATCGACGGTATCACCGTACATCACCGCGCCATGAATACGGTTGTCTTTCAGCACGATTTTTTTGTACATGCCGCGCGCGGCATCCTTGATCACGATCTCTTCCGTGGTTTCGTCGCCTGTGAAATCTCCCGCAGAGAACAGATCAATGCCCGTGACCTTGAGCTTGGTGGAGGTCATGGAACCCTGGTAGCGTGCGTAGCCCAAGTGGGCCAGGTGATTGGCGCACACCTTGGCCTGCTCGAACAGCGGCGCCACCAGACCATAGGCTTGGCCGCGGTGCTGCACGCACTCGCCAACGGCATAGACGCGCGGATCGTAGGTTTGCAAGGTGTCGTTGACCACGACGCCACGCTCGCTGTGGATGCCGGATTTTTTGGCCAGATCGATATTGGGGCGGATACCCACCGCCATCACCACCAGGTCGGCATACAGCTCGCTACCGTCCTTGAAACGCACGCCACGCACGCGGTCTTCGCCGATGATCGCAGTGGTCTGCGCCGGCATGTAAAAGTGCATGCCGCGCTCTTCCAGGGATTTGCGCAACAACTCGCCCGCCGCCTTGTCGAGCTGACGTTCCATCAGCGTGTCCTGAATATGCACCACGGTGACGCTCATGCCTTGGAGCATCAGACCATTGGCCGCCTCCAGGCCCAGCAGGCCACCGCCGATCACCACCGCGTGCTGATGTTGCTTTGAGGCCTCCAGCATGAGGTCGACATCGTGGATATCGCGGAACGTCACAACGCCCGGCAGGTCATTGCCCGGCACGGGAACGATGAAGGGATTGGAACCCGTGGCCAGCAACAGGAAATCGTATTCCGCTATGGTGCCATCGGAGGCGATGACCTTGCGCTTGCGGCGGTCTATCTGCACCACCTCCTTCTCCTTGCCGCAATGCAGGGTGATGCCGTTGTCGATATACCATTGCTTGTCATTGAGCATGATCTGGTCGATGGTCTTTTCGCCCGCCAGCACCGGCGAAAGCAGGATGCGGTTGTAATTGCCATACGGCTCGGCGCCGAACACCGTGATGTCGTATTTATCCGGCGCGATTTTCAGCAGTTCTTCAAGGGTGCGCACACCCGCCATGCCGTTGCCGATCAAAACCAGTTTTTCTTTCATTGCCGAATCCTCGCATCTTGCCCATAAGCCCAGAGGGCCATCTTTAAACCATTAGGGCAATATGCGTGCCAGATATATCATGGCATTTCAATGCGACAATTATCTATTTTATGACAACGAGTTAGCAATGCCATGACTCATCCACAAAGTGTTTGCGCACTTCGCCGTCAGCCGGTAACGCACCATTAATGTGCAACCTTTTCGCTTGGGTGCATCCATCTTGGTGCGCCGGTTTCCTGATGCGCGGACAGGCTCTAATGTGTCAGCGCTGCAATCAACGCCAATAAAAGCAGGGCCGAAATCACCTGCCAGAACACAACGGGATTGCGGTAATAGAGCGGCTGTTTCACCGGCACCGTGCGAATGCCGCGTGCCAAGCCATTTTCCAGCTCGAACGCCAACTCCATGGCATCGCCCAGGCGCTTGCCTTTCTCCACCTCAGCGGCCCGCGCAAGCTGCATATCCAGCCACGCGGGCAAATCCGGGCGGTGATGCGTCAAAGCAGTGCGCTTGTTAAAGCGTGGCCGCGAAAAGGGCTCCACCTCACCATAAGGATAGTGGCCGCCGCTGAACATGCGATAAAGCGTTACGCCCAAGGCATAGAGATCGGATTGCTCGTCGCCCAATTCGCCATCGAACAATTCCGGCGCCATGTAACTGGGTGTGCCCGGGATCTCCGCGCGCGATAATTCCTCAAATCCCGGCAGACGCGCCACACCTAAATCCAGCAGCTTCAGGCCGCCGCCTTCCTGCAACAACACATTGTCCGGCTTGATGTCACGATGGATGATACGCAGCCGGTTGAGCGCGTACACAGCCTTGGCGAGCTTGATGCCAATATCCACGCCTTCATCGATGGATATTTTCGGGGGACGCAGCAGGCGCGCCTCAAGCGTTGCGCCCTGGTAATAAGGCATCACCGAATACAGACGCGCCTGCCTCCCCGGCGTCAGCTCAATCACGCCCGCGATCCATGGGCTGCGCACCCGTGCCGCGATCCATGCTTCACGCACAAAGGCACGGCGATAAGCCTCTTCGCTGGCGACACGGGGGTGAGGAAACTTGAGCACCACGGTGCGTGACTCAAGCGTATCCTCGGCCTTGAACAATCTGCTGTAATGGCCGTCGGAAATCTTTTCCACCAAGCGGAAACCGTCCACCACGTCACCCTCATTGGGCAGATCATGAATCGGCAAGGCATCAATGGCCATTTCAAGATCGGACTGCTCCGCCGCAGGCAGGCCGATAACATCAATCACCAGGGCGGTGATGTTGTCCTGACTGCCCGCCTCCTGCGCCGCCTGCACAATGGCCTGAGCGTCCTCTTCCGGCGCGGCGCGCGCCATCAACAGAGCCAGAATACGGCGATCCGACAGCACGCCATGCACACCATCGCTGCACAGCAGAAAGCGGTCGTGCAATTCCAGGCTGTGGGCCGAATAATCGATGCGCAGATTTTCCTCGATACCCACGGCGCGAAATAGCACATGGCTCAGATCAGGATGAGCAAGGGTGTGATCCTCAGTCAGCCGGGCAAGCTTTTGGCCACGCAAGCGGTAGACACGCGAGTCACCCACATGCACCACATGCGCCTGGCGGCCACGCAGAATGAGCGAACTAAAGGTGGTAGCCATGCCCTCCAGGCGGCGATCCTGCCGCCCCTGAACATAGACCCAACGGTTAATCGCACCCAAGGCGCGCGCTGCGGCACGCTCCACCCCCAGGGTTTCCGGCAGGCCATAATAGCCTTCAATGAACCCCCGCACCGTAGTCTCCGCCGCCTCACGCCCGCCTTTCGCACCACCCACACCATCCGCCACCGCCGCCACGACGCTGCGCCGCGCGCTGGAGCGGGTGTTGTCCAGATAGGTGCCTACATAATCCTGGTTGGTATCACGCTTGCCTGTGATGCTGGTGAAACCGATACGGGTTTGGAGATGGTCGCTGGACATAAAGATAGGCTCAAAAATACAAGACGCAAGAAAACAAAACCTTCACTAGCTTCTTATTCTTGCATTTTATTGCTTGATGATTGTTATTTTTTTGGGCACTTCTTATAGCGGGCTGAGGAAATCCTCGGTCACCCGCCGCTTGCTGGCCTTGATCTCAGCATCAATCGTGGTCTGTCAGGTTTTTTTTCTCCTCATGCACGTCAATCACTTCCACTATGTTCGACAAGATCGCTTTGAACTCACTGAAATCAATCTTATCTGCATGCACCCTCACGACTTTCTGCGCGAAGACGTGCTTCCCATAATGCGTGTCATGATCAAATTTATCTTGGGGATTGAAAACCTTGCCACCTACGATTATTGACTTGATGTTGTTATCGAAGAAATCTTCAATCACAGAGGTCTTTGCTCCAGATTTCAGCGGCGTGACTGACATGTAAAGGTTACCTGTAATGTGGATAAATGGCTCCGCGCCCACCACATTCTTTTTGGTTATTTCTTTTACTGAGCTATATATGCCTTTTGAACCGGCGTCGTTATCGACCAACAAGATAATCGGCTGTTGTGCTCCTGGTGCTTTGAACTTCTTGATCTCGCGGCTGTATAAGTGCATGAAGTTTGACAGGTCTCCTGTTCCCCCATTAATGCCAAGAATTCGACCTGTACTGGTGCCGGAATATTTGTAGATTCGAACATGCAGTTTTATCTTGCCATCGGCGTTCGTTGTCGCCAGTTGCGGATATGTCGCAGCCAAACTGCGAATCGCATGCAGAATGTACACGTTGTCCGTCTTGCCTTCGCAGATGATGACCGGAGTGGAGGCAGTGTAAAACTCTTTGAATAGCAGAAAACGGCGGTACATTGATTCCTTGCTCGTTAAGCTTGATTGGTCTATCGCTATTGAACCTTTGACTTTCGGAATCAGCTTCTTGTTATACAGATCAACGCCATCGATGAAACCGAGCATGCCGTGGAGCTGATTGGTGGTGCCCGCTATCTTGTTCAGGGTCATAGCTCCTTTGTCGTCAGTCATCCTGTTCACAAACTCAAAACTGCCTTTGGTGAACAAGCGATGCACCATTGCGCGGACTGTGTGTCTGTACTCGCTACGAACGTTTACCTTTCTGTTGACGACCAACCCGGTCACTTCCTGACGCGAATCACGGTACTGCATTCGGGTCTTGAGAGGGTTTATCTCAAAGCCACTCTTCTTGACCAGTCTCGCGAGATCATTGCCAGGACTCCACTGGTGTTCTTCGCCCACTGTACGTTTAGCAATGCACGATGGGAACTCGGTCTTGTTTGTGGAAAATGTCAGGTCGTCTGCGTATCGAGAGTAAGTACAGCCATTACGCGAGGCCAACCGGACGAGATGGATGTCAAGCACGTGTCCAATCAAGTTGGAGATGATTGGCGAACACGGGCTTCCCTGTGGCAGCGCGTTTTCGTGGCAAGCGATTTGCGCAAGCACTGTCGCAACATCCTGATGTAACGAAAAGTTCTTATCCTTCATGAAAAATCCGCGAACACGACCGAAGTTGATGCCACCAAAGAAGTCCGTCAAATCAACATTGAAGACGTAATTGCGATTTCGGTGTTCCTTCGCATTCGTGATGATCGAGCGCTTTCGTTTGAATCCATGAGAAATTTTGTCGTCCAGACCATTGGCTTCATTAATCTCCTCGACGCAGTTTTGAAGGAGATCGGACAACCGTCGCTGAAGTAACTTTAGATCGGGTGACGGCGCGCAGATTTGGCGTGTGCCACCGTATCGCTTTGGGATATCGAATTGCTTGTACTTGCTGGCACTGGGCTTCTTGTACAGAATAAAGGAAAGCGCAGATGCCTTAAAGCCCAAAAGGTCAGCTACAGCGTGAAGGGTCTCCGCCGATTTCAGTATGGTTAGTTGTGTCATTTAGCGTCAGTTGAGATGAGGCGGGCCTACAGACACTCTTACGCGAGAGCTAACGTAACGTATACGCATACGTAAACGGAGATTGACAAGAAGCATAGGCCCTGCCGTTTGTTTCAAATGCCACGAATCATGGCAAAAGGTCTGTCTGTAGGCCCATCTGCATTCTAGCATGCACCCACAGGCACCGCACGTCGTCCCATGTCCCCGTTTACGCGTTGATTGCGCACCACCCTCCCCTGTTGGCGCTATTCTACCAAAGCAGCCCGCAGATCAGCGATGGCGGCCATCAAGGTCATGGGGTCAAGCGGGGAAGGGTCGAGACCAAGGCGCAGATAGAAAGCCTTGGCTTCTTCGGACAGCGCGTGCACCAGTAGACCGCGAATGCCTATCGCCTCGGCGGCGTGGATCACGCGCCGTGCCGCGTCCTGAAACAAAGCGCGGCCGAGGCCTTGACCCTGGTGCGACCGCGCCACCGCCAGACGCGCCAGCACGACCACTGGAATCGGGTCAGGCATGTTGCGCCGAAACCGTCCTGGAGCTGCCGCTGGCGCGACCGCGCTCGATGCGAGGGCGTAATAGCCGGCTACCTGCTCCCCGTCACACGTAACGAAAGCACGTGATGCGCCGCTGAGCTGGTTTTGCGCGGCGCGGCGCTTCAGCCAGTCATCAAGCGAGGGAACACCAGAGTCGAAGGAGGCGATCTGGTGGTGATTGCCCAGGGGCTCGGGAGCCGATAGCATCAGTCCTTAGCCCAAGGCGGCGTGACGCGCATCGTGCGGCGCAGCCGTTCATTCGGTTGCGCGGGAGCATCCAGGCGGGCCAGGAACTCCGCATAGGCCTCGGTGCCGACCGACAGGAGGGCGCGGTCAAGTAAGGCATCTTCTGCCGCCCGGCGGGCAGCCTCCAGGATGAAATCCGTCCGTGTCTTGCCAGTTGAGAGTGCAGCACGGTCAATCAGGTTGCGCTCCGCCGCCGGAATCCGCAGATTCAGTGTGTCGCGGCGCGGTTTTGCAGGGATGGCGGTTTTCATCGAAAGCTCCTCATTAGCTATGTTATATTATAGCGACACGTAACGTCTTTGTCATTACGATGGTCAAGCTGTCGTTTCGGAAACCTTTTTGGGCATTCCTGCTCGCCTGAACACCGACGGCTGGGGCTACGCGCTACGAGTGTACAACGGGTCAGGGTGTGCAACGGGTTAAGCATTTACTGATACACTTTTAATGGGACAGCTCTGTTGGCAGCGCGTTCGCCCATAGACAAACAGTCGGCCACGGCTGAAAATGGAAAGGCCAAGATACGTTACTGAGGTCAATTTTATGGAACCGCTCAAGAAAGATGCCATCAACGTCATTACCAGTCTGCCCGATGATGCGGACATGGAAGAAATCATGTACCGACTCTATGTGCTGGAGAATATCCGGCGCGGGCAGGAAGACGTTGAGAAAGGCAAGACCACGCCCGCTGAGCAGGTGTTGCGAGATATCCAATCATGGTGAAATGGACCAATCATGCCTTGGCCCAGCTTCGCCATATTCATAATTACATCGCGGAAGATTCGCCGCTGTACGCCAAGCGCGTGTCGGATGCCTTGGTGCGCAAGACCTTTTTGCTCGACGAATTGCCCCGCCTGGGGCGCATAGTGCCGGAGCTCAATGATGAGATGGTCCGGGAGGTGTCGCCATACTCTTACAGCATCCTCTACGAGATCAAAACCACTCACATCGGCATTCTGGCTGTCATCCACAAGCGGCGGGATTTGCAGACTGGGGAGATTCCGCGGGAACAGTAGCTCGCCCGCAGAAACCGTCCTGGCGCGGCCGCGCTCGATGCGAGGGCGTAATCGCCGGTTACCTGCTCCCCGTCACACGTAACGAAAGCATGTGTGATTGCTCATCAATTCACCGACGTCAATGTTCTAACCTTGAGCGGAAAATGAAGCCGCCCCCCCTCCGCCCAAGGTCGATTTTTTCTTTCCCTCGATTAATGACACCTGATGCTCGCGGCCATTTTTCCGCCCCATACACTTTACGGTTTTCTCAGACCCTCGCCCCCGACGCCGCGCCCCAGGTGGTACGCCAGCGGGTTTTGACGCGTACCAGGCCAACCAGGCCAATCAAGGCCAACCCGGCGAATACCCAGAAACCGGCCGCGAAGTCACCCGTCATGCCCTTGGACCAGCCCAGTGCTTTGGCGAGAAAGAATCCGCCCACGCCACCTGCCGCGCCCACCAATCCGGTAATCACACCCATTTCATGGCGGAAGCGCTGCGGCACGAGTTGGAATACCGAGCCATTGCCCATACCCAACGCCATCGCGCCGACAAAGAAAATGGCCACTGCGCCCCAGGCAACAGCGGGCAACTCGAACAGCCCCCAGCCACTCACCTTGGCATCCGCCACCGCGCCTGCGGCAGGCGCAGGGCCTTCCGGCATCAAGGAAATGCTCAAATACGAAAGCGCCACGACCACGAATAGCACCTGCAGCGTCTTTATGCCACCCATGCGGTCCGCCAGCCAGCCCCCTACCGGGCGGAATAGCGAACCTGCAAACACCACCAGAGCCACCATCATGCCCGCCGCCACGCCGGAGGTGTGATACCACGTCGTAAAGTACAGCGGCAACGCAGTACCCAAGCCCACGAAGCCACCAAAGGTAATCGAATAGAAGAACATAAACCACCAGGTATCGGCATCCTTGAGCACTGTGGCGTAGTTCGCCAACGTCACCGGGGTGGGTTGATGCGGTGCATCCTTGGCCATCCAGCTATAAAGCAGGAAGACCAGCACGACGGGGATCAGCAGAAAACCGAACACCGACTGCCAGCCAAAATTTTCCGCCAGCCACGGCACGATCATGGAGTCCAGCACCACGCCCATATTGCCCGCCCCGGCGATGCCCAGCACGATGCCCTGATAATGAGGAGGATACCAGCGGCTGGCCTGCGGCAGCGCCACTGCGAAGCTCGCGCCTGCAAACCCGAGAATCACCCCGAACAGTTCCACCTCCAGCTTGCTATGCAACCCAGATATCCAGGCATAGGCCAACCCTGCCATGACAATAAGCTGCCCCAACTGCCCCGCGCGTTTCGGACCGATGTGATCCGCCAGCATCCCCATCGGCACGCGCAACAGCGCGCCCGCCAGGATAGGCACAGCGACAATCGTAAATTTCTCTTCGATGGGAAGGCCCAGCTCCTGGGTGATATACAACGACAGCGGCCCCAGCACTACCCATACCATGAAGCTGATATCGAAATACAAAAACGCCGCCAACAGCGTGGGCCAATGCCCTGCCTGTTTGAAATCCTGAAAATTCATCCTCTACACCTCTGATTACCGGCACTATGCTCGCACCGGGCTGGATCACGTGCTAAATAAATGCACATGCACTCATGCAGAGCAAGCCGTGTGCCAACCTCGGAGAATTAATATCATGTTGTTAATATATAAAGATAAAATGAGCGCACCATAAAATGGCGTCAGCTTCAGAATGGCGCTTGCGCACCAACTTCGAGCGCAAACCATTGTCCCTTTATCAATTTGGTGCGATTAGCAGGCCTTCCCAAAACATAGAGTTACCGGGTAAACAACAACGCCTTAGTTTGAACTTTTTTGATCTGGGTCAAAAAAGTCACCACCATGATATGGTTCAATATGTTTCGCGGCATGGGCGATAGGTTCGAGCTCTTTCAGAGAGGCACATTATGTACCGATTGTTATCGTTGTTAGCCTTGCCTGGCCTGCTGCTCGGTGCCTGCGCCACGGTACCTACCGAGCTTACCAGCGGCCCTTACACCCAAGTGACACCACAAGAAGCCCAGACGGGAAAATATGACGGGCAACGGGTACGCTGGGGTGGGGTAGTTGTCGATGCGGCGCCCGGCGAGAAGGAAACCTGCTTTCGCGTGCTGGCGCTGCCCCTTGATAGCAGTGCGCGCCCGGAACGTAGCGATAATGCGCTGGGACGCTTCATCGGATGCGCGCCGGCCTTTTATGACCCGGCGGTATATGCCGCCGGACGTGAAATCACGGTTACCGGAAATCTCGATGGCGTCGAATCAGGCGCCGTGGACAATTATCGCTATGTATTCCCCAAGCTCCGATTGGAAACGGTGTACCTGTGGCCGCAACGGCCGAAAGTAATTTACGTCCCCTATCGAGATCCCTTCTGGAGTCCCTTCTACGGGCCCTATTGGCCTTATAACCCTTATCCCTGGTGGTAACGATGAATACATCGCGCTGGCTCGGCCTGTTGATGGTGGTGCTGGTAAGCGGCTGCGCCGGTAATCCACCTTTCTCTGTGGAGAAGCTGGTGATGGTGGACCGCGGCCTCACTCCGCAGCAAGTATCGCAAAACAATATTGCACCGAAAACCACCGTATTATGGGGAGGAGTAATTGTCGGCAGCAGCAATATGAGCGACTATACCGAGCTGACTGTGCTTGGTTATCCGCTCGACTCCGGCCAGCGGCCCGAAACCGCCAGGGCGCCCATCGGACGCTTTCTGGTGCGGCGGTCTGAATACCTCGAACCGCTGATATACGCCCCCAAACGCGAGATCACCGTGATGGGGATGGTGGAGGAGATCAAGGAAGGCCGCGTGGGTGACAGCCTATATCGCTACCCGATCGTGCAGACGGACAGGATTTACCTCTGGCCGCTCCGCAGTGCCGGTGCGTCCCGGTTTAGTATCGGTGTCGGCGTCGGGATTGTGCGTTGATAATATGAGGCAGCATCTCCTTTCTGTGTTAGACGCTTACAAAAGAGCAAGAAATGAAAATCAATGATAGCGGGATGCCAGAAGAAGCCTACTGGAATAGCTTGTTTGACATCGAAGGCATCGTTGATTGGCTGGCGATTACAAAAGACTCCACGATTGTTGAAATTGGTTGCGGGTATGGCACCTTCACCGTCCCCATAGCAAAGAAATCGGCAGGCAATATCTACGCTTTTGATATTGAGCCATCAATGCTTGAAATCTCGCGGGAGAATGTATACAAATCCGGGTTGTCAAACGTAATATTCAGCTTGCGAGATATTCTTGAGCAGGGAACAGGCCTTGAGTCCAATAGCGTGGACATGGTTTTGCTTTTCAATATTCTTCACTTCAGTGAAAAAAGAATGCTGCTTGCCGAAGCGGCACGCATTCTCAAAAAAGGGGGCGTTGTTGCAATTATTCACTGGAGAAAGGACATTCCTACCCCACGTGGGCCGGCTATTGATCTTCGGCCAGATATAACTCAAATACTAAATGCATATGAAGGGCTAAATTTTCTCTATCAAGGCAACAGTAGAATACTGGAGCCGTACCATTGGGGTATTCAATTAGTCAAAGAGGTGTCGACATGAAAATGGGTATCATCATTGAATCAAATGAACCGGAAAAGGCTTGGAATGCAGTTCGCTTCGGTAACGCTGCCCTGAAGCAAGGACATGAGGTAAAAATCTTTTTAATGAGTGCTGGCGTTGAAATAGAAAATATCACTCATGAAAAATACAACGCAAAAGTGCAGATTGAAGAGTTTGCAAAAAATGGCGGCATTGTTTTGGCTTGCGGAACCTGCATTAAATCACGCAACCAAAGTGAAACAGATGTTTGCCCAATATCAACGATGCTTGATTGTGTGAATATGGTTGAGTGGGCTGACAAGGTTATTTCATTTTGAGCAAGTAGACTGATTTCACGCCACCGTAAAGCGTAGCCCGCATCGCCCGGCGGCTCGGTAATTAATCAATGGCAAAGCGTCTATAAAACCAGCGCTTCATCACTTCCACCGCCACCAGATAGGCTAGCACCATGACAGCCAGAACAAGGAAAAATGCAAGCGGGGGTGGAGTGAAACCGAAGTAGTCTCCCAATGACGTAAAAGGAAGGATGGCAGCCAATACGACCACAGTCAGCGATGTAACCGTCAGCCAGGGATGTGGACGACTCTTGAACGGGTTGAGGCGCGTGCGGATGATGAAGATGACCAGCACCTGCGTGGCGATAGATTCGATGAACCACCCGGTCTGGAAGAGCGATTCACCGGCCTGGAACACCACCAGCATCACGTAGAAGGTAAGAAAGTCGAAAATTGAGCTGACCGGCCCCACCACCAGCATGAAGTTGCGGATGAACTTCATGTCCCAGTGGCGCGGACGGCTGAGGTATTCCTCGTCCACCTCGTCCTTGGGGATCGGCACCTCGGAGAGGTCATAGAGTAGATTATTGAGCAGGATCTGTACCGGCAGCATGGGCAAGAACGGCAGGAACATTGACGCCCCGGCCATGCTGAACATGTTGCCGAAGTTGGAGCTGGTGCCCATCATGATGTACTTCATGATATTGCCGAAGGTGCGCCGCCCTTCCAGAACGCCCGCATGGAGTACGCCCAGATCGTGCTCCAGCAGGATCATGTCCGCCGCCTCTTTGGCCACATCCACGGCGCCATCCACGGAGATGCCGATATCCGCCGAGTGCAGTGAAGGTGCATCGTTAATGCCGTCACCGAGATACCCCACCGTGTGCCCCCGGTGCTTCAGCGCGAGAATCACGCGATTCTTTTGCATGGGGGTAACACGGCAGAAGAGGTTGACCATTTCCACCTGCGCCTGGAGCGCCGCGTCATCCATGTGCTGAATTTCCGTCCCGGTCAGTATCCCTGTGACCGGCAAACCTAGTTGGGCGCAGATGTATTGGGTGACGTGTTCGTTGTCGCCGGTGACGATTTTGACCGTAACCCCGCTGCCCGCCAGTGCCGCCAAGGCGGGGGCGGCACTGGTCTTGGGCGGATCGAGAAAGGCGGCAAAACCGGCGAATACCAGTTCAGTTTCATCGTCCACAACGGCATGGGGATGATCGAGCCCTACCCGCCGCCAGGCAATGCCCAGCACCCGGAAGCCTTCCTGCCCCAAATGATCAAACTGCGCCTGGATACGCGCCAGGGCGGTATCGTCCATGGCGCGCAGATCTTCCTGGCTGTCGCCTTCATAATGCGTGGAGAGGCGCAGAACGTCCTCGGGCGCACCCTTTACCACCAGCAGCCGCGCACCGCCATTTTCCACCAGCACCGACACCCGCCGCCGCTCGAAATCAAAAGGCACTTCGTCGATCTTGCGCCAGCGGCTCACGTTGATCTCGCTGTGTTCCAGAATCGCATCATCCAGCGGGCTTTTCAGCCCCGTCTCGAAAAAGCTGTTCACATAAGCCAGCTCCAGCACCCGCTCGCTGTCCCTGCCCAGCGCGTCGAGATGGCGCTCCAGACGGATGCGCGCCTCGGTGAGGGTGCCGGTCTTGTCGGTGCACAGCACATCCATACTGCCGAGATTCTGGATGGAGGGCAGCCGCTTCATGATCACTTTCTTACGCGCCATGCGTAGCGCACCCCGGGCAAGCGTCACCGACACCACCATGGGCAACAGCTCGGGCGTCAGCCCCACTGCCAGTGCCACGGCAAACAGGAAAGACTCCAGCAATGGCCTGTGAGAAAAGGTATTGACCAGCAGCACAAAGAGCACCAGCAAAATGGTGAGGCGCATGATCAACATGCCAAACTGCTGGGTACCCTGTTCAAAATCCGTGGGCGGCGCCTTGGCAGCGAGCGTGTCGGCGATTTCACCTAAAGCAGTGGCAGAGCCGGTGCGGCACACCAGCGCCTTGGCGCTGCCGCTGATGACGGAGGTGCCCATGAAGACGGTATTGCTGGCATCATTAATGCCCGCCGCAGGATCGGCAACCTCGCCGGGGCGTTTTTCCACCGGATACGGCTCACCGGTCAGCAGCGCCTGTTTGACGAAAAAATCCTTGGCCTCCAGGAGACGCGCATCGGCGGGGATCAGATCGCCCGCCGCGAGCAGCACTACATCCCCCGGCACAAGGCTGTCGATGGGAATATCCCTGGGCTGACCATCGCGCAGCACGCTGGCGCGCACAGTAACCGTTTCTTTAAGCCGCTCCGCCGCCTGTCCAGCGCGGTATTCCTGGATAAAATCCAGCGTCACGCTCATGAGTACGATGGCACTGATAATGAAGAAGCTCGTCACATCCCCCGTAAAGGCGGAGACGGCACTGGCAGCGAGCAAGAGAATAATCAGCGGATTGCGGAAACGCGACAGGAATTGCAGAATCAGCGCGCGTTCACGGTGGACGCGTAACACGTTCGGGCCAAAGTGCTCAAGGCGCGCGGCGGCCTCAGCGCTGCTCAGTCCGCCGGGATCTGATTTCAGATGCGACAGTAGTGCATCTGAGGCTTGTGACCAACAGAAATTAGATGCCGCATCCTGAGTATCAACACGCATGGAGTAGCTTTCTCGTTACCTTATTCTGGGTGAGGTTACCCGATAGATGTTACAAAAACCATCAAAAGACATCCCCGGATGGGGCCATGGAAAAAATGTGGTGTTCCGTCAGCATGAGGTTGTAGGGTACGCCGTACCCTACGCAGTTTTCCGTTCGCCCTCCCGCAAGCGGGGCGAGTGGGTGGATTAATTCGACTGATGAAATGGAGTTGGAAGGACGGCTAATTCTACTGCGTCACAAAGCGCTGAAGGGCGCATTGCGGCGTTAAAATCGGGCTCAAAATGCTCATTTACTCCGTGTAAACTCCGCTTTTTCGCCCGATTTTGCCTTGCACTGCATCCCTTGATCGCTTTGTGACACAGTAGAACTAAGGGGAATTGTACAAATCAATCATCGACGCCTCGGCATCGCGGGCTTGGGCGGCTGTGTTGAGGTCGCAGCGCCGCTGTTCGAGGTGGTCGAGATAGTCTTTGCCAATGTCGCCGGTGACGTATTCGCCGGTAAACACGGAGGCGTCGAAGCGTTCCAGCTTGGGGTTGCCTTTGCGCACGGCCTCGATCAAATCGGGCAGATCCTGAAATATCAGTTTGTCCGCGCCAATGGCTTCAGCGACTTCGGCATCGCTTCTTCCATGGGCAATCAATTCGCTAGCGGCGGGCATGTCGATGCCATAGACGTTCGGATAACGCACCGGCGGTGAGGCGGAGGCGAAGTAGACCTTGCGTGCGCCGGCCTCACGGGCCATCTGGATGATTTGCTGCGACGTGGTGCCGCGCACAATGGAATCGTCCACCAGCAGCACGTTCTTGCGTTTGAATTCGAGGTCGATGGGGTTGAGTTTCTGGCGCACGGATTTTTTGCGCTGTTTTTGCCCTGGCATAATAAAGGTGCGGCCGATGTAGCGGTTTTTGATAAACCCTTCGCGGTATGTCACGCCCAGCCTGTTGGCCAATTGCATGGCGGCAGTGCGGCTGGTGTCAGGGATGGGGATCACTACGTCGATATCGTGATCCGGCCATTCGCGCAGAATTTTGTCAGCCAGTTTGTCACCCATGCGCAGGCGCGCCTTATACACCGACACATCATCAATGATCGAATCAGGGCGCGCCAGATACACGTACTCGAAGATACACGGTGAATATACCGGGTTCTCGGCGCACTGCTGGATATGAATCCCGCCTTCAAGATCAATAAACACCGCCTCGCCGGGCGCGATATCGCGTATCCGCTGGAAACCTAGCCCGTCCAGCGCGACGCTCTCGGAGGCGATCATGTATTCCGTGCCTTTGTCTGTCTCACGCTTGCCGAACACAACGGGGCGGATGCCATAGGTATCACGGAAACCGACGATGCCATGGCCGCTGATCATTGCCACCACGGCGTAACTGCCACGGCAGCGCCGATGCACGCCCGCCACGGCATTGAAAATATCCTGCGCGCTGATCTTGAGCTTGCCCTGCTCTTGCAGTTCATGCGCAAACACATTCAGCAGGATTTCGGAATCGGAGTCGGTGTTGATATGGCGCCGGTCTTCGAGAAACATATCCTGCTTTAGCTGACTGGCATTGGTCAGGTTGCCATTGTGCGCAAGCGCTATGCCGAAGGGAGAATTCACATAGAATGGCTGCGCCTCGGCGGAGGTGGCGCAACCTGCCGTCGGATAACGCACATGGCCGATGCCCATGTTGCCGCGCAGATTGAGCATGTGCCGGGAACGAAACACATCGCGCACCAGGCCGTTATCCTTGCGCAGGTAAAACTTTCCGCTGCTGTCACAGGTGACAATCCCTGCCGCATCCTGTCCACGATGCTGGAGGACAGTAAGACCATCGTACAAGGCCTGATTGACACTGCTGTTAGCGACAATACCGATAATGGCACACATGAGGATCACCTACCCATTGGGTTTACGAAAAACAGAGGAAGTCGGGACGTGCTCAACGCTTCAGCCCATCAATGAAATTGCGGGCGACGCCAAGTGGCAGCCAGTCGCGCCCCCACAGCACCATACCCTGAAAATAATCTACAAACACGGACGTTTTCCACCACGGCGCCTGCACCAGGGGTGTTACGCCAATCACCACCACCAGCACGGAAACTACCAGCATGCCCCGCACCAATCCGAAGAGCATGCCCACAGAACGATCCGTGCTGCTGATCACGCTTTTGCGTACCCAGCTTGAAATCAAATACTTGAAAATGCTTCCCAGAATGAACGTGGCTAAAAAAAGTGCTGCAAACGCCACGACCAAGCGTATGGGAGACATGGCTATGTGATCGGCAAAAAGACCATTAAGTTTAGAAGAGTAGTTTAGCGCCACCCAAAAGGACAATACCCACACTACCAGGGAGAGAACTTCACGCACGAAGCCACGCATTACACCTATCAGGGCTGAAAGCCCGAGAATGGCGAAAATGGCAAAATCAATCCAGCTCATAAACAACCCTATCGCGCCTTAAAGGGCTGCCATACCGCAAAAACAAAATGACAGGTGATGCTCTCATCGTCCCCGTATCACTATGTGCGCGAGCAAACGCCCGCGCCCAAAGAAGCATTTTACCAAATTATGGGGATCCGCAAAAGAAAAGGAATGCGAAGAGAGGCTGACATGGTGCTATGTGGCTCACAGCTCCCCAGCCCACTTGCGCGCATTGCGGAACAACCGCAGCCAGGCGCCCTCCTCGCCCCACGCTTCGGGATGCCAGGAATTTTGAACAGTACGGAACACACGCTCCGGATGGGGCATCAAGATAGTGAAGCGGCCATCGGGGGTGGTTAGGCCCGTGATGCCCAAAGAGGAGCCGTTGGGATTGGCGGGGTAGGTCTCGGCAGGCCGGCCATAATTGTCGACATAGCGCAGCGCAACCAGACCCAGATCGAACGCCTGCTGTGGGCTGGCGCCGTCGCGGAATTCGGCGCGGCCTTCGCCGTGGGCAACGGTGATGGGCAAGCGCGAACCGGCCATGCCCTGGAAGAACAGCGAAGGCGACTCGGGCACTTCCACCAGCGCGAAGCGCGCCTCGAACTGTTCCGAGGTGTTACGCTCAAAACGCGGCCACAGTGCGGCGCCGGGGATGAGATCGTGAAGGTGGGACATCATCTGGCAGCCGTTGCACACCCCCAATCCGAAGCTGTCCACCCGGCCAAAAAAAGCGGCGAATTCGTCACGGGCGCGCGCGTTATAAAGGATGGACTTCGCCCAACCCGCGCCCGCGCCTAGCACGTCGCCGTAGGAAAATCCGCCACACGCTGCGACGCCCTGAAAATCACGCAGGCTGACATCGCCGCTGATGATGTCGCTCATATGTACGTCGAAGGCAGCGAAACCAGCGCGGTCGAAAGCAGCGGCCATCTCCACCTGACCATTGACGCCCTGTTCACGCAGAATCGCCACGCGCGGCCTGGCACCACGCTTTATATAAGGCGCAGCAATATTTTCTTCGGGGTCAAAGGTAAGCACCGCATTCAGGCCAGGGTCATTTTCATCCAGGAGGCGGTCGTATTCCTGCTGTGCGCAATGGGGATTGTCGCGCAGCGTCTGCATGCGCCAGGTGGTCTCGGACCAGGCGCGCTGGAAATCGACGCGACGCCCGGCCAGCACCTCGCGGCGGTCATGGGTGAAGACGATGCGGTCATCGTCGCGCAACTCGCCGATGACGTGGCTGTGTTTACCCAGACCTGCGCCATGCAACCAGTCGAGCACGGTGTCTGTATCGCTGTGCCGGACTTGCAGCACAACACCCAGCTCTTCGCAGAACAGGGCGGCCGCAATGTCATCCCCCAAGTCGTCCAGAGCTATGGTAACGCCTGCATGTCCGGCGAAAGCCATCTCGCACACGGTCGCGAACAGGCCGCCGTCGGAGCGATCGTGATACGCCAGGATCAGCCCTTCCTCGTTAAATGCCTGCACTGCGGCGAAAAATGCCTTGAATGCCTGCGGATCGTCAAGATCCGGGGCGTGGTGACCCACTTGCTTGTAGACCTGCGCCAACGCCGAGCCACCGAGGCGGTTGCGCCCCTTGCCGAGGTCGATAAGGATCAGGTCGGTATCGCCCCGATCCGTGCACAGTTGCGGGGTAAGCGTCTTGCGGCAGTCCGACACGCGCGCAAAGGCGCTGATGATGAGGGACAGCGGCGCAGTCATGCGCTGCTCCTGCCCCTGTTCGTCGCGCCACACGGTCTTCATGGACAGGGAATCCTTGCCCACTGGAATGGCTATACCCAGCGCCGGGCACAGCTCCATGCCCACCGCCTTGACGGTATCGTACAGCCCGGCATCCTCGCCGGGGTGGCCAGCAGCAGCCATCCAGTTGGCCGACAACTTGATCTCGCTGATATCGTCAATGCGGGCGGCGGCGATATTGGTGAGCGCCTCGCCGATGGCCAAGCGCCCCGATGCGGCGTGGTCTATCAGCGCGACAGGGGAGCGCTCTCCCATCGCCATTGCTTCACCGGTATAACCGACAAAGCCGCTGGCAGTGACGGCAACATCGGCCACCGGCACCTGCCATGGGCCGACCATCTGATCACGCGTCACAAGGCCCGTGACGCTACGGTCGCCAATGGTGATAAGAAAGGTTTTGTCCGCCACGGCGGGCAGGCGCAGGATGCGTAGCGCGGCTTCGTGCAGATCAATGCCGTGCGTATCAAACTCCGGCTTGCTGAAGGGATGATGCCGGACATCGCGGAACATTTTGGGCGGCTTGCCAAGCAGCAGCGCCATGGGCATATCGACCGGCGTGTTATCGAAGTGGGCATCGCCCACGATCAGTTGCGGAT
Organism: Gammaproteobacteria bacterium; assembly: GCA_021731145.1. Classification (GTDB taxonomy): domain Bacteria; phylum Pseudomonadota; class Gammaproteobacteria; family Ga007554; genus LNEJ01. The sequence continues at coordinate 44,523 of JAKFXX010000004.1, read as the reverse complement.
CTTCGTTGGTGGCCTCGCCAATCACGGCATAGGGGCAGCGTTCGCGTTCGCAGATCGCCTGGAACAAATCAAGATGCTCGGGCTGTATCGCCAGCACATAACGCTCCTGTGCCTCGTTGCACCAGATCTGCATCGGCGACATGCCGGGGTCGTCATTGGGGATGGCGCGCAGCTCGACACGCGCGCCACGGCCACTCTCGTTCACCAGTTCCGGCAGGGCGTTGGACAGCCCGCCCGCACCGACATCGTGGATCGAAACGATGGGATTGGCATCGCCCATCTGCCAGCAACGGTCAATAACTTCCTGGCAGCGCCGCTCCATTTCAGGATTGCCACGCTGCACAGAGGCAAAATCCAGCGCTTCCGTGCTCTCTCCGCTGGCGACCGAGGAAGCCGCGCTGCCACCCAGACCGATCAGCATCGCCGGCCCGCCCAGCACCACGAGCTGCGCACCCACCGGGATCACATCCTTCTCGACATGGCCGGGGCGAATCGAGCCAACGCCGCCGGCGATCATGATCGGTTTGTGATAGCCGCGCAGCTCCTTCCCCTGCGGGCCGGGCACACGCTCTTCATAGGTGCGGAAATAGCCGCACAGCACGGGACGGCCGAATTCATTGTTGAATGCCGCTGCCCCGAGCGGACCTTCGATCATGATATCCAGCGCCGAAGCGATGCGAGCCGGTTTGCCGTGATCCGCTTCCCAAGGCTGCACCGCGCCCGGCAAGCGCAGATTCGAAACCGAGAAGCCGCTCAAACCAGCCTTGGGCTTGGAACCGCGCCCGGTCGCACCCTCATCGCGGATCTCCCCGCCCGAGCCGGTGGCCGCACCGGGGAAAGGAGAAATCGCAGTGGGATGGTTGTGCGTTTCCACCTTCATGAGGATGTGGGCCTCTTCATGAAGCGATGTATATTCGCGTGTCGCGTGATCGGGGAAGAAACGGGTGGTGGCGTGGCCCTCAATGACCGAGGAGTTGTCCTTGTAGACTGACAGCAAACCTTCAGGGCTTTGCTTGGCAGTGTTGCGGATCATGGCGAACAGGCTGTGCGCCTGCGGGTGACCGTCGATGGCCCAGTCTGCGTTGAAAATCTTGTGGCGGCAATGCTCGGAGTTGGCCTGCGCGAACATCATCAGATCGACATCACTAGGATTGCGCCGCAGCGCCGTAAAGCTCTCCAGCAGGTAATCAATCTCGTCGGCGCTCAGCGCCAGGCCCATCGTGCGATCTGCCGCAACCAGGGCTTCCCTGCCCCCTCCCAGCACATCCACCGTAACCAACGGCGCAGGCTGGGCCTGCAAAAACAGACCGTCGGCATCGTCCATACTGGCCAGCACGGTTTCGGTCATCCGGTCATGAATCAAAGCCGCCAGCCCCGCACGCTCATCGAAGGTCAAAGCCGTGCCGCCCGTCTTGGCAAAATAATAGGCAACGCCGCGCTCCACGCGCCGCACTGCCGGCAATCCGCAATTATGGACAATATCGATGGCCTTGCTCGACCAGGGTGAGAGCGTGCCCAGTCGCGGCACAACCAGCATCAGCTCGCCCTGCGGCAGGGTTGTCTCGCGTAGCGGGTCATAATCAAGAATCTTCGCCAGCAGGTCGAGCTCAGCGGGTGCCAGCGTCCTTTCCAGATCGGCGAAATGGACATATTCGGTGCGAATACCGGCAATGCCGGGCACGCACTCACGTACAGCGGCCATCAATTTTTCGAGGCGGAACGGGGAAAGGGCAGCGGTGCCGCGCAGTCGGAGCATGGGTGTCTCTCAGGTGAGTTTGAATAATGACGCATTTTAACACCGCACACCCCGGCAGGATATCCGCCACTGCACTATTGGTATATTGTGGGATCTCCTAAAAATATCTGTTTGCGTGACCGTCGATATCTATATTAATATTTACTAATATTCAAGGCGTGTTTTTTTCACTCTGATCAAACATGGAGGAGCACTATCATGGCACACATCGTTATCATTGGCGCCAGCACCGGCGGGCTACCCGCCGCCTACGAGATCAAGGAAGCCGTGGGATCACAACACCGCGTCACGGTCATCTCCAATACCGACACCTTCCACTTCGTACCCTCCAATCCCTGGGTCGCCGTCGGCTGGCGTTCACGCAAGGACACCGCCTTCGCGCTGGCACCCCCACTCCACAAAAAGGGCATTGAGTTCATTGCCGTGGGGGCACAGGAGATCAAACCCGCCGACAACAAGGTGGTGCTCGCCGATGGACAGGTTATCGATTACGACTATCTGGTGATCGCCACTGGGCCGAAGCTGGCCTTCGATGAGGTGCCGGGACTGGGACCCAACGGCTTTACGCATTCGGTATGCACCATCGGCCATGCCGAGGAGGCCTATGAGCGCTGGAAGCATTTTCTGGCAGACCCCGGGCCGATTGTAGTGGGTGCGGCACAGGGGGCATCGTGCTTCGGTCCGGCCTACGAATTTGCCTTTATCATGGACACCGACCTGCGGCGTAAAAAGCTGCGCAACCGTGTCCCCATGACCTTCGTTACCTCAGAGCCCTACATCGGCCATCTTGGCCTGGGCGGTGTCGGCGACTCCAAAGGTCTGCTGGAACACGAACTGCGCCAGCATGACATCAAATGGATCACCAATGCCAAAACCACCAAGGTGGAAGCTGGCGTGATGTTTGTCACCGAACACAATGATAAGGGCGAACCGGTCAAGGAACATCAGTTGCCCTTCAAGTTCTCGATGATGCTCCCCGCCTTCAAGGGCGTCGATGCCGTGGCGGCGCTGGGTGACCAGATGGTGAATCCACGCGGCTTCGTCAAGGTCGACAAATACCAGCGCAGCCCTGTCTGGCCGAACATCTATTCCGTAGGCGTGTGCATCGCCATCCCGCCGGTGGAGGCCACCCCCGTACCGACCGGCGCACCCAAAACCGGCTATATGATCGAATCCATGGTCACCGCCACCGCCCACAACATCAGGGACGCTATCGCGGGCATCGAACCCGGCCACGAAGCCACCTGGAACGCCATCTGCCTGGCCGATATGGGCGACACCGGCGCCGCCTTCGTCGCCATGCCACAGATCCCGCCCCGTAACGTGGCATGGATGAAAAAAGGCAAGTGGGTGCATCTGGCCAAGGTTGCCTTTGAAAAGTACTTCATCGGCAAAATGAAGAAAGGATCAACAGAACCGATTTATGAAAAATATATTCTTAAATCGCTGGGGATAGAGAAATTGAAGTAGGGGCGAGCCTTGCGTCTGTGCATTAACCAGCAAATAATCCTTGGGAGACCTCTATGGCAAACGTCCTCGTTCCACTCGCACCAGGCTACGAAGAACTCGAAGCCGTCACGATTATTGACCTACTGCGTCGCGCTGGCATACAGGTTGTTACCGCAGGACTCGATGATGGCCCCGTTCGCGGCAGCCGTGGCACTGTGCTGATACCCGACACCACACTCCATAATGCATTGCAGCAGGACTTTGACATGGTGGCGCTGCCCGGCGGACAACCCGGCAGCAACAATCTCAATTCCGATCCACGCATCCACACCCTGCTCAGGCACATGGCCGATAAAGGCAAATACACCGCCGCCATCTGCGCCGCGCCGCTGGTCTTGGCACACGCCGGTTTACTGCATGGCAAGCGAGCCACCAGTTTTCCCAGCGTGCTCAGCAAAATGAATCTGCAGGATGTGGAATTGAAAACGGATGCCGTAGTACAAGACGGCAAGGTGATCACCTCGCGCGGACCGGGCACAGCCATGGATTTTGCGCTTACGCTGATTGAGGTGCTGGCGGGCAAGGCCAAGCGCGGTGAGGTGGAGGCGGGACTGGTGCGTTGATTTTTTGGTTGCATTCGGAATCACGACCAAACTATCGGCTTATCTGTCGTCGTCCATGTGATTGGCGACCTGCCTGAGCTGCTGCCTTTGAGGCTTACGCATATGGGGTGGAGTATCAGGACTAAAAAAAGCGCCCGCAATATTGGAGGCGCTTTCCAAATGGGAAGTAAACGTATTAATTATTTCGGCATTTCTTGCCGAATCACTTCTTCATTTCTTTCATTTCTTTCATTTCTTTCATTTCTTTCATTTCTTCCTTCTTCTCTTCAGCCTTGGTTTCCTTCTTATGGTGTTTGCTCATCTCTGCGTGCTTTTTCATGTCCTTGTGTTCAGCGGCCGGTGCCGCTGGGGCAGCGGCCTTATCGTCGGCATTGGCCACGGCAGAGAAGCCGAACAAGGTGGTAATAGCAATCGCCGCAGCACCAATTAAAGCTTTATTCATTTCGCAATCCTCGCTAGATAATGACATACCTGACATCTGGCGGTTTGGGCAAGAACTGCCCTGCTCACCATCGCTTTTGATGGTATCACAAATAATTATAGGGTTTGGCAATACGACGTTATTAATGTCAGGCCGCGAGCTACGACAAAAAACTGACACACTGACTCATTACCCCCCATAAGCAGCGCGTCAACAAACACACCCGCTTTGATTATTTAGGAATATTTTTATCGTCCATTTTTTTTCGTCCTTTCATGGCCTCGTCCTTGGCAGCATGCTTATCCATCTTGTTTTTTTCGGCATGTTTATCGTGACCTTTGGCGTCATGTCCGTCACGCTCAACGGCCACTATACCCGCAGCTTCAGCCTCCTTATCACCGGCACTCACCACGGTGGAAACACCAAACGAAGCAACCATGGCCATCGCGGCAGCGCCAATCAGAATTTTATTCATCAAGCAGATCTCCTTAAAAAGTTGAATTTGACCGCGACCCACATCTTTTCACTTTTTATTTTTCGGTGAAAAGATATGCAGGCGCGCGCGCAAACGCCTGAGCGTCATGGCGTCGCTGCTGTCCGGCGCGAGCACCACGGAACGGCGGCGACCCCATAGCGGTGTGCGCTCTTGTATATCGGCACGATCCACTTCAAAGTTGAGCACTACCAGTAATGGATGTACATAACTGCCGGGCAGCAGACGCGCCACAATTTCTTTGCCGTCGGCGGTGTGGAGCTTCCAGTCATCGTTGCAGTCCCATACCAACCGGAGGATAGCGCGCTTGTCACGCAACAAGGCGTGGGTGTTGAGGGTATACGTCAAGCTGGCGAGAATGACACCCGCCAACAGCAGCATCTCCCATACAGGCAAGGCAAGCGGCGGAAGCAAGGCCAGCGCGCCGCCGTGGGCGAGCAGCACCAGCCCGGCAAGCCGGGGGGAATAGCGTAAATCAATTTGCAACGGGGCGGCGGATTTTAGCGACGACATCAGCAATGGCCTTATCAGTGGGGATCATTCGTCCCAGCATATATTCAAGTAAAACGGTGTCAGGGTAACCAAGCAGATCAGCAAACGCCTGCTGTTCCGGCGTGGTCAGGGTGTCAAACTGCCCATCAAGAAATGCCTGCAGCAAGAGATCCAGCTCCAGCATGCCACGGCGGCATTGCCAGTACAATCGCGCGCGTTCTGCATTCTCCATTTAGATCAAATGCTTCAACATTAGTTTCTTGATTTTCCCGATGGCCTTGGTGGGATTCAATCCCTTGGGACAAACATCGACACAGTTCATGACGGTGTGGCAACGGAACAGCCGGTACGGGCCTTCCAGCGCTTCCAGACGCTCGGCCGTGGCCTGGTCGCGGCTATCGGCGAGAAAGCGATAGGCTTGCAATAGCGCTGCCGGGCCACGGAATTTGTCAGGGTTCCACCAAAACGAGGGACAGGCGGTGGAGCAGCAGCCACACAGGATACATTCATACAAACCGTCGAGCTCGTCGCGCTGTTCGGGCGTTTGCAGATACTCAACTTCAGGCTCGGGATCATGAACGATGAGGTAGGGCTGGATGGCACGGTATTGGTGGTAAAACTGGCTCATATCAACCACCAGATCGCGGATCACCGGCATGCCGGGCACGGGCCTGATCTCGATCGGTTGTTTGAGACTGGCAAGCGGTGTGATGCAGGCCAGCCCGTTGCGGCCATTGATGTTCATGGCATCCGAACCACACACGCCCTCGCCGCAGGAGTGACGGAAAGACAGGCTTTCATCGTTGGCCTTGATCAGACGCAGCGCGTCGAGCAGCATCATACCGGGGGCGACGTCCGCGTCCGGCAGATCAATGTCCTGCATGCGGGGCGCGGCGTCTGTTTCAGGGTTGTAGCGATAAATGGAGAAGCGCATATCAATACACCCTCGGCTTGGGTGGAAAACTCTCCACGGTCAGCGGTTTCATCCGCACCGGTTTGTAGTCAATCTGACGGTTCTGTTTGGAGTACAGGCTGTGTTTCAGCCATTTAACGTCGTCACGCTCGGGATAGTCGATGCGGGAGTGGGCGCCGCGGCTCTCTTTGCGCGCCAAGGCACAGCTCACCGTGGCGAGCGCGATGTCCACCAGATTCTCCAGTTCCAAGGCTTCGATGCGCGCGGTATTGAAGACCTTGCTGTGGTCCTTGAGATAGACATTCTGCAGGCGCGCCTCAATCTCCCGCACCTTCTCCAGCCCTTCACGCAACACGTCCTCCGTGCGGAACACGCCGCAGTAATGCTCCATGGCGCGCTTGAGGTCATTGCGTAGCGCGTCCACTGTTTCACCATCGCCGCGCCGATCCCAGCGCGCGAGGCGCTCCAGGGCCTGATCCACGCTGTTCGCTGCTGGTGGGCGGCTGTAGCGGTTTTCGCGCAGATATTCACTGATATGATTGCCCGCCGCACGACCAAACACGACGATATCCAGCAGCGAATTGCCACCCAGGCGGTTGGCGCCATGCACCGAGACGCAGGCGCATTCGCCGACGGCATAGAGTCCGGGCACCGGCTCTTCCGCGCCTTGCTGGTGCGGTGCAACGACTTGCCCGAAGCGGTTGGTAGGAATGCCGCCCATGGTGTAGTGCGCCGTGGGAAATACGGGTATGGCGGTGTTGATGGGATCGATATGCAAAAAGGTTTGCACCATGTCGCGTATCCCTGGCAGGCGCTTGCGCACCACATCCTCGCCGAGGTGATCTACCTTCAGCAGTATAAAATCCTTGTTGGGTCCGCAGCCCCGGCCTTCGCGCACCTCGGTAGCAATAGCGCGGCTCACGACATCGCGGCTCGCCAGATCCTTGGCGTGGGGGGCGTAGCGCTCCATGAAGCGTTCGCCCTCGCCATTCACAAGGTAGCCACCCTCGCCACGCGCGGCTTCGGTGATCAACATACCCTTACCGGCAATGCCGGTGGGATGAAACTGGAAGAACTCCATGTCTTGCAGCGGGATGCCGGCGCGCAGTGCCATCGCCATGCCGTCGCCGGTGTTGATACGGGCGTTGGTGTTGGTGCGGAATAACTGCCCTGCCCCACCGGTCGCAAGCAGCGTGGTCTTGGCCTGGATCACCAGCGGCTCGCCGGTCTCGATCTCCAGCACCAGCGCACCAAGAATATAACCCTCGTCATCCTTGAGCAGATCAATGGCGAAATATTCGTCGAAAAAATGGGTCTTGGCGCGGATGTTTTGCTGATACAACGCGTGCAGGATGGCATGCCCGGTACGGTCCGCCGCAGCACAGGTGCGCGCCGCCTGATCACCGCCGAAGTTCTGGCTCTGGCCGCCAAATGCGCGCTGATAGATCTTGCCGTTATCCAGCCTCGAAAACGGCACGCCGATATGCTCAAGCTCGATCACCAGGCGCGGCGCGGCGCGGCACATGTATTCGATGGCGTCCTGATCGCCAAGGAAGTCGCCACCCTTGACGGTGTCGTACATATGCCAGTGCCAGTTGTCCGGCGACACATTGGCCAGTGCGGCGTTCATCCCGCCCTGCGCGGCGACGGTGTGCGAGCGCGTCGGAAACACCTTGGACACCACCGCCACGTTGGCCTCATCCTGCGCCAACTGCAAGGCCGCACGCAGCCCGCCTCCGCCCGCGCCGATCACCAGCACATCGAACTTGCGGCTTGGTATGCTAGTTTTAATCTGGCTCACGCCGCCCCTCCCATCATCAGAATACGCAGCATCCACAGCCCCATTGCCAACAGACCTGCCGCCACCAGCGCCAGCAGCACAAAGCGCACCCCCAGCGGGTGTACATAATCCATAATCACGTCACGCAGGCCCACCCAGGCGTGGATCAACAGCGCGGCAAAAAATATACTGGTGGTCACGGCAATGAAGGGCAGCGCCATCCAGTCTCGCCACTCCTGATAGGAGCTTGGCGCATCCAGCGCCAGATGCAATACAAACATACCGATGAAAAGCGCCATGTAAACCGCGCTCAAACGCTGCAACAGCCAGGCACGAAAACCGGAGGCGCGCCAGATCATAGCAGCAGCACCAGAGCAATAATCGGCACAATCAAGCCACCAATGTTGATGGCCCAGGCGCTGCGGCGCGCACTGTCGCGCTCGACACCGATATCGGCATCAATCAATAAAAAGCGGATGCCCGCCAACAGGTGATGAGAAAACCCCCACAACAATATCACTGCCATGAATTTGACAGGCGGCGAAGCCAGGATTGCCAGCACCTCGGCATAACCCTGCGCGTCACGCAGCGACAGATCCAGCAGATAGATCACGAGCGGAATCAACAGGCATAGCATCACACCCGTAACACGGTGGGCGAAGGAAAGAACGGCGACCACTGGCATGCGTATGCGCAGCAGATCCATAAAGATGGGGCGTTTTATATTTTTAACCATTTTATTTATCATCGGACATTAGTTTATATCACTTGAGGCATCCGTCCAGTATTATGCGGAAACTGGTTATTAGCTATCTTTGTAATACGCACAAAAAGGCCGTTTATAGTATGCACACAGAATGGAAAACCCTTATCGAAGCCACTGGCGCTGTTATCGAGGCTGGCGCTGTCCGCCATTTCGGCAATCCCTCGCGGGAGCTGCAGGCGTTGGCAACTGGCGCCATTATTGCCGATCTGTCGCACACTGGGCTGATTGCCGTTCGCGGGCCGGATGCCGCCACCTTTCTTCAGAATCAGTTCAGCAACGATGTGCGCGAGGTGTCGCAGCAGCACAGCCAGATGAGCGCCTATTGCAATCCAAAGGGGCGCATTTTGGCCTGTTTTCGCATTTTCATGCGCGATGATACTTACTACTTGCGCATGCCACGCGAGCTGATTGACACCACCCTCAAGCGCTTGCGCATGTTTGTACTGCGCGCCAAGGTCACACTGGAAGATGCCAGCGACACGCTGGTGCGCATCGGTATTGCCAGCCCACATGACACAACCGGATTAAAAGATATACTGGGTGGCTTGCCGGAAGACGTTGACAATACCGTACACAACAATGGACTGACCGTGATACGCCTCCCCGGTGCGCAGCCACGCTTTGAGATTATTGGAGAATTTGCAACTACCAAGGATGTTTGGGACAAATTGAGCGCACATGCCACACCGGTGGGTGCAAGTACCTGGGATCTGCTCGATATTCGCGCCGGCATTCCCACCATCTACACCGCCACCAGCGAAGCCTTTGTGCCGCAGATGGTCAACCTGCACCTCATTAACGGCGTCAGTTTTAAAAAAGGCTGCTATCCCGGCCAGGAAATCGTAGCGCGCATGCACTACCTCGGCACGCTCAAGCGGCGCATGTATCTCGCCCATATCCTGTCGGACACGGCCCCTCAACCGGGTGACACACTTTATGGCTCCGGCACTGAAAATACTCAAGGCATTGGGGCTATCGTCACCGCGCAACCGGCGCCCGAAGGCGGCTTTGACGCACTCGCCGTGGTGGAAATCAAGGCTGCAGAGCATAGCGGCGTGCATTTACATAGCGCTGGAGGAGCGACACTCGCATTCCGGGAGTTGCCCTATCCTCTATCTCCTTCAGAAACCTGATCACCCGCTAAAAAACTACGGGGGTGCCCTAAAGTTATTCAGGGAGGCTGCCGAAAACCAACCAGTAAGTATGTTCGGCAAACACAGGATTGCGGCATGACTGCCACCCAACACGCCACAAAAGATGCCACAGCAGAGATAGAAGACAGGTTCATCTCCAAGCTTCTCGATGACATCCGTCTTCAACGAATAAGATTACCCACTCTCCCGGAAGTAGCCATCAGGGTGCGCAAAGCAGCCGCTGCGCCGAATGTCACAGCGGCACAGCTCGCACAACTTGTCGGCACCGATCCTGTTTTGTCGGCACGTTTGTTACAGGTGGCAAACAGCCCGCTCTATCGCGGAAACAACTCAATTCTTAACATACAAACTGCCATCGCCCGCCTCGGCACCACACTGGTACGTAACCTGATCACCAGTGTCGTCGTCAGCCAGCTATTTCAGGCTCAGGTACCGTCCGCCATAAAACACCGCTTAAAAACGACATGGGCACATACCATTCAGGTGGCAGCCATCAGTCATGTTCTGGCCCATAAATTCACCCGGCTCATGCCGGAGCAGGCCATGCTGGCCGGACTGATACATGACATCGGAAAGTTGCCGATTCTGATGCAACTGGAGATGTTCCCCGATCTGCTTGAGAATGAACAAACAGTTGAACGCCTGGTCACACTCCTCCACCCCCAGATCGGAAAAGTCATCCTCGAAACCTGGGATTTCCCCCCAGAACTGACTGCGGTAGCCGCCGAACACGAAAATCTGGCGCGCAATCCCGGACCGCAAGCCGATTATGTCGATGTCGTGCTCATGGCAAATCTGTACAGTCACGTCGGCACAAACCACCATTTTGGTAAAACCGAATGGCCCGCGATTCCTGCCTGTGACAAACTGGGCCTGACACCCGAGCAGTGCCTTATTACCCTCAATGACGCGCGGGCGGAGGTAATGGAAATACAGAAACTGCTGACCAGCTGAGCTATGAACCCAGGCGGTCCATTAGGCGAAATAGAGCACCCAACACCGTTCGTGGTGATCTGGTCGAGCCATGAACAGCTCTTCGACAGTCTCAGGGCGAACAGTTGTGGGGCTAATGGACTATCGGGGATAATATCTACCGCCCATAACACTACTCTGCTGGCACTACCTTCGGCCTGCGATGCTCATCCAGAGCAACATACGTCAACGTCGCCTCCGTCACCTTGATGATCTTCGAGCCGTCATGCCAGACGCGCTCCGCGAAAACTTTGACGCTGGTTGTGATAGAAGTGCGCCCTACTCTTGTGACTTCAGCGTAGCAGCTCACGATGTCACCAACGAACACCGGCTCGTGGAACTGCACAGAATTCACTGCAACGGTGACGACTCTACCTTTGGCGCGGCGATGGGCTTCGATGCTACCGGCGATGTCGATCTGGGAGATGATCCAGCCGCCGAAGATGTCACCCGCGGCATTGACGTCGGTGGGCATCGCCACCAGGCGCAGGGTGGGCTGGCGATTATCGGGCAGGGTGGCGTGAGGGATTTTCATTAGAATTTCCATCCAGAATATAGGGTACGCGAAGGGCGGGAAAACATTCGGGCCAATAAAGCCTTCAATCAATGCCCTTCATAAAGCCTCTCCACAGCCTCATGATACCGCTCCAGCACACGGCTGCGCCGCAGCTTGAGAGTGGGAGTAATCAGCCCGTTTTCCACGGTCCACGGCTCAAGATCAAGCGCGGCGCGCCGCACCTGTGCGTAGGCGTGGAAGCCGCGCAATTGCTCGGCAATTCTTTGCAATACGGCACTGGATACACGCTTGTCTTTTAAAGACACCGGGGCGTCAGGGTCCAGCCCCAATCCACCCGCCAGGCCCATCCAGTGTTCCTTGTTCAGCACTACCAGCGCGCTTAAATACGGCTTTCCTTCACCGATGACCATCACCTGTTCAAACAGGGGGTCCAGAGCAATAGCCATCTCCATGTCGGCGGGGGGCACCTTCTCGCCGTTGGCCATGACGATGATTTCCTTGAGGCGCCCGGTGATATAGATGTGCCCATTTTCAATACGCGCCTTATCGCCGGTGTGCAACCAGCCATCGGCATCAATGGCCTTGGCCGTGGCTTCGGGGTTGTGCCAATAGCCCAGCATGACGCCGGGCGTTTTGGCTAAAAGCTCCCCTTCCTCGCCGATGCGGACGAGCGCATCGCGTATCGGCGGGCCGATGCCGGACGGATCGTTATCATGTTCCTTGTTGGTGCTGATGACGGGGCTGGCCTCGGTAAGACCATAGCCCTGCAGGAGAGGCAAGCCAAGCCCGATAAAAAGCTTGGCCACCGGCAGTGAAATTGGCGCACCACCGCACATGGCGACGCGCAGCCTGCCACCCATTTTTGCCATCACCTTGCTTGCCACCAGCTTATCGAACAACGGCCAAAGCAGATGGGATAAGCGCCACGAACCGCGCCCTTGCCGATGCTCAAAACACGACCAGCCTGTTTCAACGGCGGCATTGAAAAGATTGCGCTTGAGTGCTGGCCCCTCTTCCAGTTGCGCCTTGATCTTGCCATGGATTCTTTCATAAATGCGCGGCACGGAAACCATGATGGTAGGCCGCACGGAAAGCATATCCTCGGCCAACAAAGGAATGGCGCGCGCATAGGCAATGGTAGCGCCCGCCATCATCGGCAGATAATAGCCAACAAGGCGTTCGTAGGTATGGCACAGCGGCAAAAATGACAGGAACAGGTCTTCACGGTAAACGGGAACACTGTCCAGACAACTGTGCGCATTCCATAAGATATTAAGGTGGCTGAGCATGACACCTTTGGGGCGCCCTGTGGTGCCGGAGGTATACACGATGGTGGCAAGCGCTGTGGGTTCGCACTCATGGGTACGCAATTCGCCGCAGTGCTCAGGCAGCCATTTTGTGAAAACTTGCAGTCGCGGCTCTGTAACGTCGATAACAGGGCGTAGAGTAACGATGCGCAACAAACCCTCAAGCTGAGCACGCACCTCCGACAAGCTTTGCCACTGATCCCCATTTTCGATCAACAATAATCGCACGCCGGCATCTTGCACGATGTAGGCGATATTATCGGCGCGGTCGTTGGGATAAAGCGGCACCAATACCAGCCCCAGGCCGAGTGCGGCTTGCTCGAAGATCACCCATTCGCGGCAATTGCGCATCAGTAGCGCCACGCGCTCACCCGACTGCAATCCTTCGCGCGCCAGCGCGGCCTGCCAGCATGCCATGTGGCTGGCCATCTCAGCCCAGGTGGTGTCTTGCCATTGCCTGGCCTGTTCATCGAAATGGCGATAAGCGACCGCCTCGGGCGTGCGCCTGACGCGCTCGCGAAACAACCCATGCAGGGTGCGGGCTGTTTCAATAGGAATGATGTCGGATGTTTTTGTCGTCATAGGTTTCTGCGCTTCAACGTAGGGTGCGTCTTACCCGTGAATCCCCGTAAGGGGACAATGGGGCACAATGCACGCACCACATGGATAATCACAACTCCACCCACTCCGCATCTGCCACGAAGCGCTTACCATAATGTTCTTCCAGTGCTTGCAGTTTTTTGCGCTGGGTCTCGACACCAGACTCATGAACGTAGTTAATCGGGCCGCCACGGAACGGGGCAAACCCTGTGCCGAATATCACACCCGCATCGAGCAGGTCGGCATCGGCGACCACACCTTCGCGCAGGCACGCCGCCGCTTCATTCAAAAAGCGCAGTATCAGACGCTCCGCCACATCGGAAGGCGGAACATACCCCGGCTTGAGGCGCGGCATCTGCGGCTTGTCACCGTGATAAGTGTAGAATCCCTGCCCGCTCTTGACGCCCAGCCGACCGGCGCTCACCAGCTCACGCAGGCGCGGCGGTACATCGACATTCAATCGCTGCGACAGAATCTCCGCAACAGACAGGCAAATATCCAGGCCAACGGTATCCGCCAGACGGATCGGCCCCATTGGCATGCCAAAATCGAGCGCTGCCTTGTCGATAACGGTGGCCGGTACGCCTTCCCACTCCAGCGTTACGGCTTCGAGCAGATAGGGCATGAGCACACGGTTGACCAGAAAACCCGGCGAGCTTTTCACGGGCAAAGGCAAACGGTCGATGTGGCGCGTAAAGGCGGCGGCCTGGCGCGCCACGCCGGGGTCTGTAATCGGGCTGCTGACGATCTCCACCAGTTGCATCTGCGCCACAGGGTTGAAGAAGTGCAGCCCAACCAGGCGCGACGGATTGGCGAGCGCCTCACTCAACACTTCGAGCGGGATACTGGATGTATTGGTGGCAAGCAACGCACCCGGCTTGAGCTTGGGTTCAATTTCGCGGTAGAGATTCTGTTTCGCGGCAATGTCCTCAAAGATCGCCTCGATCACCACATCGGCATGGCTCACGCCCACACCCTTGTCGTCCGGGATCAGGCGGTCCAGCGCCGCCTGGATGAGGCGCGGCTGTTTGAGGCGCTTCTTGTACAACGCATAGGCGCGCTTGACGACCTTCGCCAGGGTTTCGTGCTTGCGGTCCTGCACCGTAACGCGCATGCCTTGCAGCGCGCACCAGATGGCAATATCGCCACCCATCACACCGCCGCCGATAACATGCACATGGCGTGGCGCAATCAGCTCTTTTTTGCCCAATGATTTAAGCCGCTCTTGCAGAAAGAACACGCGCACCAGATTATGCGCCGTGTCACCGAGCACAAAGCGGGCAACAGAGGCGGCCTCTTCATCCATCATCCGCGCCGGGTTATCGGCGTGTTTCTGCCACAAATCAATCAGCGCATATGGCGCAGGATAGTGCGCGGCGGGGGCCTTCTCCGCCACTTTGGCGCGCATCGTCCGTGCCAGCAATGGACGCACCAGGCTGTTATTGGTGAGCGCCAGCCAGCCCTTGGGACGATGCGGCGCGGGCGGATTCATCACCACCCCGCGCGCGGCGCGCTTCAAATGACGAGTGGGTACGGCATAATCAATCAGCCCCATCTTTTTCGCGGCACGCGTGTCGATAGCTCTGCCGGTGAGCATCAAGTCCATCGCGGCGGGCGCACCCACCAGCGGCGGCAGGCGTACCGTGCCACCGAAGCCGGGATGAATACCAAGTTTGATCTCGGGCAAGCCAAGGCGAGTGCGCGCGTCGTCATCCGCGATACGGTAACGGCATGCCAGCGCCAGCTCCATGCCGCCGCCAAGACAAAAACCATGGATCAGCGCCACGGTAGGGCATTTCAGCGCGGCAATCTTGTCGCACGCTTTTTGCCCCCGCCGGATCAGCGCCAAAGCCTCGGCGGGTTCTTTCAGTGGCACAAATTCATTGATATCCGCCCCGGCGATAAAGCCGTTGGGCTTGCCGGACAGAATAATCAGGCCGCGAGGTTCTTCCGAGATGAATGGATCGAGGATGGCATTGAGCTCTTCCAGCACATCGCTGGAGAGCACGTTGGTGGCGCTTCCCGCCTTGTCCAGATGCAGCCAGACGATAGCGTCGCTATCACGCTCAATGCGCCAATTCTTGTAAGTGGATTCCGTCATCGTCACTCCCTTCCGCTTTCAACCAGCATCGCACCACCCTGGCCGCCGCCAATGCACAGACTGGCCATGCCGCGCCGTGTGTTGGTGCGTTTTAATACATTCAATAGATGCAACACAATGCGCGCACCGCTCGCCCCCACGGGGTGCCCAAGGCTCACGCCACCGCCATCAATATTGAGCCGCGCGTGGTCGATCTCACCCAGTGCTCCATCCAGCCCCAGTTCGCTGCGGCAATAATCAGCATCTTTCCATGCCGCCAGGCACGCCAACACCTGCGCGGCGAATGCCTCATTGATCTCCCAGTAATCGATATCGCCAATCGTCAATCCGCGCCGCCGCATGATCGGTGCCATGGCGTGGGCAGGGCCAAGCCCCATTTGTGCAGGCTCCAATCCTGCCCATTGGCTGTCGATAATCCGGCCCAGCACCGGCAGTTGATATTTATCAACGGCCTCTTCACTTGCCAGAATCAGCAGTGCCGCGCCATCGGTGATCTGCGCGCTGTTGGCTGCGGTGACATTACCAAAATGACGGTCGAAGACAGGTTTGAGCTTGGCGAGTTTAGCCAGGTCGCCATCGCGGCGCAGGCCGTCATCGTGCTCGTAGGCATTGCCCCGCGTGTCGTAGAGTGTCTCGATCTCATTCAGCAGGCCTTCATCCTGCGCCTTGGCCAGGCGGCGGTGGCTTTCCAGGGCAAAGGCGTCCATCTGCTCGCGGCTGATGTTAAAACGGTGCGCGATATTTTCGGCGGTCTGTCCCATGGACAGGCCAACAACGGGATCGGTGAGTCCACGCAGCAAGCCGATGATCGGCGCAAAGTAGGCAGGGCGCAATTTGCTCAGAGCGGCAAGTTTAGCGCCAAAATTGCGCGCCGCGCTCCACTCGCCAAGCCACCCCACCATGTCGGTGTTGAGCAGCACAGGCGCATGGCTCATCGACTCCACACCGCCCGCCAGCACCAGGTTGGCGCGGCCCGCAGCGATGTCGTGCGCGGCACAGTCGAGCGCCTGCATGCCAGAGGCGCAATTACGTTGCACCGTCCATGCCGGGACGTGCTTGCCGCATCCCAGACGTAGCGCTGCAACGCGCGCGATATTCGCCTCATCCGGCCCCGGCATCATACAGCCCAGAATCACTTCGTCAAAATCACCCGGCTCAAAGGGCTGACGCGCCAGCAGCGGACGACCCGCCGCCACCGCCAGATCACCGGCGATAAATGGCCCCGGCTTGTTTTTCGCCTTGAGCTGCGGCGTGCGGCTGCCGTCGATTATATAAACCGTTTTGCCGGCGTTTTCTGTTCCGTTGGCCACTCGATTTCCTCCGTTTTCCAATACTCAGGCGCAAAGTCATCGACTTTAATCACCTCTTTGCGCGCGGCGATGGCGTCAAGCAAGACACCTGCTTCATCTTCGCTGATCACACTTTGTTTGACGGCTTCGCGTATCCGCGCCACCTCGTCATTGCCGTTCGATGCGCCCGCGTTCAGCGCAGCGCGCAGTTTTTTCTCCACCGCCTCAGCGGCGATGGTCTTCGTCAATGCGTCTTCCAGACGCCCCATTGGCTCGGCAAGATCAGCGGGGAGATATACCCCTAATGTCAGCCGGTCGCGGGCCTCGGAAGGCTCAAGCAGCAGGCTCGCAGCCTTGTGGCCCAGCGCGTCATGTGGTGCAGCATACGGCTTGCCAAGCGGAAAGACCAGCAGGCGCAGCAGCGCGGCGGCGCCCCGGTTCGGGAGGTTGCGCAGCAGGCCGTCCAGCGCCTCCTGCATTTGATGCAGCGCATCATCGCACGCCCATTGCAGCAGAGGCAGATCGGCGGCGGGACGCCCCTGATCGGCAAAGCGCTTGAGCACGGTGGATGCCAGATACAAGTGGCTCAACACATCGGCCAGTCGCCCGGATAGTTTTTCCTTGCGTTTGAGCGCCCCGCCCAGCATCAACATGGACGCATCGGCCACCAATGCGAACGCGGCGCTCATGCGCGTTAATTGCTGATAATAATGACGCTCCGGCCCAGCCTGCGCAGGCGCGCCCGCAAAATTCGCCCCCGTCAAACCATGCATCAGCGCGCGAATGGCATTACTCACGGTGAATCCGATGTGCCCGAAAAACGCCTTATCAAACTGCTCGGATGCGCGTTGCGGATCGGTATCCGTCGCTGCCCGCATCTCCTTCAACACGTAGGGATGGGCGCGCACCGCGCCTTGGCCGAAAATGATCAGACTACGCGTGAGAATATTCGCCCCTTCCACCGTAATGCCGATAGGAATGGACTGATAAACACGCCCCAGCAGGTTGCGCGGGCCCATGCAGATGCCGCTGCCGCCCTGCACATCCATCGCGTCGTTGACCACTTTGCGCATGCGTTCGGTGAGATGATATTTGACGATAGCCGACACCACCGAGGGCTTCTCGCCCAGATCCACGGCGCCTGCCGTCATGACGCGTGCGGCGTCCATCATGTAAGTATAACCGGCAATACGCGCCAAGGCCTCTTCCACGCCCTCGAAGCGGCCAATGGGCATCTTGAATTGCTTGCGGATGCGCGCATAGGCGCCTGTGGCGCGGCATGCCAGCTTGCTCGCCCCCACACTCTGCGCAGGCAACGAGATGGAGCGCCCTGCCGCCAGAGACTCCATGAGCATGCGCCAGCCCTGGCCCGCGCCCGCCGCACCGCCGATAATCCAATCCAACGGAATAAACACATCCTTGCCGCTGTTCGGCCCGTTCTGGAAGGGAATGTTGAGAGGGAAATGGCGATTGCCGATAGTGATCCCCGGCGTGCGGGTCGGGATCAGCGCGCAGGTGATGCCCAGCTCCTTTTTGTTGCCCAGCAGCCCGTCGGGGTCATAAAGCTTGAAGGCCAGACCCAGCACCGTCGCCACCGGACCGAGGGTGATATAGCGCTTATCCCAATTGAGACGAATGCCAACGACATCGTGCCCTTGAAACATGCCACGGCACACCACGCCTGTATCCGGGATAGAGCTGGCATCCGAACCCGCCTCCGGACCGGTGAGCGCAAAGCACGGCACCTCCTCGCCACGCGCCAGACGCGGCAGATAATGGTTCTTCTGCTCCTCCGTGCCATAGTGCAGCAGCAGCTCCGCCGGACCTAAGGAATTGGGCACCATCACCGTCACGCCCGCCGCCACGCTGCGGCCGGAGATCTTCATCACCACTGCGGAATGTACCAAAGCAGAGAATTCCAGGCCACCGTATTTTTTCGGGATGATCATGCCGAAGAAACGGTTGTCCTTGATGAATTGCCAGACGTGCGGCGGCAGATCGTGCAATTCCTCGGTGATGTGCCAGTCGTTGAGCATGCGACACAGCTCTTCCACCGGGCCGTCGAGAAACGCCTGCTCCTCAGTGCTGAGTTTCGGCGCGGGGATGGCGAGCAGCTTGTTCCAGTCGGGACGGCCACTGAAAAGATCACCCTCCCACCATACCGTACCCGCCTCAATCGCATCGCGCTCGGTTTGCGACATGGGCGGCAGTGCAGCGCGGAACCATGGCAATATGCGATTGCTGATTAATGGCCGCCTTAAAGCCGGGACACTGAGCACCACTGCCATAGCGGCCAACAAAACACCTGCTACCAACAAAAAGGACATCATGTCTTGGTCGCTCCCACTATAACTCTATGCCTTCGGGCGCGGCGGCTGCGCCATTGCACGCCATTGCGCGCGGCGGCACCGTCTCTGACATTGACCGCCAAGGACGAAGCCGGAGCCACGGGCATAACGCAGTCATTTTCGTTATTGCAAATCGCCCCGCTGCTGTCCCAAGGCAGATGGCGATACACACCTACATCGTCCAGGGCCGGCAGAGGACTCTTCACAACATCAAAGTAGGGAGAATAATCAAAGTCACGGGGCGTGCACAAGCGCGTATTTCGTGGATAGAGCCGCAGCCCGCCATCATCACTGCGGCGCGCCACCGGCAATACCGGGAAATTCACGGACTCAAACGCCGCCGCAATCAGCGTGGAGCAGATGGTGCGATGGGAAATATTCGCACGAATATCAAACAGACTGGACCGCCAACGCCGTGGCAGCACGCTATAAGGAGACATCAGCCGCGCCAGATCGAACAATTGACGTACATCATACTCGACACCCAAATGCCGCACGGCAAATCCAATCACCTTGTAGGCATCATCGGATGACAAACCACGCGGCTGGCAAACACGCAAATGTGCACCGCGATAACGGCTCAGAGGCGCAACGATAATGCCTTGACCAATCAACCCCTCGATCAGTAACGGCTCACTGAGATCACCGTCATAAAACCTGCGGATATGCCAGCGCACGCCTTCGTCCTCTATCTCATGAAGATAACCGAGATAGAGCGCGGAGTGGGTCCACTGACTTTGCGTGATATTTTTGATGAAACCGCTAAGACGGGTACTCCCCTCCACCAACACCACATCACCGGGGCGAATCACCCGGCACAAACGCTCGAAATCACACAGCGGGGAGGCATTGGCGCCCATCTCCTGGGCAAGCCATCGGTCGAATCTTTTTCTCAGCCAGCCTAACATACTCACCTCTCTGCCTGACGTTACCTCTGTGCCGTGAGAGCCGGCTTGAAACGGGGTATATAATTAGGTAGACAATGCCGGTTGCCACATGTTCTATAGCGGCAGAGTGTCGATTCTTTGAAGGGATGAGAGCCAGGCAAACCAGCCACCCGAGACATTAAAAGCTGTATACTTGTGAGAGTGTATATCTACAGCATTTTGCTAATTACTGAATCCCATGACCCCCAATTCCAACAACGCCATCGGCGTATTCGATTCCGGCGTCGGCGGCCTTACCGTCGTGCGCGCGCTCATGGAGCGTCTGCCGTTTGAGAACATCGTTTATTTCGGCGACACAGCGCGCGTGCCCTATGGCGTGAAGTCGGTCGAAACCATCTCCCATTTCACAACACAGATCACGGAGTTCCTGCTCCAGCAGAACGTCAAGCTACTCATCATTGCGTGCAACACCATGGCCGCCGTAGCCTCGCAGGTGGTGCGCGACCTCTCCCCCGTGCCGGTGCTGGATGTGATTGATGCCGGCGCGTTGGGCGCCATTGCTGCAACACACCAAAAATATGTGGGGGTAATCGGCACTCCCACCACCATCAACAGCAACGCCTACGCCCGCGCAATACATCAGCGCGCCCCCGACATCCGGGTATTTTCACAAGCCTGCCCGTTATTCGTACCGCTCGTGGAAGAAGGCTGGCTCGATCACCAGGTCACACGCCTTACCGCACAGGAATATCTCAAGCCCGTACTGGCGCAAAACATCGACACGCTGGTGCTGGGGTGCACACACTACCCCCTGCTCAAACCGCTGCTACAAGAAGCCGCCGGACCGAAAATTCAACTCGTTGATTCTGCCGAAAGCATGGCAGAACAGACTGCTGACTTGCTCGACAAGATGGGCTTGGCGAATCCGCAACGTTCAGCGCCCGATTACCATTTTTATGTCACCGATGTACCGTTACGTTTCCAGACCATCGGCGAGCGGTTTTTGGGGAGAACGCTTTACAATGTGCGCGTAGTGAAATGGTGAGATGAAAGCTGGCGTCAATGCCATCCGTAGACTTGTCACCAAAAGTGGCGGTGCATGAAAGGCGATGGAAAATATTGATAGCCCATGGGAGGCCAGAAAGGATCATAAAAGCCGTAGGGATAAAACGGGCGATAAGGATAAAGCGGCGGCATAGTTGAAAAGTCGGGGCGTTCCGGCCACAGAAAAATCCGTTCAATTGTTACGCGCGGATAGCGATAATCGTACTCGCCAATCTTGCCACTCACCGGCTCTATCACGGTGCCCACCACAGTTACCTCCCTACCCTTGGCGTACACTGCCGGATCAAAAAACTGGGGAGCACAGGCAATAAAACGGCCATCTGAATTATCACTGCGCAGAGGACGTGCGGAACGATCAAGCGGCTTGGCGAGCAGTTCGAAACAGGTGTCATCCTTATTCACCGTCACCTTGACGACCTCGCCTCCCCAACGCACACGATTGCCTGTTACATCCTCGTGCAACGCCTGTTGCGGAGAAAGGGTGGCGACATTCCCCCTGATCGGCTGGGGAATGGAGGCGCAGCCAGACAGCAGCACAGCGATTAATACAGTCCAGCGCAACATTTGATTACTCCGCATTATGCTTCAATCCCGGCTGATTGGACCCATCAGCGTGGCAATAGTTCACCATAGTCGCATAGCCAACGGGGATTGCCGGGCAATGGCAAAAAGTAGATACTGGAACAGAGCCAATGCTTTGAAATACCTTATCATATCGGCCCCTTCAGTCCCATCCTGTAACAGGAGTACCCCTTGGTGAACAACAGCATACAAAAAATACAGCATCAGGGCATTTTCAGGGTACACGCGCTACGCAATATTTTCTGTTTTTCTGCCTTGATTTTCATTGGCGTCCCAGCCAACGCATTTGACTTGGGCGACCTCAAACGGCTCGCCACGCCTCAGCCATCCCAATCCGCAGACAACGCCGGAATCGCCGCGCTTTCCGACAGCGATGTAGTGAATGGCTTGAAAGAGGCGCTTACTCAGGGCGCGGGCAACGCAGTGGGCAGCCTCGGGCGGCAGGACGGGTTTCTCGGCAACGACAAGGTGCGCATTCCCCTCCCCGATGCAGTTAGGAAAGCAGAACCCATGCTCCGCACGCTGGGCCAAGGCAAAGCGATCGACGATCTGGTCACCTCGATGAACCGTGCCGCAGAGGCTGCCGTACCGGAAGCAAAGACCCTGCTGGTGGCCGCGATCAAGCAGATGTCCGTGCAAGATGCAAAGCAGATACTGACTGGCCCACAGGATGCAGCAACTCAATACTTCCGCAAATCCACTGAATCGGATCTGCGCACCCGCTTTCTTCCGATAGTGGACAAGGCAGTGGGACGCCTGGGCGTAGCCGGGAAATATAACCGCGTCGCCGGTTCGGCATCCAAACTCGGCCTGGTAGGGAAGGATCAAGCGACGGTACAGGATTATGTAACGCAAAAGGCCCTGGACGGCCTGTTCCTCATGGTTGCCGACGAAGAGCGCGCAATCCGCACCGATCCCGTCGCGCGTACCGGGCACTGGGTAAAGAAAGTCTTCGGCGCGCTCGGTAATTGAGGAGTGACCAGATCTGATTCCATTCCCAATTCGGAATTGCTCACCAGATATAGCCTCGATGTCACAGTGCATGATTGCCCACCCCATGCGGATGGGCTTTTTTGTGTGTTGCAGTATTGCGTCATGCGGTGTTGCGTCATGCGCAGTGTTGCGTCAGGTCTTGCATTACAATACAAAATGAAAAATAAAAGGTGTTATGTGTTAATGCAAGACCTGACGCCAAGCTTCCAGACCTGACGCCAAGCTTCCGCGTGGCTTGCTGAGGATCGGCCGAGGGTATGCAGTTGCGCGCGTAACGACTCCGGCAGATAGGCGGTCTTGTTGGGGTGGTATTGCTCCAGAAACCCGATCTTGTAGCTCACCAGCTGGCGTGGTTGGCGGACGTAGACCTTGATTTCTTGTCCCTCGGTGGAAACAGGTACATAGACTTCACCGGTTGCCAACAGCACATTTTCTTCTTGGGTTGTGGCTAGCGTTCCGATGATCGGCGCAAGTCGATATTTTATCGCACGCGCGCCGCCTTCGGCTCGGATTCGCTGTTGCTCGATCAGTGTGGCCAGGCGACGCTGTAAGGTGCGACGCGGCATATCTGCGCCGAGCACCCGCGCAAGCCCCTCCGTTCCAATGCCGTCGGGGTATTGTGCGATCAGGTCAACAATCTGATCGAGCTCTTGAGATGAAACAACTTTTGGCATGATATTCTTTTTTGTGGCGGGCAAACATTATCGCGCCATATCGCTATATTCTTTCCAGGCTGTTGGGCGTTTCCATCTGGGCATCCATTTGCTCGCCAATGGTCAGATTGCTCCCGGTGCGCGCCGCACACTGAGCAGCATGGAACTCGCCGAAACCGATCAGCTGATCTCACCACCCTTGGCGATACAGCTTCCTTGTCCAAGTACAGCATGGCTGACGCGACGTATGCGATACAAGACCGGGAGAGTGTGATGTAATAAGCGACTCCCACCGTTTGATCGTGTGCGTGGCGCGCCACACTGGCTTTCTTGCGCTGCCGCCAAAGGACATATAAGTAACAAAGCCGTGCAATAAGGAGCCGGACATGACCTCAACCCACAGAACCCTGTTGAGTTTTATCGCTGCCGTTATTTTTCCGGTCTTGCTCGCAGCGTGCGCCAGCCCGGGTAGTGCGCCTGTTGCCGCGATGCCACCCATCGAAACCGGGGCGGTGCTGCCGCTGAGCTGCCGGAGTGATTGCGTGACGCCTTTCGGTGCGTTACTGGGGGTTTCGCCGGATCATGTGTCGGCCTATTCCAATTGCAGCGCGAAGTGTTTCGTGTTTGCTCCGAACAAGGAGCGCGGCACTTTTACCGGAATCAAATGGCAGTGCGTGGAGTTTGCGCGGCGCTGGCTGCTGAACAACAAGGGAGTGGTATACGGCGATATCGACACCGCCTCCGACCTCTGGGGCAAGATCACTGCCGTTACGCGTGTCGCGGACGGTGCGCAGGTCCCGTTTCAGGCTTATCTCAATGGCTCGGCGGACGCGCCGCAGCCGGGTGATTTATTGATCTACGCCAAGGAATTGCTCAACACCGGCCATGTCGCGGTGATAACGGAGGTGGATGAGGCCGCAGGCATCATCCGGGTGGCAGAACAGAATTTCCTCAATAAGCCCTGGCCAGCCAATTACGCGCGGGAGATAACATGGGTACGCAAGAATGGCCAATATTGGCTGCTGGACCCTTATTTGCTCGGCTGGAAGCGCGTCGCGGCCCCTACTTGAGGATGTCATTTAGGCGAATCCCTGCTGCCGCCATGCCTCATAAAGGATAACCGCAACCGCGTTCGACAAATTCAGGCTGCGGTTGCCAGGCCGCATGGGAATGCGCAATAGCTGCTCAGGCGGCAGCGTATCAAGCAACTCACCGGGCAAACCGCGCGTTTCCGGGCCGAACAGCAAGGCGTCACCGGGCTGAAAAACAACATCTGCATAGCATTGCTTGCCCCTCGTGGAACACGCCAACAGCCGCGCGGGCTGGACTGCTTCCAGAAAGGCATCGAAAGTTTCGTGCTCCACCACGCGCGCGAACTCATGGTAATCAAGGCCCGCGCGCCGCAGCTTGGCATCTTCCAGACGGAAACCCAGCGGATGAATCAGGTGCAAACCCGCCCCGGCATTCGCGCATAGGCGAATGATATTGCCGGTGTTGGGCGGTATTTCGGGCTGGTAGAGGACGACGTGGAACATCAAGATATTTTATTCTAATTCCGCTTCAATCAGAGAATTAATCGCAGATCGTCCATTAGGTGTGTAGGTTGGGTCAAGGAGCGCAAGCTCTGGACCCAACAAATCATCGTTTCAGTACAATGTTGGGTCCGCTTCGCTTGACCCAACCTACTTTAGAAGCCCTACTCCTCCCCCATCCCCAGGTCTTTGATTTTACGTGTCAGGGTATTACGGCCCCAGCCCAGCAGCCGGGCGGCATCCTGGCGGCGGCCGCCGGTGTGCTTGAGGGCGGTTTCAATCATGATGCGTTCAAAAACAGGCATGGCATGATCGAGCACACCCACTTCGCCGCGCATCAGGCTCTGATCCGCCCACGTCTTGAGCGCAGCCTCCCATTCACCGCCATTGACGGGCGGAGCTGTGGTGTCGAGCTTCAGTTCGGGGGGCAGGTCTTCCATGTGGATTTCGCGGCCCGAGGCCATCACGGTCAGCCAGCGGCAGGTGTTTTCAAGCTGACGGACATTGCCCGGCCAGTCGAGCCTGCACAGGTAAGCTTCCGCGTCGGGGCGCAGGGTTTTGGGCTCGACATTGAGTTCCCGCGCGGCGCTGTTGAGAAAATGGCGCAGCAGCAGCGGCATGTCGGTGCGCCGTTCGCGTAGCGCCGGAATATGGATGCGGATCACGTTCAGGCGGTGAAACAGATCCTCGCGAAACAGCCCCTCTTTGACGCGCCGCTCAAGATCCTGATGGGTGGCGGCGATGATACGCACATCCACTTTGACGGGGGTATGCCCGCCAACACGGTAAAACTCGCCATCCGCCAGTACCCGCAGGAAGCGGGTTTGCAATTCCGCCGGCATGTCGCCGATCTCGTCCAGAAACAGTGTGCCGCCATCGGCCTGCTCGAAACGGCCGCGACGCATATTCTGCGCACCCGTAAACGCGCCACGCTCATGGCCGAACAGCTCGGATTCCAGCAGGTCACGCGGGATCGCCGCGGTGTTGAGCGCAATAAACGGCTTGCTGGCGCGCGGGCTGTGGCGATGCAGCGCGAGTGCCACCAGCTCCTTGCCGGTGCCGGATTCACCGTTGATCAATACCGTGATATTCGACCTGGAAAGTCTGCCGATGGCGCGGAACACCTCCTGCATGGCCGGTGCCTCGCCAATGATCTCGGGCGTAGGAAGATCTTTTTCAGTGACTTGCACGGTGCGGTTACGGCGGCTCTGATCGACGGCGCGGCGCACCAGGTCTACCGCCTCATCGACATCGAAGGGCTTGGGCATGTATTCAAACGCGCCGCCCTGATAGGCGGATACCGCACTGTCCAGATCGGAATGGGCGGTCATGATGATCACCGGCAGATCCGGGTGCTCGGCCTTGATGCGTTCGAGCATCTTGATTCCATCCATGCCGGGCATGCGAATATCGCTGATGATGACATCCGGCGCACCCTCCTCCAACGCGTTCAGCGCCGCCGCCGCATTGTCGAAACTGGCGACATCCATATCCGCCTGACGGAGCGCCCGCTCCAGCACCCAGCGGATCGCCCGGTCATCGTCAATCACCCAAACATGTTCCTTTTCACTCATGGGCCTTCTCCAGTGGGAGCAATACCGTAAACACCGTCCGTCCCGGACGGCTCGTGCATTCGATCAGGCCGTCGTGCTGCTGCACCAGCGACTGGGCGATGGACAACCCCAGCCCCGTGCCTTCCGGGCGGGTAGTGACCATCGGGTAAAAAATACTTTCAAGCATATCGGCGGGGATCCCTGGCCCATTGTCAATAACATCAATCCTTGCTGCCAGCTTGTAACGATGCTGGCCAATGGTGAACTGGCGCTGAACCCGGGTGCGCAAGATGATCTCGCCTGATCCATCAATGGCCTGCACCGCATTACGCACAATGTTGAGCAACGCCTGGATAAGTTGGTCTTGATCGGCGTTGAAGTCCGGGATGCTGGGATCATAGTCACGGATGATCTCCACCCCTACCGGCACCTCGGCCAGCACCACACCACGCACGCGCTCCAGCACCTGATGGATATTGATAGGGCGCTTGTGCGGCACGGTATTAGGCCCCAGCATGCGATTAAGCAGATTCTGCAGCCTGTCCGCTTCACCGATGATGATGCTGGTGTATTCCTTGAGCGATTCATCGCTCAATTCACGCTCCAGCAACTGCGCGGCGCCGCGCAACCCGCCCAAGGGATTTTTGATCTCGTGCGCCAGGCCACGCACCACGGCGCGTGCCGCATGATGCTGCGCCAGCAGGTTTTCCTCACGGGTAATGCGCATATGATGATCCACCTGCACCATCTCAACCAGCAGTTCCTTGCCCTGCACCTCACCCAACGGGGTAACCGTTAAATCCACTGTGATCTTGCGATCCACCGGCAGCATCAGCAGCAGTTCGCGCTCGGTAAAGGGATACCCGCTCTCCAGCGCCTTGCGCATGGCATCAATAACCACCTCGGCACCCGGCAACAGCTCTTGCACTGGCATACCGCGCACCCGTCTTGCACTCACCGCGAACAGCATCTCAGCGGCGGGGTTAACGTAAATGAGGCGCAGCGCATCATCGAACATCAATACTGCGGTATTGAGTGCATCAATGATGCGCCGACTTATTGCATCTTGTGTCATAACATCGGGCAGCATATGAAGGGATTAGCAAAAATTGAACCAAGGCATGACATCCGCACACCAAAGAATCAAAAAACCATAAATTCACAAATAAATACAATATGTTAAAACACGAGCATCAAATCCCGTGCGTCATCGGTATTTTATTTTAGCGGGAGAATGGGAAACAATGCAGCTTTATAATAACTCACACCCGTGACGATCGCACCATAATGGTGCGATCGTCACAGGTACCGGGCATAAGTGCCCGTCTTGCTTGGGTCTAAAAAAGAAACCCCCTGAATGCCGAGGCACGCAGGGGGTGAAAAGGTAAATGAGACGAAAAAACGTATTACAGGCTGTAATACATGTCGTACTCAACCGGATGGGTGGTCATGCGGAAGCGCGTGACTTCCTTCATCTTCAGGTCGATATAGGCGTCGATCATCTCGTTAGAGAACACGCCACCTGCGGTGAGGAAGGCACGGTCGTTGTCGAGCGCGTCCAGCGCCATGTCCAGTGAATGGCACACGGTCGGGATCTTCTTCGCCTCTTCCGGCGGCAGATCGTACAGATCCTTGTCCATGGCATCGCCGGGATGGATCTTGTTCTGAATACCGTCAAGACCCGCCATCATCATTGCAGCAAAGGCCAGGTAGGGATTGCTGCTGGCATCCGGGAAGCGGAGCTCGATGCGGCGCGCCTTCGGGCTGGGCACATACGGAATACGCACCGAAGCGGAGCGGTTGCGCGCCGAGTAGGCGAGCATGGTCGGCGCCTCGAAGCCCGGCACCAGACGCTTGTAGCTGTTGGTGGTGGAATTGGTGATGGCGTTCAGCGCGCGGGCGTGTTTGAAGATACCGCCGATGTAGAAAAGCGCCATCTCGGACAGGCCACCGTACAGATTGCCGCCGAACAGGTTATTACCACCCTTGGAAAGCGACTGGTGTACGTGCATACCGCTGCCGTTGTCGCCGACAATGGGCTTGGGCATGAAGGTGACTGTCTTGCCATAGGCATGCGCGACGTTCTGGATGACATATTTGAGGATCTGAACCTCATCAGCCTTTTTCACCAAGGTGCTGAAGCGAGTGCCGATTTCGCACTGGCCGGCGGTGGCCACTTCGTGGTGATGGGTTTCAACGGACAACCCCATGTCTTCCAGCGCCAGGCACATGGCGGAACGAAGATCCTGGAACTGATCCACCGGCGGCACGGGGAAATAGCCGCCCTTCACGCCGGGACGATGACCCATATTGCCGTCCGGGTATACCTTCTCGGAGTTCCACGAGGCCGCTTCCGAGTCGATCTTGCAGAATGAGCCGCTCATGTCCGCGCCCCAACGCACGTCGTCGAAGATAAAGAACTCAGGCTCCGGACCAAAAAACGCGGTATCGGCAATGCCAGTGGACTGCAAGTAGGCCTCGGCGCGCTTGGCCAGCGAGCGCGGGTCACGGTCGTAACCCTTCATGGTGTGGGGTTCGAGGATGTCGCAACGCAGAATCAGTGTGCTTTCGTCGAAGAAAGGATCCATCACTGCGGTATCGGCATCGGGCATCAGAATCATGTCGGATTCTTCAATACCCTTCCAGCCGGCGATGGAAGATCCGTCAAACATTTTACCCTCGCTGAAGGCATCGGCATCGAGGGTGGAAGCCGGCACGGAGACGTGCTGCTCTTTGCCGCGGGTATCGGTGAAACGGAAATCAACGAATTTCACTTCGTTGTCTTTGATCATTTTGAGAACTGTTTCTGCGGACATTTAAACTCCCCTCCAAAGGGCAATCTGGGTTTAGTTTTCGAACAAATCTAGGTCGGGATTAGCACAAAACATGCCATAAAAAATTAACTCGCTATTTCAGCAGGTTAAAAACCGCAACGGCCAAAAGTGGCCCGCCGAACGCACCATTAATGTGCAAAAAATAGAAAAGCACCACATTGGTGCGCCCTATTGCGGCTTTTTATATCAAGACTTGAAGTGCGCTGCCGACTGATAAAAAATTACGGGCCGTCATCAACAGAACTCCCGGATCGGCGAAGATTACCTCTGGAAAGTACCGCTGGCAAGGGTTTTGATGAGATTAATGCGACTTTTGTTTTTCTCCGCGCCCGCCCGTCTTCACCGGCAATGCGCTGGCGCCATCGTATGCTGCCCGGTAAACATGGCTGGCACCCGTGTCATTCCACAGGTCATAGGCGGTCAAGGGACTAAAAAGCGAGGTACTATTACCGCCAAGGGTGCGCATGCTCTGCAGCACATCCATCAATACTATAAAATCCTGCGCAAGGTGAATATAGGTATCCGCCGCGCTATTATGCAAATACCCGGCAAGCTGCAAATAGGCGCTGCGCCCAAGATCAACGAAATAGCTCACCGCAACGCGGCGGCGCTCCGCCTGTAAAGGAAACAGACCCGCATGGATCAGGCACAGATCACCAACATCTCGCAATTTTCCCTGCCGGACGCGGCCCATGTCATTCATGGCGTTCAAATAATCCATCGCAAGAACCTTCTTCGCCGCCCCCACCTCACTCATAAAGCGCATCAGCAGAAAAACCAGATAGCTTTCCGTCTCCTCATCGAGCCGATGATGCGCGGCGGACTCGGCCTCAAGAACCAGGGCTTGCCACTGCGCTGTAGCGGTTGGGTGTATCACCAGGGATTCCATAAACGCCTCCTTTCCTCTCTTATTAAAGCTATCGGCAGAATGTCCGATGTTTTTAGCAGGAAGAATGGAAAACAGCCTGTCAGGAAGAGCGCCATGAAAATTTACTACAGAAGGGCGGCTTGCATTATCGCATTCGCAGCCTGCCTGCCCCAAGCACAAGCGGAACCCATGAAACAAGACCTGCAATATGCGCTGCTTTTAGGGCTCGCCGCCGCGCTACCCGCCGTACACGCATCGCCTAACGTACAAATGGAAGGCTCGCTGAGCACGGGCTACCGCCAAGACAAACTCAACTGGAATATCGCCGGCACATCAGCGGGAACAAATCCCAACATCCTGTCAGAACTTAGCTGGGATAACCTGAATATTGCCCAACTACGGGCGGGCGGCAAAATAACGTACAAGAACGACTGGGTTATGCGCGGGGCGGCAAGCTACGGCAAAATCGTCACCGGCCAAAATCAGGATTCGGATTACGGCGGCGACAACCGCACTCTTGAATATTCTCGCTCCAACAACAAGGCGGGCGGTGATGTGCGCGATGCAAGCCTGGGCGCGGGGCACACCTTCCGATTCTTCGATAAAACGGTCGGAAAATTTATCTATCTCACCCCGCTGGCGGGCTATTCATTCCACCAGCAAAACTTGACCATGACCGACGGCTACCAGACCTGGCCGCCCACCGGCGCCTTTCCCGGCCTGAACACCACATACAGCGCCGAGTGGAAAGGCCCCTGGCTGGGTATGGACGCGTGGTTGCAGGCCGGGCCAAAGCTGGCCGTCATCGCCAGCCTGGAATACCACTGGGTAGATTACTCCGCCGACGCCAACTGGAACTTGCGGAACGACCTCGCTCATCCTTTGAGCTTTACCCATAGTGCGAAGGGCCATGGCTATACCGCGTCGCTGGGGGGATCGTATGCCATTGCCAGTAGATTTCTACTCAATGTCACATTGGAACACCGCAAATGGACTACCGATCCGGGCAAGGACGTGACCTATTTCGCTGATGGCACCGCAGGTCAAACACGGTTCAATCAGGCAAATTGGGAATCGATGGCTGCGATGGTGGAGGCGGTATACCGGTTTTAAAAAACTACCCCTCCGGACGCATATGCGGAAACAGCAGCACGTCGCGGATTGACGGTGCGTCGGTAAACAGCATGGTCAATCTATCAATGCCGATGCCCTCGCCGGCAGTGGGCGGCATGCCATGCTCCAGGGCGCAGATGTAGTCGGCGTCGAAGTGCATGGCTTCTTCATCGCCTGCATCTTTTTCCTGCACCTGTTTGCGGAAACGTTCCGCCTGGTCCTCGGCGTCGTTCAACTCCGAAAAACCATTGGCGATCTCGCGCCCGCCGACGAAGAATTCGAAGCGGTCGGTGATGGATGGGTCGTTATCGTTGCGGCGCGCCAGCGGCGAAACCTCTGTGGGATAGGCGGTGATGAAGGTCGGGTTTTTCAGGCGGTGTTCGACGGTCTTTTCAAAGATCTCCACCTGCACCTTGCCCAGGCCATAGCTGTCCTTGAGCGGGATTTTGAGGCCTTGCGCCACGGCACGGGCCGCGCCCAGGTCTTCCAGCGCTGACGGCGTGATCTCCGGGTTGAAATGCAGGATGGAGTCCTTCAAGGTCATGCGCACAAACGGCTTGCCGAACTCGTACTGCTCGCCCTGATAAGTGATCGTTGTTGTGCCCAGCAGTGCTTGCGCCATACCACGCAGCAGCTCCTCGGTGAGGTCCATCAGGTCGCGGTAATCGGCGTAGGCCTCATAAAACTCCAGCATGGTGAATTCGGGATTGTGGCGCGTGGACAGGCCTTCGTTGCGGAAATTGCGGTTGATTTCATAAACCTTCTCGAAGCCGCCGACCACCAAACGCTTCAGGTACAGCTCCGGTGCAATGCGCAAAAACAACTGCATGTCCAGCGCGTGGTGATGGGTAGTGAAAGGCCGCGCCGTGGCGCCACCGGGGATCACCTGCATCATCGGTGTTTCCACTTCGAGGAAATCACGCTGATTCAAAAAATCGCGAATGTAATCGACTATCGCCGTGCGCATGCGAAAGGTGTTGCGCGTCACTTCATTGGCAATCAGGTCGAGGTAGCGCTGACGGTAACGGGTTTCCTGATCGGCCAGGCCGTGAAATTTCTCCGGCAGCGGGCGCAACGCCTTGGTCAGCAGGCGGATCTCTTCCACCTTGACGGAAAGCTCGCCCGTCTTGGTGCGGAACAGCACGCCCTCGGCGCCGAGAATATCGCCGACATCCCATGCCTTGAACTCGTCGTAAACACCTTCGGGCAGGGTGTCGCGCTGCAGAAACAACTGGATGCGGCCGGACATATCCTGCAACTGGGTAAAGCTCGCCTTGCCCATGAGACGCTTGGCCATCATGCGCCCGGCAACTTTCACGCGCACCGGCTGCGCCTCAAAAAATTCATTGTCCTGATCGCCGTACTTGGCGTGCAGCTCACCCGCCACGACATTGCGCCGGAAGTCGGTGGGGAAGGCAATGCCTTTTTCACGCAACGCGGCCAGCTTGGCGCGGCGGTTTGCGATGAGTTGGTGTTCGTCTTGTATTGGATCTTGATCAGTCATTCTTGTCATTCCGGGGTTCTGGTTGTAGGGTGCGTCTCACGCACCACGTTCAAGGCGCCTCCTTGGCGCGCAGGGGAGATCACATTAAATTCTCAAGAATGTGGTGCGTGAGACGCACCCTACACTTTTTTATTTTATAGCCCGCTCTTCAGGCTGGCCTCGATGAAGTCGTCCAGATCGCCATCCAGCACTGCCTGGGTGTTGCCGGTTTCGACGCCGGTGCGCAAATCCTTGATGCGCGACTGGTCGAGCACATAGGAGCGAATCTGGCTGCCCCAGCCGATATCAGACTTGCTATCCTCCAGTATCTGTTGGGTAGCGCGGCGTTTTTGCATTTCCATCTCGTACAGCTTGGCCTGCAACTGTTTCATGGCGGTGGAGCGGTTCTTGTGCTGGGAACGGTCACTCTGGCACGCCACGACAATGCCGCTAGGCACATGTGTGATGCGGATCGCGGATTCGGTGCGGTTGACGTGCTGCCCACCCGCGCCACTGGCACGGTAGGTATCGACCCTGAGGTCGGCTGGATTGATATCGATCTCGATACTGTCATCAACCTCGGGGGAAACAAACACCGAAGAGAACGAGGTATGTCGACGGTTGCCGGAGTCAAACGGCGATTTGCGCACCAGGCGGTGTACGCCAGTCTCGGTACGCAGCCAGCCGTAGGCGTATTCGCCCTCAAAACGGATCGTGGCGCTCTTGATGCCCGCGACTTCGGCAGGCGACACTTCAATCAGCTCGGTAACAAATCCACGCCGCTCGCCCCAGCGCAAATACATGCGCAACAGCATGTTGGCCCAATCCTGTGCCTCGGTGCCACCAGAGCCGGACTGGATTTCAAGAAAGGCGTTGTTGTGATCCATCTCGCCGGAGAACATGCGACGGAATTCCAGCTCGGCGAGCTTCTTTTCCAGCTTGTCGAGATCGGTGACCACCGCATCGACCGTGGCCTGATCGTCCTCCTCGCCCGCCATTTCGACCAGCGCCTGCGCATCCGTCAGGCTCTCGCCCAGACCACTTAGCGTGTCGACGATCTGAAGGAGCTGAACGCGCTCACGCCCCAGCTCCTGGGCGCGTTCGGGGGTGTTCCAGATGGCGGGATTTTCGAGCTCGCGCTCGACCTCGGTCAGGCGTTCCTTTTTGACATCATAGTCAAAGATACCCCCTCAGGGCATCGGAACGCCCCTGCATATCTTTGATGTGCTTTACGACCGGATTGATTTCGAGCATGGATATTCTGCTTTGTGTGCTAAAAGCGGAATTTTACTACATACTCGTGCAATATCGCTAATTATTAACTGTCTGCAGCGCTGCTTTAATCGCGTCTTCCAGGGCATCAAGATTGGGGAGGTATGCGGCTTGTCCGTTGATATGAATATGCTTCAGGATCAGTGGAACGGATGACTCATCGGCCTCGCCGCTCAAGGCGTCCGCATCCACCTTGATGGCGCGCGGCAGACCTTGCATCACCAGTGCGATGAAAGGCAGATCAGGATCCTCACCCAAGGTTTTCAACACTACTATCTTTTGCTGAGCAGGCGCGGAGACGGGCAAGGAATCTCCGCAAGCCCCCTCAAAAAACACCAGAGGGATACGCGCGCCCCGCCAGGACAGCATGCCTGCCAGCCAGGCTGGAGCATGCGGCACCGGCTCGGCGACACCATAGGGGACGACTTCCGCAACTGTGGCGTGTGGCAACAGCATTTTTCCATGCACCGGCAGCAGCAGGCAGTGAATCATATTTAATGTTGTAGCCATCCATCCTCTCCTTTTAGACTGCCATGCTCAAGTCGTTATTCGCCGCCTGGCCACTGACCAGTGCGCGGATATGATCGAGCAATTCACTTTCCTGATAGGGCTTGCCCAGATATTCGTTCACGCCTATGCGCCTGGCGTGCTCGCGATGTTTCTCGCCAGTGCGAGAGGTAATCATGATAATGGGGATATGCTTGAGGCGTTCGTCATTGCGAATAACCGAGGCCAGCTCATAACCATCCATGCGCGGCATCTCGATGTCCAGAAGCATGACATCAGGTATCTGATGCTGTAGCGCCTCCAGCGCGTCCACCCCATCCTTCGCGGTGAGCACCTTCATCTGATTGCGCTCCAGCAGACGCGAGGTAACCTTGCGAACGGTAATTGAATCGTCCACCACCATGACGTTGATAATCCCGCTTCCCGATGGCCGCGCGGCGACTTTCGTTTCCGGCGTCAACCCCTGCGACTGCTCGGCAATCAAACCCAGGCGCAGTAATACAGGGATATCGAGAATCAACACCACACCACCATCACCCATGATAGTGGCGCCCATGATGCCGCGCACAGTGCTCAACTGCAGCCCCAAGGATTTGACGACGACTTCGCGGTTTTCCATGACCGAATTCACCCGCAATGCCACACGCTGACCGCTGCCATGCACCATCAGCAATAGATGCCGAGTCTCTTTTTCAGGAAGGGAATGCGCACCACCACTCAACAGCCCGTTTAACGATTGCAATGAGTAATGGGCGCCGCCGTACTCAAATGTAGGTGCGTCGTTCGCATGCGCCTGCATGAGCGTTTCGTAGCTGACGCGCATCACGCCATCGATACTGGAATGGGGAATGGCGTAGATGTGCTCACCTTCTCCTACGACCAGCGCCTGGGTGATGGATAATGCCACCGGCAGGCGCACCGTGAACCGGCTGCCTGTGCCCACGACGGATTCAATTTGCAGGCTGCCGCCGAGCTGCTTGATCTCGTTATTCACCACATCCATACCCACACCGCGCCCGGAAATCTGCGTAACTTGCGAGGCGGTGCTGAACCCTGATTCGAGCACGAATTGCATCAGGTTGTAGTCATCAATAACGGTGTTTACGCCCAGCAGGCCACGCTCAACGGCCTTGCGGCGGATGGCCGCCAGATCCAGGCCTCGCCCATCATCCGCCAGCCGCAGCACCATTTCCGTGCCTTCCTTGGCAAGTTGCAGGGTAATCACGCCCATCTCGGGCTTGCCCTGCGCACGCCGGGCGGCTGAATCTTCAATGCCGTGATCGACGGCATTGCGTACCATGTGTTCCAGGGGACCCGCCATTCTATCGAGCACGGTGCGGTCCATTTCAAGGTCTTCACCGATGACCTGCAATTCAACCGGCTTACCCACCTCCTGCGCTGTTTGCCGCACTACCCGGCGCAGGCGTGACGCTATACCCGCGAAGGGCAGCATGCGGGTGCGCATCATGCCCTCCTGCAACTCGGTGTTGAGACGCGCCTGTTGCAACAGCACGGTTTCCGAATCTCCAGCCTGCTTTTCCAATTGATCCTGAATGCTGGCAAGATCGGCGGTTGACTCCATCATGCTGCGCGACAACTGTTGCAACATCGAGAAGCGGTCAAACTCCAGCGGATCGAAATCCTGCCCCTGCAACCCTGCTTCCTGATGACGGAACAGAATTTGCGCCTCGGTTTCCATATCCAGCTTACGCAGTTGATCACGCAAACGTGAAACCGTCTGTTTCATTTCCGTCAAGCCTGCATGGAAGCCATTAATCTGTTGCTCCAGACGGGAGCGGGAAATGCTCAACTCTCCGGCCTGGTTTACCAGGCTGTCCAGCAGATCGGCGCGCACACGGATTTGCTCGGTAGATGGCTTGGGGATCAGCCATGCCGGCTCTGGGGCGGCCCCCGTAGCGTCAACAGGCAACTGGGTATTGTTCGCAGGAGCCGGATTGAAGCCTGCCTCTGCCTGTACATCGTCGGCAACTGCTTCCAGCATTACCGAAGACAGAACAATACTCTCATCCGTGCTCTCTTCCACAAGTGCCGCATCAGACGACTGAGCCGACTCAATGCCTTCATGCCTGGCCAACGCTTCCATCCTGGCAGCCAAATCTGGCACCGGTTCAACCGGCAAGCGCAACAGCGCCTGTTCCAGCATCGCTTGCAGCCGGTCATGGGTCTGCTGGAATGTCTGGAAAATCTCATCAGTGGCGGCAACATCACCCGTCACGATGGCGCTCAGCAAAGATTCGAAGCTATGGCTGAGATCACCCATGGCGCTGATTCCCGCCATGCGGGCACCGCCCTTGAAGGTATGCAGCTCGCGTTCCAGCCTTGCCACCGGCCCGAGCAAATCCGGCGCGCGCATCCAGCTTTGCAGCAGGGATTCCGTATTACCCAGAATTTCCGCCGCCTCTTCGAGAAAAATTTCGCGCACTTCATCGCCGCCGCCCGATGTCCCATCATTCAACACATAGGGCGTTTCGACTTCCGCAGAGGAGCCTGCCTCTATAGCAGCGGCATCAAGAAGGTGCTGCGCGCGGCGTGTCAGGAAAGAAATTTTTTCCAGTGCCGCCGTCTTTCCCGGGGACTGAGCGAGCGGATTCTCCAGGTGCACCATTTCATGGAACACCTCACTGAAATCACCCAAAGCGAGCAACTCCGCCTCCGTGACCTCGCCGTGATTGCGATGAATCGTGTTGACGAGCTTTTCGAACAAGCCGCCGAGATCTCCGATGTCCTTAAAGCCCGCCATATGCGCACTGCCTTGGAGGGTATGCAAATTACGCATCAGCGGCTCCGTCACCTGGCCTTTTTTGGCCTGACCGCAGGCATCGATAAACCGCTGCACCTCTTCCAAACGTCCGTTGGATTCGGTTCTGAAGATATCCAGCAAAACAGGGTCAATAACCGCCTCCTGCTCCATGGGAAAGGCGGCTGCCGTGATTTCGTGTTGCATTACCGCCGCATCGGGAACGTCATTAACATGCTCACCCAAGATCGGCGCAGGGGAGGCCACTGCCTGCGTCCGGTCTATCAATGCCTGGATATCCGCGCCGATATCCATATTTGTTTTAACATGCTGGAATTGCTCCAGCAGCGCTGGCATAACCGCTTGGGCATGCTCCACCACATCGAACAGTGGCAGCGTAACGGGAACTTCGCCATCTATCACCTTGTTCAACAAATGCTCGATGGCCCAGGCGACCTCGCCAATTACGTTCGCACCCACCAGCCTGCCGCTGCCTTTCAGGGTATGGAATGAACGGCGAATATTCTTGAGCGCCTCATGGTTGCTCGTGTCCTGTCTCCACTGAGGATAATGTTGCGCAATAGCGGCCAGCTCCTCGCCCACTTCTTCGATAAATACTTCCATCACCTCGTCTGCGTCTTCCTCCTCCTGGGTGCGCGCGACGGGTGATAACTGAACGGCCTCGACAGCACCCGCCACAGCATAATCTTCCTCCGGATCGGCGCTGCCCACGTTCAGGACGATACTGTCCGAAACCGGCGGTAGGACCAACACTTCGGCGTCTGCCATTAAGGGGGTGGTTTCAAAAGCAGCGGGCTCTTCAGACACCGCAGATTGAATCATGGCATCCAGCGGGAAATCATCCACTGTATCCACCGGATAACCTAAAACGACAGCATTGCCTTCAGCCAGATCCAGCAGGGAATCAAGGCTCATCTGGCTTTCGGTCAGGGTATCCAGGTAAAACTCAGTGCTGGTCAGCATGTCAGCCAAGATGTCCAGCGCATCAAGGGATGGCGTGATCTTGCGTTCGATTAACTCGCGCCGGATATAGTGATAACCTGATTTCAACAAGTCTTCCGGACGCTTCAGCGACAGCATTTTCAAACTGCCAATGATACGGTGCAGCACAGCGGGCGCGGAGCCGATCAATTCATGCTGACCAGGTGCCTTGGTAAAGGCCATGATATCGTCCTTCACCTTGCCCATATCAATCATTATTTCGCGGATAACGGCGCGACACAAATCGTGATACTCTGCGGTCCCGGCTTTTACAGCTTCCGGGCTGCCTACGACTTCACCGGAGCGGCTTTCAGAGTCCGCCGCCTCCGGCATCTGGACATCGCGCAACAGCGATTCCACATACAGCAAGGCGTTGGCCACTTCCAGGAGGCGGGGGTCGTTGATGATGGCACCCCCTTCCAGCATCGCATCGAGCACACCAGTCTGCTGCCGCACGCGCTGACGCAGCTCCCAGCGGCCCAGCATATCCAGGGTGTTTGACACCCTGGACAACACACCGGCTATCACACGCAACTCTTGCGGGGTATGACGTCCACCGGCACGCGCGAAGCCGTCCAGTTTGGTCTTGGCCCATGCCAGCTCATCCTTGACTGCAGCCGCAGCGATTTCCAGCAAGCCGGGGTTGGCAGCGTCCACTCCACCGCGAGTATGCTGCGGCATATCGGCACCGGCAGAAACAGCCATATCACCAGCTTGCTCACTTTGCGTGTCGGCATAGGCAATGTAATAGAGCAGATTTTTTATGAGATCGGCGGGCGGGTGATCGCGCAACTCCTCCGCCCCCGCCACCATGACCCGGCCTATTTGGCGCTCCACTTGCCCCAGCAGCAACTTGATGGCATTGTTGGTTTCAAGCGTTTCAGCCAGCAACCTTTCAATCAACGCCTCGGACACTCGCCACAGGCCTTCTTCAGGACACGCCCGCTGCAACTGTACAGCCACCTGCAACAGCCGCCGCAATGCCGCTTTATTGCCGGCATCGCGGTACCACACCAGCAAACCCGCCTGATACACCGGACGTAGCTGATGCGCCAATGCCTTGACATCCGGCGTCAGCGTGTCTTGCGTATCGGGGCTATGTGGAGGAACAGTGGGGATAACCGCCGGACCAAACACCATGCTCTCTGAAAGCACCGAGGCACCGGTGGCCACGCGCAAATCGTTGA
Source organism: Gammaproteobacteria bacterium (assembly GCA_021731145.1). GTDB lineage: Bacteria > Pseudomonadota > Gammaproteobacteria > Ga007554 > LNEJ01. The sequence goes on along the minus strand of JAKFXX010000004.1, from coordinate 5,253 downwards.
TCAGCGGCAAAAAGGGCTGAGGGCTATCCGCTTGGGCGTCCTGCAGCCCGGTCAGATAGAGTGGCAATTCCGACATGGCGCGCATCAGGGTGTCATAGACCCAACCCTTGCGTCGGCTTTCATCCCCGGCAAGCACACGGACCGCCTGCTCCATTTCCCTGGCAAGTGCAAATGCCTCTGTGAGATCCAGCATTTGCAACGCGCCACGCACCTGATGCAGCAAAGTGATGCACAAGTCGATTTGTGCCGCCTCGGCAGGATGCTCCCGGAACACCCCCAATGCCCGTTGCGCCTGTTGCAGGTTTACTTCAATCTCACCCTTTACCCACTTCAGGACGCCATAATCCATATGCTCCGCCGATATCATGCGCTCACCTTTTTGTAATCAAGTATTTCCCAACCCCCAGAGGCAGGGTGCTGCGCTCTGCCGCTATCACGCGGGCAGCTTGAAGCCAGCCACCGATTTCCGCAATTCACCCGCCATGCCCGTCAACTCACCGATGGACGCCGCAGCTTGCTTGGTGCCTTGCGATGTCTGCGTGGTGACATCCTGAATCATCTTCATGGTGCTGGATACCGTGCTTGCCATCATCGTCTGCTGATTGGCTGCTTCGGCAATGTCGCCAATCAAGCGGGCAAGGTTCCCGGACACGCTCTCGATCTCTTCGAGCGCCTTACCTGCACCCTGCGCCAACTGCGTACCCGCCACCACACCAGAGGTGCTCTTTTCCATGGAAATCACCGCCTCGTTGGTATCGGTTTGAATGGTTTTCACCAACGTTCCAATCTGCTTGGTGGAGTTCGCAACACGCTCGGACAAGCGTTGCACTTCATCTGCCACCACCGAGAAGCCGCGTCCCGCCTCGCCTGCCATTGCCGCCTGAATAGAGGCATTCAACGCGAGAATGTTAGTCTGATCGGCAATGTCATTAATCAGGCCCACAATCTCACCGATCTCCTGGGAGCTTTCACCCAGACGCTTGATACGTTTCGAGGTTTCCTGAATCTGCTCGCGAATGGATTCCATACCCTGAATGGTGCCCTGCACTGTCTCCGCACCCTTCTTTGCGATATCCACTGACTGTTGCGCCACCGCCGTCGACTGCGCGGCATTCGCCGATACGCGTTCACTGGATTTCGTCATCTCGTAAATCGCCACACCCGCAGTCTCAATTTCCTGCGCCTGCTGATCACTGGCCTCGGTGAGCCGCAGCGCGGTCGATTGGGTTTCCGTTGCGGCGGAAGCCACCTTCACCGCCGTGGTGTTGATCGATCCCACCAGCCCGCGCAGCGTGTCGATAGCGTACCCCAGCGAGTCAGCGATAGCGCCGGTGAAATCCTCCGTCACTACAGGCTTTTTGGTCAGATCGCCATCCGCCAGATCGGCCACCTCATCCAGCAAGCGCAAAATCGCGTCCTGGTTGCGGCGGTTCTGCCGTTCGGCGTCGGCAAGCAGGGTGTTCACTTTATTAATGGCCTGATTGACACCCTTTCTAATTGGAAAGGCAAGAGCGAACGTCAACACCAATGCCAGAATCACCACCGCGATGAAAACTACACGGCTGTTATCGAATGCTTCTTGTGCGTCTTTTCTATCAAACTCAAGACGCTGAGGAATGTATGCGTCTATTTTATTTTTTAGGACATCCATCTTCTCCCACGTGGCACCGAATAAGCCACGAACAGAATCATCCGCCGTGTGGGCGGTTTCGAAAGGACGAGCGGGGTCATAGCTCTTCAGGGCCTCGCGATACGCCGCAATCTGCTCCTCATGCTTCTTTAGCACCGCATCCACCAGTGCGGCATCCAGCCCGGCACGATTCGTCATCAGTTGCTTTGCCGCTTTTAGTTTTGAGTCGGCCTTGGCTCCTTCCTTCTCAAACATCTCCAGATATTTTTTATAATCCTCGGGCTTTTCGCCTCTGAGCAGGATATTCTTCCATGCCTCCAGCTCTCTATTCAGCGAGATGGTTGCCTCCTGCACCTGATCGAGCATCTTGATAGCCAATTCGCCCTCATCCACCGCTTCCACGACCAACACCTGCTCCTTGTAAGTGCTGTAAAATCCGAACGCACCAATGCTTACCACCGCCAGCGACATCAACCCCATCAGAAACCACAGCAAGGCGTTCACACCCATGTTCTTGAGCATGCTTATATTCATAAGCCCGCTTGCGTTCTTTAACCCGCTTATCTTCATGCCAAAACCCTCTACGATTAAAAAATTCCCGGGAATACCTGGTTACTCTGCCGCCTGCAGAAACCGGGACGATGTCACTAATTTAGTCATATCAAACACCAGCCAAACGTCGCCGTCCCTGTGATAAGCAAAGGGCCGCACATAGTCCATTACCCCCCCCGCTTCCAGCGTCGGTAGCGGGCAGCGGTCTTCGTCCAGAAAATGCCGTTGTCCCAGCACATCATCAACCAGCAGCCCTGCTGACAGTACGCCGTATTGCACAATCAGAATCCGGTTGTTGCCGCGCAACGGCGTCGCATCACCACCCAGGTATACATTCAGGTCAATGACCGGCAATAAACGGCCACGCACATTGGCAATGCCCCGCAACCAGCCTTTGGTCCGCGGCACCATTGTTAACGGAGGGCAATCCAGGACTTCCTGCACATCATGCAGCGGTGCCAGCAGAAGGTTATGATCCAATACAAAAGCCACCCCGTGCCACGCCGCTTTATGTTTCTCTTCCTTGGGCAACTCAGCGCCCGTCTCAAGACTGCGCCGCTCAATCTCGCGCAGCATTTCATAGGGGGTGTGGCTAGCGACAAGCGGCATCATGAGATTAACCCCCCATCGCCGCCTTGACTTTCACTATCAACGCAGACTCGTCCACCGGTTTGGTGAGATAATCCTTGGCACCCTGACGCAGCCCCCACACCTTATCGGTTTCCTGATCCTTGGTGGTGACGATAATGACTGGAATAGAGGCGGTTTCCGGGTCTTTAGTAAGTTGGCGCGTGGCCTGAAAACCATTGGTGCCGGGCATGACGACATCCATCAAAATCAGATCCGGTTTTTCCGATTTTGATTTTGCGATACCCTCTTCCGCATTACTGGCACCCAGCGTCTGATGGCCATTCTTTTCCAGCATGGTTTTCAGCACATGCATTTCCGTCGGCGAATCATCCACAATCAATATACGAGCCATTTCAAATCTCCTGTAATACACTGTTGGATAGTTCTAAAATAAAAAACGCGGCAAAACACCACTCATTCCAAAAACCTGCTACAACCCCGTCACGTTGTCCCACCCGTGATCACCGTGAAGGTGACAATGAGACATTGCGCCCTTTACGGGTGGCGCAATGCCTACACGGGAAGCACGGCCTGCTCGCTTTCAAACCCCAGAGACACAACAGGAACATCCTCGCCAAATGCACTGCCCTCCGTGTCCTTCCGTCGCACATGACGCTTGACCGCTCCCAGCAACTCGTCACTGGTAAAAGGCTTGGTGACATATTCTTCCGCGCCAACGATGCGACCACGCGCCTTGTCAAACAGACCATCCTTGCTGGACAGCATGATGACCGGTGTGTTTTGAAAAACGAGGTTATGCTTGATGAGCGCGCAGGTCTGATAACCGTCCAGGCGCGGCATCATGATGTCAACAAAAATGATGTCTGGCTTATGATCCGCAATCAGCGCCAGCGACTCGAAGCCATCTGTCGCCGTGAAAACCTCGCACCCGGCTTTTTGCAAAATAATTTCCGCTGTGCGGCGTATTGTTTTGCTATCATCGATCACCATCACCTTGATGCCAACACAGTCGTGTTCCACGATGTCATTTCCCGTCATATCTTTATATCCTCAACTACTCACTCATATGGTCATGGGACACCATCCAATTTTTAGCCTTTCCCGCAAAGACCGTGAACCTGGCAGCCCGCTGGGCTAGAAACGTACACAATTTCCCTGGTGAGGGTATCGGCAGAAAAATAAATAGACTTAAGGAAAATCAAGAAATGGGATAGCTGCCGGGAAAAAGCGTTTTTTCAGCGGTTTGAGAGATAAGAGGAACAAGCGCAAAATGCGCCTAGAACCGGGGCAGGACTAAAAGCAGGGGGAGAGAAAAAGCCGTTTTCAGGCTGGGGCGCAGGATGCACAGGAGTGGCCTGCATCCGACGTGCATGGATGCACGAGTGCCGCAGCCAAAGAGCGGCCATGCAGTCGAAGGAGCGCAAGCTCCGGACCCAATGAGTCATAGCCTGGAGCAATATTGGGTCGCTACACTTGACCCAACCTGCATCTGATCGGCCTATGACACAGCAGAACTAATGCGCTGGTTTCTGCATCAATTTGTCGGTATACGCCATTGCCACGGCGGAGACGACGAAGGTGAGATGGATAACGACTTGCCACAACATGGTTTTTTCTTCCAAATGCGGGGCATTGATGAAGGTCTTGAGCAGGTGGATGGAGGAAATGCCGATCAGCGCCATGGACAACTTGATCTTCATGGTACTGGCATTAACGTGGCTCAACCACTCGGGATGATCCGGGTGTTCCTCTTTATAGAGCCTGGAAACAAAGGTCTCATAGCCGCCGACGATCACCATGATCAACAGGTTGGCGATCATCACCACGTCGATCAGACCGAGCACCACCAGCATGATTTCGGCCTCGCCAATGGTCGCAGTCTTGACGACCAGATGCTCAAGCTCAACCATGAAATGAAAGACATAGACACCTTGGGCAACAATCAACCCAAGATACAGAGGCGCCTGCAGCCAGCGGCTCCAAAAAATCAGACTACCTAGCAAATTCAGCGAACGGCTTTTCTGGACATCCATAAAAATCACGCAACCAATTGATAAAGTAAATTAATTATAACATCAACAAGAAAATAGGGGCGATTAATTGCCCCACGGTGTACCACCGCTTAAAACTAAATCATCTCCAACGCAGCCTGAATGGCCGCTTCCAGGCTGCCGGTATCGGCCCTGCCCGTACCCGCCAGATCCAGCGCTGTACCATGATCCACCGAAGTGCGGATGATCGGCAGGCCGAGGGTGATGTTGACCGCACGGCCAAAACCCGCATATTTAAGCACCGGCAGCCCCTGATCGTGATACATGGCCAGTACCGCGTCGGCAGTTTTCAGGTATTTGGGGATGAACAGGGTGTCGGCGGGCAGGGGACCGGTCAAGTGCATGTCTTCGGTACGCAGCTGTTCCAGCACGGGTGCGATAACATCCTCATCCTCGCTTCCCAAATGCCCGCCCTCCCCTGCATGGGGA
>JAKFXX010000003.1 GCA_021731145.1 Gammaproteobacteria bacterium | reverse complement strand
GCGCTGGACTGCGAGTCTTCTCAGTAGCGCTTGTTCGTCTGTCGATAATTTGCGTGCGTCGTATTTCATAGACCGCATTATCGTACAAAAATAACCTGCGCGGTATCCTTTATTTGTTTCTTGTTAGTAGGCACGAAGTCAAACCACCTCATCTAACAAGACCACTTCCAATCCCGGATTTCCGGCATATCTTGCCCATAGGTGGTAATGTACTGCTTGTGTTCGATCAACTTGTCGCGGATGAGCTGCTTCAGATGGGCGGCGGTATAGCCGAGCGTGGGCACGCGGTCTATCACATCGGCAACCAGATGGAAGCGGTCCAGGTCGTTGCGTACTGCCATATCGAAAGGGGTGGTCGTGGTGCCCTCCTCCTTGTATCCCCGCACATGAAGGTTTTTATGGTTGGTGCGGCGGTAGGTCAGGCGGTGGATCAGCCAGGGATAGCCGTGATAGGCGAATATGATGGGCGTGTCTGTGGTAAACAGGGTGTCGAAGTCCCTGTTTGACAGGCCATGCGGATGTTCCTCCTGCGGCTGTAGTGTCATCAGGTCTACCACGTTGATAACGCGAATCTTCAGTTGCGGCAGATGCGTGCGCAGCAAATCCACCGCAGCCAGCGTCTCAAGCGTGGGCACATCGCCTGCACAAGCCATCACCACATCAGGCTCGCCATCCTGATCGTTGCTTGCCCACTCCCACATGCCAATGCCTGTGGTGCAATGTTTGATCGCGTCGTCCATATCCAGCCATTGGGGTTGCTCGCTTTTGCCCGCCACGATCACATTGATGAGATTGCGGCTGCGCAACACTTTGTCAGTGACATAAAGCAGCGTATTGGCGTCGGGCGGCAGATAAACACGGATCACATCGGCCTTTTTATTTACCACATGGTCGATGAAGCCCGGATCTTGATGAGAGAAGCCGTTGTGATCCTGGCGCCAGACGTGGGAGGTCAGCAAGTAATTGAGCGAGGCAATGGGGCGCCGCCAGGGGATTTCTTTGCTGGTGACCTTGAGCCACTTGGCGTGTTGATTGAACATCGAATCAATGATGTGTATGAACGCCTCGTAACAGGAAAACAGCCCGTGACGCCCCGTAAGCAAATAGCCTTCGAGCCAACCCTGGCATGTGTGCTCGCTCAGGATTTCCATCACTCGTCCATCAGGAGAAAGGTGTTCGTCCTCAGGCAGGATTTCGGCCATCCAGGCGCGGTCTGTCACCTCGAACAGGGCATCAAGGCGATTCGACGCCGTCTCGTCCGGACCCATCACACGGAAATTGCGATTCTCGCTGTTGACCTTCATCACATCGCGCAGGAATCGTCCCATGACCCGCGTGGTTTCCGCCAATGCTTGACCGGGCTTGGGTACATCTACCGCGTACTCACGAAAATCCGGCAAGCTTAAATCCTTGAGCAGGACGCCGCCATTGGCGTGAGGATTTGCCCCCATACGCCGCACGCCCGCGGGCGCAAGCTCGGCCAGCTCGGCCTTGAGTGTTCCATGTGCGTCGAAGAGTTCTTCCGGCTTATAGCTCTTCATCCATGCCTCGAGCAGCGTGATGTGCTCCGGCTTGCTTGCCATATCCGCGAGAGGCACCTGATGCGAGCGCCAAAAACCTTCCATCTTCAAACCATCAACCTGTTTCGGCCCCGTCCATCCCTTGGGTGAACGCAAAACAATCATCGGCCAACGCGGGCGTGTCGCATGGCCAGTGACACGTGCTTCATGCTGGATCGCCTTGATCTCCGCAATGGCGTTATCCAGTGTGGCCGCCATCAACGGGTGCATGATTTCCGGATCATCGCCCTCGACGAAATAAGGTTTATAGCCATAGCCGATGAACAGGCTCTCCAGTTCTTCATGAGAAAGGCGTGCCAGCACAGTGGGATTGGCGATTTTGTAACCGTTCAGATGCAGGATGGGCAGCACCGCTCCATCGTGGATCGGATTGAGAAACTTGTTCGAATGCCACGCCGTCGCCAAGGGCCCCGTTTCCGCCTCACCATCACCTACCACACAGGCAACGACAAGGTCAGGATTATCGAAGGCTGCGCCATAGGCGTGCGACAGGGCATACCCCAGCTCTCCCCCCTCGTGGATCGAACCGGGCGTCTCAGGGGCAACATGGCTGGGAATGCCGCCCGGGAATGAGAACTGCTTAAACAGTTTTTTCATCCCCTCTGCATTTTGCGAAATATTGGGGTATACCTCACTGTAGGTACCCTCCAGATAGGTGTTCGCAACCAGCCCTGGGCCGCCGTGGCCGGGGCCGGCGATATAGACGACGTTGAGATCATAGGCCTTGATCACGCGATTCATGTGAACGTAGATGAAGTTTAGACCCGGCGTCGTGCCCCAATGACCGAGCAGTCTTGGCTTGATGTGCTCCAGCTTCAAAGGTTCTTGCAACAGCGGGTTGTCGAGCAAATAGATCTGCCCCACTGAAAGGTAGTTGGCCGCGCACCAATAGGCGTGCATCTTTCGCAATTCATCAAACATCATCGTGGTTTCCATCATCAGTCGCTCCGTTTTACATTTATGGCAGTAATACTGGTCGTTAAGCCAATCCCGCCTCACTTTGGGTGATAATACACCCCTGCGAAACTTCAGATATTGCCAAAACATCCAAACACACAAATCAAGGGCGCATAACATGAAACCACTTTATATTTTCCGGCACCTTGAGCACGAAGGCCCCGGCTATCTTACCGAGGTATTGGACAAATACACCATCCCTTACCAGCTCATCCGCATCGACCAGGGCGATGCCATCCCCGACAATCTCGATAGCACCAGCGGCTTGGTCTTCATGGGCGGCAACATGAGCGTCAACGATGCGCTGCCGTGGATCGATGAAGAGCTGGCCTTGATCCGCCGCGCCGCCGAGATAGACATGCCGGTGCTGGGCCATTGCCTGGGCGGCCAGCTCATCTGCAAGGCGCTGGGTGGCAAGATAACGGCGAATCCCGTGAAAGAGATCGGCTGGCACGCGGCGCAGAGGGTAGATAACGCCGTGGCGCGCGAATGGCTGGGTGATTTACCCCAAGAGATGGAAATGTTCCACTGGCACGGCGAAACCTTCACGATCCCTGATGGAGCGACGCGCATCCTGCAAAGCCGGTATTGCACTAACCAGGCTTTCGTCATTGGCAATATCCTCGCTCTTCAATGCCACGTAGAAATGACGCCAGAGATGGTGCGTGAATGGGCGCGCTGCTCCCCGGATGAACTTGCCGCCCCTTCCGAAAGCGTGCAAAGCGCGGCACAGATGACGAAGAACCTGGAGGCCCGCGTCAGCGATCTACACGAGGTTGCGGACACGTTCTATGGGCGGTGGCTACAAGTTTTTCAGAAATAGGTAATATACTCATATACCTTCGACAAGCGTCATGCGATATAATATCCCATGCTTCCACTGTGACAATTCCGTTTTAGCAGAAACTCCAAGCAAGTTTAGAACGTTACTCACGCCCTGCCCCTGAACATACTATGCCGCTTTGGCGGCATAGTAGTGGCTTACGATTTATGAAGGCTGATCGCCATGAACAGTTACACCAAATTTAGTTACCCCCAATTCGATGATTTACCCTCCAGCTTGAAGGTGTTGTATACCTGCATACTGATTATTCTCGGCATCGGCTATATATTTGCGATGATTCAAATCTATGAGGTTCATGCCGGACGGGATGGCAAGCCTGGCATCTCGGTCAAGGATATCGTAATCGCCTATAGAGGCGACAAGTCAGCCAGCCGGATCGAGGGTGCGCTTAAGGGGCCGATGTCCGGCATGCTGCCCGCAGAGGAGAAGGCGACCATCATCGCATGGGTCCATGATGGCGAAAATGAAGACGTCTTCCATAAGCAGATTGAGCCGATCATGAAGACGCGCTGTCAGATGTGTCACAGTGGCTCCAACCCCCACATCCCCACGTTAATGAGTTACGATGACGTGAAGTCCGTGGCGCAGGTCGACACAGGGGTGAGTATTGGTACGCTAGTGCGCGTATCCCATATTCACCTGTTCGGATTAACCTTCATCTTTGGTTTTCTCGGTCTGATTTTCAGTCACAGCTATATGCGCCGGCCCCATATGAAGTCAGTGATTATCGTATTGCCTTTCTTGGCGATCCTGATGGATATTACGTCCTGGTGGCTGACCAAGGTGTCTGAACCCTTCGGCTATGTCGTCATCGCCAGCGGTGCGCTAATGGCGTTTTCATTCACGGTTCAGTGGGTGGTATCGTTCTACCAGATGTGGTTCTTCAAATGCCCTAGCGGGGAAGTGTGTCTTCCCAGGTAACGCCGGCAAGAACACGGACGTGCCGCAGGAAAGCTGAATCTCAGTGAGGTTCAGCCTTGTCGTGGGCTGGCGGATGCTCCCCCGCATGGGACAGATAAAGCGCCACCCCAAGCAAAGCAATACCCGCCGCCAGATAGAGCAAGTCCATCGGGGTTTCAAACTTCATGCGGATCGCATGCTCAAAGTATTTGACGATCAAGATCATCAAAATCACCTTGGCAAGCCGTGATTTCAAGTCATCAAGATTGCGGATCAGCAGCACATTCGACTTCGTTTCAGCGCTTTCCGCCTTGTCGATGGTGCTGATAAACAACTCATACAATCCCAGAGAGAAAATGAGCAACACGGTGGCCAACAGATAACCATCGACGATCTCCACGACGTGGGCAATGGTGCTGCTGCGCAGGGCGCTGCGCGCCTCTCCCGCCAGATCGGGGGAGAGATATTCACCAAGGTGGATGATCATGAAATAGGCATCTACCGTGGCGATATAAAACATCGCCAAGCTTGCCACCAGGCTCGTGACCACCGCCGACAGCACGATCAGGCGGCTGTCCCACAGCAGCCCTTCAAAAACGCTTTCCAGTTTCTTTTTCATTATGGCGGTTGGCCGCTGCTATTTCCGGTTGATGACAAACACCTGGCCAGCATGAATCACATTGATATTTTTTATCTTCTTCCTGTTTGCGTGATAGATCAACCGCCATTGATGGGGATTACCATACACCTCATCACGGCCCGAGATTTTCCACAAGCTATCGCCACCCTTTACCGTATAACTGGATAACAACGGCTGTTCCGGCGGTGATGTCGGCGGAGGCGAAACAGCTTCCGGCTGCATGGGCTGGGCCGCACGCAGCTCATCCAACAGCTTGCTGCTCAATTCATGGGCCTTTTTGCCTTCCCTGTTGCGGTATGCCGCCTCTGCAGACTCCAGAGCTGCGCGCTGTCCGGTGGAAATCGCCTGAAAGGTCTTTGCCTCTTCAAGCATTGCCTTGGCCTTGCCCAGGTAAGCGTGATTGATGTCCTGTTTCGCCCGCTGAGCAGCCTCACCGGCAAGCCTGACGGCATTTTTGTCGTCATCCACCTTGGCGGCGGCTTCTGCCTGCCCCAGTAGCTCCTGCGCCTCGGGTGACTGCGCATCCATTGCCGCCGCATCGCTTAGCGCTGCTTTGGCAGCACTGATAGCCGACGCCATGGCGCGCGCCTTGGTTGCCTCCTCTTTGGCTGCCAAAGCTGTTTTCTGCGCTTGTGTGAATGCGCCCGCCCCCAACTTATCCTTAGCCTGAGAGAGCAGACTTTCCGCTCCTTCCAGCGCGTCAGGTGCATGCCGGGTGGCCTCAGCCCGATGCGCCGCATCAAGCGCCTGACGGGCATCGCTCATTTCCTGGGTCGGGGGTACAGTGGCGCAACCACCACTGACGGCCAGCCCGCCTGCCAGAAACACCCAAGCCAGCCGCCTGAGCGCGCACGCCGGGAACAGCCCACGCTGCGTGCTGTGAGGTTTTTTAAAACTCAGAATCATCGGCATACAGGCTCTTCAATCATTTAAAGAAACTATCACCCGCCCCCTGGGGTGTCAAGAAAGGGGCGGTTGTGGTTAGAATGAACCACATTACAATCCACAGGCAAGGGAATATTTCATGGCTGATATACTGGTTCTTTATTACAGCCGTTACGGTGCGGTAGCCCAAATGGCGCAATTCATCGCGCGCGGTGTAGAGGAAGTGCCCGGTATGCAGGCGCGGCTGCGCACGGTGCCCACGGTGTCGACGGTGTGTGAAGCGGTGGAAGACACCATTCCTGGCGACGGGCCACCCTATGTGACGCTGGACGACCTGCGCGAATGCGCGGGGCTGGCGCTGGGCAGCCCAACCCGCTTCGGCAACATGGCCGCCGCGCTCAAATATTTTCTCGATGGGACCAGCTCATTGTGGCTGTCGGGCGCGCTGATAGGCAAACCGGCGGCGGTGTTCACATCCACTTCCAGCCTGCATGGCGGGCAGGAAAGTACTTTACTGTCGATGATGCTGCCACTCCTGCATCATGGCATGATCGTGATGGGACTGCCCTACAGCGAAACCGACCTGCTGAGCACCACCAGCGGAGGCACGCCCTACGGCGCCAGCCATGTGGCGGGCCTGGACAGCAAGCTGCCGATCAGTGATGAGGAAAAGCGCCTGTGCCGTGCGCTCGGAAAAAGGCTGGCGGAGACGGCGGCGAGGTTGGCGGCGTAGGGTAAAGATGAGAAGGAGGTGCGCGCATTGTGCCCTTCATGGGTACGGCGCACCCTACATTCGGCGACGCAGCAGGAACAACCCCGGCACCCCAAGCAACAACAACGCCCAAGGACCGAAGACCCCGCCGCCGCCGCTAGGGGTAAAGTTGGTAACACCGTCACCCATCAACACCCGGGTAATCGCGCAGGCGCCACGCACACAACTGGTCAGCGAACCATTGCTGCCGGGAAGGTAATCGGCCGGCGATGTGACACTCACCGACGACATGTTTTCGATGGTTCTAACTTGAGCGGGGTCAGTGGGGACGAGACTACCATCCGTCACCTGCACCGTGAGGTATACGGTGAAACTCGCGCCTGGCTCCAAGCTGGCAAGCGTGCAGGTAGGATCGGCGGATGATGTAGGGTCGTTACATCGAACACCCGAGGGGTTAGTATTAGGGACCGGTTGAGCCCATCCCGCATAGGTCACGCCCGCAGGCAGCCTGTCTGTCAGAGTAATGTCCACGGCAATGCCAGGTCCATGGTTGGTCACGGTAAGGGTATATATTATTGGGCCATTCAACACAACCGAGGGAACATTCGCAGTTTTCTGCACCTCGAGATCGACCTTCTGGACTGCCTTATCACCATCAGACTCCACAGCACCGATGTCGCACACCCTATCCGTTCCCGGCCGCCCGAACTGACGCTGGTCGAACGCGGGGCTGGGGCAGGCGCCCTTACCGATGGCAGGACTGCCAGGCATAAAATTCTTGGGGTACACGCCACCGGGCAAAATCGTCTGCGTACCGCCGCCATTATCGGCAAGCGCGCCAAGGTTCGGATTGGCATTAAGATCACCCGCCCCCTTGAGGCCGCAACTATTGCCATTTTCCAGATTGTAACCCTTGGAAGTAATGGTTTTGAGGTAATCCGCATTGACAAGCGTATTGTCTGAGTTACCCACAGTACCGCCACTGCAATTGTTACTGCTGGCAACGCCATTGCCGCCGATGATATTGCTCAAAAGCACGGTTTTAAACTTGGCAGGGTTGCTCACGATGTCCTGGATATTGATAAAAATTTCTTTGCCACCATCGGCATTCGTGGCCGTGTTATCACTGATGGTGATACTGGTGAGCGCCATGGCACGGCCGTTATTGATACCACCGCCGTTTCTGGCAGTGTTGAGGGTGATGGTGGTGTTTTCCACCGTGAGCTCGCCGGGACCATAGTTGTTGATGCCGCCGCCGTCAGCACCGTTTGTACAGCCACCGGAGCCGCCCGTGCAGGTGTCAAAAGGCTGGGCCTTATTATTGCTGATGGTGCTGTAACGGACCTCCATTGCATCCTTGTTGGACAGGCCGTTACCGATGTTGTTATCGACAAGGCTGGCGATGATCGACACACTGCCGCTGATCGTCCCCTGCCCGGCAGCGCTGTTGGTGTTGAAAACACCCCCGCCCTCACGGGCAGTATTGCCGCTGATTATGGACTGCTTGATACTTACCAGGCCGCCCTGATTGCTAAGGGCGCCGCCAACCCCGTTCGGGGTACCGTCATCCTTGGCATTTTTATTGCCTTGCAGAGTGCTGCTGATGATGGTGAGTTTGCCACTTTCCCCCACAAACCCGCTGACATTCATGATACCGCCGCCTAACGGCCTGCCCAAGTTGTCCTGGATTGTGGTTGACTTAATCGTCATCACACCAACATTGCTGATACCGCCACCACCACCGCCGACACCGAAAATATAATCGTCCCCATTCATCCCCTGCGTATTGTTGACTTTATTGCCGCTGATAGTGCAACCGTTAATCACCATGCGCCCGCCAAACGCGTTGTAGATACCGCCGCCGCCGTATCTGGCGCCTGTCGTATTCCCGATGGTATTTTGAGTGATTGCGCAGTTTTCCAGCGTCACCCAGCCATTGGAATTTTTGATGCCGCCGCCATTTTCATTCGTAACGCCACCGTTTTGGATAGTCACCCCGGTGATTTTTACGGTGTTTTTGCCGACAAAGTGAAAGACACGGGCCATACCCTTGCCGTCGATGATGGTGTCCCCCTTACCATTGCCTTCGATCTTCAGACAAGGCAGATTAATGTCGGCGCTCGGGCAGGTGCCGAGAATGTCGAGATCGCCGGTGGCGGCAGCATCGTCGTCGGCGCCCGTCAGGCCAAGGAAGTAAGTGCCTGTGTTGACCGTGATGGTGATATCGGTAACGCCTTTGGGGAATAGAGCATTGGATTCCTGGATTGCGGCACGCAGGGTACAATAATTTCCGCCCGTTGCCCTACAAATCCCGTCACCAGGCAGGGCGTCGGCCTCATCCGCACTGGCATTCACTGGCCCAAGAAACGTCGTAGCCGCCTGCGCCACGTTGCCCAACCACCCCGTAACCAATAGGAGCGCGAGCGCACCCCACAGCCGAATACTCGACAAGCAACTGCCTGGCAATTTTATAGTTTTTGGCATAGCTTTTGTCTCACACGCATACGGCCGGACAGAGCCAAAACTTCCCTGCCGTCCCGCTAAGTGATGTTTTCCCACCTAAAAATATTTATCATCCCTATAATCGCGGATATTTGCAAGCCATACAACTCCGTGCATTACGTCAAAGGTGCATTTATCGAGATCTCTAAGCAATATATCGGATGATTCATATCCACGCTTTAGTAACTTTGATGCGTTACGCTATGCCAAACGCACCGTGCGCCAGCCCTGCAGCACTTGAGGCGGCGCGCACAACCGGAACCACTTACTTTTGAAAAATCAAATAACTATCTTTCTGCACTCCTTGCTGAGCAGCGTCCGCGACCTGGCGCCGATTGTGCTGGTGATCGCTTTTTTTCAACTGGCCGTGGTCCAGCAGCCTATCCCCAACCTGGGCGGGCTGCTGTGGGGCGCTGTGCTGGTGGCGCTGGGGCTGACACTGTTCGTGCGCGGACTGGAGATGGGGCTGTTCCCTCTCGGCGAGGCGATGGCCTATGCCTTCGCGCGCAAGGGTAGCCTGACCTGGCTGCTGGTGTTCGCCTTTGCGCTGGGTTTCGGAACAACCGTGGCCGAACCCGCGCTGATCGCAGTGGCAAACGAGGCGGCGCGCGTGGCGGCGGAAGGCCACATAATTGCGGCAAATGACGAGGCGCGCACCTCCTACGCCTTGGGGCTGCGCCTGACGGTGGCGCTGGCAGTGGGGGTGGCGCTGGTGCTCGGTGTGTTCCGCATTATCAAAGGCTGGCCGGTACAATACCTGATCATCGGCGGCTACCTGGGGGTGATGGTGATGACGCTGTTCGCCCCGCCACAGATCATTGGCATCGCCTATGATTCGGGCGGGGTGACCACCTCCACCATCACGGTGCCACTGGTTACCGCGCTGGGTGTGGGGCTGGCGTCCTCCATCAAGGGGCGCAACCCCATGGTGGACGGCTTTGGCCTGATTGCGTTCGCCTCGCTCACGCCGATGATTTTTGTGATGATCTACGGGATGATGATCTAAAATGGAATCCGTGTCGCACCTGTTGTCCGCAATCGTCCACACCGTGCGGGATGTGCTGCCCATTGCGGCGATTCTGTTCGGCTTCCAGTGGCTGGTGATACGCCGATCCATCCCCAACCTGAAAAAGGTGTTGATCGGGTTTATCTACGTGCTGGTGGGCCTGGCATTGTTTCTGGAAGGACTGGATCAGGCGCTGTTCCCCCTGGGCAGGCTGATGGCACAGCAATTGACCGACCCGGCGTTTATCCATGGAGCGGGACAAGCGGCGCAAGGTGTGCATTGGTGGGATTACCGCTGGGTCTACCTGTTCGCCGCCGCCATCGGCTTTTCCTGTTCCCTGGCCGAACCGGCGCTGATCGCAGTGGCGATGAAGGCACATGAGGTGTCGGGCGGCGCAGTGGGTGTGTGGGGCTTGCGTGTGGCGGTGGCGGTAGGGGCGTCAATCGGGATTACGCTGGGCGTGTTCCGCATCGTCACCGGCACACCGCTGCACTATTACATCATCGCCGGGTATGTGATCGTGATGATACAAACCGCATTTGCACCACGCACGATCATCCCTCTGGCCTATGATTCCGGGGGCGTAACCACCTCCACGGTAACGGTGCCGCTGGTGACCGCACTGGGCCTGGGACTGGCGAGCGCCGTGCCGGGACGCAGCCCGTTGCTGGATGGTTTCGGGCTGATCGCACTGACCGTATTGTGCCCGCTGATTACGGTGATGGGTTATGCCCAGCTGAGTGAATGGCTGGCAAGGCGGCGAAAAACACAGAGTGGAGAATAGAGGAGAAAATATATGCACTTCAAATTGCTGATTGCGTTTGTGGAAGACGACAAGACTGAAAAGGTCATGGATGCTGCACGCCAGGCAGGGGCAACCGGCACAACGGTTATCAATCACGCCCGCGGTGAAGGACTGCAAAAGACCAAGACCTTTCTCGGGCTGACATTGGAAACGCAGCGCGATATGCTGCTGCTTCTGGTAGAGGAGCATTTAAGCCGCAAGATTCTTGATAAAATTGCACAGGTGGGCGAGTTCGACAGCAGGCCTGGCGCGGGCATCGCCTTTCAGATTGACGTTGAAGATGCCGTGGGCGTAACACATCAGGTACGCAAACTAAGTGGTTTGGTGGAGGAAGAGATATGAGCGAGCGCAAGCTGATCCGGGTGCGGGATGTCATGAAGCACGAATTTGACCTGGTGGACGGCATGACCACAGTCAAAGAGGCCGTCCTCAAGATGAAGTATGTAGAGACCAAGGCACTGATCGTCGACAAACGTCACGCGAATGACGAATACGGCATGGTGCTGCTCTCCGATATTTCGCGCCAGGTTCTCGCCAGGGATCGCGCGCCGGAGCGCATCAACATTTACGAGGTGATGTCCAAGCCGGTGATTACCATCCCCCCCGACATGGACATCCGCTACTGCGCCCGGCTTTTCGAGCGCTTTCACCTCTCACGCGGGCCGGTGGTGGAGCATGGCAAGGTGATTGGCATCATCAGCCTCACGGACATGGTGCTGCGCGGGATGTGCGCAATGTGGGAGTGACACCCCAGTCCGCATCAAAAAACCCAGGGTTGTGCCGCTATTATGTAGTGTAGTACATAACGGAGATTTCGCTATTTTATGAGCGTCACTGGGGTAGTGAACTGGGGCGTGGTTATCATGGGCTGGGCGGCGGGCATCGTGATGCTCACCCTGTTCGTGATGTTCATTCAGGATATTTTCCAGAAAGAACATGCCGTGCGACGCAACTTCCCTGTGGTCGGGCGGCTGCGCTATTTCCTGGAAAGACAGGGCGAATACTTCCGCCAGTATTTCTTTGCCCATGACCGGCAGGAAATGCCCTTCAACCGCGCTGCCCGCACCTGGATCTACCGCACCTCGAAAAATCTCGGCGGCATCATCGGCTTTGGCTCCACCAACGACCTGCGCGAGCCCGGCTCGCTGATCTTCGTCAACGCACCCTATGCAGTGCTGGAAGATGAACGTGAAACCGCACCACCACTGGTGATCGGCCCGCACTGCGAACGGCCCTTCGTTGCAAGCAAAATCGTCAACCTCTCCGGCATGAGTTACGGCGCCGTCTCCGCTCCGGCGGTGCGTGCGCTGTCGCGCGGCGCGGCAGAAGCTGGAATCTGGATGAATACCGGCGAAGGCGGGCTTTCCCCGTATCACCTTGAGGGCGGTGGTGATCTGATCTTTCAGATCGGCACAGCCAAGTACGGCGTGCGCGACGCGGAAGGACATCTGAGCGACGCGCGCCTGCGTGAAGTGGCGCAACACGTCAGGGCTTTTGAAATCAAACTGGCCCAAGGTGCCAAGCCGGGACGCGGCGGTGTACTGCCCGCCATCAAGGTAACCGAGGAAATAGCCCAGATTCGCGGCATCCCCATGGGCCAGCCTTCAGACAGCCCCAACCGCCATCCCGACATCAAGAATGATGACGACCTGCTGAACATGATCGCGCGCATCCGTGCAGTGACTGGCCTGCCGGTAGGCATCAAGACCGTGCTAGGGTCGGAGGCGGCGATTCGCAGCTTATGCGAAGCCATTGTTCGCCGAGGCATGGATAGCGCGCCGGACTTTATTACGCTTGACGGTGGCGACGGTGGTTCCGGTGCTGCACCGCAGGTATTGGCGGACCATGTCGGCCTGCCGCTCAACGAAGCGCTGCCGATGCTGGTGGATACGCTGATCGAAAGCGGCCTGCGCGAACGCGTTCGCGTGATCGCCTCCGGCAAGCTGGTCACCTCCGCCAAAGTCGCCTGGGCGCTGTGCATGGGCGCGGATTTCACGGTGACGGCACGCGGTTTCATGTTCGCGCTGGGCTGCATACAATCCCTGCAATGCCATCAAAACACCTGCCCCACCGGCATCACCACGCACAACAAAAAACTGCAACGCGGTTTGGTTGTAGAGGATAAAGCCACGCGCGTGGCGAATTATG
The DNA here is from genome assembly GCA_021731145.1 of Gammaproteobacteria bacterium. Classification (GTDB taxonomy): domain Bacteria; phylum Pseudomonadota; class Gammaproteobacteria; family Ga007554; genus LNEJ01. Next base: position 109,845 of record JAKFXX010000003.1, on the reverse strand, counting down.
CACGCTGGATGGGTGTGGAGGTAGATAAACTGGCCCACGCCTGCGGCCTGTCCAACGCCCGCGAATTTCGCCGCGAACACGCGCGCATCGTGCAAAGCGCCGGGCATAGCGTGCCGCTGGATGTGTTGCATCCGTATCCCATGCGCCACGTAAAATAATCGGTTATCTGCAAACAAAACACGGCTAATTCCATCCATTTCAATCAGAGGATTAATATATCCCCTCGCCCCTCTTGCAGGGAGAAGGGTGATTGAAGAATATGATGATATTAAGGTTGTTTTGACTTTTCTCACCCCATTTTGCGCAACCACATTTCCAGCGTCATCAGGCGGGGATACATGGAACACCTTGACGCCACACCCGTCAACTCCTATTCTTACCTGTAAGATTCTTACCTTGAGGAAGCACCAATGCACATCACCAGCAAAGGCCAGGTCACCATTCCCATTGAAATTCGTAATAAATTAGGTCTATTGCCTGACACTGAAGTAGAATTCAGCATTGAAAACGATGCGGTGGTGCTGCGCAAGACGGGTAAAACCTCGGTGCGCGGCAAACGATTGATTCAGGCCATGCGCGGTAAAGCCACCACAGGCATGAGTACAGATGAGATCATGGCACTGACCCGTGAAAACTAGGCAAGGCACGGGCAGCACTCATGAGGTACTGGTAGACAGCAATATTATTCTGGATATCGTGACCCATGACGCACAATGGTACAACTGGTCTGCTGGCCAGTTAGAAACCTTGGCCGAAGATCACATCCTGATCATTAACCCGATTATCTACAGCGAAGTCTCTGTCGGTTTTGACCAGATTGAAGATCTGAATGAGGCACTGCCCGCGGAATTTTTTCGCCGTGAGGATTTACCGTGGGAGGCGGGCTTCCTGGCGGGTAAATGTTTTATCAAATATCGTAAATCCGGCGGTACGCGCCGCTCTCCCTTGCCGGATTTTTACATTGGCGCCCATGCGGCGATACGCGGCATTCCGCTCATAACACGCGACACACAGCGCTACAGCAGCTATTTTCCAAAATTAACGCTGATTTCACCCTAAACCCTAAATCATAACCAGGCCTTTCACCATGACACTCCCCCCTCTCCACCTCAAAAAAAACGAAGACCGCCGCCTGCGCGCCGGGCATTTATGGGTATTCAGCAACGAGGTGGACACCGGCAAGACACCGCTCACCGCCTTCGAGGCAGGCCAGTTGATCGAAATCCAGGATCACCGGGGGGAAGTGATCGGCAATGGTTATGTGAACCCGCATTCGCTGATCTGTGCGCGGCTGGTCAGCCGTGATCCGGAGCGGGTGTTGAACAAGTCACTGCTGGTGCATCGCCTCAATATGGCGCTATCGCTGCGCGAAGCGCTGTTCGACAAGCCCTATTATCGTCTGGCATTCGGTGACAGCGATGGCCTCCCCGGCTTGGTGGTAGACCGCTTTGGCGACGTATTGGTGGCGCAGATCACTACCGCAGGCATGGAGCGGTGCAAAGACGAGGTCGTGGCGGCGTTGGATCAGGTGATCAAGCCCTCGTGCATCGTGCTGCGCAATGACACCAGCAGCCGCGCCATGGAAGGATTGGACAGCTATGTGGAAACCGTCCTCGGCACGGCCCCTGAAACAGTCACATTGGAGGAAAATGGCGTGCAATTCGTTGCGCCGCTGCTTGCGGGACAAAAGACCGGCTGGTTCTACGATCACCGCCTCAACCGCGCGCGCATGCAGCAGTATGTGCGCGGCAAGCGCGTGCTTGACGTATTCAGCTATATCGGCGGCTGGGGTGTGCAGGCCGCCGTAGCGGGCGCCAGCGAGGTGACATGTGTCGACAGCTCCGAGGCTGCACTTGCCGCCGCGCAGCACAATGCCGGACTCAACGGTGTCGCCGAACGTGTCAAAGGTATGCATGGCGACGCCTTCGAGGCGCTTAAAGCCCTGCGCACTGATCGTGAGAAATTCGACGTCGTCATTCTCGACCCGCCCGCCTTCATCAAACGAAAAAAGGACATGCGCGCCGGCCTGGAGGCCTATCAGCGCATCAACCAGCAAGCAATGCAGGTGCTCGGCAAAGATGGCATCATCATCTCGGCCTCCTGCTCATTTCACCTGCCGCGCCCTGCCTTGATGGATGCCATGTTACGCGCCTCGCGTCATATCGACCGTAACCTGCAAATCATCGAACAGGGGCATCAGGGGCCGGATCATCCCGTGCATCCGGCAATCCCCGAGACCAATTACCTCAAGGCGTTTATTGGGCGGGTATTGCCAAGCGCGTGAAGAGGATCAGTGGCGGTCAACTACTGTTCCCAGGATGGTATACTTGCCCACTATGCTAACGTATCCGAACATCGACCCCATCGCCATCAGCCTCGGCCCGCTCAAGGTCCACTGGTATGGCCTGATGTACCTGCTGGGCTTCGGCGCCGCCTGGTGGCTGGGCCGGTTGCGTGCCAGCCGCCCCGGCTCGGGATGGACCGCTGAACAGGTCAGCGACATGGTGTTTTATGGGGCGCTGGGCGCGGTGTTGGGCGGGCGTATCGGCTATATCCTGTTTTATGACCTGCCGGTCTATCTGGATGCCCCGCTGAAAATGCTCAAGGTTTGGGAAGGCGGCATGTCGTTTCACGGCGGGATGCTGGGTGTGTTCGTGGCGATGTGGCTATTGGGCCGTAAAACCAGCAAAACCTTTTTCCAGGTGACCGACTTTCTCGCGCCGCTGGTACCCATCGGCCTGGGCGCGGGACGCATCGGCAACTTCATCAACGGCGAGCTATGGGGCAAGGTCAGCGATGCGCCGTGGGCCATGGTCTTCCCCTTTGGCGGACCGCTACCGCGCCACCCTTCCCAGCTTTACCAGGCCTTTCTCGAAGGCATAGCGCTCTTCCTGATCTTATGGTTTTTTTCCCGCAAACCCCGTCCGGCAATGGCCGTCTCCGGCATGTTTCTGGTCTTTTACGGCCTGTTCCGCTTTATAGCAGAATTCGTGCGCGAACCCGATGCGCAACTGGGCTACCTCGCCTTCGGCTGGTTGACGATGGGGCAAGTGCTATCCACCCCCATGATACTGGCGGGCGGCGGCCTGCTGTGGTGGGCCTATACGAAAAACCTGAAACTTCAAAGCAAGGGCTTGTGACATGCGGCAATATCTGGACCTCATGCGCCATGTAAAAACGCACGGCGTGCGCAAGGAAGACCGTACCGGCACCGGCACGCTGAGCGTGTTCGGCCATCAGATGCGTTTCGACTTGCGCCACGACTTCCCGGTGGTAACCACCAAAAAGCTCCACCTGAAATCCATCATCCACGAACTGCTGTGGTTTCTGCGCGGCGACACCAACATCCACTATCTCAAAGAAAATGGTGTAAGCATCTGGAATGAGTGGGCTGATGAAAACGGCGAGCTAGGCCCCGTCTACGGCTATCAATGGCGCTCCTGGCCCACGCCCGATGGCCGCCATATCGACCAGATCAGCCAGGTCATCGCACAGATCAAGACCCACCCCGATTCACGCCGCCTTATCGTCAGCGCGTGGAATGTAGGCGAGATCGACAACATGGCCCTGCCGCCCTGTCATGCCTTTTTCCAGTTTTACGTCGCCGAAGGCCGCTTGTCGTGCCAACTTTATCAACGTAGCGCCGATATCTTTTTGGGCGTGCCGTTCAACATCGCCTCCTATGCCCTGCTCACGCTGATGGTCGCACAGGTCACCGGCTTGCAGCCCGGCGAATTCATCTGGACGGGCGGGGACTGCCATCTTTACTCGAATCACCTTGAGCAAGTGGATCTACAGCTCTCGCGCGAACCTTATCCCCTGCCGCAGATGAAGCTCAATCCCGAGGTCACCTCGATTTTCGATTTCAAGTATGAGGATTTCGAATTGCTGGGTTACCAGTCGCACCCCGCCATCAAGGCACCCGTAGCGGTCTAAGCGGATGATCATTTCTCTCATCGCCGCGATGGGCAACAACCGTGTCATCGGCATCAACAACACCCTGCCGTGGCGCCTGCCTGCCGACCTGAAACATTTCAGGAAGATCACGATGGGCAAGCCGATCCTCATGGGCCGCAAGACCTATGAGTCCATCGGCAAACCTCTGCCGGGGCGTACCAACATCATCATCACCAATGACCGCGATTATCAGGCACCGGGCTGCATTGTCACCCACACCGTCGACGAGGCCCTCGCCGCCGCTACGAACAGCGGGGAAATCATGGTGATCGGCGGCGCGTCATTCTATGAGCAACTGCTGCCAAGAGCGCAACGGCTCTATCTAACACTGATTCATGAAGACTTTGCCGGAGACGCCTGGTTTCCGGCGTTTGACCACACCGAGTGGAGCGAAGTCGAACATACCGATTGCGCACCGGATGAGACCAATCCCTATCATTACAGTTTTGTGGTGCTGGAAAGAAAGCGCCCCGCCCGATAGGCACAGGAAAATATCAATGAAACGGTGGCTGACAGGCTCCCTGCTGTTGCTATGCGCATCCGCCACACTCGCCGTGCAGGGACGCACAGGAACGGCTGCCGCACCGTTACCCTCGGAATCCCACGCGGCGGTTTTTATGTACAATCATTTCGGTGTATCAAAGTACCCCGACACCAACGTGCGCCTGGAGCAATTCGATGCGCACCTGAACTATCTGGCGCAGGCCGGGTATCAGGTGTGGCCGCTGGAGCGGATTGTCGAGCATCTGCGCACCGCCAAGCCTATCCCGGACAAAACGGTGGCCATCACCATCGACGATGGCCCCATTTCCACCTATACGCAGGCCTATCCGCACCTGCGCAAGCGTGGCTGGCCGTTCACCGTGTTCATTTATACCGATGCGATAGATCAGCGCCTGCCCGCCTATATTACCTGGGATCAAATGCGCGAAATGCAAAAGCACGGCGGCAGTTTCGCCAATCAATCGACCCGACACGATCACATGATCCGCAAGCGCACGGGAGAAAACGTAGAGGCTTGGGAGGCACGAGTGCGCGCGGACATCACTCATGCCCAGCGGCGCATCGAAAAAGAACTGGGCGCGGCACCCATGCTCTTTTCCTATCCCTATGGTGAGTACAACACGGCCCTTGCGGAGATCGTGAAAGACCTCGGCTATGCGGGTATCGGGGAACAATCAGGACCGGTGGGAGCATATTCCGATCTGCGCGTGCTACCGCGCTATCCGGTCTCCGAGACTCATGCCGGTATCGAGGAATTCCGCACCAAGGCGGCGAGTCTGGCATTACCGGTAAGCCAAACAGAACCGTGGGATCCGGTACTAGGCGCGGATGGCCGGCCCCGCATGGTGGTGACGCTCGCGCAAAGCGGCGCGCGCCTGGAGAAGCTCGCCTGTTTTGTCAGTGGGCAGGGTGAGGCAAAGATAGAATGGATCGACAAAGGGGCGCGACGCTTTGCGGTGCGCGCGGCACGCCCGTTAGGCGCGGGGCGCAGCCGCTACAACTGCTCGGCGCCGGCCAGGGAGCCGGGCCGGCATTACTGGTTCAGCCATCTTTGGATTGGCGGCGTTTCCCTGAAGCAGTCACCAGCTCAGCGGCATCAGCCAACTTCAGATCAGGGCGCAGATCAACATGGCGCAACAAAGTAGTGAGCCGGTTGTTGCGGATAATGGTGCGGATATCATCTATGTAATCCTGGCCACGCACCGAATAACTCATCAGCCCCGCCGCGAGCGGCATCGGATCGAGGAATGAAGCGGTAACCCGCATGCGCTCACGCAAACGCCACAACTCGCTGTAGACGCGGCTGGTGTTGAGATTGCTCACGTAGGCACGCACCGACTCTCTCACGGTGGGAAAGGTGCGCATCGCATGGGTCAGCCCCTCTGGGCGCGCCGTTGGCACCATGCCCTTGCTTGCATTCGAAGTGACATGGCCGAACAGGTTATTCCCCTGCTGCGCGAAGCGCGACATGCCCCAGCCGCTTTCGCTGGCGGCCTGGGCCAATGCCAGCGAGGTTGGCACCACATCGAGCCGTTGCAGAAGCTGATCGCGCACTGCTTTGTGTTCAAGCGAACCGCGGATACGGTAACGCGTCAGACGCTCGTCCAGCCATTCCCGTCGTGGTGTGCCCGCCTCGGGCACACCATTGGCCAGCAAGTGCAGGGCGTAATCGCGCTCCTGGCGGACATGGTCGTTTTCCGCCAACACAATCGGCAAAAGGGCACGGAAGAAAAGCGATTTTCTGTGGCGAGAATCACTGACACGATCCAAATCGGCGGGAAACGCCTCAACGGCGATGCGCGGCACGGTCTTGCCCGCCTGCGGCGGCCAGGTATAATCGAGCGAATCGAACAGGCGCTCAAGCTCGGCGGCACTGGACACCTTGACCTTCTGCAACTCAATCCGTGATGGCTGAGCCATCTTGGGAGCTACATCCGCGCCTGATGATCCAGTAGGCTGCGTGGTCTGGACAGGATATTTACTGCCTGAATCATTCCACTGTGCGAGCCAGATCGCGGTTGCGATCAGCATGGCTGCTGTAACGGCCGGAAAAAACATTGAACCAGTGCTGAAAAACGGACGAGTATCCCGCTTCATACTGTTTACCTCTCAAAAAACCCTTCGGATGCGGTATAGGGTGTACCGCTAAAAAATCGTGTGCAAAAGGCACGTCGATTTTCGGAGAAAAGACCAAATCGCGTTTTGTCTTTTCGTTCTGAAAAACCTTAATGATGTGGCTTTTCAGAGGTTCCCCGGATAAAACCATATCAAACCTATGGGGCCTCCTTGCAGGCTGTAGTGTCGTATTGTACCGGAAAAGGGGGGCGACGGGAACCCTGACGCCTGAAAAGCGGCAGGTGACGCATCATAACTGACGCTAATTTCCGTTAACATCGGCTAATTTTCGCCATTTGCAGAGATATTCTGCAAATGGATAGAAAGAAACCTGCGCCACGGCGTCAGGTCTCCCAATGCAACACCCTTTGTGATGTGAGGTCTTTGAATGCTTGCAAATTCAAGGTGTAAGATTTTTCGACAATTTGTAAACTTGTCCGCCAATTGTTGTATATCCGCCTTGATGAACCTCTAATGGAAAATCTCGATTCATCTCACAGATTCATTAACTTATCGAAGAATACCCGCTCGTATTTGCGTAGCAGTATGGGTGGGAATGGTATTATTAGTTGCGGCCGCTTTTGTGTACAAAGGCATGCGGCGTCGCGCCATAACCCACACGAGCCCGGAGGCAGAACCGCCCATGAATGCCCGGTCACACCACAGCCAGGACACTCCACTGATCCGCTCGCTGCAAAACCCCGCGCTGTATGACCATCCGGCACAATGTTTCGAGGTCATCGAAACACACATTTCCTGGGTAATTCTGACCGGCCCCTATGCCTACAAGATCAAAAAACCGCTAGACCTGGGATTCCTCGACTTCTCCACGCTGGAAAAACGCCGCTATTACTGCGAAGAAGAGCTGCGCCTCAACCGGCGCCTCGCGCCGCAGCTTTATATCGGGGTCATTGCTATCACGGGCAGCCCTGCCAAGCCCGCCTTAGATGGCGTGGACCCACCCTTCGAGTATGCGGTCAAAATGGTGCAATTCCCGCAAGAGGCGCAGCTCGACCGTGTCATGGCGCGCGGCGGACTCCGGCCCGTACATATCGATAGCCTTGCGCAACTCATTGCCGGATTTCATCAACGCATTGCCATTGCCGGACAAGACACCCCCTACGGCAGCCCCGCGAATGTCTATCAGCCGGTGGAGGAAAATTTCTTACATATACGGCCACATCTCACCGAACCCGCCGGCATCGAACAACTCGAACGCCTGCACACCTGGAGCGAAACCGAATCTACCCGCCTCCTGCCTTTTTTGCAGCAGCGCAAGGCGAATGGCTTTATCCGCGAATGCCACGGCGACATGCACCTGGCCAACATGGCGTTGCTGGATGAGCAGATAACCATCTTCGATTGCCTGGAATTCAACGAAAACCTGCGCTGGATCGATGTGATGAGCGAGGCGGCCTTTCTGATGATGGACCTCGACAGCCGCGGCGCAAGCGCGCTGGGGTGGCGCCTCCTCAATGCCTATCTCGCCGCTGGCGGCGATTACCAGGGATTGCGCCTGCTGCGCTACTACCTGGTCTACCGCGCCTTGGTGCGCGCCAAAGTGGCGTGTATCCGGCTCGGACAAGCTGGCCTGAGCGAAGAGGAAGGACGCGCTGCCCATCTGCAATACCAGCGCTATGCTGGTTTGACCGAAAGCTACACGCATCCGCGTGCGACGCCGCTCATCATCACCCACGGCCTGTCCGGCTCCGGCAAGACGACCCATACCCAGTTACTGCTCGAAACATTGGGCGCCATCCGCCTGCGCTCCGATGTGGAGCGCAAACGCCTGTTCGGCCTTACCCCGGAAGCACGCACGGTCTCCGGCATCGACACCGGCCTGTACACCGCCGACACCAGCCGCCGCACCTATCAACACCTCGCCGGCCTGGCGCGCACCGTCATTGAGTCCGGCTATCCGGCAATTATCGACGCCGCCTTTCTCAAACGCGCACAACGCGACATGTTTCACGACCTCGCCGCGTGCTTAGGCGTACCCTTCGTAATCCTCAACTACCAAGCACCCGAAGCCGTGCTGCGCGCGCGCATCACCCAGCGGGGACAAGAAGGCCATGACGCATCGGAGGCGGATATCAGGGTGTTCGAACGCCAGCTCGCCACTTTCGAACCCCTTACGCCGGAGGAATCGGCCCATACACTGGACATTGTCAGCGAACATCCGCCCACGCCGGAAAAAATCCGGGAGCTTATTGAAATTCGAGGTAAAATAAGCCGCTGAGAACCGCACAAAAACCTCATCCTTGTCATCGCATTGTGTCGCAAGTACTATGACATCTTTTGCAGTCGCGGAGATCTCCCATGTTTCACGGTAGTATGGTGGCCTTGGTCACCCCCATGCACGCGGACGGCTCGCTGGATCACGACAGCCTGGCCAGTCTCATTGAATTTCACATAGAGAATGGCACTGACGCCATCGTCGCAGTCGGCACGACGGGCGAATCAGCCACGCTCGACATGAAAGAACATGCAGGCCTGCTGCGCGAGGTGATAGACCAGGTGCGCGGGCGCATACCCGTGATCGCCGGCACTGGCGCCAACTGCACCCGCGAGGCCATCGAGCTGACACGTTGCGCGATGGAGGCCGGGGCCGATGCCTGCCTGCTGGTAACCCCCTATTACAACAAGCCCACCCAGGAGGGGCTGTATCTGCACCACAAGGCGATTGCCAACGCCGTACCGATCCCGCAGATACTCTATAATGTGCCGGGACGCACCGCATGTGACATGCTGCCGGAAACGGTGGAGCGCCTCTCCAGCATTTCCAACATCGTCGGTATCAAGGAAGCCACCGGCAATTTGGAACGTGGGCAGGAGATTCTTGAGCGCTGCGGCGACCGTCTTGACCTCTACTCGGGCGATGACGCCACTGCCATGGAGCTGATACTCATGGGTGCCAAGGGCGACATTTCGGTGACGGCCAACGTGGCACCCAGGGCCATGCACGAAATGTGCGCCGCCGCGCTACGGGGCGACCGTGAACAGGCACAGGCCATCAACCGCCGCCTTACGGCCCTGCACCGGGATTTGTTCGTGGAGTCCAACCCCATTCCCGTGAAATGGGCATTGTATGAAATGGGGCTGATACCACCCGGCATCCGCCTGCCGTTGACTGTACTCTCGGAACGCCACCACAACACCGTCAGAGCCGCCTTGCGCGAGGCTGGCGTGCTATAATCTCCGGCGCCAGGAATCGGCAAAGGATGCAGCAGTGCGCCCCCCCGGCAGCTTCCGGCACAACAAAAATCACAGGATCACCAGAAAATATGCCGTTTATCCATCGCGTGTTCAGGGCAAGCGCAATTGCATCGTGTATCGTGGCAATTTCCGCATGCAGCATGGTTCCCAGCAAGGAAGCCGAATATAAAAAGAGCGCATCGCTACCTTCACTGGAAATTCCGCCGGATCTTATTGCTCCGGCGATAGATGACAACGCCATCATCCCAGGCCGCGCATCAGGCGGTATAACAGCACCTGCTCCGTCGAACAATGCACCCGCCGCGCCTCAAGAAACGCGGGCGGACAAGCTGCTCGCGCCAACGCCGGAAAATATCCGTGTCGAGCGTGACGGCGGCCTGCGCTGGTTGGTCATCAAGGAAAACCCAACCCCGCTCTGGTCAAAAGTGCGCGGCTTCCTGGCGGAAAGCGGTTTTGCCGTAACGAAAGAAGAGCCACGCCTGGGTATCCTGGATACTGACTGGGTGGAAAACCGCCCCGGTAGCGGAAAAGGCGGACCCAGCTCCTTTTTGCGCAAATCGCTTGATTTTCTGCGTTCATCATCCACGCGCGACACGCTCCGCCTGCGCCTGGAACCCGGCGTGACACCCGGCACTAGCGAACTCTACCTCAGCCATCGCGGCATGGCACAGGTCGCACAGGGCGACTCCGTCAATTGGCTGCCCCGCCCATCCGACCCGGAGCTTGAGGCCGAGATGCTCAAGCGCTTGGCACTGTATTTAGGCGCGGATGAAACCAAGGCCAAAGAGATCAAAAACGAGCTGACCGGCCAACCCGCGCCACGTGCTACCCTCGCCAACGATGCGCAGGGCCAACTCGCGCTGACCCTGCAAGAGGAATTCGCCAACGCCTGGCGCCGCACCGGCCAGGCGATCGATCATATGGGTCTCAAGGTGGAAGACCAGGACCGCGCCAAAGGTATCTATCAGGTGCGTTTCAGTGGCACTGTTGCCCAGGATGGAGAAAAGCGGGGGTTCTTCTCCAAACTGCTCTCCTCGGACGACAAAGAAAAGGGCACTTCATATCAGCTCAACCTGGCGAGCCAGGGGGACAAGGAAACGCGCATTATCGCGCTGGACATGGCAGGCGGCCGCGACAACTCGCCCATGGCACAGCGCCTTCTGACGCTGCTGCATGAACAACTGAAATAAGGTTCGTCTACCCCAATGCGTTTCGCCTCCCTCGGTAGCGGCAGTCAGGGCAACGGCGCCCTGGTGGAACAGAACGGCACATGCGTCCTTGTCGACTGTGGATTTTCCGTCGCGGAAACAGAGCAGCGCCTGGCGCGGCTAGGCAGACGTCCGGAGGACATCACCGCCATAGTGATCACTCACGAACACGGTGACCACGTGAGTGGCGTGGGTCCTTTGGTCAAAAAATACGGATTGCCGGTATGGGCCACCGCCGGGACCGCTCAACATCGGTGGCTGCGCAACCTGCCGGGCTTGCACCGATTCAATAGCCATAAATCCTTTGAAATCGGCGACCTGCAGGTGCAGCCCTTTGCCGTGCCGCATGACGCGCGCGAGCCTGCGCACTTCGTCTTTAGCGACGGCGCGCGCCGTCTTGGCATGTTGACGGATATCGGCCGCAGCATGCCGCATATCGAGCAACAATTGACCGGTTGCGACGCACTGATGCTGGAGAGCAATTACGACGTGGAAATGCTTGCGAACGGCGAATACTCAAAAAAACTGAAGCAGCGCGTCGGCGGCCCCTATGGGCATCTGAGCAACATACAAGCCGCAGAATTGCTGGCACAACTGGATTGCTCGCGGCTGCAACACCTGGTGGCAGCGCATCTGAGCGCAAAAAACAATACGCCTGATCTGGCGCGCGCAGCACTCTCGAAGGTGATGGGTTGCGAACCGGATTGGATAGCCATCGCGGAACAGGACAATGGCCTGGCGTGGCGCGAGATCGCTTGAATTCCAAACCTGTATTTTTTCAAATTTACGAGAACGTGCAATGCAAAAACTAGCTGAACTCTATTCCGGCAAGGCCAAAACAGTTTACGCCACCGATGACGCAGACCGAGTGATCATGCACTTTCGTGATGACACATCCGCTTTTGACGGACAGAAGATCGTCCAACTGGCGCGCAAGGGCATGGTCAATAACAAATTCAATGCCTTTATCATGGGAAAACTGGCAGAAGCGGGTGTGCCCACCCATTTCGATCGCCTGCTATCCGACAACGAATCCCTGGTCAAAAAACTGGAGATGATTCCCATCGAGTGCGTAGTGCGCAACATCGCCGCAGGGAGTCTTTGCAAGCGGCTGGGCACCCCCGAAGGCACGGAACTGTCACCGGCAACGCTCGAATTCTTCCTCAAAAACGATGCGCTGCATGACCCGATGATCAACGAATACCATATCAGGTCCTTCAACTGGGCAACGGACGCGGAAGTCGAGCGCATGAAAGACCTTACCTTCCGCGCCAACTATGTCCTCAAAACTATCTTTCTGGAGGCGGATATCCTGCTGGTGGATTACAAGCTGGAGTTCGGCCGTTTTCATGGCGAGGTCGTGCTAGGCGATGAATTCAGCCCCGACGGCTGCCGCCTGTGGGACGCCGCAACGCGCAAAAAACTCGACAAAGACCGCTTCCGCCAGGATCTGGGCAATGTCATCGAGGCCTACGAAGAAGTCGCACGGCGCTTGGGCGTGGATTTGACATCATCGGCCCCGTGATCCGTTCCAGGGTGGGCGCGGCGTACATGGTGGATATCCCTCACATGGATTGGCCATGACGATGAGGCAGCGCATGAGTGGCCGTTGATCTGGCGGCCACCCATGCGCTCAATTCAAGATCAGAGTCCGTTCACGACAAAGTTAACCTTTGGGGTGTTGGAGATCACCTTGTAGCCCATCAGCTTCAAGTCCTTTTTGTCGATCTTGCCATTGCTGTCCATGTCGACGACCACATCCGGCGCGGTCCCTTCCACCACCGCAACAAAGAGCTGCGAGGGCGTCTGTTCGCCGACGCGGCCGAAGGCGTTGGGTGCGCCGACGATCCAGGTGGACCAGATCTCGGTGCCCGACTCATCCTGGTTGGTGACGGTGTTGATGTTGAAGAGGTTGGAGAGGTTCTGTCCCGCCCCTGCACCTGTGGTGGTGGAGCTGAGCAGTACTATCAGGCTCGGGAAGTGGTCGTGGTTGGCGCCGAGGCCGAAGGTACCGGGGAAGGGGCCGCTGTTCTGCATTGCGCCGGGACCGGTCAGCTCGGGTGTGACGCCGGTGGAGGCGAGGTTGCCGTTGAACTGGATGGAGAGATCAACCAGAAAGGCGCGGCTACCGAGGCCTGTTCTATAGCCATCCTCAGGTGACAGAACGGTGATGCGTACGGGTTTGCCGTCATCGTCGCCCTGTTTATTGTTGTCTGCCAGCACCGGGTTCAACAGGCTGGAGACAGCCAGCAGTGCAACCATGTTCAATGGGAAAAATTTGTTCATAAAACCTCCTCTCTATTTGTGAAGGCGAATCCAGCCAGGGATGGCACCGGATCTGCGATGGATCACAGATAGTGGAGGTCAATGCTCACGGAAGTATCACGGAATGATCACGTTTGGCTGTAGAAATTAATCGCCCTGGTAGCCCCAGAACCTAATATCACACCCGTAACCAGCCTGCATTTCGCAATACCCGCTGTAGGAGCGTCCCTTCGCCAACTCGCCCCTACAGCTATCCCATTAGAAAATCAAAACTGCACGTCCGCCATCAGCCAGAACTTGTCCATGTCTTTGGCCAGGGTAGACGTATTGCGCGCAACATTGGTTGCGTTGCTGTCAGCGCTATAGGCGGCATATTTGGCGGTAAGCACTAATGACTTGTTGATCTTCTTCGCCGCCTGCAGATTCCATTCGGAGCCATAGTCATAGCCAAGATTGTCGGAAGTATACTTGCGATAAACAGCCGTAAGGTTGACACCACCGAGAATCGTGCCGGCGCTCAGAAAGGTATCTTTGATCCCATCGTTTGGCGTGACCAAAAACTTGTCCGCCCAACCGTTAAAGGCATGCAGCGTGGCCAAGGGCGTAGCAAACCCGTAGTTACCGTCCCCACTTAACACCTCTTGGCCAAGTTTGACCTGCACATCGCTGACATCGACACCCGCCATCAGGTTGATGTAATCACCGTCTACCTTGCTTGCGCCACCCGCGTAATTGCTTTGCTTGGCATATTCCGCAGTGTATAAAAATTTCACGCCCATCGACTCAGGCTTGTAGCCGCCATCAAACCGCAATCCGAGGGTTTTGTTGGATAGCGTGTTGGAAATGGTCTGTGCCTTGTCATAATCCAGAAAATAGCCGTAGCCCACGATTGAGACCGGTGCAAATCCCTTATAGGCAATATTCAGCAGTTCACTCGACATATTAAGATCACGCTGCGGACTGTTTTCCCCGAAAATGCGCCTGACATTCATGACATGCCCATAAAATATCGTGGTATCCGGCAGCGAATTGTTGGTTACCGTAAAGGCGTCAAAGGCTTGAGCATTTTGGCGCCACTCCACCGTGCCGATGAAACGCTGATTATCGAGATTGATAGCTTGGCGACCATACTTGAAAACGGTGTCAGGCAACCCTTTATAGCTTAGAAAGGCCTGCTGCACCTGCGCGCTTTCCGGATCGGCTACAACCGGGTATTGTGTCCGGCCGTTCACCGTGCTGTTATAGTGCTCACTGCCTACCACACGCACATCCTGTAGTTGTATGAACCCCGCCAAATTAAGGTAATCACCCGTCATATAGCCTAGCCGCGTACGCAGTGTCGATGCTCCTGCCTGTTCGGTCTTCGTCGCATCATCCACCCATTCATAACGATAACGGAGCTGCCCGGAAACCTTGCCAGTGCTTAGCGCCTCGACCAGCGTATCGGCGGCATGAGCCACCGGCATGGATGCGGCCATACCTCCGGCTGTCAGCGCGACAAACAGAGAAGGATTAAACAGCGCTTTAGAAATACCTTTTTTCATATGTTATGCCCCAGGTTATAAAAAATAAAAAATGATCAAGCCGCTTCTTTCTTGTGCCGTGCGTACAAAAACTTCAACACCTCACCGCGCAAATGAACATAATTCGCGTCCTCGGCCAACGCCAGTCGATCACGCGGACGCGGAAGATTGACCTCCAATATCTCGCCAATCGTTGCCGACGGGCCGTTAGTCATCATGACGATGCGATCTGACAACAACACCGCCTCATCCACGTCATGCGTCACCATGATCGCGGTACTGCCCAATGCCGCGACAATACGCATCAGCTCATCCTGAAGATGGGCGCGCGTAAGCGCATCCAGCGCGCCAAAAGGCTCATCGAGCAGCAACACCTTGGGCTGCATGGAGAGTGCACGCGCAATACCAACACGCTGCTTCATGCCACCCGAGATCTCATGCGGCAGCTTGTGCATGGCGTGCTCAAGGCCAACCAATACCAATGCCTCCTTTGTTCGTTTTTTAAGACTCGCCTTATCCTCCTTACGGCCAAACACGCGCTCCACTGCAAGATGGACATTGTCAAAACAGGTCAGCCAAGGAAGCAACGAATGATTTTGAAATACCACGGCACGATCCGGCCCGGGACCAGAAATCTCACGGCCTGCGCAAAATAAGGCACCGCCGGTGGCATCTATCAGCCCCGCCACCAGATTAAGCAATGTTGATTTTCCACAACCTGAATGCCCAATGATGGAAATGAATTCACCCTGATCAATACCCAAGTCGATATCCTTTAGTGCAACAAATTTTCCTTTTTTTGTTTCAAAAACCATTTGCACTTTTTCTACCTGAACATATTTATTCATGATTAGGTTTCCTGATATTACAAAGGATCAATATTCAAACCGTTTTGCCACGAGCAGGAGCGCCTGCTCAAGAAGCAAACCTATGATGCCCACCACGAAAATAGCGATGATGATGTGCTCGACATTGAGATTGTTCCATTCATCCCACACCCAGAATCCTATCCCCACGCCGCCGGTCAGCATCTCCGCCGCGACGATAACCAGCCAGGCCACGCCTATCGCAAGACGGACGCCGGTCATCATGTATGGCAATACCGCCGGGAATAATATCTTGGTGAAGATTTTCCACTCGGACAGGTTCAGCACGCGCGCCACGTTCATGTAATCCTGCGGCACCTTGCTCACGCCCACCGCAGTGTTAATGATCATCGGCCAGATGCTGGAGATGAAAATCACCCAGATTGCGGCCGGCTGCGCTTCCTTGAACACCAGCAGCCCAATAGGCAGCCATGCCAACGGAGATACAGGACGCAGCAAGCTGATAATCGGAGACGTCATGCCGCTGAAAAAGGCGAAACGCCCGATCATGAAACCCAGCGGAATGCCGATCAATGCCGCCAAGCCAAAGCCCATGCCGACACGCTCCAGGGAATTTAGAATATTCCAGCCGATTCCCTTGTCATTCGGGCCGTTGTCATAGAATGGATCGCTGAACAACTCAACTGCCGAGGCCCAGGTCTTGATAGGGCCAGGGAGGTTTTCACTGCGCTGCGCGATAAACCCCCAGATCATCGCAAACACCAACAGCCCGAGTAACGGCGGCAAAATACGCTTCGCAAAAAACTCCAGCCCTGCCTTGATATTTATCAGTTTATCCTTCGCCTCCGAGGCGACAGGTTTTTCTGCGGCCACAGGCTCATGTATTGCCTTCTGCACTACAACCTCCTCAACGGCGTGGGATAAATCCTCACCTGCTCGAACTTGCTTGATGCTTACTACAGTCATGGTGGCCTACCTCATACCTTGATCTTGAAACTATTGGCATACTTCTTCGGATCCTTGCCATCCCATACGACGCCATCAATCAGCTTGCTGACGCGCATCACATCTTTTGGTAACGGCACCTTGACCTGGGCTGCGGCCTCTTTGTAGAGGTCGATCTGGTTTACCTTTTTTGCGACAGCCAGATAATCCGGATCGTCTTTGAGCAATTTCCAGCGCTTATGCTGCGTCAAAAACCACATGCCATCCGACAGATAGGGGAAATTGACGGCACCATCGTTGTAAAACTTCATGTAGTCGGGATCCTTCCACTTCCTGCCCATGCCATTGTCATAATCGCCGAGAAAACGGCCCTCGATAACCTCTTCCGGCGCATTAACATACGACTTGCTGGATATGGTCTTGGCTACACCCGGCCGATTGGCAAGGGTATCGATGTATTTCGATGCCTCAAGCACCGCCATCAGCATGGCGCGTGTGGTGTTGGGATATTTCTGTGTAAATTCGAGTGTAGTACCCAGTACTTTTTCAGGATGATCTTTCCAGATATCCTGCGTGGTCGCCGCAGTGAAGCCCACCTTGTCGTAAATGGCCCGCGCGTTCCACGGTTCGCCCACGCAATAGCCATCCATATTGCCGATGCGCATATTGGCAACCATTTGCGGTGGTGGCACGGTAATGGTTTTAACGTCAGTCAACGGATGGATGCCATAGGACGCCAGCCAGTAGTAAAGCCACATCGCGTGCGTTCCCGTCGGGAAGGTCTGGGCAAAGGTATATTCACGTTTTTCACCCTCGATCTTATCAATCAATTTCTTCAACGATGCGCCATCGATCACGCCCTTGGCCTTAGACTGATTCGACAAGGTAATGGCCTGCCCGTTGTTATTCAGGCACATCAATACAGCCATGTCCTTTTGCTGGCCGCCGATGCCCATTTGCACGCCGTACATCAAGCCGTATAAAACATGTGCCGCGTCAAGCTCGCCATTCACAAGCTTGTCGCGCACCCCAGCCCAGCTCGCTTCTTTTGAAACGGTCACATCCAAACCGTATTTCTTGTACAACCCCAGCTCCTCGGCCATCACCACACTGGCGCAGTCCGTTAACGGAATAAAACCAATCTTGAGTGATTTTTTTTCCGGCGCATCGGAGCCAGCCGCCCATGCACCAGTACGAATGCCGGGCGAGACCATGCTCATCAGGGCAAAGCCACCCAATACAGCACCTCCGGTTTTGAGAAAATCGCGGCGCGAGATTCCATCCGTTTTAATAACACCGTTGTTTTTCTTGGATTCATTATCATCACTCATCTTCACTTTCTCCCGTTTTGAATGTAAAAAAAGGCGTCCATTCGCACAGGAATATTTCCTGTACGAATGGACGCCGTTGTCCGTATGGCAAACCGCCGTTGGCTTGCCCGTGTTTGTGATGTCAACCCGCCATTGGGTAGACGCACTTTAAAAAACTGTTACGCCAGAATATCTGCGGCCGTATTAATGCTGTTGGCCACCTCGATCAAGCGCATGTTACGATCCATCGCCATCTTGCGCAGCAAGCGAAAAGCCTCGTCTTCCGTGCATTTACGCTGCTTCATCACCACCCCTTTGGCACGCTCTATGTGCTTGCGCTCCGCCAGGGTTTCATTCGTCCTTTCCAGATCGCGCTTGAGCGCTTGATGCTCGTCAAACCTGGCCATCGCAACATCAATAATGGGTTTGATGCGTTCGATGCTGAGCCCGCCCACCACATAGGCGCTTACGCCCGCCTTCACTGCGGCACGGATTTTTTCACTATCGCCATCATGCGTAAACATCACTATAGGCCGTGGCTGATCACGGCTGATTACACATATATGCTCTAAAGTATCTCGACTCGGTGATTCCGTATCGATAATCACCACATCGGGTTGTAATTCACGGACACGCACATACAGGTTATCACCGGGATCAACCTGCGCGACAACGCTATGCCCGGCCTCCTTGAATGCCTGGAGAAGCAAAGCGTTTCGCTGCGGGTCTTCATCTACTAGCATGATGCGCATTTTGATGCATGTCCCGCATTAACCCGTGAAACCCAACCGAACCTGATCAGAGCATCTGCAATCAACATGCCAAGATCAGATATCCCTTCAAATGCCATATTAAATCAATACATTACAAACAATATTCCGTTCCATCCTTTGCCTTAACAGTTTGGCATGCACTTTTTTGGTGAGAACCCCATTCCTGGCGAGCGTTCATGGTGCAGAACCATCACAGACGCTGGAAACTCACTTGCGTAATTGCAGCAACACCGCCTCCGCCTTGGCACCGAGAAAAACATACAGCCCCAGGCCCACCAGCAAACCCACCGCCGCCAGCATCATCCATACCGCCTGCACAAGATCATGACCATCACCCAGCGCGGATTTGAACATCAACAACAACGACTCAATCGATACCGCAATCAGAATCGCCGCCATAAAACGCGTAATGGTACGGCGCGTTGAGCTGTGGCGGAAGATGTCCTTGTGCATCAACACCTCTTCTTCCAGCGTCGTCTTCCCGAGATCAAACACCGCTAATGCGAGAGTAAGAAAAACAATCACGCTGAAGGGCTTTAATTGCAACTCATGCGTGGTATTTTCGGTATAAAGCAACGACACCACTTCACTGAAAGCGGAATGAAGCAGCGCTGTAACCACGGTAAACAATCCGGTCACAATCATAATATAAACCAATTTGAAATACGGCTGAAAACGCCGCCGTCCGGTATCTCCCATAAGAAACTCGACCGTCTCGCCCAGGTCGATATCAAGCACAATATAGCCCTTGACCTGTTGCTTCTCATCCATCAGCATTATTGCGGCGGAGACGCACAGTTTTCTGCTTGCGCTGGACAGATAGGGCTCTGTCACCACCACGGATTTACCTTCCCGCGCCAGCAGATAATAGGGCCGCTGACTGCGATCCTTGCCTTTGCCGTCACTGGCAGCAATGATTTTTCCATGCGTATTGATATTGTCACTGGTTTGAATGCCGCTGCCGTCCAATGTATATAGAAGATCAACGAAGGGATAGTGCTGAACCAGGCACTGTATCGACTTTTGCTGAGCATCCACGTCATCCAGCAGCCGTTTATCGGCAATGCCGGTGATGATCGAGGCCAGCAATTCCTGTATTGCGGCACGGTATTCATGATAACGTTCGATAATGCTGATATAACTCATGGTGCTCATGGATTTCCTCTTTTTCAAGGACACACTACAGTCCTGTCACCTTGCAATAAGCATTTATCACGCCAACAATAATTTTATTGCCATACAATACGTTGCATAAAAAATACACCGCCATCGGACAAATTCGCACTTTTTTGGAACAACCCATTCACGTGGGCGTGACAAGATCGGGCAAAGGCGGGAGAATATGACTAGCGCACTCCAATCCGCGTGCCAGAGTTAAACACCAGAGAAAACCGCATGAAAATCGACCAGAAACAAGACAATTTCATCCCCATCAATATCGCTGTGCTAACGGTCTCCGACACCCGCACTGAAGAGACGGACACCTCCGGCAGGCTTCTGGTTGAGAGCCTGACCACGGCCGGACACGCTCTTGCAGAAAAAGTGATTGCTTTAGATGACATCTATAAGATCCGCGCTATCCTGTCGGGCTGGATTGCGCAGACCAGTGTCGATGCGGTGCTCATCACCGGCGGCACCGGCGTCACTTGGCGCGATATCACGCCGGAGGCAGTGCGCCCGTTGCTGGATAAAGAGATTGATGGGTTCGGCGAACTGTTCCGCTCCATCTCTTACCAGGACATCAAGACCTCAACGCTGCAATCACGCGCGTTTGCGGGTATCGCCAATGGCACTTTGATTTTCGCCATGCCCGGCTCGACCAACGCCTGCCGCACCGCATGGGATCATATCCTCCAGTACCAATTGGACAGCCGTCATCGCCCATGCAATTTTATTGAACTCATTCCACGTACCCGTAAAGGGCACAATGCCTGAAAAAAGGTTAATCACCACACCCATGACTGACCCCTGCTTCACTGAAAAAAAGTTGATGAGCGTCGATGACGCCTTGGCTTTGCTATTGACCAAGGCACAGCCGGTCGATGAGATTGAATACGCCGATATATCAAACACGCTAGGACGAATTCTGGCGCAATCTCAAACATCGACCCTCGATGTGCCCACCGCCGACAACAGCGCAATGGACGGTTATGCCTTCGCCTATCGTGATATCCATGCACAGGGCGAAACGCGACTATGCGTCTCGCAACGCATTCCAGCGGGACAGATCGGCCACCCTTTATTGCCCGGAACCGCAGCGCGGATTTTCACCGGCGCACCCTTGCCGCCCGGCGCTGATACGGTGGTAATGCAGGAGCACTGCCACGCCGAAGAAGATAGGGTTATCATCCAGCACCCGATAAAAAGCGGTCAGAACGTGCGGCGCGCAGGGGAGGATATTGCCGCTGGCACTGTAATACTTTCGGCCGGGACAAAGCTGCGTCCGCAGGACATGGGACTCGCGGCATCGGTGGGCTTGGCGCAATTGCCCGTCTATCGTACCTTGCGCGTGGCGATATTCTGCACCGGCGATGAGCTTGTCGCCCCAGGCAACCCGCTTGCACCGGGCAAGATCTACAATGCCAATCGCTATACCCTCACTGGACTGCTGCGGGCGCTTGGTTGCGAAATCATCGATTTGGGGATCGTACCGGATAATCTGGAGGCAACCCGCACCATCCTTGCTGCGGCGGCGCGGCAAGCGGATGTTGTCATCACCAGTGGCGGCGTATCGGTAGGCGAAGAGGATCATGTCAAGGCCGCCGTCGACGGCTTGGGACACATCGACTTGTGGCGCATCGCCATGAAGCCAGGCAAGCCACTCGCCTTCGGCACCATCGGATCGACGCCGTTTTTCGGTCTGCCCGGCAACCCCGTATCTGTGTTTGCCACCTTCTGCCTATTCGCGCGCCCCTTTATTCTGCGCCGTCAGGGCATGATTAACGTGCTTCCACAAAGCGTATATGTAAAAGCAGATTTCGACTGGCCCAAAGCAGGCCACCGCCGCGAATACCTGCGCGCCCGATTGGCTACTGCGGAAGACGGCAAAACCCGCGCCGTCATTTTTCCGAATCAAAGCTCCGCCGCGCTATCTTCAGTCAGTTGGGCACAGGGCATGGTCATCATCCCCGAAGGGCATACTGTGCAACGCGACCAAATGGTCAGCTTTATCCCTTTCACGGAATTGCTTACATAAAGTGTGAGAAAGAAAATGACTGGACTATCACGCAGCAAGATCACTGGCGTCATCCTCGCTGGAGGACAAGCCCGCCGCATGGGTGGCGTTGATAAAGGATTGATTGGGTTGCGTGGCAAACCACTGGTCGCCCATGTCATTGCTGCCCTTGAACCGCAAGCAGGAAATATCATTATCAGCGCCAACCGCGACCTTGACCGCTACGCTGGATTTGGTTATCCGGTAGTTGCGGATATCCTGCCCGATCACCCCGGGCCTCTTGCCGGCATAGCCAGCGCGATGCTTGCGGCGACCACCGAATACATACTCACCGTTCCTTGCGACACCCCTCTCCTGCCGCCAGACCTGATGCTGCGTCTGTCATCCACACTCGCGCGAAATCACGCCGAGGTATGCACCGTGCATGATGGCATGCGTATCCAACCCCTGTTCACCCTGCTGCGCCGGGAACTCGCGGCAAGCATTCTCAATTATCTCAATCAAGGCGATAACAAAGTCGAACTCTGGCTGCAACGCCAGAAGCTTGCACTTGCCGATTTTTCTGATCAACCCACCGCGTTTTACAATATCAACACCCGCGAGGAACTGATAGCAATTGAGAATATAGGGCTCACCAGCATGATTCACCCGGTTCAAGAGAAAACCGCATGAAACTCTACGACATGTCGCTCTCCGGCAATTGCTACAAGATCCGCCTGATGCTATCTCTGCTGAAAAAAGAGTACGAAACCGTCCCCATCAATCTTGCCAAAGGCGACCATCAAAATCCGTCTTTTCTAAAACTGAATCCGCGTGGTCAAATTCCTGTGCTTGAGGACGGGGATGTCATTGTATGGGACTCCACAGCTATCCTGGTATATCTCGCGCGCCGCTATGGCGGGGATTCCTGGCTACCGCTTGAAGCGCAGGATATGGCGGCAGTGATGCAATGGCTGACAGTGTCGCAAAATGAAATTTTGTATGGGTTGGCACGGGCGCGGGCAATACTGATCTTCAAACGCCCGTGGGATTTACAGCCATGCCAGGAGATGGGCGTCAGCATCCTGAAGGTGATAG
Organism: Gammaproteobacteria bacterium; assembly: GCA_021731145.1. Classification (GTDB taxonomy): domain Bacteria; phylum Pseudomonadota; class Gammaproteobacteria; family Ga007554; genus LNEJ01. The sequence continues at coordinate 86,950 of JAKFXX010000003.1, read as the reverse complement.
AACAGCATCTTGAGTCACGCAATTGGCTGGCGCTGGATCATCCGACCATTGCGGACATCGCTTGCTATCCTTACGTCGCGCTTGCGCCCGAAGGAGGCGTGGCGATTGATGGCTACCCTGCAATAAAAAAATGGATGGCAAATATCAAAAGCTTGCCGGGATATGTTGGCATGGTGGGCATTGGTTAGAAAATATGTGTTGATTACCTATAAAATCCCGAAGGCCATCGTTTAACGCATCATGGAATTTCACCATTTCAAACTCCGTTGTAAATCACGAACATGAGGATATTTACGATTATGCTTGCACTCTTTTCGACTCTGCGGCGGCGATGACCAGCGAGGTTTTAATCGCCGTATCGGGGTTGAGTGAGATCGAATCGATTCCCGCTTCGACGAGCCAGGCGGCAAACTCCGGGTAATCGGAAGGCGCCTGCCCGCAAATGCCAATTGGCTTACCGGCACGCTTGGCAGCCTCAATTGCCATAGCGATCATCTTGCGCACGGCATCATTGCGTTCGTCAAAGAGATGCGCAATCGTGCCCGAATCGCGGTCAATTCCGAGCACCAGTTGTGTCAAATCATTCGAGCCGATGGAATAGCCGTCAAAAATGCGCAGAAACTCATCGGCCAACATGATATTCGCCGGCAGTTCACACATGCCATACACCTCCAAACCCTGCTCGCCTTGCCGCAGGCCGTTGGCCGCCATGACCTCAATTACACGCGCTGCTTCCTGAACCGTGCGGCAGAATGGGATCATCACCTTGACGTTGGTCAGCCCCATATCGCGCCGCACGCGTAGCAGCGCCGCACATTCGAGGGCAAAGCCGTCGGCATAACGCGGATCGTAGTAACGCGACGCGCCGCGAAAGCCGAGCATCGGATTTTCTTCGTCCGGCTCGAACTCGCGCCCGCCCAAAAGCTGCGCGTACTCGTTGGTTTTGAAATCACTGGTGCGGACGATGACGGGCTTGGGATAAAAGGCGGCAGCGATGCGCCCCACGCCCTCGCTGAAACGCCTTATAAAAAACTCGTGCGGGTCTTCATCTCCGATGCGCATACCGATTTCCGTGACAGCTTGGGGGTCGGTGAGATTGGGGTAGCGCGCCAGCGCCATCGGGTGGATGCCAATGTGATGCGTGATGATGAATTCAGTGCGCGCCAGCCCCACGCCTGCGTTGGGAATGGCGCTCAGCGCCAGCGCCTGGCCGGGATCGCCAACGGTGAGCATGATTGAGGTGCGTGTCTTGGGCACGGTTACCGCGTCGATGTGTTCTATCTCAAACAGGACGTGCCCGGGGTAGACGTGCCCCTCCGCCCCTTCGGCGCAGCAAACGGTGACGTCAGCACCGTCCTGCAGGGTTCGGGTCGCATTGCCGGTACCCACGATGCACGGCAGGCCAAATTCACGCGACACAATGGCGGCATGGGCGGTGCGCCCCCCTTGGTCGGTGACGATGGCCGCCACCTTGCGCATCACCGGCTCCCAGTCCGGATCCGTGTTTTCGGCGACGAGCACTTCGCCAGGCTGCACGCTCGAAAGGCCGGAGATCTCCCGCACCACGCGCACACGGCCAACACCAACTTTTTCACCGACGGCCTGGCCTGTCACCAGCGGCACGCCGGGCGCGCCCTTCAAGTAATAGCGCTCAGCGGCGGCGGTGCGCGGTTTCGCGGAATGGACCGTCTCCGGGCGCGCCTGCAGGATAAACAGCTCGCCCGTCAGGCCGTCTTTGGCCCATTCGAGGTCCATCGGCTGCGGATGATTGACCAAGGCCGAATAGTGCTCTTCGATCACACAGGCCCAGCGTGCCAGCGTAAGCACTTCCTCATCACTGAGGGAGAAGTGGCGACGCTCAGCAACAGGCACCTGTTCACTGCGGGTGGCGCGGCTGCTATCGGCGTAAACCAGCCGCATTTCCTTTGATCCCAACCGCCGCCCGATAATGGGACGTAGTCCCAGCGCCAGTGTGGGTTTAAATACCATCCATTCGTCGGGCGTAACGATGCCCTGCACTACAAACTCACCCAGACCATAGGAACTCGTCACCACCACGGCATCACGGAACCCCGTTTCGGTATCGAGCGTGAAGATCACGCCAGAGCTGGCCTTGTCGGAACGCACCATCGGCATCACGCCGACCGAGAGCGCCACCCTGAGCTGGTCATAACCCATTCGGGCGCGGTAGCTGATGGCGCGATCCGTGAACAGCGAAGCAAAGCATGAATGCACCGCATGCAGCAATCCCTCGCGCCCGCGCACATTGAGAAAGGTTTCTGCCGCGCCAGCGAACGAGGCCTCGGGCAAATCCTCCGCCGTTGCCGAGGAGCGCACCGCCAGTTCCGGCTCCCGTCCCAGACGCTGACCAAGCTGCTCATAAGCCGCGACGACCGCACTGCGTAGCGTTTCGGGTAATGGCGTCTCCATCACCGCCGCACGCGCCTGGCTACCGCGCACCGCCAGCTCACTTACATCTTCGGGGTCAAAGCTGGAGAAAATCTCACCCAACCTGTTTTTTAGATTTCTTTCTGAAAGCAATAACCAGTAGGCGTCGGCCGTCGTCGCAAAACCATCCAGCACACCCACACCCTGAGGCTTGAGCTCGTTGAACATCTGCCCAAGCGATGCGTTTTTGCCGCCAACACGCGCGACATCGTTCATATTGATCTGAGCAAAATCGAGCGTGTAAGGCAGTGCAGCGTTCATGCTATCTTCTCCGGGATTCTCTCAAGAAACTCAAGTGCGCCTCAAAAATATCGCCCGCATCAATTAAACCCAGATTGTCCATTAGGCGAAACAGAGCACACAACGCCGTTCGTGGTGAGCTTGTCGAACCATGAACGGCCCTTCGACAGGCTCAGGGCGAACAGTTTTTGGGCTACTGGACAATCCGGGTTAATTATTGCCCAGGTACTCCGGTGTTTTTTTTCAGCACGGACAGGATCTGACACCGTGTATCCACCGCCAAAGCGCGACGGCCACTCTCGGCGGGCACCGGGGGGCAGAACGTCAAACTGACTTCGACTGACGGCTCTTTCAGCAACACCCACAGGTGTTGCAACAGGTTGTCATCATTGATATAGGGGGCTACCGGATTGACGCCCGCCGGATGGGGGTAGGAAATCGCCACCGCCTGCACCATCGTCTGGGCATGAATCGCGGCCTGATAAAGCCGGGGGTGAAAATTACGTACCGTCGCACCGCTGGTCGACGTCCCTTCCGGAAAAAAGACCACGCTCTTTTTGTCCTTCAAATTCCGCGCCATTTGGTCCGCCACACCGCTGGCGGCATGTGCGCCGCGCTGGATGAACACCGTCCCCGCCTGCGCAGCCATGCCCCCAACCACTGGCCATTGCCTCACCTCCTGCTTGGAAACACAGACGGCATCAAGCGCCGAGGTGAGACAGGGGATATCCAGCCACGAAATATGGTTGGCCACAAAGAGCGTAGGCGCAGTATTCATCACGCCTTCCTTACGAATACGCAGATTAAGAATGCGGCACGTCTTCGCCATCCACCAACGGACGATCACTCGCTGGCGAGAGCGTTGGGAATCGCGCCCCATCGCGTTGAGCGGCAATAACACCAGGTAAGAAATGCCCGCCCCCACCATGACATGCCACACCAGGCGAATCAGGCGTTGGGTACGGCGCACATGTATTTTCAGCATGGCTCGGCACCACACTGGAAAAGACTCATGGACAGAATCTTAACGAGGCGCGCGCGCTTCACTCAGCACGTTGATCAAACGATCTTCCAGATCAATGCGATCCGCGAGATTCTCACCCAGGCGCGACAAATCAACATCCAGATGATCGAGCTGTCCGCTATGCTCAAGAGAATCATACTTGCCATTAAACGCAAGGATGGTTTCGGTGGTATGCAGAATGCGCGGATAGATCTGATCTGCGATCTTTACCACGCCGGAACGCCGCTCCGTTTTTTCGGCGATGTGTCGATATAACTGAAAATGACCATCCGCCGTGTAATCAATCAGCGACTCACAGAATTTCTGCAATAACTCTGGCGCACCGGACTCTTTGCGAAAAGGCTTCTGACGCGCCAATTCGTTAAAAAGCACCAGGGTTTCGGTGCGCAGGTCTACGAGCTGTTTGATCATTTTGAGTGATCGCGCCCTGCGGTCATCCCGGGCTGCTTCATTCATTTCATTTGTGGACAGCATATTCCCCCTCCAAGCAATAACAATAAGTTAGTGTGCCGTCAAAAAACAGACTCTTCTAATTTGAAAAGCAGGGCATGCAAAAATCACGCCTTGCACTTTACACGGCAGAGCCTAACCCCCGAAATACTTAACCTTCAAGTAGGGAAGGAGCCAGGGACGCAAGCGCTCCTGAACCGCACCCGGCAGATGACGGAAGGAAACCACCTGCCCCCGGCACGATAGTACCCCGCATTGACAGGGGAAACCCTCGAAATCGGCCTCATCAATCGCCGTTCCATAATCCCAGGTAATCTCCTCGCCCGGCAGGATGTCCCGCAACGCCACCAGATGAAGCCCGTCATCGAACCCGCCGTTGGGTTGACAGGAGTGATTCACATAATCGTCCAGATCCGCCGAGGGGCCGAGATATAAATCCTCGCCGATTTGCAAATGATAGGTGCTGAAATCGGCTTGCGCAGAATTCCACACAGGGCCGGTAAACGTCAATATCCGCTCCCCTTGCGTTATCGGCTCGCACGCAAACACCCCTTTACCATGCGAAACACTGGTTTTAAGGACAACTTTTGTCATGCAAAACTCCCTTGAGCGATGGCGTCACAGGGCCAGACGCCCTGCCCCGCAGCCACCAAATTCGTCCCATATATTACCATCAAGCCATATCAAATAGAGAATGCTTAGAAATAATGGCTTGATTGGCATCACGTAAGCGTAGAATTGGTAAATTTTGTCAACGTGTTACAGATTTGTGATACTTGTTTGACGGCCCCGTGAACTCTTTGGCTTTAAATGTTATCCGTAGCAGCCGGCCGAATCTACCGCAAAAGATGGTATCTACACCTTTGTATCAATTACGTGCCTCATAATGCCTTATAAAATTTTAATCATAGAAGATAACCCGGAAATCGCGAAGCTGATTCAACTTCATCTTCAGGATATCCATTGCAAAGCGGATATCGCAATGGATGGAGCTGAAGGTGTCCGGCGCTTCCATCAGGGACAGTATGATCTGGTGCTCCTCGACCTCATGCTGCCGGTGATGGATGGTCTTGAAGTATGCAAGCAACTGCGAGCCGGCACACGGTATGTGCCGATCATCATGCTGACATCCAAAGCCTCGGAGCTGGATCGTGTGCTTGGCCTGGAAATCGGGGCCAACGACTACATCACCAAGCCTTTTAGCATCCCGGAGCTGTTGGCGCGGGTTAAGGCTCAATTCCGCCATCTCGAAGCATTACGTACACCCAAGGCAGAGACATCCCGGCAGCCGCTCCAGCTTGGGGATTTGGCGATTGATTTCGATAAACGCCACGTACATGTGCGTGGCGAGCAGATCGAGCTAACGGCAAAAGAATTCGACCTGCTGTCGCATTTTGCCAGCCACCCAGGGCGGGTTTATAGCAGGGTCGAACTCCTGGATCAGGTATGGGGCTACTGCTATGAGGGTTACGAGCATACGGTCAACTCACACATCAATCGTCTGCGCGCTAAAATTGAACGTGACCCTGCCAAACCGCGCTACATACTCACTGTTTGGGGTGTGGGGTATAAATTTAGCGAACAAGGCTCATGATGGTGCGCACGCTTTACGCCAAACTGTCGCTGGTTTTGGTATTACTGCTGGCAGTAATTGGCCTTGTGTATGTTTTTCTTAGCCTGTCGTCAGCACACTATTACCTGCAAGAAGTCGATCAACGACTCGGGCACGATCTGGCCAAAAACCTGGTGTCTGATCGAAAGCTCGTAGAAGCCGGGCGCATTAATCAGAGCGCCATGAAAAAGACATTCATGGAATACATGGTTATTAATCCCAGCATCGAAATTTATCTGCTGGATTTAAAAGGGAAAATACTTTCATATTCCGCTGAACCCGGCAAAGTCAAACGAAACACCGTGTCGCTTGAACCCATTCGCGCCTTTCTCGGCGGACAAACGCCTTATCCCATCCTCGGCGATGACCCGCGCAGCCATGATCGCCGCAAGGTTTTTTCTGTAACGGTGGTGCCCTCGCTGGAAAATCCGCAAGGCTACCTGTATGTAGTGCTGCGTGGCGAGCGTTACGATACCGTGGAAGACTTCATTAAAGACAGCTATGCCTGGCGCTTGAGCGGATGGGCGCTGGCCAGCGCCTTGCTGGCAGGTTTATTGGCCGGATTAATTCTTTTTCATCTGCTGACACGCAGGCTAAACCGATTGGCCGCAGTGATGGACCGTTTTCGCCAAAATGGATTTACCCGGCTGGAGCCACATATACCCGGCGCGGGACAAAACGACGAGATTGGCCGGCTCGGGCTAGCCTTTGATCAAATGGCGCAACGTATGGTCGAGCAATTGGAAGCCGTGAAAAACCTGGATCAATCGCGCCGCGAACTCATAGCCAATGTATCCCATGACTTGCGAACCCCGATGGCGATATTGCACGGCTACCTTGAAACACTAAAACTCAAAAGTAATGAGCTGGATGGGGCTGAGCGTGATCGTTACCTGACCGCCGCATTACGCAATAGCGAGCGGTTGAGCCATCTGGTGGCGGAATTGTTTGAGCTGGCCAAGCTGGAAGCGCCGGAAACCAAGCCCATCCGCGAGACATTCCATCCTGCCGAATTAGCGCAGGACATAGTACAGAAATTTCAGATCAAGGCCGATCAGCAGCATGTAAGCCTTGATTTGGACGCGGAAAAAAACCTGCCGTTTGTCGATGCCGACATTGGCCTGATAGCCAGAACACTGGAAAATTTGATTGGCAACGCGCTGCGCTTCACCCCGGCAGGTGGCCATATCTATCTTAAAATGATGGCGGAAAGTGATAGCGTACAAATTCAGGTCAAAGACACCGGCTGTGGAATTCCCGCAGCCGATTTACCCCATATCTTTGAACGTTTTTATCGCGGCAACCGTCAGCAGGATTCAAACCATGGCGGGCTGGGCCTGGCCATTGCAAAGCGGATCCTGGATATTCATGGCAGCACCATTCACGTCGACAGCACCCCTGGAAATGGCGCCACGTTCACCTTCTGCTTACCCCAGACACAATCGCTATCCCGGCGCTGAGCCTTCCAGTTCCTGCCGGAACAGCGTCAATTCCCTGGCGCAGCACTCAAGCAATAACCTAGCTTTATCAACATATTACGGTCGGCAACTACGCCGAAACAAATGGCCTGAATCATGCATAACAAGCGCGTGTGGGCGATAATTTGAGGGGGACACAAGGGTGTTATTCGAACATGAGGACAGGCTGACTCCCATTGATCAGAACATCGGTCTGGCAGAGAAGCTGGTGTTTATCCATACTGCATTAAAGGATCGGTTTCCCTTTATCGACCGTATCGCCGCAGCACTCTATGACCCCAAAACCGATCTGCTGAAGACCTTCATCCACAGCAGCAGCGGCGACCAGCCACTGACTCACTATCAGACCACGCTGGCCGAATCCAAATCGTTGCAGGAGATTCTGGCAAGAGGCCGGCCGCGAGTGGTAAACGATCTCGCGATATTCAGCGACGGCGAGCACAAGCATACCCAGCGCATTGCCAGCCAGGGCTATCACGCCAGCTATACCATGCCCATGTACAGCCATGGCAGCTTCTTCGGGTTTCTGTTTTTCAACTCCTATGAAAGCGCGCCTTATACCGAGGAGGTGCTGCGCCAACTCGACCCTTTCGGGCATTTGATCTCGCTCGCCATCATCCACGAGCTTTCCTCCATCCAGACTCTCCTGGCAACAGTGAAAACGGCCCGCGACATGGCCCATGTGCGAGACAGCGAGACGGGTTCACACTTGGACCGCATGTCGCGCTATGCCCGGCTCATTGCCTCAAAACTGGCGGAGAAAGAAAATCTGACCGATGAATTTGTAGAGAAGATCTTTGTCTTTTCTCCACTGCATGACATTGGCAAGATCGGCATTCCGGACGATGTGTTGCTCAAGCCCGGAGACCTGACTACGGACGAACGCACGCTCATGCAGACCCATACCTTGCGTGGACGGGAGCTGATTGATCGCATGCTGGGCAACTTCAAGCTGAGCGGGATGCAACACATCGACATGCTGCGCAATATCGCTGAGTTTCATCACGAGGCACTGGATGGCTCGGGCTACCCCTACGGCCGCAGTGGCAAGGAGATACCGCTGGAAGCGCGCATCGTTGCGGTAGCGGATATCTTTGACGCCCTCACCAGCCGCCGCCCCTACAAGCAGGCATGGGGCAACGAGGAGGCTTACACCATGCTGCAAAGCTTGAGCGGCCTCAAGCTGGACAGGAACTGTGTCGACGCCTTGATACAAAGCCGCGCCGAGGTGGAGGACATCCAGCGCGCGTTCAGTGAAGATGCTATTGGATAAGATGTAGCGCAGCGTGCAAGCTACATCAACAGCGATCAACCTTGCTTCGTAACGCATCAGGCTGTTCAATCGGCACCGGCTTGCCAAACAGATATCTCTATTTCAGTAACACCTCGAACTGCTCAATCGGAACTGGCTTGCCAAACAGAAACCCTTGGTAGTGAGTGCAGCCGCTGTTCAGGAGGAGTTGTCGTTGCTCTTCAGTCTCCACCCCTTCAGCAATGACCTCCAGATTCAAGCTTTGTGCCATTGCAATAATGGCGCTCACAATTGCCTTATCGCTGCTGTCGACAGCGATGTCGCGTACGAATGACTGATCGATCTTGATCTGATCAAGCGGCAAACGCTTAAGGTATTGTATGGATGAATAGCCGGTGCCGAAATCATCCAATGAAAACTGGACACCGATTCCTTTCAATGCGCTCATTGTTGTAATGGTGTCCTCGGTGTTTTCCAGCAATATGCTTTCAGTGAGTTCCAGCTTAAGCAGCTTCGGGTTGATGGCATGGCACTGCATGAGAGCTTTGACCTGCGCCACGAAATCAATCTGATGGAATTGCCTGGCGCTGACGTTCACTGACAGAACGAGGTCGCTGGTTAGCCTATCTTGCTGCCACACTTTGAGTTGGGCGCAGGCCGTCTCCATGACCCACCGCCCTATAGGCAGTATCAGACCTGTTTCTTCCGCCAGCGGAATGAATTCTGCGGGAGACACCAAACCACGCTCAGGGTGTAGCCAGCGGATTAATACCTCTGCTCCCAATGGACGCCATGTGCTATCCACCTGGATTTGGTAATACAACTTGAATTGCTGGCTCTCATGTGCCGTGCGTAATTTATCTTCCAATGCAACACGGGTGTTGATGGTTTCCTGCATCTGCGGGTCGAAGAATCGCAGGGCGTTGCGTCCTGCTTTCTTTGCCTGGTACATGGCGATGTCGGCTTGCTTCATCAGCTCATCTATCGACTGCTGGTGTCCTTTGAATGTGATGATGCCGATGCTGGGGGTGCTGTGATATTCGTGCGTAGCAAGCAGATAAGGCCGATTGAGAGCGGCCAGAATTTTCTGGCCAACCTCTTCGGTTTGTTCTGCCGCTTCAAGGGTATGCTCACTCAGATCTTCCAAAATCACCACGAACTCATCACCACCCAGACGCGCCACAGTGTCGCCTTCGCGCACACAGAACCCCAGACGTTGCGCAACCTGTTGCAGCAACAAATCTCCCTTGTCATGCCCAAGGGTGTCATTGATTGACTTGAAATTGTCCAAATCAATGAACAGCAGCGCACCTTCCTTACCGCTACGCCCACTGGAAGCTAAAGCGTGCTGAAGCCGATCCAGCAGCAAACGACGGTTGGGCAGGCTCGTAAGATGGTCGTAGAACGCCAGACGCTGGATCTCTTCAGCCGCCATTTTGCTCGCGGTAATGTCAGCGAGTGTGGCAACATAACTGGAGACAATGCCATCCGCGTTTTTAACCGCAGTGATGGTGAGATACCCTGGAAAGATTTCGCCGTTCTTGCGCCGGACCCAAATCTCGCCTCCCCATGTACCAATGTTATTGAGAGTCTTCCACATTGCAGCATAGAAATCTTCATCCTGACGAGCAGATTTGAATATGTGCGTATCCCTGCCGATGACATCCTCTGCGTTGTAGCCAGTGATAGAAGTAAAGGCTTGATTGACCCGCCGGATTACGTTGTTTGCATCGGTGATTATCATGCCTTCCTGGGATTCAAATGCAGTCGCGGCAATGCGCAGGTCGGCTTCATATTGCTTGCGTTTGGTGACGTCTTGAACCGTACCGAGCAGCTTCAGGGGGCGCCCTTGAACATCAAAATCCAGCTTACCTAATCCATGCAGCCAGCGTTCGGCCTGATCATCGTAACGGATGATGCGGTATTCCTTATCGAAGGCCTTGCCCTGGCCAATAACTTCGCCTCTAACATAGTCAACCATCATCGTGTGGTCGTCGGGATGTACCAGAGCCGCCCACCCCTCTATGGAACGTTCGTATGTTTCGTTTATACCCAACAACTTATCAAGCACGTCCGAGCTCTTCCATCGCCCAGCGTGGATATCCAGCACATAAGTGCCCAAGCCCGCAATGATCTGCGTTTCCCTGAGTAATTCTTCGTTTTCGCGCAACACCTCCTCGTTGTGTTGCAGCAGGACATTCATATTTTCGAGCAGTGCGTTCTGCTCGGCAAGTTTGCGGTTGATGATTTCCAGCTCATCTTCCTTGCGTTTTCTGTCATCTATATTGAATGTCACGCCGATAAACCGCTGGCCCTGGTTGCCGCCATCGCGATCCATGATTTTGCCGTAGTTGGCGTACCAGACCCATGTGCCGCGCTTGGCGCGTATCCTGAACTCACAACGGTATTGCGCCGTAATGCCTGTCAAATGGCCGTCGATGGCAGCCTTGACCACCGGGATATCATCGGGATGGATGATCGTGAAAAGGTCGTCAATGTAGGAGAGGGCTTCCTCTTCGCTATAACCGAGTTCAGCAAAGGTTTTAGTCGCCTTGCGGGTGACATCGCCGGTAACCAGATCGTTTTCCCAAAGATCGAGACCGGCTGCTTCCAGAGCAAATTCCAGGCGTTCCTTGTTGATGTCATGTTCACTCATGCCTGCATCTCAATCAGAATAAGGAAGCGCACCGGCATAGCCGATGTTGCGCAGCAGGCCGGCGAACGACGCCACAACACCGGCAGCCTTGTAGAGTTCCGGTGCGGCCTCGACTTTGATGATGCTGACGGTCTTGCCTGTACTCTTGCCCGTGCTTGAATCGAAATACACCGCCAGATCATCGGTGGCATTGGAGAAACCGAGTCCCGTGCTTTCGGAGTAGTAACAGATTGAATCCGGTGCAATAATGTCGGGCACGTTGCTCAGGCTCGAATACATGATCAGATTTTCGTTCAGATTGTAGATGTAGTGTGTTTCAGTGCTGCTGTCATGATCAGGCGTGTTGTCCAGACGGATGATGCCGGTATCGAGCGACGCATTGGTAGTCGACTGCGTAACAGCGGTGATGTAAAAATTGGTGAGTGTGGGCGTAGCCGTGCGTCCGGTGATGCCGGTGATCTGTGCCGCGACCTCGGCGGTTGGGGGAGAGCTTGAGGCGGTTAACAAGAGTTGCCCCAGAGTCCATGCCTGCGCCAGTGTTCCGGCAATGTAGTTTCCTGTCAAAGCATAGCCGTTGCTCGCGTTGGAAGGCCAGAGCGCAATCCCCGAGAAGCTACCGAAGGCAGAAACTATGCCACCAGCCAGCGTTTCGATTTGGGCGGCAGTCGCGGCATTCAGCGTGGCGGACTGTAAAGCTGTCGTCGTCTCGGCATCGTTAGCCAGTGCGCACGGACTCGCAGCGAGCAGGGCACTGCCGCTATAGGTGGTCTGCGGCAACTCCGGCACAGCCCGCCCGGCGCCGTCGCCATTGACGACCCATTGAATAGCATTGTTGGACATGGACACCGCGATAAGCGGCACAATCGAGTTGATCGGCCCGATTTCGACCGGAATGACGCAACCAAGTGTGGCGCCAGTCGTGTTCTCAAAGAGGTTGACCGTGTTGGTGATGGAATATTCGATATCTGCCAGTGTCAGGCTGTCGGCGGCATCGGGCGAGCCCATCATGGCCATCACGCAGCAGTTAGTTGCGCCATCGTAATCCCGCACCTGCACAGTGCCGCTCCAACTATTGGCCAGCTCTTCTATCACGTTGACGGCATCGCGATAGCTGCCGCCTCCACCACTGGCAAGAATCGCGGCACCCGCGGCAATGTATTGAAAGTCGGTGATCCCATACTCATGCACAGCCATAGTTTTCCTTTCATATGCGCAGGGTTGTTCAGCCATGAACCCACTTCAGGGCGCTGCTGCCGTACAACAAGGCGCCGTATCGGTGCGATAAAAGGCAGCAGACCGGAGGGCGAACGTGCCTCGGTGGAAACAAAAGCAATATTATCATTATTGTTAGTTATGAGGAGTGTTGGTCGGCGATTGGCTCAGGCTAGCCTCAGCCGTCCAATAACGTGACCGAGGGACGCGAGCGCAGTCGCAACGGCTGGCCAAACGCCAACAGAGCCTTAAGTCTGAACCACTACAGATAAGTGCCATCCGTGAATAAATCATCCCTGCGACGGCACAATGTGGAAACGTGCGCCCTCCAGTTATGCTATAATCCCACCAAGTTTTTATCTCGACGCTGTACGGTCCGCGCCAGCCGCGCCCGGAAAGGATCTCCTTGCCGGGCGCACTGATAAGAACTACTGCGGTATATCCCTCTCAGGTTATCCCCGCCAAATCAACAGATTAACCCGCCTAGACCGAACCAGGGAGCATGCTCTTTGGGAGGCCACTTCAGGAACACTACATCACTATGCCATTTTCAACGCTCGGCCTGTCGGCCGAATTACTCCGTGCCATTGCCGATCAAGGCTACACCGAACCCACTCCGGTGCAAGCCCAGGCGATTCCCGTCATCCTTGAGGGGCGCGACATCATGGCCGGCGCCCAGACGGGTACCGGCAAGACCGCCGCATTTACCTTGCCGATGTTGCAGCGGCTCACCGCCAACGCTGCCGCCGCCAAGCGAGGCGCCGTGCGTGCCCTGGTATTGGTGCCGACCCGCGAGCTGGCCGCCCAGGTCGGCGAGAGCGTGAGCACTTACGGCAAACATCTGCCGCTGAAATCCGCCATTGTGTTCGGCGGGGTCAAGGTCAACCCGCAGATTGCCCAACTGCGCGCGGGTGTTGATATCCTGATAGCAACGCCGGGGCGCTTGCTGGATCACGTCACCCAGAAGACCGTTGACCTGAGCCGGGTTGAGATTCTGGTGATGGACGAGGCCGACCGAATGCTCGACATGGGTTTCATCCACGATATCAAAAAGGTCCTGGCGCTGCTGCCTAAAGGCCGCCAGAATCTGCTGTTTTCGGCAACCTATTCCGATGACATCAAGAAACTGGCCGACCAGTTATTGAACTCGCCGGTACTGGTCGAAGTGGCGCGCCGCAACACGGCTTCGGAAACGGTCGCCCAGGTGGTGCATCCGGTGGACCGCACCCGTAAACGTGAGCTGCTCGCCCAACTGATCAAGTCTGGCGATTGGCAGCAGGTGCTGGTGTTCGGCCGCACCAAGCACGGCGCCAGCCGCCTCGCCGAGCAACTGGAAAAAGACGGCATTACCGCCGCCGCTATCCACGGCAACAAGAGTCAGCCCCAGCGCACCAAGGCCTTGGCCGACTTCAAACAAGGTAAGGTGCGGGTACTGGTAGCCACCGACATCGCGGCGCGCGGTCTGGATATCGATCAACTGCCTCATGTGGTCAACTTCGAATTACCCAACGTTGCCGAGGATTACGTCCACCGTATCGGCAGAACGGGCCGCGCCGGGTGCACGGGCGAAGCCGTTTCGCTGGTGTGTATCGACGAAAACAAACTGTTGGCCGGCATCGAGCGCCTGATCAATCGTGACATTCCCAAGGTAATGATCCCCGGCTTCGAGCCAGACCCGTCGATCCAGGCCGTGCCTCTCACCAATGGCCGTGATGGCGGCAACCGTCGCGGCGGTGGCCAGCAAGCACGCCCGCCGGGCCAGGGCAGGGACAAACGCGCCGGGGGTGCGCATTCGGCTCCGAAAACCAGCGGGAACCGGCCACCGCGCCGTCCTGCTACAGGCGGTGGCTTTGCCAAGGGCCGTAGCGGCGCTTAGAGCGCAAACATCCGCGCAATAAGGGGGGAGACTTCAGCTCCCTTATTGCGCTCTGCGGCAAATCGCAAAAACAGGACCATCCTTAACTATTTATCTGGAACAGTACCGTGCTTTCTACAGCCAATATTACCATGCAGTTCGGGGCCAAGCCCCTGTTCGAAAACATCTCCGTCAAATTCGGCGATGGCAACCGCTACGGCCTGATCGGCGCCAACGGTTGCGGAAAATCGACATTAATGAAGATCCTCGGTGGCGACCTGGTGCCAACATCGGGGACGGTCAGCATCGAGGCCCACAAGCGCCTCGGCAAGCTGCGGCAGGATCAGTTCGCCTTCGAGGATTACACGGTGCTGGACACCGTCATCATGGGCCACGCTGAACTGTGGCCAGTGAAACAGGAGCGCGACCGCATCTACTCCCTCGCGGAAATGAGCGAGGAAGACGGCATGAAAGTGGCGGAGCTGGAAGTCGAGTTCGCGGAAATGGACGGCTATACCGCTGAGCCACGCGCCGGTGAATTGTTGCTGGGGCTCGGCATCCCGCTGGAGCAGCATAACGGTTTGATGAGCGCGGTAGCGCCGGGCTGGAAGCTGCGTGTGCTGCTCGCTCAAGCCCTGTTCGCCAATCCAGACATCATGCTGCTGGACGAGCCCACCAACAACCTCGACATCAACACCATTCGCTGGCTGGAAGACATACTCAACGCGCGTAACAGCACGATGATTATCATCTCCCACGACCGTCACTTTCTGAACAGCGTCTGCACCCATATGGCCGACCTGGACTACGGTGAGCTGCGTGTCTATCCGGGCAATTACGATGAGTACATGACTGCCGCCACCCAGGTCCGCGAACGGTTGTTGTCCGATAACGCCAAGAAAAAGGCCCAGATCGCCGAATTGCAGACCTTCGTCAGCCGCTTCTCCGCCAACGCATCCAAGGCCAAGCAGGCAACCTCGCGCGCCAAACAGATCGACAAGATCAAACTTGATGATGTCAAGCCGTCGAGCCGGGTCAATCCTTTCATCCGCTTCGAGCAGGAGAAAAAGCTTTATCGACTGGCCCTGGAAGTGGATGGTCTGAGTAAAAGCTATAGTGGGGTCACGCTATTCCGTGACCTCAATCTGACGATCGAAGTCGGCGAACGCATTGCCGTGATCGGCCCCAACGGTATCGGCAAAACCACCCTGCTGCGCAGCCTGGTTGCCGACATCATGCCGGACAGCGGCACCATAAAATGGTCGGAAAACGCCCGTATCGGCTACTTTGCCCAAGACCATGCCGCCGACTTCGCTGAGGACATGCCCCTGTTCGACTGGATGCGTCAATGGGCGCCACCGGGCACCGATGAGCAAGTCATACGCGGCACTTTGGGGCGGCTGCTGTTTTCCGGTGACGAGATCAAGAAATCAGTCAAGGTCATCTCCGGCGGCGAGCAGGGGCGCATGCTGTTCGGCAAGTTGATGTTGCAACGCCCCAATGTCATGATCATGGATGAACCCACCAATCACCTCGACATGGAGTCCATTGAGTCGCTCAATCTGGCGCTGGAAAACTATCCCGGCACCCTGGTTTTCGTCAGCCACGATCGTGAATTCGTCTCATCCCTGGCAACGCGCATCATCGAGCTGTCACCGAAGGGCGTCGTCAACTTCATGGGCAACTACGACGATTACCTGCTGAGCCAGAAAGTTGCCTGATTGGGGCTGAATCTGCTGCAATAGAGCGCGCGCGGGGATGACAAATGTCTGAACCGCGCCGCCCAAAAATGCAAAGTCAAACAATAACCTCTCTGGCGGGAGATACGATAGATGGCGAAATCATTGCAAGATCAATTGCTCGGTCTAGGTTTGGTGGATGAAAACCGAATCAAAAAAGCAAAAAATGATAAATACAAACAGAATACGCAGAAGGACAAAAAAAAGCCTGGCATCGTGGATGAACATAAGCTGCAAGCGCAGAAAGCCCAGGCTGAAAAGGCTGAGCGCGACCGCCAGCTAAATCTGCAACGGAAAGAGGACGCCGAGCGACAGGCAGTTGCGGCACAGATCAAACAGTTAATAGAGACGCATCGCCAACCGAAAGGTGATGGTGACGTGCCTTATAACTTTATAGACAACAGCAAAGTAAAAAGAATTTTTGTCTCTGAGGCGACGCGCGAGCAGATTGCTCATGGAAAATCAGCCATCGTGCGGCTGAACAAGCAATATGAAATAGTACCTGCGGAAATTGCCGAGAAAATTCGCCTCCGCAACGAAAAGAACGTGGTTTTTTATAACGACCCGCAACAAAGCGCCAGCAAGGATGGCGGCGAAGATCCCTATGCGGACTATAAGATTCCTGATGACTTGATTTGGTAGGGTGTGGGTCCAAACGGAGACTCACTTGGAACTCTTGCCCTCCAGCGAAGGCAGCTTCATATCTCCCTCTTGATGGAACGGTAGCTCCATTGCTGGACGGGCCAGGTGTACCTTGCCTGTGAGGGTGTAACGTACCCCCTGGGTTTGGCCCATGACGATGTCGTTGAGCTGCCGGGCCACTTCCGCCAGCGTGCTGATTGCGTCTATTTCGAGCACCGCCGTACCCAATCGCGGCACGGACACCGGCGCACTGCTCATGCCGGATGCAAACGGACGACCATTGAGCTGGATCTGGAACTGCACTCCGTTGATGGGCAGATCGAAGTCATTGGGATTCTGCAGGCGCAGCTTGATGTGGTAGCGCTGCTCGAAGAAATTGGCGTCAGTGAGGCTGATGGCGGCAATATTAACCTGCGGCGGCACCGGCCGCGCAAGCAGCCCGGCACAGCCGGACAGGAGAGCCAAGGAAAACCCCAGCATCAGTGTCTTTGTCATGATTCCAAGGAACATACTGCGCGTACGATCTCCACATTGCACGGGCAACACCGCAACGTCACGCACAACCAGTTGCTGACATAACAAGGATAAAGGTAAGAATGAATACGATGGGCTACGCGAAAAATCGCTTAACCCATCAATTTTAATATGGCTCCCCGGGACGGACTCGAACCGCCGACCCAGTGATTAACAGTCACTTGCTCTACCGACTGAGCTACCGGGGAAGAATTGCAACTAGAGGTTGCGTATAGTACTTATACCACCTCTGCTGGTCAATAGAGGCGCAGCACAAATTCAGACCTTTGCCGCGATTTGCGTCTTTTGTTTGATGGCTGGGAAGGTGTAAAATCAAAAAAATTAAAAAATACAAGAAAATAAGGCGCAATCAATAAGGATAAAGGGGTAAGACATGGCAGACAAGAATATTGATGAAATCGAAGCAGGCGCCATACTTGCCGCAAGCGTGACTTCCACAAACGGCCACTTGCTGCTGGAGGCCGGGACTCAGCTCTCGCGCAAACACCTGCTCATGCTCAAAGCGCACGGGATCAATCGGGTTCGAATCCTGGGTGCTCCGGGCCAAACCATCGAAAATCCACCCTCGCTCGTAGCACACCCAGAGCAACAACCCCACTTGCTGGAATTATTCCGGCACAACAACGTCAACCATCCATTCATTAAAACCCTTCTCCGGCTGTGTGAGTTGCGCGTAGGACACGCGGGTGCGGGAGCCTGCCAGCATGACAGTTAGCCCCCGCGAGATCGTCGCAGGCATCATCCATCTGATGTCACTGCCAGAGGTGTTTCTGCGCGTCAACGAGATGATCGACAACCCGCACTATTCGGCTGCTGACATTGGGCGAGTAATCAGCCAGGATGCCGGATTAACGGCACGCTTGCTGAAAATCGTCAACAGCTCTTTTTACGGTTTCCCAGGCAAGATCGATACCGTGTCCCGTGCCATCACCATAGTGGGAACGCATGAATTACGCGATCTGATTCTGGCAACATCGGCCGTTAAATTGTTTGCAGGTTTGCCGAACGATATTGTCACCATGGATAGCTTCTGGCGCCACAGCATTGGCTGCGCCCTGGTGGCACGCGGACTGGCGGTCCGGCGCGGGGAGTCCCATTCGGAACGATTTTTCGTGGAAGGACTGCTGCATGATGTGGGCAGTTTACTGATCTACCGCAAAATCCCCGAACTGGCGCGTGAGGCGCTGTTACGGGCGTCTCATGGTAACGAGACTATCTGCCAGGCGGAACAAGCAGTGATGGGGTTCGACCATGCTGCCGTGGGCGGAGAGCTGCTGCGCGCATGGAAATTGCCTGCCCACCTGGAAGAGGCGGTTGCCTTCCATCACGCGCCATTGATGGCGCGGCAATTCCCTGTGGACGCGGCGATAACCCATCTTGCCAACATCATAGCGAGCGCAGTGCAATTCGGCAGCAGCGGCAGCCGCCATGTGGCGCCTTTTGAATCCGCAGCATGGGAACTCGTCGGCCTTGCGGATGAGGTGGTCGAACCCGTGGTTATCGAGGCGGAGACGCAATTCAGCGAGGCACTGCGACTGATCTCTCCGGATGCGGGGTAGACGCACGGCATGCTGACGGCTACGTTTAACCCAGTCCTCGCGCTGCTGCTGCGCTGGGCCATCATCACACTTGCATTATGGGTGGCAAGTTATCTGTTTTCGGGCATTTCGTTCGCGAGCGCTGGCACGCTCTTGGTGTCCGGCCTGTTGCTCGGATTCGCCAATGCCATTATCCGCCCTGTACTGGTGATCCTGACCTTGCCTTTATCGGTGTTCACCCTGGGATTTTTCCTGCTGATCATCAATGCGTCGATGCTGTTGCTGGTGGCATGGCTGGTGCCGGGCTTTACAGTCGATGGATTCTGGACCGGCTTTTTTGTTGCGCTGTTTATTTCCGTTTTCGGCTTTTTCAGCAACCTGCTCATCGGGAGTAGCAAGCCTTAGGAGCAGGTTCATTTAGTGGGCGACCTTCCGGCGGCCGAGCGCTGTTGCAATCGCTCGATTTCCGCCAACACATCTTCCGGCTTGGTTTCCACTTCGAGGTCTGCCAGATCGCTTTCAACGTCATTTTCGATGCCCAATTTTTCCTGTATCGCATCGAGCATTTGCAATACTCGCGTCAATTCATGTTCAGTGAGCAAACCGATGTGCAAATCCAGATCGGCACGCCGCTCAGACTCTGCACTTGAGCGGTTCTGGCTGATCAGCACAAAGGTTGAAAGGAAAATCGCTTCCAGCGACACGACCATGGTCAACAACCCGTATGGGAATGGATCGAAAGCAGGCACACCAAATTGTCCGGTGTTAAGCAAAACCCAGAGCACAAACCATACGACATGCACATAGACAAACAGCATGCGTCCCGAAAATGAGGTGATGGCATCGGCGATTTTGTCTTGCAAACTGCGCTCACGCGCAGCCTTCATGCGCAGACGGATAATCGTGCGATTATTGCGCTCGATGACGCTGGCCAGTGCCGGCTTTTTTTCTGCGCGCTCTTTATTTTTCGCGGCTTGATTCACAGGGTTCGGCTGCATAAGACTGATGCCCTTGGTTGTTTTATATCGTGCTCTTATTGAGAGACTCAGCGGCGCAACAGTTATCGCGCATCTGTTGAATAGCATAACAATGGCGGAGGCTCACACTCGATTACAACGTCACGCCCTGTGCGCGGGTGGCGAAAAGCCAGTTCGGCGGAATGCAGATGGTAGCCCGGATCACCGGGCACGGCGTGTGTGCCCGGCGCGGGGAGTCCGCCAGTAATATAAAGCGGATCACCCGCCAGAGGATGCCCTGCCGCCGCCAGGTGTATGCGGATTTGGTGGGGCCGGCCCGTTGCAATACGCACGTCACAAAGGAAGGAATCTGCGCGGCGTTCGAGGACAGTTACATGGGATAACGACGGCTTGCCTGTCGCTGTGGCGGCATGAAGGGAACCGAGCAATGTGTGCGGAACCGGGCCGATAGGCGCGGTGATGGTGAGCTCCTCCCAGCCGGGATTGCCGCCGGCTAATGCACGGTAGCGTTTGCCCACCTCCTTCGCCGACCATTGCCGCATCAATTCTGTGCGGGCATCGCGGTTTCGCGCGCACAACACCAAGCCGGATGTCCATCGCCCCAATCGATGCAGCGGGGCAGCATCGGGCGTATGGGTTTGCACCTGGTAAAGCAGGGTCGCTTGTAAAAAATTAGCACCCGGAAGCGTCGGCAAACCCGCAGGCTTGGCCACCGCCAATAAGTCTTCGTCCTCGTAAAGCACCGTGAATGACAGCGGGGCGTCTGGCTCCTCCCAGGGCGGGCGCCACCAGACAAGATCCTGACCACGGCGCAGCACGGTTTCGGGATGCGCGGGCATGGCGCTGATGAGCACCTGGCCGGACGCGATGCGCGCCTCCCATTCCGCGGGGGAGGAGTGGCGGTATCGACGGCTCAGATAGGCAAGCAAGGTCTGGGCTTCGGCTTCGGGGCCGATCCGTTCACGATACTCGCAGCCTTCGTTACGGATCGTCACTGTGGTACGCGAACATCAACAGTCGACATACACCTTCCCGTCTTCAACCTTGACTTTGTAGGTGTTCAGCGGCTTCTCACCACGTATCACATTCAGCAATTGAATGCCGGGCGGAAAGTTCGCCCACTCGCAGACCGCGCCCGTCCTGACATCAAATTCCGCACGGTGAAAGTGGCAACGGATATTGCCATCGCCAACAATGTGTCCTTTTTCCAGCGGCAGCGACATGTGAGGGCATTTTGCCTGCGTGGCATAAAAGCCATCAGCAAGATGGATGAGCAATATCTTCTCATTCGCTGCGTTGTACACCTTTTTTTCACCAACGGGTATATCACGCTCATCCGCCACATAATTGAAAGCCATCGCACTCCCCCCATGAAATCATCCGTCAAGCCCAGTGACACCGAGTATCGGCATCGCACCCTAACACCCTCCATTATAGCCTGAACATCTCGCACGAAGATTCAGCGATTACCGGTCGATAGCAACGGCGTCTTGCATAGAGAGGCACGCGCACCCTAAGTCTGCCTTGACACCCCACCAGCGCGAGGCGTAATGTGAATTCGTAGGACAACAACGAAGGCCTGACCCCGTCCTTCCCTACCCGGAGAGACTGGCGCTCGCCGCATCCGTACCGGAAGGACAGACCAGCGTGTTTCTCATCCAACGCGTCCTCGGGCATGTGGATATGAAGGGTTCCGATCTTTTTTCGTGGCGCTTCTGGCACGAGGACCTGCCCGACCTGTGGCGGCTGTGGCGCCTGATCGACCTGCTGCTGGCCGAGCGCGAGGCGGGCGCATGAGCGCTCGGCGCAATCCTGCCCCCCGTGCCAGGGCGCTTGGCCTGTGGCTGCTGGTTGGCGTGCTGGCGGGGCTCGCCTTTGTGCTGCCGCCCATTGCGCAGCCGCTCAGCTATCACGCGTTCGCCGATCGGCGCGCCTGCTGGGGCCTGCCCAATTGCCTCGACACTGCTTCCAACGCCTTGTTCGTTCTGGCTGGCGTGATTGGCCTGCGCTTCCTGTTCAGCCCAGCGGGGCGGCGCGCTTTCATCGACCCGCGCGAGGCGCGGCCTTACCAGATGTTCTTTTTTGCCACCGTTCTGATTGGATTCGGGTCGGGCTATTACCACCTCGCCCCCGGCAATGATCGCCTGCTGTGGGACCGTGCGGCGATGATGCTGGCGTTCATGGCCTGGTTCGCCGCCATCCTATCCGAGCGCGTCGGCCCCCGGGCCGGGTTGCGCCTGCTGCCGCTGTTACTCGTTGCGGGTCTTGGCAGTGCCGCCTATTGGGGCTGGAGCGAAGCGCGCGGGATGGGCGACCTGCGCCCCTATGGCCTGATGCAGCTCACCCCGATGCTGTTGGTTCCGCTCGTGCTCTGGCTTTACCCGCCGCGCTACAGCGGCGATCGCATCATCCTGGCGGTCATCGGGCTTTATCTGCTGGCCTTGCTGGGCGATCTCGGTGATCGCCCGGTTTTCGCGCTGACCGGCGGACTCGTCAGCGGACACACGATCAAGCACGCGATCGCCGCCCTGGCGGTGTATGGAGTGGCGCTGCACTTGCGGCGACGGCAAGCCCTGTGAGGCGCCGGGCAGGTACAAAGCATGGAGCGATCCCGCTCTGGCTCAAGATTTCCTACACCCTGTTCGTCGCCGGGTTGGTGCCGGTGTATTGGGTGCACAATGGCCCGGCGCACTTCCTGTGGGCCTCCGACATCGCGCTCCTTGCCATGGTGGCCGCCCTGTGGCGCGCGAGCCGGTTTATCGCCAGCACGATGGCGGTGGGGGTGCTGTTGCCGGAACTGGCGTGGAACATGGATTTCTTCACCCGTCTCATCGCCGGGCGAGGCTTGGCCGGCCTGGACGCGACCGGCTATATGTTCAATCCTGCGCAGCCGCTGTGGCTGCGGGGGCTGTCACTATTCCACGTTTTCCTGCCGGCGCTGCTCGTGTGGATGCTCTACCGGCTCGGTTACGACCGACGCGCCTGGCTCGCGGCGACGCTGCTGTGCTGGGTGGTGCTGCCCGCCACTTACCTGTTCACGGACCCGGCCAGGAATATCAATTGGGTATTTGGACTGGGCGACACGCCGCAGACCTGGCTGCCCGCTCCCCTGTATCTGATGGGGCTGATGCTGCTGTTTCCTCTCTGCGTCTATCTGCCTACACACCTTGTGCTGCAAAAAGCATTTGCAAGGGGCTGAAATTTCCCTGCAAGAGGGCTTCTCCCTTTATGAAAACGCAAAAAACCATCCCGATCTACGCCATCCGCCTGCGCCTGGATAGCCGGGCCAGGTTTTGCTATCCTTGGAAAACCGCTCAGTTGCGCTGAGGCTCACTCTTGGGGGGGTAAATTCAAGCGAGATGGGCAAAATGCTCTGGAATCTGCTGGGAACCCTGGTGCTGGCTTATGGCGGCTTATCCGCCCTGCTCTTTTTTTTCCAGGAAAATCTGGCCTATTACCCGCAGATCGGCCGTGAGATCCAGTCCACCCCGCGCGATCATGGCCTCGACTACGAGCCGCTGACCCTGGCCACGCCAGACGGCGAACGGCTGGATGCCTGGTTCGTGCCCAAGCCGCAGGCGCGCGGCGCCGTGCTCATCCTGCACGGCAATGCCGGCAACATTTCCCACCGTATGGATACGATCGCCATGTTCCATCGCCTGGGTTATGGCGTCCTGATTTTCGATTATCGCGGCTACGGCCGCAGCACCGGCCAACCCTCCGAGGAAGGCTTATACCGGGACGCCCAGACCGCCTGGACTCACCTGACCCGGCAGCGCGGCATTGAGCCCGGGCGCATCGTCCTTTTCGGCGAATCCCTGGGCGCCGCCGTGGCGGCCTGGCTGGCGGCGCGGGTGCAGCCGGGCGCGCTGGTATTGTCTTCGGCTTTCACCTCCGCGCCGGAGCTTGCGGCTGACCTCTATCCCTGGCTGCCGGCGCGATGGCTGGTTCGCCTGCGTTATAATACCCGCGCCGCGCTCGCAGCGGTGCGCTCCCCGGTGCTGGTCGCCCATAGTCCGGATGACGAGATCGTCCCCTTCCGTCACGCTGAAATGCTATTCGAGGCGGCGTCGGAGCCCAAGGTTCTTCTGCAGCTGGCGGGCGGCCACAACGACGGATTCATCTTCATGCGTGAAGCCTGGGTCGATGCCCTGGCCGACTTCCTTATCAGAAATTCCATGAGCGAATAATCCGCACCTGCTGCTCGCTGTGCAAATAGGATCAGGCTTTCTTAAAGTATGGCAGAGACAATCAATACAAGCGCATAATGACCTTACTTTAAGGCAAAGTTTTACCAGCCAACTTCCTGAAAGAGGTGCGGGATACATGGACGCCGATGATCTCACCCCGGTACTGCTCGACACCGTGCGCCAGCTCGGCATTGAGTTACACCCCAATAGAAAGGCCGGATCAGCGCTGACGCTCGACAGCTCTCTGGATCGGGATCTGGGTTTCGACAGTCTGGCGCGGGTGGAACTGCTGCTGCGTATCGAGCAGGCCTTCGGCGTGAGCCTGCCGGAGCAGACATTGACGGCAGTTGAGACGCCACGTGACCTGCTACGCGCAGTGCTCGCGGCCTCTTCCGCTGCTCCTCACGCCGCCATGCCAACGAGGGTCCGGGAGGCGGCGACGGAACGGGTTGAGGCCGAACCCGACCACGCAGCTACCCTCCTCGACGTTCTGGACTGGCACGTAGCTGCACATCCGCAACGCACACATATCATCCTTTCCGAAGAAACCGATGAAGAGGAGATCAGCTATTTCACCCTGCGCCAGGGAGCAGCGGCTGTGGCGGCGGGGCTACGGGCGCGCGGCCTGCAACCGGGGCAAAGTGTGGCCATCATGCTGCCAACCAGCCGGGATTATTTTTATTGTTTTTACGGCATCCTGCTCGCTGGCGGCGTGCCGGTTCCCATCTACCCGCCTGCGCGCCTGTCGCAGATTGAAGATCATCTGCGCCGCCACGCGGGCATTCTGAACAACGCCCTCGCCTCCATCCTGATCACCGTACCCGAGGCCAAGGCGGTGGCGCGGCTGCTTAAATCCCACGTGGAGGGACTGCACAGCGTGACCACGGTGCAGGAGCTTTCGGTCTCCCACGCGGCGCTCGTCAGCCCCATCAGCGTCCCCGTCATCAAGGCCCAGGACATTGCCTTTTTGCAATACACCTCGGGCAGCACAGGCAATCCCAAAGGGGTCGTGCTGACGCACGCCAATCTGCTGGCAAACATCCGCGCCATGGGGCAGGCAACGCGGGCGGACTCCACGGATGTGTTCGTCAGCTGGCTCCCCTTGTACCATGATATGGGGCTGATCGGCGCCTGGCTCGGCAGCCTGTATTACGCCATCCCTTTTGTTGTCATGTCACCCCTCGCCTTTCTGGCCCGCCCGGAGCGCTGGTTGTGGGCCATCCACCGGCACCGCGGCACACTGTCGGCGGCACCTAATTTCGCTTATGAATTGTGCCTGCGCAAGATCAGCGACCACGCCATCGAGGGCTTGGACCTCAGCTCCTGGCGCATGGCCTTCAACGGCGCCGAGCCGGTCAGCCCTGACACTATCGTCAACTTCCAGCGGCGTTTCGCCCGCTACGGCCTGCGCCCTGAAGCCATCGCGCCCGTCTACGGGCTGGCCGAGTCCGCTGTAGGTCTGGCCTTTCCGCCCCCCGGCCGCGGCCCAATCATCGACCACATCAAGCGTGATACGTTCATGCGCGCCGGCAAAGCCCTCCCAGCCAGTGAAGAAGAGAAAGATGCGTTGCGCTTCGTGGCCTGCGGCCAGCCCCTGCCCAGCCACCAGATCCGCATCGTCGATGCCACCGGCCACGAACTGGGCGAACGCGAAGAGGGACAATTGGAGTTCCGCGGGCCTTCAACCACCAGCGGCTATTTCCGTAACCCGGAGCAGACGCGCCGCCTGTTTCATGGGGAGTGGCTGGATTCCGGCGATTTTGCCTACATCGCCGCTGGCGATGTCTATCTCACCGGCCGCGCCAAGGACATCATCATCCGCGCCGGGCGTAACATCTACCCCTATGAACTGGAAGAAGCCGTGGGCAACATCCCCGGCATACGCAAAGGCTGTGTCGCGGTGTTCGGCAGCCCCGGTCCCGCCTCCGGCACGGAACGCCTCATCGTGCTGGCGGAGACGCGCGAGACCGAGGCCACCGTGCCGGACAAACTGCGCGGGGAAATCAACACCCTGGCAATGAACCTGCTGGGTGAGCCGCCGGACGATATCGTGCTGGCTCCGCCGCACACCGTACTCAAGACCTCCAGCGGCAAGATCCGCCGTGCAGCCAGCCGCGAGCTTTACGAAAAAGGCGGAACTGCGGGGCGGCGGCCACGCGCGGTGTGGTGGCAATTCGCGCGCCTGGCGTGGACCAGTGTTACGCCGCAACTGAGACGCTCACTGCGTCTGGCGTCCGGCATCTTTTATGCCGGTTACACATGGTTTCTGTTCTGGGTATTGGCGCCCCTGACATGGCTGATGGCCGCCCTGCTGCCGCGTCCCGCCTGGGGTTGGACCATCAGTCGCATCATGGCCCGACTCTTCGTGCGCCTGTCCGGCACGCCGTTTGTGGTGCGAGGGCTGGAAAACCTGCCGCATGGGCCGTGCATACTGGTGGCGAATCACGCCAGCTATCTCGACGGCATCCTGCTGGTGGCCGCCCTGCCAAAGCAGTTCAGCTTCGTCGCCAAACGGGAACTGAGAGAGCGCCTGATTCCCCGCGTATACCTTGAACATATCGGCGCGGAATTCGTGGAGCGTTTCGATCTTGAGCAAGGTATTGAAGACGTGAAACAGCTCTTGCAAACCCTGCGCACCGGCCAATCGCTGATATTTTTTCCCGAGGGCACGTTTGACCGCATGCCGGGATTGTTACCGTTCCGCATGGGCGCGTTTGTGGCGGCCAGCCAAGCGGGCGTGCCGGTGGCGCCCGTGACCATTCGCGGCACCCGCACCATCCTGCGCGCCGACCAGTGGTTTCCACGCCGTGGCTCGATCAGCATCACGATCAGCGCGCCGATCACCCCGGAAGGCCCCGATTGGCCTGCCGCCATCAAACTGCGCAATGCCACCCGCACTGAGATCCTGCGCTTTTGTGGAGAGCCGGATATGTCTACCGGTTGACAAAAATTTGAATCGGGCTATGCTTATCTACAATGATAAAAGCAATCTACAAGCTCATGAGCGTGCTTCTGGCTCTCACCTTGATGGTGGTGCCGGTAAGGCTTTCCTATGCAGGAATTCATACCGCCATGGCAGAGCAGACCTCCCCGGCTGCCGGGTTGATCGGCGACAGCCATCATCACGCCGTTATGGATGATGCCGCATCCAATGCCAGCCAATGCGAAAAAGGCCACCCCACCAAAAGTGGCACACACGATTGCTCATCAGGCGCGCATTGCTGCTTCGCGTTGATCACAACGCATCATGATGTGACACACGCGAGTCCATCCACGCCCCGCTCCGCTTTAACCGTTATAGTCACCAGCATCGTCATCCCCACCGCAACAAAACCCCCCAGAAATATCCTCTAAATAGATTATGTAGGGTGCGTCCTACGCACCACATGGTTGGTGCGTAGGACACACCCTACCAATCTAATCACAAGATCGTCATAAACGAACGAAGTCCTCATCCAGAGGTCCCTGAAGTCTCGCGTATGTTTTTGTTTTGTTGTTTCACTCGCACATAGAAAACCCAAAGGAGTCTAGCCATGATTGAAATCATCCCCAACTGGCATCCTATTTTTGTCCATTTCACGGTGGGACTACTCAGCACTTCGATAGGTTTTTTTCTACTGGCCTATCTGGTGAAAAATCAGCACTGGCGCGAACAGTGGCTCACCGTGGCTTACTGGAACCTGTGGCTGGGGGGTGGTTTTGCCGTCATCACCGGCGTGGCAGGGTGGTTTGCATTTAATAGTGTGAATCACGATACCCCGTCGCACGAGGCAATGATCGAACACCGTAATTGGGCGTTGGTCACCCTCGGTGTGGTGATACCGCTCGCGTTGTGGTCGTGGTGGAAATACCGCGCGGGGGCCAAGGTCAATGGCCTATTCCTGGGATTGCTGCTGCTCACCGGCGGATTGCTGCTATCCACTGCCTGGCACGGTGCTGAGCTGGTCTACCGCTATGGCTTGGGGGTGAAGTCGCTACCCAAGGCGGAAGGAGAAGGCCATGGGCACGCACATGCTGATGGTGGAGGCCATGATCACGGCAGCGATGCCGCGCCTGCACCAAACGCAACGATGGTCGAGCCACCTTCTCACGATGATGAGCATGCGCATGACGAGCAGCAGGCGGAACCGCATGACCCTCCGGCGAAAAAACCGCCACCCCATGTCGATGATCCCGCGAAACCACATACACACTGACGGAGAGATAGATTCAATGAGTAAAAAATATTTTCTGCCTGTATTGGTCGGTATAGTCGCATTGGGCGGTTGTGATTCCGGGGGCAATATACCGCCGCAGAAGACCATCACTACCATGACTGGCGTGGATGTCAAACGCACGCTCGATCCTAAGCTGATCGCGCAGGGTGAGCAGCTTTATAAAGAGCATTGTGCGGGTTGCCACGGCGCCAAGGCGGAGGGCAACCCCAATTGGCTCACGGCCATGAACCAGGGCAAATATCCGCCGCCACCGCTCAATGGCACAGGGCGGGAATGGCACAGCTCGCGCAACCAATTGCATAACCACATCAAGTACGGCAGTGAATTCGGCAAGGGCGATATGCCAGGATTTCAGAACAAACTCACCGACCCGCAGATCACCGCAGTGATGGCCTGGTTTCAATCACTCTGGCCGGATCAACTCTACGGCGCATGGGTCACCAAGCACACGGTGGGCAGGGTGTTCGTCGATGAGAGCTACCAGAAACAAGAGTGATGAGAGTGTTGATCAAAAATTTGCGCGGCATACTGTTCACTTGCGCCGCAGGGCTGGCGTTGGCACCCTCTCCTGCCATAGCTCAAGAAAGCATGACCCTCACCCTCCCTGCCGCAGAACAACTGGCCCTGCAACGCCACCCGCTGCTTGCGCAATCTGCGGCGCAGATCGAGGAGGCGCGGGCGCGCGCCCGCTCCACGGGCCAACTGCCCGATCCACAAGCGCGCTTCGGCATGCAAAATGTGCCGGTGGACAGCCTTGCCCTGAACCGCAGCGAAATGAGCATGGTGACATTCGGCGTATCCCAGATGTTCCCTCCCGTGGGCAAACGCGCCCTTCAGCAACAGGGCGCCGAACAGGAGACAGCCGCCGCCCAGACCAAAGACCGCGACTTGCGGGGACGGATACGCCACGAGGTACACATGGCCTGGCTGGACTTCTATTACCAGGAGCGCGAACTGGCTGTGGTACGCACAAATTACGAGATCGCCGACCAGATCGTGCAGGCGGCCCGCGCCCAATATCGCGTGGGACTCACGCAAGAGGCCGACGTGCTGAAGGCGCAGTTGGAGCGGGATGACTTGCGTGATCGCGAAGAAGCAATACAGTCGGCACGCAGCATGGCGCAGAGCCGTCTGGCGCGACTGATCGGCATGCCCGCCGCAACCATCGCCGTACCGGAGGAGTTGCCCGCGCCGCCCACGGTCCATACCGACGAGGAGCTGATGAAAACGCTGCCCCAGCATCCTCAAGTCGCCACACTGGATGCACAGATTCGCGCCGCCGAACTGGATCTGGCCGCAACACGGCGCGATTACTACCCCGAATTCGGCGTGGAGGCGATGTACGGCTACCGCGCCGCCCGTGACATGGGCGGCACCAAAATACCGGACATGTTCTCCGCCGGGATGGTGATGAGCCTGCCGCTGTGGACTGCCCAGCGCCAGGACGCCCGTGCCCAGGAGCGTCAGGCACGCCTGCTTGCGCTGCGTTATCAGCGCGACGATCTGTTATTGCAATTGGATCAGGAGGCGCGCGCACGCTATGCCGAATACACACGCACCAAATCACGCCTGGCGCTTGTGGAACATACCTTGCTGCCGCAGGCCGAACAAACCGTGAGCGCCCTGCTCGCCGCCTATCGCACCGGCAAGACCGACATGGCAAGCGTGCTGCGTGCGCGCCAGGTGGGCCTTGATTATGCGTTGCGCCTGTGGCGGCTGCGTGTCGATGCGTGGATAGCCACCGCCGAATTGAATTATCTGGGCACTACCATTACAGAGACATCAGCTCATGAGCACTAAAAAAACTCCCTTGTTATTGGGCGTGGCAGCGGCAAGCATCGCCATTGGCATCGGCATGGGATGGCTATTGAAAGACCGTGCGCAATCTCCCCAGGCCATAGGGACGGGCGTGAAACCCGCCCCTACAGCCCAAGGAGAGCGCAAGGTGCTGTTCTACCGTGCGCCGATGAATCCCGCCGTCACCTCCCCTACGCCGCAAAAGGACGAGATGGGCATGGACTATATTCCTGTCTATGCCGAGGCATCCCCGCAATCGCCGGGTGAACGCAAGATACTGTTTTATCGTAACCCCATGAACCCGGACATCACCTCCCCCACGCCGAAAAAAGACGATATGGGCATGGATTACATTCCTGTCTTTGCCGAGGGGGCGACAGCTACAGGCATGGTGGAGATCGACCCGCGCGTGGTGCAAAACCTCGGCGTGCGCACTGCCACTGTGGAGCGCGTGCCCTTCGCCACGTCCATCGACACGGTGGGAACAGTGGCCTTCGACGAGCGCGGGGTGAGTTTCTTCAACCCCAAGATCAGCGGCTGGGTGGAGCGCCTCTCTGTAAAAGCCGTGGGAGACCCCGTACAGCGCGGCCAGCTATTGGCGGAAATCTATGCACCTGAACTGGTCAGCGCCCAGGAAGAATTCCGGGTGGCACTTAATGGAGCCAAACGTTTTACTGATGCCTCGCTGGTGAAGGATAGCCAGGCATTACTGGAAACCGCTCGTGCGCGGCTGCGGCTGCTGGATGTATCGAACGCCGAGATCCAGGCACTGGAACAGGGCGGAGCGGCGCGCCGCACCATCAAGATTTATGCCCCGCACAGCGGCGTTATCACAGAGTTGAACGTGCGCGAGGGGGGATATGTCACTCCCGATACCCGCCTTTACAGCCTGGCCGATCTGTCGCGCGTCTGGGTAACTGTGGAGGTCTACGCCAGCCAGCTTCCCTTCGTCAAACAGGGCGATCCGGTCACGCTGCATCTGGCCTATATGCCGGGGCGTGAGTGGCGCGGGCGCATCGACTATCTCTACCCCACCCTCAATACACAGAGCCGCACCGTGCAAGCGCGGCTGGTGTTTGATAATCCGGGCAATGTGCTGCGCCCCGGCATGTATGTGAACGCCAGCATTCAGTCCTCACCCAAGGAAAAGGCTCTCGCCGTGCCGCGCGAGGCGCTGCTGCGCACCGGCACACAGGATGTGATAATTCTGGCATTGGGCGAGGGGCGCTTCAAACCCGTTGCAGTGCGTGTGGGGGCGGAAAACGAGGCATTTGCCGAAATTCTTGAAGGACTGGAGGAAGGACAGCAGGTGGTACTCAGCGGCCAATTCCTGCTCGATGCGGAGGCCAGCTTCAAGAGCGCCATGGACCGCCTTGAGGGAGGCGACACCGGAAAGCCTGCGGCTCCGGTACAGGGCGTTCATGCGGGACATCAGCAATGATTAAAGCCCTCATCGACTGGTCACTGCGCAACCGCTTTCTGGTGCTGCTCGCCACAGCGGCACTCGTCGCGTGGGGCATCTACGCCGTGCAAAAAACGCCCGTGGACGCCATTCCCGATCTTTCCGATGTTCAGGTCATCATCAAGACCAGCTTCCCCGGCCAGGCGCCGCAGGTGGTTGAGGACCAAGTGACCTATCCGCTCACTACCACGCTGCTGGCGGTGCCCGGCGCGGCCACTGTGCGCGGCTATTCCTTTTTTGGCGATTCGTTCATCTATGTACTTTTCAAGGACGGCACTGATCCTTACTGGGCGCGCTCGCGGGTATTGGAATACATCAATCAGGCCCAGTCCCGGCTACCCCAAGGGGTGACCCCAACGCTCGGGCCGGATGCCACCGGCGTGGGCTGGGTCTATGAATACGCACTGGTGGATCGTGGCAATCAGCACGACCTGTCACAACTAAGATCACTTCAAGACTGGTTCATTAAATTCGAACTGCAACGCTTGCCCGGTGTGGCCGAGGTCGCCACCGTCGGCGGCATGGTCAAGCAATATCAAGTAGAAGTGGATCCGGTCAAGCTGCTGGCCTACGGCATCACCCTGCCACAGGTGGAAGAAGCGATCAAACGCGCCAACAGCGAAACCGGCGGCTCGGTAATCGAGATGGGTGGCGCGGAATACATGGTGCGGTCGAAGGGCTATCTGCATTCAATCGCCGATCTGCGCCAGGTACCCTTGGGCGTATCCACCACCGGCGCGCCCATAAGTCTTTCAGACGTCGCCAATATTCAGCTAGGCCCGGAACTGCGGCGTGGCGTGGCGGAACTCGACGGGCAAGGCGAGGTGGTGGGCGGCATTGTAGTGATGCGCCACGGCAGCAATGCCCAGGAGACCATCACGCATGTCAAGGAAAAACTCGCCGCGCTAAAGAGCGGCCTGCCCGCCGGAGTAGAGATCGTCGAGACCTATGACCGCTCGGCACTGATTAGCCGCGCTGTCGCCAATCTGAAAGAAAAGCTGTTTGAAGAATCGCTGGTAGTGGCGCTGGTGTGCCTGGTATTTCTGTTTCACCTGCGTTCCGCGCTGGTGGCTATCGTCAGTCTGCCAGTGGGCATACTCACCGCCTTTATCATCATGCACCAGCAGGGCATCAATGCCAACATCATGTCGCTGGGCGGCATAGCGATTGCCATTGGCGCGATGGTGGATGCCGCCATCGTCATGATCGAGAATATGCACAAGCATCTGGAAAGAGCCGCGCCGGATGCGGACCGCTGGATCATCGCGCGCGAAGCCGCACAAGAGGTCGGGCCTGCACTATTCTTTTCGCTGCTCATCATCACCGCATCATTCCTGCCGGTGTTCACCCTGGAGGCGCAGGAAGGCAAGCTGTTCGCCCCGCTCGCCTATACCAAAACCTATGCAATGGCCGCAGCGGCGGGGCTGGCCGTCACCCTGGTGCCGGTGCTGATGGGTTATCTGATCCGCGGCCGCATCCTGCCCGAGCATAAGAATCCCTTGAACCGGCTGATGATCGCCGTCTATCGCCCCTTCATCAACGCCGTGTTGCGCTTCCGCATCCTTACCGTGGTCATCGCTCTGGTGTTGCTGGCAACCATTGCCTATCCCTTGCAGCGATTGGGATCGGAGTTCATGCCGCCGCTCGACGAAGGTGACCTGCTCTACATGCCCATCACATTGCCGTCGGTCTCCATCGGCGAGACCGCGCGCATTCTGCAACAAACCGACAAAATGATCCGCCAGGTGCCGGAGGTAAAGCGCGTGTTCGGCAAGGCCGGGCGCGCCGAGACCGCCACCGACCCCGCGCCGCTGTCGATGTTCGAGACCGTGGTGCAACTCAAAGACCCCAGCGAATGGCGCACCGGCATGACGCTCGACAAGCTCAAGGAAGAGCTCAACAACAGCGTACAAGTCCCCGGGCTTACCAACGCCTGGGTCATGCCTATCCGCAACCGTATCGACATGCTCGCCACCGGCATCCGCACCCCCGTGGGCATCAAAGTGGCGGGGCCTGATCTGGCAGGAATCGAGCGCGTCAGCAAGGAGATCGAGGCGGTTATCAAAGGATTGTCCGGTACACGCTCTGCTTTCGCTGAACGTGTCAGCGGCGGGCGTTACATCGACATCGAAGTAAACCGCGCCCTCGCTGCCCGCTATGGCCTCAACATCGCCGATGCACAAGACATGATCCGCACCGCCATCGGTGGTGAAAATATTACCACCACCGTCGAAGGGCGCGAACGCTACCCCGTCAACATGCGCTATCCGCGTGCGATGCGGGACTCGATGGGCGCATTGGCCGCCAGCCGCATAGCAACACCCTCGGGCGCACAGATCCCGCTCGGAGAGATCGCCACACTGCGGCTGGTGGACGGCCCGCCGGAAATCAAAAGTGAAAACGCCCGTTTGAACGGCTGGATCTACGTAGACATCGCTGACGTGGATGTGGGCAGCTTTGTTGCCACCGCCAAGGCCGCCGTGGAAAAACAAGTGAAAATACCGCCCGGATACTCACTCATCTGGTCCGGCCAGTACGAATATATGGAACGCGCCAAGGCCAAACTCAAACTGGTGGCGCCCCTCACCCTCGCACTGATCGTGCTGCTGCTCTACCTCAACTTCCGTAACCTGATGGAAGTGGCCATCATCGTAGTGAGCCTGCCCTTCGCCCTGATCGGCGGCTTCTGGCTGATCTATTTGCTGGATTACCAGCTTTCCGTTGCGGTAGGCGTGGGCTTCATCGCCCTGGCGGGCGTGGCGGCGGAATTCGGCGTCGTCATGCTACTGTATCTGGATCAAGCCGTAAAACGTTATCAGACAGAGGGCCGCATGAACTCCTGGGCGGATCTCAAATCAGCCATCATCGAAGGTGCCGTCCTGCGCGTGCGGCCCAAGATGATGACCGTCGCCGTCATCATAGCCGGCCTGCTGCCCATCATGCTCAGCCACGGCACCGGCTCCGAAGTCATGCAACGCATCGCCGCCCCCATGATCGGCGGCATGATCACCGCACCACTGCTCAGCCTGCTGGTAATCCCGGCGCTGTACGCGCTGTGGAAACGGCGGCAGTTGGAATTTTAGAGTTTTTGTCAAACCACAACAGGAGAGTAATACCATGAAAAAAATGTCATATATCCTACCCGCACTGGCGTTGCTTGGCCTGCCTGCATACGCCGACAACACGCACGACCACATGGCCGGCATGGTGATGGGCGCCACCAAAGCCCAGGCAGTAACCCACAAAGGACAAGGCACGGTGAACAAGCTGGATGTGCTGGCGGGCACCGTCAACCTGACCCACGACCCGATCAAGAGCCTGGGCTGGTCCGGCATGACAATGGATTTCAAGGTAAAGAACAAGGCCACACTGGATAAAATCAAACCCGGAACAAAAGTCGATTTCGAAGTGACAAAAGAAGCCGATGGCACTTTTGTTATCACACGCATCATCCCGGCCAAATAACACCACAACACGAAACACACCCCAATCTCGGCGCCGCCTGCTTGATGGCGGCGCTTTAGTCACCCCCCAGCTTGGGATACCCAGTGTAAAGCTTGCGATAAAAGGCACCTAAAGCAAAAAACACATTTTTATAGCTGAAAAACACCATAAACAGTCTTTCCATCGTCGCTTTATTTGAGATTATTTGCTCAAAAAGTCCGTCAAATTACTGAAAAAACAAGCCCTCATCAAGCATGAAAATGTTAATTTTTTAAAAATTACCTGATTTTCTGGCAATAGTCATTCCTAATACACTTTAGTTACCCTACAATCACCGCCTAAACGTCGAAAAAATGGCAGTTGCAGCCTATTAAGGCCAAAATAATTGGCAACTTTATCGCCATCCCCTACCTGCTGTTTATACAGCTAACTTTAGAGAATTGATCCAAACTGAAGTCAAAGACAAAAGGAAAAGTCACCATGAATACCAATACCCCAAAGATTCTCGGCATCGCAGCCCTCCTTTCCGCATTACTGTCACCCGCCCACGCAGCCGTAGTTGATCTGAACCCGCTACAGACGGGCTTATACACCAACGGTGACGGCGCATTGAGCCGCTGGGTGCAAGTAACAGATGATTGGAATGGCAAATGGGGTATCGAACAGCTCGCAGATCAAAAAGCAGTCATGGATTTGCCGACGGGTAATACTGGCATTCTGAGGTCCCTGGAAGAGAAAGTCAGCACCATCAATTTCTCCGATGATGTCTACCGCGCGCTATGGGCGAACACCGACGCCTGGAAGCAGTATGTAACCACACCTGTACCGCTTTTCTCCCCGACAGACCCAAACCAGAATGACTATGCCGCACGCTTTACGGGTTACATCGCCATCACTACACCCGGCGAATACAATTTCGGCGTGCTATCGGACGAAGGCTTCAAATTCACACTGACCGGCGCCAATGGTTCTTTTTCCTCGCAACGTGATGGATTAAACCCACGCGACCTCGTCGGATTCGATTCAAATTTTGCGATGCAGGCTGGCATCTACCAATTTACCCTGGATACCTATGAACATAATCAAGCAGGCGTCGTCAGCCTCAACTGGTGGCAGGGAACAGCAACCAAGGACTACTCGTTGATACCCCAGTCCAGCCTGTTCAGCGCCACCCCCCCCGTGCCGGAACCCCAGGAGTGGCTGCTGTTCGCGGCAGGCTTGTTGACGCTGGCCTGGTACTTTCGGAAAAACAAAGTTGCCTCACCCGTAGCCGCAACCTGATTTTTCCCACATAACCATGACACGCCAACCACTGGCCTCACTGGGCCGCCGCATCGTGCATGCCTTGGCGATTTTCGGCGGCTGGTTTATCTACTTCTGGCTATGGTGGCGCGTCATTTATGTATACGACCAAAGCCTAAGCCCATTGGTGGCGTTCTTTCTCCTCAGCGTCATCGTTATCGTGCCCACCATCACCCTGATCTGGATATTGCACAATGTCCGCATCTTCAAGAACAAGGGTCCACGGCAAGGCCGCACCACCGTTGAAGAAAATTATGCCTCCGACTGGAAAGGACGCAATGTAACGGCAGATTGGAATGACATGAAACAGGCATCGAACATCGTCATATCGATCAGCGGAAACGACAAACAATACGAAGCGAGATAACCACC
Source organism: Gammaproteobacteria bacterium (assembly GCA_021731145.1). Classification (GTDB taxonomy): domain Bacteria; phylum Pseudomonadota; class Gammaproteobacteria; family Ga007554; genus LNEJ01. The sequence continues at coordinate 50,509 of JAKFXX010000003.1, read as the reverse complement.
CCGCACCTGCCCCCACAACACAAAGAAGACTCATGGACACACTCTCGATAATCACGTGGATTGACAGCAGCCTGCTGTATGCGGCAACGCTCGGTTTCTTTGCCCTATATCCGATGATAACCAGCGTCATGTGGGTCACAACCTCAATGTTTTTCCGCTGGCGGCAGGAGAAGAACCCCACAACGCCACCCGATACAACGTCAACCTATACACCGAAAGTTTCGATACTCATTGCTGCGCACAATGAAGAGGCAGCCTATGCCAGCGACTATCCCGACTTTGAGATTGTAGTCATTGACGATGGCTCCACTGACAACACGGCGAGCATCGTTGCACGTTACCGCGAATCCCACGGCGTGCGCCTGATCCGTAAAACGATTAACGAAGGCAAAGCCATGGCGCTCAACGATGCACTACCCTGCTTGCGTGGTGAAATCATCTTGATTCTTGACGCCGATGCCGAGCCCGAACCGCAGGCCCTGCGCTACATGGTGCGCCACTTCGAAAGTGCGCGGGTAGCGGCTGTCACCGGTAATCCGCGAGTTAAAAACGCCACCACCCTGCTGTCCAGTTTGCAGCTCATGGAATTCACATCCATCGTCAGCTTGTTGCGCCGCTCGCAGCGCGTATGGGGCCGCCTGCTTACCGTATCTGGCGTGGTATCCGCGTTCCGCAAAGACGCCATCCTCGATGTCGGAGGCTTCAGCCCAGAGATGCCTACAGAAGACATCGAGCTTACCTGGAAGCTGCAAAAACGTTTCTACGACGTGCGCTACGAACCGAATGCGGTGATCTGGATGATCGTGCCCGAAAAATTGCGCGGACTCTACAAGCAGCGCCTGCGCTGGGCACACGGCTTGATGCAGGTGTTACGCAAACATTACGACATCATGCTGCACTGGAAATACCGCCGCATGTGGCCGGTGTATGTAGAGTCGGTGCTCTCCATAGTGTGGGCAATATGCTTCGTCATGTTCTCCATTCTTTGGGGGGTGTCTTTCAGCCTCGGCCACACGCCAATAGGTGCGAATCCATTGCCCAACATATGGGGCATGCTCATCGCCACCTTCTGCCTGTTGCAATTGCTGGCCGGAGCAATGATGGATAAAAAATACGACCGACACATCATGAAATATTATCCCTACGCGGTTTTTTATCCGATCATCTACTGGATGCTGATGTCCCTCACCACTGTGATTTCGATGACCGCGCTGTTCAGGAAGCCAGCCAAACAAGCGGTGCGCTGGGATACTGCCCGCAATGGCAAAATGGCGTGATGTGATCATGATGAAAGCAAGGACTGCACCCCTACTGTTACTGAGTCTGTCTGTGCTGTGGCCAGGACTGTCATGCGCCGGAATGCGTGAAGACGCCAGACAGCTTGTCGATCAAAAAAACTTTCCCAGCGCACTGAAAATGTATGACCGGCTTCTGGCTGGAAAACCTGACGATACAGACCTTCTGATCGAAGCTGCACGCGTCAATGCCTGGGCAGACCGGCACAAGGAGGCGATAGCAATCTACCAGCGCGTGCTCGACGTGGCGCCGCAGCGCCGCAACGACGTACTACGGCCGCTGGCTTGGCAATTGACCTGGTCTGGTCGGCATCAGGATGCGGCAACCCTGTTCCGTGAATCGCTCGCCGCCGATCCTGTTAATCGCGAATCCCGGCACGGCCTCGCCGAAGCGCTCAGCAACGACAACCGCCTAGCTGAAGCGCTGGGCGAATACCAGAAGCTGATCGCTTCCGATGCCGCTGACATGCGGGCACGGCACAGCGAGGCGCGTTTGCTGCTATGGATGGATCGTTATGCCGAAGCAGAGCAGCGTTATCAAGCAATGTTGAGAGAAAACCCCGATGACAAGGAAGCCGCGCTCGGGTTGGCGCGCGCGCACAATTGGAGTGGACGGCATTTTCTCGCGGCACGCGAGTATGAAGCCGCCGCCGGGAAATGGCCCACAGATGACGGGATAAAAACCGACCTCGCAACGGCACAACGTTGGGCAGGAGCCGATAGCCTCGCCCTCAGCACACTGACTGGAGTGCCCGGTGGCGGCGCCACAACACTACGCCGCCACCTCAGGGTAGACACACTCCGTGGGCTACGCTTCGGCGCCACCACGTCTTACGATACGGACAGGCTGCGCATTCACTCCGAAACCCTGGCTTTCCGTTTCCCGTTCGATACCACCCGGTTACTGCAAACCTCGTTGCGCCTTGCGCAGCTCGAACAGCGCGGACAGCACGCCAATGGTAAGGAGTTGCTCGTTTCCTACGGCGACAGGTTTGGCGCATTCGATGCGCCACGCGGATTGATATGGCCCTCCGTCAGCGCAGGCGTCCGTGACTTTGAGGGTTGGCAAACTTTTGCATGGCGCGCCGGCGCAAAATGGCTGCCCGCCGATCTGTGGCGGGTCGATCTCGATGCAGGCAACGAAGTGATCGAAAACATTCCGTCCGTGCGCAACAAAGTCACGTTCACGTCTCTGGGTGCAGGAACAGAAGTCAGGATTCACCCGCGCATAACCGCCGCTGCCAGCCTTGGCCTGGGACGCTTCGATGACGGCAATGTCCGCAATCGCATGCGGGCGCGCATCGAGGGCTTGGTGTTAACACAACCGCGCGTCACACTCGGCTGGGAAGGTTTCCGTTTTTCCAACAGTAAACCGGACATCGTGCGTGGCTACTACAACCCGGAAAGCTATATCGAAAACAAGTTGATTTCGAGCATAGAAACCACGCGCTGGGACTGGAATTTCCTGGCCAGGGGAGGTTTCGGACGACTCAGTGAAGAACCCTCGGGCATAGGCCGTGGGATCTATTCCTGGGAACTTCATGCCTCGCGTTACATCCGTGATTCGGTAAATCTGCGTCTGTATGTCGGTCGCTCCGATTCCGCCTTCAATTCCAGCTCAGCGTTCGGCAGGGGATACGCACGCAGCTATGGCGGCATCGACCTGACACTCATTTTCTGACCAACGCAACCCGTCACCCCGTCTTATGCCACGACGCCTTTCTGGTCATCTCTCCCCAATGGCCTTTTTTGCCGCGAGCCCAATGATATAAACCCATCAGCCGCCATACCGAATTCAACTGGCGATAACCGAAATTTTCCGCGATGGCGACAAGAAACAGGATAAGAATATGCTTGGGTTTTGGGTAAATATGAAACGATATTTCCTCTAGCAGGAAGGCGCTGACGGAAAGCAACACGCCAAGCCCTATCGCCACAATGAGAAATGCCACCATCGCCTGCCCTGAAATCATGCCAAAGATGAACGCAACCGCCATGAAGATATAACCTATCACCTCAATGATCGCCCCCAGCCATTCAAAGATCATCATAAATGGAAAAGCCAGCCAGCCTACCGTTCCCCCTTTACGATTAAATAGCAGCTCGAAATTTTTAGCCAGGCTTTCTGCAAGTCCGCGCTGCCAACGGACTCTCTGGCTTTTCAGCGTTTTCAGATCTTCCGGTGCTTCCGTCCAGCAAATGGGATCGGGAACAAAGGTAATGCGATAAGGTACGCCTTGTTGACGCAAATGCCGGTGCAGACGCACGACCAGCTCCATATCTTCACCAATGGTATTGGTGAGATACCCTCCAGCGGATATCACTTTTTCTTTATGGAATACACCAAATGCACCGGAGATAATCAGCAAGGCGTTTAAGGGTGACCACCCCAGCCTGCCGAACAAAAAGGCACGCATGTATTCCACGATCTGAAACAATGCCAGAGGATTACTCGGCAATCCCGTACCCACCAAAAAGCCACCGCTCACCTCGCAACCATTTGCAATGCGCACCGTGCCGCCGGAGGCAACCGTGGTAGGATCCTCCAAAAAGGGTAGAACTACTTTTTCCAGGCTGTCGCGCTGCAAAATTGAATCAGCGTCAATACAGCAAAAAAGCGGGTAGCGCGCGCTGTTTATGCCAACGTTGAGGGCGTCGGCCTTGCCGCCATTTTCCTTATCGATAACGCGCAGATTAGGATATACCGTGGACTGGTAGATGGTTATGACGGGTTTTGTTTGAAGGCGAACCCGGTAGGCTTCCGGGAAGGGGACCAACGAAAACTCCTGAATCAGCACCTCCAATGTTTTATCTTTTGAGCCGTCATTGATAACAATGATCTCATATTCAGGATAGGTCAATTGCAACAAGGAGCGAACTGACGCCGCAACCGTTGCTTCCTCATTGTACGCAGGGGACAGAATGCTGATTGGCAATTGCAAATCGGCATACTCTTGGGAAAGCCCTTCCTCAGCACCATGCTCTTGCATATAACGCGTAAGGGTAAAGAACGACATTACATTAAGCATAATGTATCCCAGGTTCATGCCAATGAAATACAGCAGGAAGAACCACTGGGACATCAATATTATATCGGATAATGTCATACCATCCTCTTTTCAGCGATCACCTGGGCGAGAATATCTTTCGCGTAGCGGTCAGTCTGTTCGTCCCTGATTTTATCGAGATCAGCACTGCTTATAAATGGCAAACTGGATAACGCCTGGGCTGCCCGGTAACGTACCCACCACTGCTGATCACACAACATATTTATTAAAATATATTTGTCATCTATTAACCCCATCCTCCCCAAGGCCCTCACCGCCTGAACCCGCACATGCCACGCGGAATGCGTAAGGTTCTTCCGCACGATATCCAGGGCATCAGGGCTCTTGAAAGCATGAAGGCAGGCTGAAAGAACCGCGTCGGTTGGGAATTTTTCTATCACCTGACGAAGAACCACTGTCGATGAATCACAGGCGATAGTCTCAAAATAACGGATCAGGCGTGGAATATGCAGCTCAGGTGAATGCAATACCGCATCCGCCAATGCTGCACAGATAACATGAGGTGAAGCCTCATGCAGGATGTTGGCAACCCTGGCAGGTGGCCAGTCTGTCCGCGCACTGATCAAGGGGATGATGAATGGCATCGCACGCTCTTCATCAATTCGAATCAGCGCCTTCATCGCAGCCAACGACACGGAGGGGTGGTCATCAACAGCTGCGTCTTTTATCTCATCCCAGACTGATTTTTCGCGCAGCAATCCTAATGTAGTAATTGCTGCAAAACGGGGTCTCACCTTGCTTTTCTTTAGTAGGCGCTCTGCAACCTCAAGCATCCCGGCCTTGCGCGCGATTTCGTTGAGGTTATCCTTTGCGCTACCCCGTAGGGATTCATGAAAGTGATTCCAAAGATTGAATAAAACCGGCCAATCCTTTTTTTTAACAGGGGGGAGAACATCAGGGATGGATTCCAGGCTTCGAATCAGGATTGGGCGCCAGATATCCATAAAGAGCTTTCTGCGCCGCTCTTCACGAATAAGCATATAACGCAAAGAAATTACATAGGGCACCATGAAAATAATAATGAAAATCACAGCGATCCCTGTCCAGAACACCAGATTTACTATCGGATCAGAAGACGTGGCGAATTCCAAGGCGAACTCCTTTTCTGGTATAGATATCACCCTGTTCATGCAGGCTGATTTCGTGAGTAACAGCCCACGCGGGTGTAACCCAGTAGCGGCCCGTCAATGCCAATGTCTGTATATCCGAGGTGCGCAACACCCCCTTTCCTACATTCTGCACTTCCTGGCCTGTGGCATAAATTATGTTTATATTGTTGCGATCGCCATAGTAATAACCGAGCTGGAGCGCATGCCCGACGGGGGATCCCCCTCCTTCGACCTGGCTCGCGGAAAAGGTATAGGCCGCGCGATAATTTTGCCAATAGCGCTCCAGAACGAGAATTTCTCGATTGATGCCGGAGGTTATATGGCCCGTGCCTGGCAATTCCAGATTCTTGCAGAGTGCCCTTGAATCATCGCTCAGGTCGCAGCTTGTTTTATAGTTTGTGTGGCGCCATCCCATGTGGATGCCCCACCCCTGCCCAAAGGCATACTGCACTTGCCCCAGCATAGACCACTGCGGCAACACACGGTGGGTTGGGCTTGCATTACCCTCAAGCAGAACCGTCCAACGCTGGCCTAATGGATAATACATCCCGGCCAGAAACTCTCTGTCATTGAAAGAAAAACGCTCTGTTTCACGCGCAACGCCATAAACAACCTTACGCTCGGCAATTTTTTGCATGGCCTCAATATAGGTACTGCGCCAACCAGGAAGTTGATTATTCAGGTTGTCATAGGCATGACCAAGCTCAATCTCCGCCGCCATGGCAGAAAAGTGAATAAAGGTCATCAACCCTGTCAGGCAAGTGTATTTAATCCATTTCATGCCGCTGTTTTTACCTTTAAATGGCGTCGCACCCTGGCTATCAGCTCCACCGGCTGAAAAGGCTTGATAATGTAATCGCAAACGCCCGCATCGAACGCCCGGACTATGTCGCGTTCCTGTGATCTTCCCGTCAACATGATCACAGGCACATCACTCCACTCGGGCTTGGAGCGGATGTGGGCATTCACTTCAAAGCCATCCGCATAGGGCAGCATCAGGTCGAGCAGCACCATGCTTGGCGGGGGTATTTCATCTATCAGAGCCTTCGCTTGGCGGCCATCCGTGGCCATCAGCACATCAAATCCTTCTCGCGTCAACATGAAATTCAACAAAAAGCCGATACTTTCATCATCCTCCGCAACGACAACAACGGGTTTTGCATACGACGCCATGAAATCCAATAAAAAACCGATGCGTTCGTCATCTTTATCTTGTTGTGCCGTCATTGCAGCATCCACCTTCCGGCTTAAGTACGAATATCTGACCTGCGGGGGCAGACCTCCTTCAAGGGAAATATCGGCTCGATGACGTAAAAGATGAGCAGGAAAACCATCCGCAGAAGAGCGGATTGATTACTACACAGCGGGCGGAATGAAACGTGAGGAAAATACAGAAGGGAAATATGGCGGAGAGGGTGGGATTCGAACCCACGGAAGGGGGATGCCCTTCAACGGTTTTCAAGACCGTCGCTTTCGACCGCTCAGCCACCTCTCCTGACATGTCAGGTCATGCTATCCGCAGAAGGATAACCGAAAAAGAGGATAAAATACCAGCACACAACCAAAACTTTGACATGATATAGACGTAAAAGATAAGCTTGGAACAAGTCCAACGCAAAATTGTCTCACCTACAAAGCGTATTCTTTTTCCATTTTTCAGGAGCCCCCCCCCAATGAACCGCTACCAACAACCTGTTGCCACGACCGCCAGCAGCACTGGCTCGGCGCTTGCCGCCAACAAGATGATCAGGAACACCTATACGTTGCTGGCGATGACCCTGCTGTTCAGCGCCGCGACCGCAGGTGCGTCTATCGTGCTCAAGCTGCCTCACCCCGGACTGATTATCACCCTGGTGGGTTATTTCGGGCTGCTGTTCCTGACTTACAAGCTGCAAAACAGCGCCTGGGGGCTGTTGTCGGTGTTCGGGCTGACCGGCTTCATGGGCCTCACCCTGGGTCCCGTTATCAGCTCTTACCTCGGCATGCCCAATGGGGGCCAGGTTGTCATGACCGCGATGGGCGCGACCGGCGCAATCTTCCTCGGCCTGTCCACCTATGCCTTGACCACGCGCAAGGACTTCAGCTTCATGGGCGGCTTCCTGTTCGTCGGCGTGCTGGTGGCATTCCTGGCGGGCCTGGGTGCAATCTTTTTTGAAATGCCTACCCTGGCGCTGGCGGTTTCCGCCATGTTCGTGCTGCTCGCCTCTGGCCTGATCCTGTTCGAAACCAGCCAGATTGTGCATGGCGGCGAAACCAACTACATCCTGGCGACCGTCTCCCTGTATGTCAGCATCTTCAATCTGTTCACCAGCCTGCTACACCTGCTGGGCGTAACCAGTGGTGATGATTGACGTTGCACCCCCAGCATATAAGTGGCAACGTAAAGCACACCCCCCCCGGCAGGCATCCCGCCACCGGGGGTTTTTATTGTAAGGACACAACACCGTGACTGAAGAACACATATTCGCGCAATACGTGCGCATCCTCGGCAAAGGCAAAAAGGGCTCGCGCTCGCTGACGCAGGACGAGGCCTATGAAGCGATGCGCCTGATCCTCGCCAATGCAGTCGAACCGGTGCAACTCGGCGCCTTCCTGATGCTGATGCGCGTCAAGGAGGAAAGCCCCCAGGAGCTCGCCGGCTTCGTGCGCGCGGCGCGTGACTCCCTGGCGTTGCCCAATCCCCTCCCTCGGATTGATCTGGACTGGTCATCCTACGCAGGCAAGCGCCGGCAGTTGCCGTGGTTTACCCTCTCCACCCTGCTGCTGGCCGAAAACGGCATCTCGATACTGATGCACGGCATCGGCGGGCACAAACACGAGCGCGTATATACTCATGCGGCGCTGGAGTCCCTGGGCATTCCAGCCAGCCAGTCGCTCGACGACGCCGCCATGCGCATCCGTCAGCATGGCTTTGCCTTTCTGCCGCTGGAGCGGTTTCAGCCAAAACTTCAGTCAATTATCGACCTGCGTGATGTGCTGGGGCTGCGTTCTCCGGTTCATACCCTGGTGCGCATGCTCAATCCCTTCCAGGCACCCTACCTGATGCAAGGCATCTTCCATCCCGGCTACAAAGAGATCCATCAGCAGGCGGCACTGCTGCTCAACCAGCCCCATGCGGCAGTGCTTAAAGGTGATGGCGGCGAGATCGAACGCAATCCGGATGCGTTAAGCCAGGTGCTGACAGTGCATGAAGGCGTCGCCGGCGAGGAGCTGTGGCCTGCCATGTTTGAAGATCAACGTCACATGAAGGATGAAACCATGGATGTGCGTCGCCTGGCGGCGCTGTGGCGCGGCGATATAGAGGATGAATATGGCCTGGCCGCAGTCACCGGCACCGCTGCCATCGCACTCAAACTCATGGGCCGGGCGGAATCGTTTGAAGCCGCCGAGGCATTGGCACGCGCAATGTGGGATAACCGGCCCAAGGACAAGTTTACCCTGTAGCCCTTCATCTTTTTTCATCAAGAAACGTCAGTCTATACTCCTGCCACGCCAACCAACGTTGGCGTTGAAGTACCCCGCGATAGCAAAAAAACAGCACATCTGAGCTTACCGTACAGACTAAATCCCCAAATTGTGCGCCGCATCACATATCCAGCATGACTTGCTACGCAGAAAAAAAATCGCCCTACCGATACCTTAACAACACCAGCAAACTTACCCAGGAACACCCATCACATGAACAGATTAAAGTCACGCCTGGCTTCCGTAGCAACGCTATCCACCATAATCACAACTACTACCCTGATGACCGCAGCAATGACGGCCACCGCTGCTCCGGCGCCTGATCAGTGGGTACCACACCGGATACTCATCCAGCCACGCGCCGGGCTATCAGGCCTTGAACTGGACAAAATCATCAAACCCCACGGCGGACGCGCCATGCGCCACATCCCGCGCACCAACTTCCAGATTGTGGAACTGCCCCCCCAAGCGGATGAAGTTGCGGTATCAAAAATATTGTCGCGTCATCGTCATATTAAATTTGCAGAACTCGACCGGCTGGTACCCCTGACCGCGACCACAGCCAACGACCCCTATTATGGCAACGCATGGCATCTGTCGAAGATCCAGGCCCCCACCGCATGGGATACCTCGCGCGGCACAGGCATCACCGTGGCCATTCTCGACACAGGCGTTGATCCAAGCCATCCGGATCTGGCCGGGCAAATGGTCCCCGGCTGGAATATGTACGACAACAACAGCGACGCCTCGGATGTCCACGGCCATGGCACACAGGTCGCCGGCGTGGTGGCAGCCGCCAGCAATAACGCCACAGGCGTCACATCCATCGCGTGGCAAACCAGGATCATGCCGGTGCGCATCAGCCAGCCGGATGGCTACGCCTCTTTCAGCACCATCGCCAGCGGTCTCACATGGGCGGCGGACAACGGCGCACGCGTTGCCAACATCAGCTATGGCGTATCCGGCAGCGCCGCCGTGCAGAGTGCAGCCCAATACATGAGAAACAAAGGAGGTGTCGTCGTGGTTGCGGGCGGCAACAGCGGCGTTTATGACGCCACCGCACCAAACGCGGCCATGCTCTCTGTTTCCGCCACAGACAGCACTGACGCCCGCACAAGCTGGTCAACCTATGGAGAATTCATTGATCTCTCGGCCCCCGGCGCGAGCATCTGGACCACGGCCAGAGGCGGTGGCTATTCCACGCCCTCCGGCACCTCGTTCGCCAGCCCTGCCACTGCCGGCGTGGTCGCACTCGTCATGTCCGCCAACACCGCTCTTCAGCCTTCCCAGGTAGAGAACATCATGACTTCAACCGCAGATGATCTGGGAACGGCCGGTTACGACACCTATTACGGCTATGGCCGAATCAACGCCGCAGCAGCGGTACTCAAAGCCACTCAAACCCAGACGCTCGATACCCAAGCTCCCACAACCTCCATCGCCTCGCCCACTGGCGGCACGGTGTCTGGCATAGTGCCCGTGAGCGTAAACGCGAGTGACAACATCGGCGTCACCCGCGTGGATCTTCTTGCCAACGGAAAATTACTGGCCAGCGACACCACCGCGCCCTATTCATTTAGCTGGGACTCCACGCTCACTCCAGACGGAACCGTTCAATTGACAGCCAACGCAGTGGATGCCGCTGGCAACCAGGGGGCCTCCAAATCGGTCAGTGTCACCGTCGCCAATACGTTGGCCAAATCGGACACCTCCCCGCCGACCGCCAGCATCACCAACCCCACTAACGGCAGCACTGTGGGATCAGCCGTCACCATCCGGCTGGCAGCAGCCGACAATGTAGCCGTCACCAAGCTAAGTTTATACATCAACGGAGCGATAAGGAGTGCCACCACCTCCAACACGCTGTCCTACAGATGGAAAACGGGGCAGGCTTTGAATAGGTGGAATACTATTAGCGCGGTTGCGGAAGACGCCGCAGGGAACAAGACAACTACTTCCATACAGGTTTTAAGGTAAAAAAACCGCTACCCCCACTATAAAAAAAGCGCCGGTCATTCCCTGGAATGACCGGCGCTTTTCATGTAGTGTGAGTTAAGTGAAAAGCTTAATCTTTTTTTGTGGCGCATGGCAGAACCCCGTTTATATGTGAAAAAAGCGCCGGCCCGGCCCTCAACGTCGAGGTCTCCTGACTTCTGTTATCAACCCCTCAGCAGCCGCTTCAATCAGGTCCAGCACACGCTCGAAACCGGTGAGCCCACCATAATAGGGGTCGGGCACTTCCTTCTCACTGAGGTGTGGGGCATATTCCAGGAACAGCTTGAGTTTGTGCTCATAGCCGGGTGGACACACCACGCGCAAGTTATCGAGATTTTCCTCATCCATCGCCAGGACGTAATCGAAGGTTTCGAAATCCGCTACCTCCACCCGGCGCGCGCGTTGCGGGCTGAGATCAACCCCACGCCGCAACGCCGCCGCCTGGGAACGCCGGTCCGGCTCATGACCAATGTGATAGGCGTGCGTACCCGCCGAATCGATCTCGACTATGGACTCCAGGCCATGCTGGATCACAAGATTGCGAAACACACCCTCAGCCGTCGGCGAACGGCAGATATTACCCATACAAACGAATAAAACACGTACCATTTTCTACTCCGGAATACGGTGGTTTAAACCCTTACCTTGCTTTTCAATCTTACTACTCTTAGCATAGAGCCATGACATACCCTGATTTCAGCCCGTCTTGTTCCCTGACGCAATTGCGCGGCCTGATTGGCCTGCATGTCAACTATAACGGCGCGCGCTGCCAGATTATCGAGGTGCTGGAGGATGAGCCCGCCCTGATCCTTCAGGATTGCGAGAGACACACCATGATCCAGCCAGATCAGCTCGGCGAGGCTCACCGCCGCGTGCCCTCTACCTTCACTATCCCCGTCCTGAGCGGCGACAAAACCGAACTCAATCCGGTGTTTTTGGATCTGAATTTGCTGGACGCCTAAGGGTGCCTCTATAAATTCGATCAAGGCGCGAGGGCAAGGCGAAAATGGGCGAAAAAGCGGAGTTTACACGGAGTAAATGAGCATTTTGAGCCTATTTTCAACGCCGCCATCGCGGCTTTAGCGAGTTTATAGAGGTGCCCTTAACCCCCAAGCACCCGCCGTACCCGCAGCAAATCCTCCTCCGTATCAACGCCAATCCCCGGCGGCTCCAGAGTCTCGGCAACATGAATCTTGCAGCCCCGCCACAAGGCTCTTAGCTGCTCCAGGGATTCAGTCTGTTCCAGCACGCACAGCGGCCATTGGACGTAGTCCTGGAGGAAGGCGGCGCGATAGGCGTACAGGCCGATGTGCCGGTAGTGTTCAGAGCGGGCGGGCAGTTCGCCGGTGGTCGCGGTGAAGGCATCGCGGTCCCAGGGGATGGCGGCGCGGCTGAAATACAGGGCATAACCCTGTTTATCCATCACAACTTTCACGAGATGCGGATCAAACAGCTCGCCTGCGGACTTGATGCGCTCGCACAACGTGGCGATGCTGGCCTGCGAGTGCGCTTGCAGATTTTCGGCAACCTGGCGGATCAGCGCGGGCGGCATGAGGGGTTCATCGCCTTGCAGGTTGACGATAATTTGATCGTCGGCATACCCCAGCAGCCGCGCCACTTCGGCGAGGCGGTCGGTACCTGAAGGGTGATGCGTTGCAGTCATGCACACATGCGCACCAAAGCCCTCGGCCACGCTGCGGATGCGCTCGTCATCAGTGGCCACCACCACCTCGGCAGCGCCGCTTTCCAGCGCGCGTTCATAGACGTGCTGAATCATGGGCTTACCGCCAATATCAAGCAGTGGCTTGCCGGGCAATCGGCTGGACGCGTGGCGTGCGGGGATGATGACACGGAACACCGTCAGACTTCCTCATCCGCACCCAGTTTACGCGCCTCTTCTTCCAGCATGACAGGGATTTCGTCGCGGATTGGATAGGCCAGGCGATCTGCCTTACAGATCAGTTCCGCTTCCGCCTTTTTGTAAACAAGCGGACTCTTGCAGATGGGACACACAAGAATATCGAGTAATTTTTTATCCATTTTTCACCTTCCTTAACGCCAGCAAGTTAAGCAATTGCTTGCCAAAATCCTCATCCAGTTCTGCATCCACCGGCAGATACCAGTGCTGCGCACCGCCAAACCTGCGGCATTTTACCGCGTCTTTTTCGGTCATGATAACAGGCGCATTGTCGCCGAATTGAATGTCCTGCGCCACAAACGGATGGTGATCCGGAAAAGCATGTTCGATGATGGTCATTCCGAGACTCTTGAGGTGGTCAAAAAACCGCGCCGGATGGCCAATGCCTGCAACCGCGTGGATAACCTGCCCCTGAAAATCCGCAGGCTGACGCATCATGGATTCATCGCATACATTACGGATCAAACCACTACGCAGTCGCATGGCAAACTGGCCTTGCCCTGCCTGCCCGTTGTTCACCACGACCAGATCCACGCTCTTTAATCGGCCTTGCGGCTCGCGCAACGGCCCTGCGGGCAGACAATAACCGTTACCGAAGCGGCGTGTGCCGTCGATCACTGCGATTTCCATATCACGGCCCAGCGCATAGTGTTGCAGACCATCATCGGAGATAATGATGTCGCACTCCGCGCTTTCCAGCACCTTTCTTGCTGCGGCAACGCGATTCGGCGCAACTGCCATCGGGCATCCACAGCGCCGCGCCAACAGCACTGCCTCATCCCCCACCAGGGCGGGGTCACTGTCTGCATTCACCTGTTGTGGCCACTGGCGGGCCGTGCCGCCATAGCCACGGCTGACAATGGCGGGTGCATACCCTGCCTGTTTGAGATGCTCAACCAGCCACGCCACCAACGGCGTTTTGCCAGTGCCGCCGACACTGATATTTCCAACCACGATTACCGGCACGGGCAGCCGCGTGACCTTGCGCAATCCGGCACGATAGGCGGTGCGGCGCAGTATGGCCACCAGACAGAACAGCCAGGACAGGGGCGCCAGCAAGACCGATATGGGATTATTGCTGTACCAATAATGATCCAGCCGCTGCATGCGCGTTAACTGATCTCCGCAGCAAACTGCATGCGATGCAGGCTGGCGTAATGCCCGCCGCGCGCCAGCAGTTCGGCGTGCCTGCCCTGCTCCACGATCCGCCCAGCATCCATCACCACAATCACATCCGCCTGTTCAATGGTGGAGAGGCGATGAGCGATAATCAGCGTGGTGCGATTGCGCACAAGCTGGGCAAGCGCGGCCTGGATCATGCGTTCTGACTCGGTATCCAGCGAGGCAGTGGCCTCATCGAGAATCAGCACAGGCGCGTCCTTCAGCAGAGCACGGGCAATCGCCAGGCGCTGGCGCTGGCCACCGGACAACATCATGCCCTTCTCACCGACGATGGTCTGCAAACCCTGCGGCAGCTTACGAATAAACTCCATCGCATGTGCCGCCTCGGCGGCACGAATGATATCCGTCTCGCTCACGCCACTCTGACGCCCATAGGCAATGTTATTGGCGATGGTGTCATTGAACAGGGTCACATCCTGACCTACCAACGCGATTTGATTGCGCAGGTCCTCAAGCTTGAAGTCGCGTATGTCGCAACCGTCAAGTGTGATACAGCCTGTGGTCAGGTCATAAAAACGTGGCAACAGGCTAACCAATGTTGTTTTACCGCTACCGGAGCGCCCGACAAATGCAACCGTCTGGCCGGGCTCAATCTTCAGATTGATATTTTCCAGTACCCCGCCCTTCGTGGCGTCATAGGCAAACGAGACATTGCCGTATTCGATGGCGCCACGCGCACGCTCGATGCGTGCAGTACCGGTATCCTTTTCCGCCTCACAATCCAGCAGGCCAAAAATGCTTTCCGAGGCAACGATGCCACGCTGTATCGAGGAATGAATAGTGGTCAGGCGCTTGAGCGGTGTGAGCAGCATGGTCATGGCGACGATGAACGACATAAACGTGCCCACCGTGATCTTTGCCAGCATGGAATCCATGGTCGCCAAATAGATGATGCCGGCCAGTGCAGACCCCGCAACCAGTTGAACCAAAGGCACACTCGCTTCCCGCGTCGCCGTCATTTTCATGTGCTGGCGCCGGTTGACTGCGTTCACGTTGTCAAAAATTTCCGCCTGGTGGCGCTGACCGCCGAAAATCTTGATGACACGCTGCCCGTCAATAGCCTGACCTACCGCCTCGGTAACGCCGCCCATGCTTGCCTGGATACGGCCACTGATGCGCCGGAAACGCCTGTTCACGTAGACCACCAACAATGCAATGAGAGGACCGGTCAACATGAAGGTGATGGCCAGCATCCAGTTCAGGTAAAACATCCAGGCCAGCAGGCCGGCGATGGTCAGGGTATCCCGAACAACAACGGTCAACACACTGGTGGATGCCTCCGCGACTTGCTCCACATCATAGACCAATTTTGCAATCAACTGCCCAGAAGAGCTTTTGTCATAAAACCCGGCGGGCAGACGCAGCATATGCTCAAACATCTCCCGGCGCAGATTGTTAATCACCTGCCGCCCCACCCAGGTCATCCCGTAGG
Source organism: Gammaproteobacteria bacterium (assembly GCA_021731145.1). Taxonomy (GTDB): domain Bacteria; phylum Pseudomonadota; class Gammaproteobacteria; family Ga007554; genus LNEJ01. Next base: position 35,045 of record JAKFXX010000003.1, on the reverse strand, counting down.
AGGATATAAATCCACTGACACCGCGCAAGATAAATAGTCCGATGATTGCCAGTGGAATGATGCGGATGGTATCCGGGTCTTTGTTTACGAAACTGCCGTCCAGCATGGGTTTCATCAGCGCAGCAAAGCCGGTGTCGGTGGCCGCCAGAAACACCATGGCAACGATGGAGACGGCGAAGATTTTCCAGTAGGGCCGCGCATATCCAAGAAGACGGCGATATACCACGGAGGCGCTAGGGGGAGATGAATCAGTCATTATTGATTATTGGCGAGCTGGCTTTTGCGTAGTGGCCAGTGAAAGATGAACAAAACCAAGCTGGCCTGCGGCATCCATGGCGGTAACGACAGCCTGATGCGCGGTCTTGGCGTCAGCACTGATCAGTAGTGGGGTTTTCGTGTCATCGCCCGCCGCCGCGTGTATCGCCTGCTTCAGGGTCTCAAGCTGGGTATTGATCACCCGTTGCTGATTGACATAGAAACTCCCTTCAGCGTCAATGGTAATTTCCAGCGGCTTTTTCGGCCCCTGACGATGCTCGGCGGAGGCCTCCGGCAGATTGAGGGTAATCGCGGACTGTTTGTTGAATGTGGTGGAAAGCATAAAAAACACCACCAGCAGGAGTGCAACATCGACCAGTGGGATAAGGTTGACATCGGGTTCTTCTCTGCGGGACTTGCGAAAATTCACGCGAGCTTCTTCCGCGCCACGGGCGTGGCCTCTTTTTCGCCGTCGCGCTCGCCGTGCAGCATCTCAACCATTTTAAGGGATTCTTGCTCCATGTAGACCACCAGCTCGTCCACACGTCCGCGAAAGTAGCGGTAAAACATCAGGCTGGGAATCGCCACCACCAGACCTGCGGCGGTTGTGATCAACGCCTCGGAAATACCCCCCGCCAGCAGCGCGGGGCTGCCCATGCCCTCCCCCCCGGAAATGGCGTGAAAAGCCCTGATAATGCCCGTCACCGTACCCAGCAGACCCAACAACGGTGAAATCGCCGCAATCGTGCCCAGCGTATTCAGGTAGCGCTCAAGTTCCGGCACCACCTGGCGGCCCACGTCCTCGATCGCCTCCTTCATGATTGTACGGTCACGGCGCAGATTCACCAAACCGGCCGCGAGGATGCGACCCAGCGGAGAATCCTTGCGCAACGAGGCCACATGGCTGGCGTCGAGCTGACCGTCCTTCACCCATTGCCAGATCTGCGGCACCAGGCGCGAGGGGCAAATGCGTTTTTTCTGCAACGACCAGAGCCGCTCGCCAATAATCGCCAGCGCAGCGATGGAGCACAATATGATTGGCACCATCACCCAGCCGCCGGCTTTAACTATTTCAAACACGCAGGATTCCTTACTCGATCACTCTTGATAGCGAAACCCGGTAATAATACTTGATTTTGAGAGGGTAGTCATAGCGAATCACATCGGACGTATTTTCGACGCCATGGTCTCTCATCGCCCTCCTTTTTCAAAGGAAGAACAGCCGCCTTTGACCCGTCAGTGCTGAAAACTTAATAGCTCTGTTGGGCAAACTGCTAGCCATTGACTTTTGCGAAACCCATCCGTATTGTCCCTAGCCAGTCTCCGAGCAGTTGCTCCGTGAGAGTGTGCTTTAAAAATCCGTCGAGGCGGCGGCGATTTGGGTGTGAAGTAAGATTTGTGTTTTTGTTTTTGATATAACGAAAACACGACGCAGAAATAGAGGCTCTTACCTACCTTTCCATAGACTACCTGGATAGGGACTTTTAAAGCACGCACTAAGGAGAAATAAATGGCGGTCATTGAAGGATTTCGAGTACAGAATTATCGTGCGCTACGTGATGTGACATTGGGCAAACTCTCCAGCCAGCAAACCGAAGCACCATTGACGCCTTTCACCGTGGTGATTGGCAAGAACGGCGTGGGCAAGAGCACCTTGTTCGATGCCTTCGGGTTCGTGGCGGATTGTTTGTCTGCCGATGTGGAAAGCGCCTGCGACATGAAGCAGCGCGGTGGCTTCGATCGCCTGCGCTCGATGGGGGTGAATGAGTCCGTTCGGTTTGAAATCTATTACCGCGAAGCGCCCAATGAGCGACCGATCACCTACGAATTGGCGATCGCGCTCGATACCTCGGGTCGCCCCTTTGTTGAATCCGAGGTGCTCAAGCAGCGGCGCAAGGGACAAACCCGCGGTCGGCCCTTTCCGTTCCTGCGACTTAGCCACGGCAAGGGCACTGTCTGGGCAGGTGAAGAAGCTGTAGAGGTCGAAGGTGAGGAGGATCGCGCCCAGACGCCCGTGGAGCTGACCGATACCCGGCAACTCGGTATCGCCACTCTGGGCACGCTCAAGGAACATCCGCGTATCAAACGTTTTCGAGACTTCCTTAAAGGCTGGTATCTATCATACTTCTATCCGGATGCGGCACGTAGTCTACCGAGCGCCGGTCCACAGCGGCATTTGAACATCCACGGCGACAACATTGGCAACGTAGTGCAGTTCATGGAGCGCGAGCACAAAGCGCGATTCAAGGCCGTCCTCGACCGCATTGCGGCCAAGATTCCGGGGATTGCCAGTATTGATACACAGGTGACGGAAGATAAACGCGTGTTGCTGCGCTTTAACGACGGCGCTTTTGGGGACCCGTTTTTCGCCCAGCAGATGTCAGACGGCACCCTAAAAGTGTTTGCTTACCTACTGTTATTGGAAGATCCCGACCCACCACCGTTCATTTGTATCGAAGAACCCGAGAACGGCCTCTATCACAAGCTGTTGGAGGCATTAGCCAAGGAGTTCCGTTTACATGCCACCGGCAAGAAGAATGCCCCGCAGATTTTCGTGACCACACACCAGCCGTACTTTGTTGATGCGCTGGCGCCCGAGGAAGTGTGGATCTTAGAGAAAGGCGCGGATGGATATTCCACCGTGCGTCGCGTCTCCGAGCTGGAAGACGTGAAAAACCTCGTGGCTGAAGGCTTGCCTTTGGGTGGCCTTTGGTACAGCGACTATCTCGATGCGAGGTGAGCATGCACATTGAGATATTGGTGGAGGACAGCTCGGGGAAGATGTTGCTGCAAGTATTGCTGCCTCAGCTTCTGGGGCCACAAGGCGAGCCACATACCTGGCGTTTACATGCCTATAAAGGTATCGGCCGAATTCCGCAGGGACTGGTAACGAAGGCCGATCCCGCGAAACGTATTCTTCTTGATCAGCTGCCAAAGCTGTTACGCGGTTATGGCAATACGCCCGGAATAGATGCCGTTGTGGTCGTGCTCGATACTGACAAACGCGACTGCACTGCATTTTTGGCCGAGCTGAAAGCGGCCGCCGATGTCTGCGATCCGGTGCCTAGCACTCTGTTTAGATTCGCTATTGAGGAAATGGAAGCCTGGTATTTCGGCGACCATGATGCTTTGTTGGCCGCCTATCCACGAGCCAAGCGGGATGTGCTCGGAAAGTATGTTCAGGATAGCGCATGTGATACGTGGGAACTTCTCGCCGATGCAGTACATTCGGGTGGATCGGCAGCGATCAAGAAAGCTGGCTGGCCATTGCCGGGACAGGTGAAGCATGAATGGGCCGAAAAGATTGGTCCGTTGATGGACCCAGATCGGAACATCTCTCCCAGCTTTCGAAAGCTGAGGGATGGATTGCGCCGACTGGCCAAGGATGCGCCTTAACATGAATGGAGGCATCGGCGATTGGTATTGTCACACACGGCACTCATCGCCTTGCCGCATGATGGAGCACCAAAGCGTGCGGAGTGGGACACCATGGGGCCGCGCCTTGTGTTTTGCTATTTCTGCCATCTACCTCCGAGCCACCACGGTTACACCGGCTATGAACACCTCGATAAATGAGGTTAACCCACAGAATGGGCGGTTCTACAACCCGGCCGGGGAGCAAGCTGGCTAGCCAGCACCATAGACACGGCACTTTTCACGGCCTCTCAATCCGCCGGATGCCTCAGCACTATCGTATCCGCGCGGTCCGGGCCGGTGGAAATAATGTCTATTGGCGTCTCGACTATCGCTTCGATGCGCTTTAGATAGGCGCGCGCATTCTCGGGCAGCTCATCGTAATACCTGACGCCCACGGTAGACTCTGTCCACCCCGGCATGTCGATATATACAGGCTCGCAGGTGGCAAACGCCTCGGCGCCCACGGGCGGGGTAAGCCGTTCCACACCGCCGCAGCGGTAACCGACGCACAGCCGGATTGTGTCCAGGCCATCCAGCACATCGAGTTTGGTGATGCACAAGCCGGAGACGCTGTTGATCTGCAGGGTGCGACGCAACGCCACGGCGTCGAACCAGCCGCAACGGCGTGCGCGCCCGGTGGTGGAGCCGAATTCATGGCCGCGCCTGGATAGATGCTCGCCCATCTCATCGAACAATTCGGTGGGGAACGGGCCGGAGCCGACGCGCGTGGTATATGCCTTGGTGATGCCAAGGATATAATCGAGGTCGCGCGGCCCCATGCCGGTTCCGGTGGCCGCACCGCCCGCCGTGGTATTGGAAGAGGTGACATAGGGATAGGTGCCATGATCAATGTCCAGCAATGCCCCTTGGGCACCCTCGAACAGCACGCTTTCGCCACGACTGCGATACTGATGCAGCAACTCCGTCACATCCGCCACCATCGGCTTGAGGTAGTCGGCCATGGCCAGCGTTTCATCAAGCACCTGCTGAAAATCAATGGCATCGGTCTTGAAATAGTTCTGTAAAACAAAATTGTGATAATCCAGCACCTCGCCGAGCTTGGCGGCGAATCGCTCGCGGTGGAACAAATCGCCCAGGCGCAACGCGCGGCGCGCCACCTTGTCTTCATACGCCGGACCGATACCGCGACCGGTGGTGCCTATTGCCGCCGCACCGCGCGCAATTTCGCGCGCACGGTCCAGCGCCACGTGATAGGGCAGAATCAGCGGGCATGCCTCGCTGATCTTCAGACGCTCACGCGCCGGCACACCGCGCTTTTCGAGCATGGTGATCTCTTCGCGCAGCGCCTGGGGAGAGAGCACGACGCCATTGCCGATCAGGCATGAAACATTCTCACGCAGAATGCCGGATGGGATCAGATGCAGGACGGTTTTATCACCGTCAATGACCAGCGTATGACCGGCATTGTGCCCGCCCTGAAAGCGCACCACGGCGCCGACGCGGTCGGTGAGCAGATCAACGATCTTGCCCTTGCCTTCATCGCCCCATTGCGTGCCTATAACAACGACATTCTTGCCCATGTGTTTTCTCGACTTAATTTTTGCTGGTGTTGGTGATAACCATTACTTACGCCCCATTGTCCCCTTTATGGGGATTCACGGGCACAAAGAAACAACCGTCCATGTTCCCTCGCGCCGTTCCAGAATGCGGTCACAACCCATCTCGCGGATATCGCCACCCGCGCCCGGCAAGGCATGGATAACGCGTTCGCCACGCTGGCGAAGCTCGCGCACCAGTGCTTGCAGGTTCTGATCGTCAGCATTATCGTCGGGCGCCAAAATCGCACGCACCTGATAAGGTGTGGCAGCGCTCAGGGAAATCAGGGTATTGAGGTCGGCGCTAAATCCCGTGGCCGGGCGGGCACGTCCAAAGACTTTGCCGATATCGTCATAACGTCCGCCGCGCGCAATCTCCTGACCATGACCCGGCACGAACGCCGCATATACCAGGCCTGTCTGATAGTGATAACCACGCAGTTCGGCAAGATCAAAATGCAGCGGGATGGAAGGCATACGGCGGCGCGCCAAGGCAGCAATCTGCCGCAGGTTATCCAGCGCAGCCTGCACCCTATCACCAGCGTTGCTGAGCGCGGCGCTCGCCTCAGCCAGCACCTCTTCGCCACCGTTCAGATCCACCAGACAGGTCAGTCTCCGACGCTGCTCCTGGCTCATCGCAAGCTGCGCCAGCAATTCCTCTATTTCGGGTTTGGCCTTGCGTTGCAGGGCGTTAAACAGGGCCATTTCCTGCTCGCGCTCAAGCCCGGCATCATGCGTCAGGGCGCGGAAGATGCCGACGTGACCAAGATCGATATGCGCCTGCTTGACGCCGGTTGCAGCCAGCATTTCCACCATCAGGTGCAGCACTTCGACATCGCTCTCGATACCGGCGTGGCCATAGAGTTCGGCGCCGATTTGCAACGGGCTGCGGCTGCGGGTAAAGCCGGACGGATAGGTGCGCAGTACCGTGTCGATGTAACACAGGCGGGTGGGCGCTTCGCGCTTGAGGCGATGGGCATCAATGCGCGCCACCTGCGGCGTCATATCGGCGCGCACGCCCATCAGACGGCCCGTCAATTGGTCGATAAGCTTGAAGGTCTGCACATCAAGATCATCGCCGGTGCCGATCAGCAGCGATTCGAGATATTCGATCAGTGGCGGGATAACCAGCTCGTAACCCCAGCCATGGAACAAATCGAGCAAATCCCGGCGCAATCTTTCAAGGTGCTCGGCCTGCTGCGGCAGAACTTCCTCTATGCCCTCGGGCAACAGCCAGCGGTCTTTCTCTGAAAAGGAACGGTCAATCATCGGAGGTCAAATCTGGCCAAAAGTACAGACAGCGGAATGGGTGGGGCACAGGACATGGTATTTTCAAGAAGGAACTCAGGGGAAGCAAAGCATAAGAATACCAAAAATCCGGCTAGCGAACCAGACTCAGCAAGATAACACCCAGCACCATGCTGACCAACCCCACGATACGCAGCGAGCGATCATCCATCTGCGTGATAAGCAACATGGTCCGGCGCATACCCTGGGGGTTGAGGAACGGCATTATGCCTTCAAGCACCAGCACTAACGCAACTGCCGCCAGGAAATCTTGCCACATCAGCCCCCCGACCGAAACCACACAAAAGGGGTGGCGGCGTTTTCATTCGCCACGCACCCCTCGTTTGTTTATCCTACACTGAAATTACTTGGGATTCGAGCTCTTGAAGTACTTGAAGAACTCCGAACCCGGATCAAGGACAACCATATCGTTCTGGTCTTTAAACGTTGCCTTATAGGCATTAATGCTGCGATAAAAAGCGTAGAACTCCGGGTTTTTCTTGAAGGCCTGGGCATAAATATCGGATGCCTGGGCATCACCTTCACCACGTGTGCGCTCCGCCTCGCGATAGGCCTCGGCAACGATCACGGCACGCTGACGGTCAGCATCGGCGCGGATACGCTCTGCTGCCTCGGCGCCTCGTGAACGCAGGTCCTTTGCTACACGCGAACGCTCCGCCACCATACGCTGAAACACCGAGCTGCTGACCTCTTCCGGCAAGTCAATGCGTTTGATGCGCACGTCGACAACACTTATGCCGAACTCCTTGGCTTGCTTGTTGGAGTTGGCAGTCAGAATCGCCATGATCTGCTCACGCTCACCCGAGATCACTTCCTGAATGGTGCGCTTGCCGAATTCATCACGCAGGCCGTTCTTGATAAGCTGGGCCAGACGCACATTGGCACGCTCTTCATCACCGCCCATGGTAGTGTAGTAGCGGGCCACATCGCTGATCTTCCATTTGACGAAAGAATCAACGATCACATTCTTCTTTTCCGCCGTCAGATAGCGCTCGGGCGCCGCTTCCAGGGTAAGAATGCGTGCATCAAACTTGCGGACATTATTGATGAAGGGGAATTTGAGATGCAGCCCCGGAGCAAAGTCGGAATCCACCACCTCACCAAGACGAAACAGTACGGCGCGCTGCTGCTCACCCACGGTGAACACCGACATCGAGCCGATTATCAGCACAGCACCGATCAGGCCAACCAGGCCAAATATCTTTTTCTGATCCATTAACGTTGCTCCCGTGCACGTACATTGTCACGCGCGCGACTTATATCAGAAGGAATCACCGACGAGCCATCCAGTATTTGCGCCGGCTCAATGGCCGAACTGCCGGCGGCAGCCTGTCCTTGCCTCTGGGTGATGCGATCCAACGGTAGATACAGAAGATTGTTGCCGCCTTTCACATCCACCATCACCTTGCTGCTCTTCGATAAGACAGATTCCATGGCTTCGATATAGAGACGATCACGCATCACTTTGGGTGCCTTTTGATACTCCGTCAACACCTGTTCAAAGCGGCTGGCCTCACCTTTTGCCTGCGCCACCACCTGGGCTTTATAGCCGTTCGCCTCTTCTATCTGGCGAGCCGCGCCACCGCGCGCCTTGGGAATCACATCATTGGCATAGGCCTCGGCCTCGTTGATCAACCGCTGCTCATCTTCACGCGATTTGACCGCGTCCAGAAAGGCGCTCTGCACCTCTTCCGGAGGCTGGGCATCCTGCATGTTGAGGCTGCTGACCTGCAAACCGGCGCCATAACGATCCAGCGTTTTTTGAATCAGCTCGATAGCGCGGGCGCCAATCTCGCTACGCCCTTCTTTGAGCACGAAATCCATGTTGTTTTTGCCCACGACATCGCGCACCGCGCTTTCCGTTGCCTGACGCAGGGCAGCATCGGGATCACGGGTGTTAAACAAATACTCGCGCGCATCCTTGACTTTGTACTGCACGGCAAATTTGACGTTGATGATGTTTTCATCCTTGGTCAGCATCAGAGCCTCGTTGGATACCGAACCTGCCTGTGCTCCCCCGCCGCCGCCACCGGAGCGGTAGCCGATTTCCACGGTACGGATCTGCTCGACATTGACAACCTGCACCGTCTCGATGGGGGTAGGGATATGCCAATGCGGGCCAGGCAACGTGGTGTCAACATATTGACCAAAACGCGTAACAACACCCCGCGTTCCTTCATCAACGATGTAAATACCCGTAGCCAGCCATACGACTACCGCAACACCTGCAATCATGCCAACAATCTTGGCGGGTGCGGTGCCCGGCCCTTTGGGGCCTTCGGATCTACCACCACCCTTGCCGCCAAACAAGCCGCCAAGTTTTTGCTGCACCTTGCGAATCATCTCGTCAAGATCAGGTGGAGACTGCTTATTGCCACGATTGCCGCCGCGGTTACCCCAAGGGTCGTTGTCGCGGGAGCCACCCGGTTCATTCCAGGCCATCAGATAGATACTCCATAATATTTTTATTAAAGGTACATCTTACAACTACAAAAACCCGCAATTTATGCGCATTCCGGACATTCTGTGTCTGCGGCTTCCGCGCGCTCTTGCTTTTGACCATCGCCCCATGAATAGTTCGACAATACCTGCCGCAACAAGTCCAACCCGGCGCCCGTCGCTGCGGATAACCAGACCCGCTGCACCCGTCCCTCGGCATCATAATCAACATGCGGGGCGCCACCCTCAAGCATATCAATCTTGTTGTAGATCTCAATGCACGGAATGGCGTCAGCCCCGATTTCCTTGAGCACCTCGTTTACCTGCTCGATGCATTCATGACGCTTGTCATTATGCGCGTCGATAACATGCAATAACAGGGCCGCCTCACTGGTTTCTTCCAGCGTGGAACGAAACGCCGCCACCAGATTATGGGGCAGATGGCGGATAAATCCTACCGTGTCGGCCAAAATGACAGGATCGGCGCCGGGCAGTTTGACTCGCCGCAAGGTAGGATCCAACGTGGCGAACAACTGATCCGCCGCGTAAACCGTGGAACCCGTCAAGCGGTTAAACAACGTCGATTTACCGGCGTTGGTATAACCCACCAGGGATACCGTCTTGATAGCCGCCTTGCGCCTGGCCTTTCTGCGCCCGTCGCGCTGCCCGCCCACCTTTTCGAGGCGCTTGTTGAGCTGCTTGATTCTCTCCGCAACAAGCCGCCGGTCGGTCTCGAGCTGCGTTTCACCTGGGCCGCGCAGGCCAATACCGCCCTTCTGCCGCTCCAAGTGTGTCCAGCCGCGTACCAGTCGCGTCGACAAATGGCGCAGTTGCGCCAGTTCGACCTGCAATTTCCCCTCGAACGAATGGGCGCGTTGCGCGAAAATATCCAGGATCAGGCCAACGCGATCCAGCACCCGGCATTGCAACAGCCGCTCCAGATTACGCTCCTGGCCTGGCGAAATGGCGTGATTGATGAGCACTACGTCGGCCTTCATGCTTTCGACGCAGGCGCGAATCTCTTCCGCCTTGCCGCTACCCACGAAGTACTTTGGGTCGGGGGCCTGACGGCTGCCGCTGATAACAGCGACCGGCTCGACCCCGGCGGAACACGCAAGCTCACGAAACTCATCAAGCTCTTCGCGAATTCCCGCCGCGCGGAAATCCACATTGACGAGGATGGCGCGCTCCGCCTTACGGTGCCGTTCGGACAGACTCACTCCGGCGAACAACTCCATCCACCGGGGCGTACATCGCTACTACTCATCATCACTTTCTGTCGACGCCTCACCAGCACCCGCATACTTGACGTTGCGTGCCGGCACAACGGTGGAAATGGCATGCTTATAGACCATCTGGCTGACCGTGTTTTTCAACAACACAGCGAACTGGTCGAACGATTCGATCTGCCCTTGCAATTTGATTCCGTTCACCAGATAGATGGAAACGGGCACCCGCTCTTTGCGTAATGCGTTCAGGAAAGGGTCTTGTATGCCTTGCCCTTTAGTCATGTGAGTGTCTCCTTTTTTTGTTGTGTAGTCCAAGTAGCGCTTCAACCCTTACATCCAGGCTGCCAGCAGCGGATGTTATCGATAGCATCCGCAGTATAACATAGGGCGCCATCAACGCTTTATGATCAAGGCGCCAGCAAGATATTGCAACACCTCATCAAAAATATTTTGCCCGCCGTCAAACCATGTCGCATCCTGCGTGCCACGCAGCCACGTCATCTGCCGCTTGGCGAATTGGCGGGTGGCTATGATGGCACGCTCGACCATTTCCGAGTATGCCATATCCCCCTCAAGATAGCGCCATGCCTGCCGGTACCCCACGGCACGTATCGAGGGAAGATCCGCATGCAGATCACCACGGCTGCGCAATTTTGCGACTTCGTCCACGAATCCGGCGTCCAGCATGGCATGAAACCGCGCCCCTATGCGCCAATGCAACACCGCGCGATCCGCTGGCGACACCACCAGCTTCAACAGACGATAAGGCAGTTGCACGGCGGCATGTTGCGCGTATAGCTCACTCATCGGCACCCCACTCAACTCATACACTTCCAGGGCTCGCTGAATGCGCTGGGGATCGTTGGGGTGTATCCGCTGCGCCGCGAGGGGATCCACCTGCGCCAGCCGGGCATGGAGCGCCGCCCACCCCAACCCGTCCGCCTCCGCCTCCAGGCGCGCGCGTACTGCGCCATCTGCGGACGGCATGTCCGACAATCCCTGTTGCAGCGCCCGGAAATACAACATTGTCCCGCCCACCAACAGGGGAATCCGGCCCGCCTGGGTAATCTGCGCCATCTCCCGCAAGGCGTCATCACGGAATTGGGCTGCCGAATAAGCCTCGGAGGGGTCGCGGATATCAATCAGACGGTGCGGAGCAGCCGCCAGCACATCCGGCCCCGGCTTGGCAGTACCGATATCCATGCCGCGATAGACCAGCGCCGAATCGACGCTGATGATGTCGCACGGCAGATGACGAACCAGCTCCAGGGCAAGATCGGTCTTGCCGGCAGCGGTCGGCCCCATGAGAAAAATGGCGGGGGGAAGTGCATCCTTGGGCGTGGTTTGGGTCACTGCGGGCAGGGGTTATTTTTGAGAACTGAATGGATTTGCAAAAAATGAAAAGACAGCGGGTCAATCCTCGATCATTCGATAACGCATGGCAAGATGCGTCAACTCGACGTCGCACTGCACGCCCAGCTTCTCAAACAAGCGATAACGATAGGTGTTGACAGTCTTGGGGCTAAGACAAAGTTTGTCCGAGATATCCGGCACTTTGATGCCCTTCGCCACCATCAGCATCACTTGCATCTCACGTGACGACAGCTTGTCAAAAGGCGACTCAGCCGCGCCCGGCAACAAGCTCAGCGCCAGACTCTGAGCGATGGCAGGGGCGATGTAGCGGCCTCCTTTGTATACCGTCTCGATGGCGCGCACGATCTCGTCGATGCCGCAGTCTTTGGTCAGATAACCGGCGGCGCCCGCCTGCATAAAGTGGTTAGGGAAAGGTTCATTGCCATGGACTGTGACGACAATGATCTTGATGGCGGGGTCTATCTGCAGCAGCTTGCGCGTCGCCTCAAGCCCGCCGATCCCAGGCATGTTCACATCCATGAGCACAACATCGGACTTGCATTGCCTGACAAGGAGGATGGCCTCCTCGCCGCTACTGGCCTCGGCAATCACGTCAATACCAGGAACATCTGCAAGCATGCGCTTTATACCGCTGCGCACCAGCGCATGGTCATCAACCAGGATTACTTGAATCATGCTCGACCCCGAGTATCTGGCGGAGAGGGTGGGATTCGAACCCACGTGGGGTTCGCACCCCCATCCGATTTCGAGTCGGCGCCGTTATGACCGCTTCGGTACCTCTCCAAAGAGGCGTTAGAATACGCTTTTTCCAACGGCAGAACAACTAGCAACCTTGGTTTTGTTAGCAGCCTTGGTTTTCATCAGCGAGATTTTCATCCGCAGCGGTGAGCACAACTCCGTCAGGACGTTGCGCCTTGCGCCGTGCTGCGAAGAAGCTGCTAAGCATTGCGCTGCACGGCTCGGCGAGCAGCCCGCCTTCGCAGGCGACCCGATGGTTGAGACGATCCGAGCAAAGAATGTCAAATACGCTGCCCGCCGCGCCGCCTTTGGGGTCGGCTGCACCATAGACCACCCGGCTTACGCGGGCGTGAATGATGGCCCCGGCACACATGGCGCAGGGCTCCAGGGTTACATAGAGCGTGGTATCAAGCAGCCGGTAGTTCTCAAGCTGCTGCCCGGCGGCGCGCAACGCCATGACCTCGGCATGGGCAGTGGGGTCGTGACCCGTGATGGGCTGGTTCCAGCCTTCGCCTATGGCCTGTCCATCCTTCACCAGCACCGCGCCCACCGGCACCTCGCCTTCCGTCGCTGCACGTTCGGCGAGGGATAGGGCGTGGCGCATCCATTTGACATCAGCTTCGAGCGTCATGCGCCTTCCCTCACCACTTTCACCCTGAATTTTCGCCATCTACCGCAGAGCAGCTCAACCGCGGGCGCAGAAAAAAGCAACCTGTCGACTCGATTCTTCCCGTCACCGCGGCTGTTGGCTGCGCATGGAATTTATCACTCTCGCTAAACTGATATTCTACCCCGCCATACTCGCTCTTCATAGGCCGGTCAGTCTATACCAGGACTATCGCCTCCCTTCCAAAATCCAACGCTGGCACTCCAAATAGACATCTTGGCCAATGATGCCGTTCACCATGTGGGCTTGTATTGGGGTTGGGCGCCGTAAACACGCCTTCGAGGTTCAGCAATAGCAATGCGCTCGCGCCAGACGCCGAGGTCAACCCTCACATGAGCAGGATGGGGCCGAGCATCATAACGTCTCGCGTTCCGTTGCCGTTTTAATCAATCGCGGTATCCAGCGCACATAGACAAGTTCGCTAACGAGTTCGACCAGCGTTTGCGTGACCACTACCGCCGGGATGAGGGCGCCACCTCCGGGGACGGCGAATGCCAGTGGCAATACCACCAATGAATTGCGGGTGCCAGCGCTGAAGGCCAGGGCACGGCCCGCACCAACATCGAGTCCTAAAAGTTTTCCCACCGCATAGGCGACAAGAGGCATGGCGATCGCGAATGCCACATAAATCGGTACTGTCCAGGCAACATCGGTAGATGCAGCACCGATCTGTGGAGCAACGGCCGCGAACACAATCAACAACACGAGCGCCATTAGAGGGACGGGCAACCATCCCATCGCACCCTCAACCCGCTTGCCCAGCTCGCGGCGGGCAGCCCAATACTGGGTTAACCAGGCGAGGACAAGGGGTACTGCAATCAGCCAGAAAAATGCGTTCAGGAAGGGTCTTGCCTGCACCAAGCCTGCTGCGTCAGCCCCGAGAAACAGCCCGAGGTAAATGGGTAACAGCAGCATTTGCGCGATGAGCAAAACGGGCGTTGCCGCGAGGATGAGCTTCGCGTCTCCCCGCCCCAGGTGCGTGAATACGACGACATAATCAATGCAGGGCGTCAGCAATACCAGCAGCACAGCGAACAGTAGCGCCGGGTTGTCGGGAAGGAATTGGATCAGCCCAAATACCACCAGCGGAACCGCAACGAAGTTGACGATTAACAGCGCCGAGAGAAAGCGCCCATGGGTCAGTGCCTGCCGGAGGGAGGTCATCGGCACTTGCAGGAACGTGACATAGAGTAGCGCAGCCAGTGCCGGATTGATCCAGGCTTCCAAGGCAGCGGAGGATCGATCCGCCACGGTGGCTGCCAGTAGTCCAGCAAACACCGCTGTGAAATAGATAGCAACTTGATGCTTTTCCAGCATCGGCTTAGAGACCCGAATCATCGTATGACCTTGCTCCCGTATTCCCACTTTTTGTTTGCGCACCAGGGATTCAGGCCCCATCAATCCGAACGCGCAGCAATTTGGCCGAATTCAAAAACACCAGAACATCCGGCCCCAGATGCAGAAAGGCGGCTTCGATAGGACCAATCCAGCCCATCAGCGCTGCCGTGATACCCAACACATGGACTATGCCAACGCCCACAAATAAATTCTCTTGAATCGTGCGATAAGCGCGTCGGGCAATGGCACGGGCACTGACGATTTTAGATAAATCATCCGTCATCAAGACAATATCGGCCGCTTCCAGCGCGGCCTGGGTGCCGCCACCGCCCATCGCAATACCTACATCCGCTCGCGCCAAGGCGGGTGCGTCATTGATGCCGTCACCTATCATTGCTACGCGACACCCTTGCTTTTTTAGCTCTTCGATCGCTGTGACTTTGTCTTCCGGCATCAAGTTGGCGCGCACCTCGTCCACGCCTAATGCCGTGGCCACCGCGCGTGCGGTGGCTTCGTTGTCGCCGGTCAACATCACGATGCGCTTGACGCCAGTCGCTTTCAGCTTCGCCAGCGCTTCACGCGCACCTGGCCGTAACGTATCGGCGATGAAAATTACCCCGGCGAATTGTCCATCAACCGCCACATGAACCGGTGTTTGTCCGCCGTCCTCAATGGCTGTGACAAGCGTTACGCCATTCTCACGCAGCAGTGCAGCATTGCCGACCAGTACGGCGTGCCCCGAGACGGTTGCTATCACGCCGCGGCCTTGCACTTGCTCATATTGGTCCGGTTCCGGCACGGCAATCTGTTTAAGCGTTGCGTAATCCACCACGGCTTTGGCCAACGGATGCGCTGAACGGCGGTCGGCGGCGGCAGCCAAACTCAACAGTTCCATTGCAGAAAATTGTGTGTTGCGCACCTCCACACGAACCACTTCAGACTTGTTCGCTGTCAGCGTACCGGTTTTGTCGAAGACCATCACATCCACTTTAGCCAGCGACTCCAGATACAGACCGCCCTTGATCAAAATCCCATGGCGAGCCGCACGCGCAATCGCGGCGATCATCACCAAGGGTGTCGCCAGCCCCAGTTCGGCAGGCGAGGTAAAAATCAGCAACGTGACGATGGTGCGCACGTCGCCCGTGACCATATAAACCACGATGAGAAATATAAAAACCACGGGGATCAGCCACGACGCCACTTTGTCGGCGAGTTTTTGCACGGGCGCTTGCGCCGCTTCTGCACTTTCGACTAGTCCGATAATGCGGGCAAAGGTGGTGTCGCTGCCGACTTTTTCTGTCTGAATATCGAGTGCACCCGACGCGACGATGGTGCCGGCAAAAACGCTCGCGCCGCTACTCTTGTCCTTGGGAAGGCTTTCGCCGGTGATGGGCGCTTCGTTAATCGATGCGGCACCGCCTACGATGCTGCCGTCCACCGGAATTTTTTCGCCAGCACGCACCAGAACGACATCGCCGGTTCGCAGTTGCTCGATCGGAACCACGCGTTCACCGTCCGCGCCGCGCATCAGCGCGACTTGCGGCACTGAACCGATCAGGGTCTTGATGGAAGCCCGGGCGCGATCCATATTCAAGTCGGCGATGAACTCCGCAATGAGAATAATCACCATCAGCACGGCGCCGGCGACCGTCTCTCCTCCAAACACAGCGACCAATGTGGCAACGGTAACGAAAATCTCGGTGCCGACTTTGCGTTCGCGTATCAGGTCGATCAAGCCGGTTTTTACCAGCGGGTATAAGCCAATAGCGACGGCCAGCCACAGGATTTGTAGCGGTACCCATTGCCGCCAAAACAGCAGCGCCACCAAGCCGGTAAGCAAAATACGTCCGACTTCGACCCAGCGCGTGCGTGTCATCAGCACCCGCAGGCTTGAGGCGCTCGCTTGTTCGGCCGCCGCTGCACGGTTCACATTCATTGTTTGACCTTTCTTTTTTCTTGTTCCGATAACTGCGGCAATTCAGTCAGCCGCCGCGCGCAGTTCCCGCCGCGCGTGACGAATCACCGAGCTACCCGAACTTAACGCCAACCCTGCCAACAGCAGCGCCACCGCAATATCCGGCCAGCCGTGCGCCGTCGCCCACACCCCGGCCGCCGCCCCCATCACCGCCAGATTGCCGAGCGCGTCGTTGCGCGAACACAGCCACACCGAACGGGCCTGCGCGTCACCCTGACGATGGGCATACAGCAGCGCCGCCACGCCGACGTTGACCGCCAGCGCCAGCAGGCTCACCCAGCCCATGATGATGGGCTCCGGCACTACGTCGGCCGACCATTGCCAGGCTGACTTGCCAAGCACGAACACGCCATAGCCCACCATCAGCCAGCCTTTCCACAGCGCCGTGCGCGAACGCCACACCGGCGCCAGTCCCAGCACGAACAGGGCAACGCCGTAGTTGCCGGCGTCACCCAGAAAGTCGACTGCGTCGGCCAGCAGCGATACCGACTGCGCCACAAAACTGGCAACAATCTCGACACCAAACATCAGCGCGTTCAACACCAGCGCAATCCACAAGGCGCGCCGGTAAGCCGGATTGGGGGGCGGCGTGTCGCAGACAGAATCGCAGCCGCAGCCGCTCATGATGCATGCCGCCGCGATGAATACATCCCTGTCGGATGCGCTGCAATGCAGTGCTGCGGGTAAAATGTCATTTTTCTCATCCCGTCATCTTGCCTCTAGCTCGTTGCTATTGGCAGCGCCCGCTTCTTCCTCTTCCTCCTTCCGGTGGGCCAGTCGATACAGGATCGGCAACACCAACAGCGTCAGCGCGGTTGAAGAGAGGATGCCGCCAATCACCACGGTTGCCAGCGGCCGCTGAACCTCGGCCCCCGTTCCCGTGGCGATTGCCATCGGAATGAAGCCGAGCGACGCGACGAGAGCGGTCATCAGCACCGGACGCAGACGTGTCAGCGCGCCTTCGTGAATCGCCGTATCCAGCGGCTTGCCTTCCTCGCGCAGGGTGCGGATGAAGGAGATCATCACCAGGCCGTTGAGCACCGCTACGCCTGACAGCGCGATGAAGCCGACCCCCGCTGAAATGGAAAGTGGGATATCGCGCAGCCAGAGCGCCAGGATGCCGCCGGTCAGGGCGAATGGCACGCCAGTGAACACCAGCAGGCCGTCCTTTACGTTGTTGAACATTGCGAACAGCAGCATGAACACCAGCAGCAGCGACACCGGAACCACGATCTGCAGGCGTTTCGCCGCCGACTGCAACTGCTCGAAGGTGCCACCCCAGGTGGTCCAGTAGCCGACCGGCACCTTGACCGCCTGCTGAATCTTCTGCTCGGCCTCGGCCACGAAAGACCCGATATCCCGTCCGCGCACATTGGCCGTCACCACCACCCGCCGCTTGCCGTTCTCGCGGCTGATCTGGTTTGGGCCCGGCGCGACTTCGAGGGTCGCGACGTCGCCCAGTTGCAGATAGGCGGGGCGGGCTTGACCGCCCGCTTGGTCCCCAGATGCAATAACGGGCAAATGGATGGGCAGTTGTTTCATCGCCTCCATGTCATTGCGCAGCCGCTCGGGCAGGCGGACGATGATGTCGAAGCGCCGGTCGCCCTGAAACAGCACACCGGCTTCCCTGCCGCCCACCGCTATCGTGATCGCTTCCTGCACATCCCCGACATTGATGCCAAGGCGCGCGGTCTTCTCGCGGTCGATATGAATGGTCAGCATCGGCAAGCCCGTGGTTTGTTCGACCTTGACGTCGGCCGCGCCGGGCACCTTCTCCAGCACCTCCGATATCTCACTGGCGGTGCGGTTCATCGTCTCCATGTCGTCGCCGAACACCTTGACTGCCACGTCGCTGCGCACGCCGGAAAGCAGTTCGTTGAAGCGCATCTGGATCGGCTGGGTGAATTCGTAATTGTTGCCGGGCACCTTGACCACTGCTGCTTGCATGGCTTCGACCAGCTCGGCCTTGGTACGGCTCGGATCGGGCCATTCCGATTGCGGCTTCAGCATGACGAAGTTGTCCGCGACGTTGGGCGGCATCGGGTCGGTCGCGATCTCGGCTGTGCCGAGTTTGGCGAAAATCCTGTCGACCTCCGGAAACTGCTTGATGGTCCTCTCCAATTCGGTTTGCATCTCCAGTGCCTGCGTCAGGCTGGTGCCTGGGATACGCAGGGCATGGAGCGCGATATCGCCTTCATTGAGGCTCGGCACGAATTCGCTGCCCATGCGGGTCGCCAGCAACACGGAGAGCACGACGGCCACACCCGCGATGGTGAGAACAAGCGGTTTGTTGAGCATGGCCAGATCGAGCATCGGCGCGTAGCCGCGCTTGGCCCATCCCATCAGGCGGTTTTCCTTTTCGCTGACCTTGTCGCCGATCAGCAGCGCCACGGCGGCGGGGATGAAGGTGACCGACAGGATCATGGCGCCCAGCAAGGCGGCCACCACGGTGAAGGCCATCGGGTGGAACATTTTTCCCTCCACGCCGGTGAGCGCGAAGATCGGCAAGTACACCACCATGATGATGAGCTGGCCGAACAGCAGCGGCCGGCGCGCTTCCCTGGCCGCCGCGAACACTTCGTGAAAGCGCTCGTTGCGCGTCAACGCGCGCCCCGCCGAGGCTTGCGCATGGGCCAGCCGCCGCACGCAGTTCTCCACAATCACCACGGCACCGTCGATGATGATGCCGAAGTCCAGCGCCCCCAGGCTCATCAGATTGGCGCTGACCTTGTTGCTGACCATGCCGGTGAAGGTGAACAGCATGGAAAGCGGGATCACCAGGGCGGTGATAATCGCCGCGCGGATGTTGCCGAGAAACAGGAACAGGATCGCGATTACCAGCAGGGCACCTTCGATCAGGTTCTTCTTGACCGTGGCTATCGCCTTGTCCACCAGTATCGTGCGGTCATAGACGGCCTGGGCCACCACGCCTTTGGGCAGGGTGCGGTTGATCTCTTCCAGGCGCTTGGCGACGGCCTGGGAGACCGTGCGGCTGTTTTGGCCGATCAGCATGAACACCGTGCCGAGCACCACCTCGCGGCCATTCTTGGTCGCGGCGCCGGTGCGCAATTCTTTACCGATGCCGACTTCGGCCACATCCCGGATGCGGATCGGGACGCCCTGCCGGCTACCGACAATGATATTGCCGATGTCTGCGATGTTGGCGACCTGACCCGGTGCGCGGATCAGATACTGCTCGCCGCGCTTTTCGATGTAACCGGCACCGACGTTGGCATTGTTGCGCGTGATCGCGGCGACCAGGTCTTGCAGCGTCAGGCCGTGGGAAACCAGCCGGTCGGGCAAGGGGGCGACCTGGAACTCCTTGGCGTAGCCGCCGATGGTGTTGATCTCGGTCACGCCGGGTACATTGCGCAGTTGCGGCTTGATGATCCAGTCCTGGATCTCGCGCAGGTCGGTGGGGGTGTACGCTGTGCCGTCGGCCTTGCGCGCGCCTTCGCCCGCCTCGACCGTCCACATGAAAATCTCCCCCAGGCCGGTGGAGATTGGTCCCATGCCGGGCTCGATGCCCGCCGGCAGTTTGCCCTTGGCCTGCTGGATGCGCTCGTTGACGAGCTGGCGCGCGAAGTAGATATCGGTGCCGTCCTTGAAAATCACCGTGACTTGCGACAGGCCGTAGCGCGACAGCGAGCGGGTCTGCTGCAGGTTGGGCAGGCCGGCCATGACGGTTTCAATGGGGTAGGTGATGCGCTGCTCGGATTCGAGCGGCGAATAACCGGGTGCGGCAGTATTGATCTGCACCTGCACGTTGGTAATGTCGGGAACGGCATCGATCGGCAGATTCTGATAACTGAAGACGCCCAACACCGCCATGCCGAGTGTCATCAACAGCACCAGCCAGCGCTGATCGATGGAAAAACGTATGATTTTTTCGAACATGTTGTAACCTTTTTTATTGGTCGTGGCTGGCGCCAGCTTTACCCAGCTCGGCCTTGATCAGGAAGCTGTTCTTCGCGGCGTACCGCTCGCCCGCGTTGAGCCCCTTGATTACTTCGGTGAATTTGCCGTCGCTGCGCCCCAGTTCCAGCGGTCGCGCTTCGAAGTTGTCGCCGTAGCGGCCGAACACGACGGTCCAGTCGCGCACGGTCTGGATCGCCTCTGCGGAGACGGCCACCGGCACCTCGACCTCATCGGCCACCAGCTCGATGTTGACCGGCAGACCGGGGCGCCAGATGCCCTTCGGGTTAGGCAGCACGACACGTGCTTTCGCGGTGCGGGTCTGCTCGCCCACCAGCGAACCGACGTAGGAGACGGTGCCGCTGCTCTGGGACTCGAACGCGGTCGCCTTGACGGTGGCTTGCTGGCCAACCTTCACGGTGTTCAGGTCTTTGGCGTAAATCGTCATTTCCGCCCACACCGTGGACAGGTCGGCGATGACGAAGATGTTGGCGTCGTCCTTCACGGCCTCGCCCAACGCGAGGTGCTTCTCGACGACTATGCCGTCGATGGGGGAACGAATTTCGTAGCGCGTGAGGTTGCCGCCCGCCCGCTGCCCGCCGCCGAGCGAGGCAAGCTTCTGTTGCGCGTTCTGGACAGCGATCTCCGCCTCCTGCATGGCATTGCGCGCTTGCAGGTAATCCTGCTCGGCTGAGATCTTGTCTTCCCACAGTCTCTTCTCGCGCTCGAAGGTCGTGCGCGCCA
Source organism: Gammaproteobacteria bacterium (assembly GCA_021731145.1). Lineage (GTDB taxonomy): Bacteria > Pseudomonadota > Gammaproteobacteria > Ga007554 > LNEJ01. The sequence continues at coordinate 14,090 of JAKFXX010000003.1, read as the reverse complement.
GCGCCAAGCGCTTTTGCGCGGCCAGCAGTTCGCTGCGTTGGTCGGCCAGCGCCTGGCTGGAAATTACCGCGAGCATCTGGCCCTTGCGCACCCGGTCGCCGGCGTTCGCGGCCGCCGATTCGACGACGCCCGTCAAGCGCGGCACGACATGCACCTGGCGGTCCTCGTTGAAACGGATTTCACCGATCAGTTGCAGAGCGCTCTTGATGCGCGCCGGTCCGGCGGTCAGCACCTCGACGTTGTTCTGTCTGAGCTGCGGATCGGTCATGGCCACGCGCGCCTCGATCTGCTCGTAGGCGAAACGATAAGGCTTGTTGCCGTACTGCACGGCGATCGTTACTTTGAACGAGTGCGGCTCTTCGACAACTGTATTGCCTTTGGCGTCGCCCTTGAGGTAGTCCTTTTCCTTCACGAACGTGAATACCTGTGGCGGGTGACCGAGGCGGTCGAGCGTGAGGGTGATCTGGCTGGCTGCGGGGTCGAGCGGCTTGCCGTCCTGGTAGGTGTAAACGCGAAACTCCGGCTCCACTCCTTGTTCGAAGATGGTTATTTCAGCCCCGTAGCCATCCTGCGTGAACAGCTTTCCGCCGTGCGGGCCTTTCCGTGGGGCGCCCGGCGCCGCCGGGTCAACCGTTTCTGCATGGCCGGGCGCGGCGCCCTCGCCCTCCGGCTGCGGCTTGTTCGTGCCGAGTATCAGCCAGGCGAGCACGATACCGGCCGCCAGGACGCCAGCGATGGAAAGCGTTTGTTTCTTGTTCAAATTGATTTTCATGTTGGGTTCCTACGATTTTGTGGCGGCGGGTGCCAAGGTCGGATCGGGCGTTGAACTGGGCAATGCTTCACCGAGGATGCGTTCGATCTCGGCAGCAGACCGGTGCGCCCCGGCCAGTGCGCGCAGGTATTGGGATTTAGCCTGGAATGAAGTGCGCTGGGCGTCCAGCACGTCGAGAAAGCTGAATTTGCCCAGCTCGAAGCCCTTGGTCGCGGCATCATAGGCACTTTGCGCACCCGGCAGAATGTCCCGCCGCAGCGTCTCGACTTCCTGGCGTGCCGTGTTCAGGCGCTCGTACGCAACAGCCAGCTCATTGGACAGGCGGATCCCAGCGGCGGACAGTTCGTCCCGCGCCTTGTCGGTGCGGTGCAGCGCTTCAAGCAGGTTGCCCTGATTGCGATTAAAGACCGGGATCGGAATCGACACGCCGAAAATCGCCTGATTGAGGCCCAGTTCTTCGTTGCGTCTGGCGCCCAGGCTGACGGTCAGGTCCGGAACGCGCCGGCTGCGTTCAACCTCCGCCAGCGCCAGTCGGCGGTCGACCTCGATCCTGGCCCGCAGCAGGTTGGGCGAGGCGGCGAGACGGTTGTTCAGGTCGGCTAGAACGGGTAGCGGCGGCAGGGCTTCCGGGTCGCCCTCGGCACGCTCGAAACGGGGAATCGCATTGCCCCAGGTACCGGCGAGGCGCTTGCGTGCGGTCACCAGTTCACTGCCAGCCAGTGTCAATTCAACCCGCACACTCGCTTCGGCCACGCGCGCCCTGGTCTCTTCGACCGGGGACACCTTGCCAGCCGCGACCCGCCGCGAGGCGGCAGCGGTTGCGCGTTGCGCGAGTTCGACCGAGGCATGGGCAAGGCGCAAACGCTCCTGTGCCACGAGCACATCGAAGAACGCAGCCATCACCGTCGCACGAATCTCGGCGCGCTTGGCGTCCAGCTCCGCCGACGCGGCATCACGGCCCCGCTCGGCGGCTTCGATCCTGGCCGCGCGCTTGCCGCCAAGCTCGATCGGCTGGTTTACCTGCAGCGTGGTGGTCCGCGTCGCCCTGCGCGTATCCTCAATGGAGCTTGCAATCTCCGGGTTCCGGCGTACTTGCGCCTGGATGATTGTCGCTTCGAGCGCCTCCAGTTCGCGCCCGGCGGCCGATAGCTCCGGGTTGGCGCCAAATGCCAGCTCCAGTGCCGCCTTCAGGGTGAGCGAGGCCGCCGGTTCGGTGGCGCGCGGCGCGCTGACATCGCCGGTTTCGTAAGTGCCACCGCGTCCGGCATCAACAGTTTGTGCAAAAGATGGGTTGAAAAACAGCGCCGCCAACCCAAACGGCAATAGACGTCTTCGCATCGAATTCTCCAGAAATGAAAGGATGAATCCGGCGAAACGGAACTGCGCAGACTAAAAAGCGCGTGCTAGCTTGATGAGTGGCATCCGTCCCGCCGTATCAGGCGAGAGCGTGCCATTTGGGACGTTCTGGTCTATCCAGAGCGAGGGAAGAGCGAATCCGTTCGTCGCAACGCAACGAAGGTAGTGTAGGTGGAACAGAGGTGTGAGCAACAGCCTCATTCAGGAGACACAGGAAGCCAGACATATGGCAGTGATCGTGTCCGAGATTGGATTTCCCGGGCTGCTTGTCTAAGTCGGATTTTTCAGAAAACGCTTTGTGCTCGTCGTCGTGATGACCGAAGTGTTGTGCGGCTTTCCCCTGCTCATGCCCGCAATAGTCGGCCACCGCAGCCCAGGAGATCTGGAGCGGGAGCATACACAGCATGATGAGCACAAGAAAACGTCGCATGACCGACAGTATGATTGCCACAGGCTTAACCTGTCAATGATTGACTTGACGGGGTAGAGATCAGGCAGGACCCCCTCATTAAAATTTAGCTTTTAGAACCTGTTCACGATCTTGATCAAGGGATGCAGTGCAAGGCAAAATCGAACGAAAAAGCGGAGCATACACGAAGTATGTAAGCATTTTGAGTTCGATTTTAACGCCGCAATGCGCCCTTCAGCGAGATCGTGAACAGGTTCTTAGGACGATGTCCATAAAGCCATGATTCCACCCTGCGAACTCGCGCATTCGATTTAGGCGCTGTAAATAAATAAAGGCACCAAGTTGACGCATTCCGTGCGCGGAAAACATGTAACTCAGCTTTCAATGTGAGACGTTAATTTATTTACAGCGCCTTAACCTAAAAACGGCGGCTGGGGTCGTAGCGAGAACGAACATTTAGGGGCCGTTAAGGAATAACCAGTGCTTTTCTGGTTAAGCCTCATTGTCACACCCGTGAAGGGCGCAATGCCTTACGGTGATTACGGCCCCTTATGCCGTTCCCACCATTCTAAATGTACAGATTACAATGAACCGTGCTTATCCGGTTGCCTCCCAGACTCACTACCGGTAGTATGATAAGCATACCGTATATCCACTATATCTAGTGCGGTTGGGGGCTAACCGGATAAGCACGCAATGAACGACGGCTTACTTCCAGCGTAACAAGATCGCTATGACCGCAAATAATCAGCAAGCGTTGATCCCTCCCATCTGCAGTCATGGGCGCTGCCCCCGCAAGGTGTTCGCCAGCATTGAAAGTGCATCGGCAATTCGCCCCGCCGTCTCCAGCGACGGCAACGGCACTTTCAGGCTTTGCACCCCGGTGCTGGGGTCTCGCTCGATCCATGGATGCGCCGGAGCAGCGGGATTGCCGGCCGCCACGAGGGCGGAAACCAACTGAGCGCCAACCTGCGCCAAGGCGTGCCAAGGATCGGCATCGGTGCGCGGCGGCACTTCCGGCGACCCTTGCCCCTCATGTTCCGGGATCACCGTCTCGCCAACGCCGTCCGTCTGGATACCGCTTTGCATAACCTTTGTATCCGCATTCTCTTCCGGCACGGATGTGACTTCGGGCACGGTCGTCACGCCTGCCGCTTCTTCAGCAGGTGTCATGGCCTCGCCTTCACCCATGTGGCCGGTGACATTCTCAACGTCCTTCATGAAGCGGTTGAGGCGTGAGCCGCCCAGCGATATCTCGCCCGTGCCGCCATCAAGAATCCCCGCCGACAGCGAGCGCTTGAAGGCCAGCACCGAGAGCATGCCCTCCTCGATCGTGCCCTTGGCCACAAAATTGACGATCCGTACCGGCCGCTTCTGGCCCATGCGGTGAATCCTGCCGATGCGCTGTTCGAGTAGCGCCGGGTTCCAGGGCAGATCCATGTTCACCAGGGTCGAGGCGTGTTGCAAATTCAAGCCCGTCGCCCCGGCATCGGTCGAGAGGAACACACGGCAATCGGGATCGTCGCGGAAGCGCTCCACCAGCGCCGGTCTTTTTTCCGAGGGTACGCCGCCGTGGAAACTGACGTAGCCGATCCCGCGCGCTTCCAGGCGCCGGATCACGATGTCATGGGTGCGCGTCCATTGGCTGAACACCACGGCCTTGGCGTCCGCTTGCTCGAACAGTTCGTCAAACAGCGCCGCCAGTTCGTCCGCCTTGACGCCGTGATCGCTTTTCTGGTCGAGCAAATAGGTGCTATTGCACGACATGCGCATGTTCTGCAAGGCGCAGGTCAGCCGCCGCTGGTCCTTGTCGGAAATGAACTTCATCTTCCGCCAGCGCTGGACGATTTTGGTCACGATCTCGGCGTTTTCCTGGTGGTAAGCCATCTGCAATTCGGTCATCGGCACCAGCAGGTTCTGGTCGGTACGCCCCGGCAACTGTTGCAGCACTTCGGATTTACGGCGGCGGATCATGACTGGCGCCAAGGTCTGGCCAATCTTTTCCAGCCCGGTGTAGCCGGTGACACGACCGCTCTCGTCCTTGACCTGATGTTCGTGTAGCAACTTCCAGGTGGGCCCCAGACGGTGTTGATCGACGAACTGGATGAGGGAAATCAACTCCTCCAGCTTGTTTTCCAGCGGGGTGCCGGTGAGCACCACGGCATAGGGGCTGTCGATGCGCTTCAGCGCCCGGGCAGCAATGGTGTTCCAGTTCTTCACCCGCTGTGCCTCGTCGACGATGACCAGGTCCGGCGACCAAGCCGTGATCAGGTCGAGATCGGGCTGGAGCTTTTCGTAGTTGGTAATCTTGCAGAAGTCATCCCGCACGTAGTCTTTCTGCCGCTGGGCACGCCCACCGGCAATGACGCGGGAGTCACGGCCGGAAAAGCGCGCAATTTCGCTTTGCCACTGGTACTTGAGCGAGGTCGGGCAGATCACCAGCACTTTTGATACGCCAAAATGCCGGGCCAGGATTTCGGCAGCAGCGATGGCCTGGATGGTCTTGCCCAGCCCCATTTCGTCTCCGATCAGCACCCTGCCCGCACGCACGGCAAACAAGGCGCCCTCTGTCTGGTACGGATAGAGCGGCGCTTTGAGCAGTTTCTTCAGCGACGGATCTGCGGCTCCTCGCGGGAACAGGCCGTCGAGTGCAAGCGACCGTCGTTCCGCATCACGTCGCCCGGCAAGAAAATCGAGCGCATCGTCATAGGCGCGCAACTCGTGGCCGCTCTTGGCTATCACTGCGGTAAAGCGTTCCAGCCCATCCAGTCGCAGATCCCGTAACTGCCAGTCTCGTTCCTCGTCGAATAACAGTACTGCGGCCTCGCGCACGGCTGGCGGACAATCCGTGCCGGCACGGAAATGCACGGTGCGCATGCTGTCGTTGCGCAAATAGAGTTCGGAGAATGGCGGATGGTAGCCGCGCGTAAAAGCCGCCTTGGCGCCACGTTTTTTCTCCAGCACGGCAAGAACGAACTCGATGTGTTTACAGGTTCCCAGTTCGTTGGTGGCGTAATCGGGACAAGCGCAATAGTTATCACCCGGCTGCTTGCCACGAATGGCCACGCGATAGGCGCTCTTCGACTGCGGGTTGCTGACGCGGAACCCGGAAAAGAACGGCTCCTCGCCGATGTTTTCCAGCCCGAAAGCCTGCTCGCGCCCAAACTGACGGCGCAGCGCACGCTGCCAGTCAACCGGCGAAAGCTCTGCCGGGGCCTGAGTACGGGATAGCTTGGGTTCTTTTACTGGCTTTGTTGTTTTGACGATACGCGGCTTCGTTTTCATGAATGCAGACTCTCTTCAGCAAAGATTTTCCTGGGTGGTCTCGATCCGATACCCCATGGCATTATAGCCGCGCTGGCACTTTTCCCACATGCGTTCGAGCGCCGGGTTGCCGGTATCGACGTAGTCATAGATCAGCACATCCGATTTGCTGGCGTGCTCGCGGTGCAGGCGGCCAGCATATTGCTGCAAAGTGCCTTTCCACGAAATCGGCATCGCCAGCATCAGGGTATCGAGGGGCGGATGATCGAAACCTTCGCCGACTAGCCGACCGGTGGCGAGCAATACGCGGGGGGCGTCGCCGGGCAAGGCTTCAAGCGCTTCCAGCGAAACGGCGCGCTGCTTTCGGGACATGCGGCCATACAAGGCAAACAGGTTTTCTATCTGCCCAGTCAGTGCCAGCTCCAACGTGTCAAGATGGTCGGTACGTTCGGTGAGCACGATGATGCTGCGGCCGGATCGATAGGCGCGGAGCACGTCCTCGACAATTCGCTGACTGCGCTCGATGCTGGCGGCGAGTTGCCGGAAGATATCCTGAATACCCATGGCCGGATCACTGCTCAGCGGTGCTGCCAGAATTCGAGGAATCACCGTCAGTGATTGCGGCGCGCCTTCCGGCCGGCTGGCTTCATGGCGGATGGGGCCGCACTGCATGAAGATGATTGGATGCTGGCCATCGCGGCGGATCGGCGTCGCGGTGAGACCGAGCACATAGCACGCCTTGGCTTGCCGTAGCAGGTTGTCGAATGAAACGGCGGAGATATGATGGCATTCGTCCACCACGATGTGACCGTATTGCTCGATCAGGTCGCTGATTTCGCCCTTGCGGGTGAGCGATTGCATGACGGCAATATCGATCTTGCCTGAGGGTTTGCGCTTCCCGGCACCGATGGCGCCGAGATCGCCCTTTTCCAGGTTCAGAAAGGTTCGCAGCCGCTCCTGCCATTGCTTGAGCAGCTCGGTGCGGTGAACCAGGATCAGCGTGCTGACGCCGCGCCGCGCAATAAGCGCGGCCGCGGTCACGGTCTTGCCGAAGGCGGTGGGCGCACAGAGGACGCCGGTATCGTGCGCCATCATGGCTTTGACTGCCTTCTCCTGGTCGGGGCGGAGCTGGCCGGTGAATTTCAAGGACAGCGGGGCGCCGGCAAACCTCTCATCGCTAAGTTCGAGTACGATATCGTTCTCGTCAAGCAGCTTGGTTGCCGCATCCAGACAGCCGCGGGGCAAGGCGATGTGCTTGGAATAGTTTTCGGCACAACCGATAATACGGGGCTTGTCCCAAACCGGAAAGCGCATGGCCTGTGCCTTGTAGAACTCTGGGTTCTGAAATGCCGCGAGCCGGATCAGGCGATTCATCAACGGTTGCGGCAACTGGGTTTTCTCGAAATAAATCTGGTTTGCGAGCACGACGGTGAGTTTGTCTGGCAAGGGTCCGGCAACCTTTTTCGACAGCGGCTGTCGTTTCCATGGCTCGCACTCGTCCTCTTCGGTGATGAACGCGACGTCCAGCGGATGGCCACCGCCCATTGCACGCTGTATGGCGGATTCCAGGTCGGCCAGAGACATCGGGCGGACTGACGCCAGAAACGACCACTGATCGGGATGCGGCTGGAGCTTGTCATCGACGAACAGGCTGAAGCCTTTTTCGCGCGCCTCTTTCTGGCGCGGCAGCGCGATGATGTGCAGGACGCACGAATGCCGCGAGCGCATGGATGCGCAGGAGCGGCCAGGTTGCCGAAACCGCCCTTGGGCATGGTGTCCTGGTTGGGGAACAGCCGGTCATACGATTCGAGTTTCAGTTGCCGGGTTCGGGCACAGGTGTGGCTGATTATGGCAGAACCGAGGCGGCGCGCATCCCGGGCCGGCACGGCGGACGAAAAGAAAATCCAGGCATGGGCGCCCGCGCCGGAGCGGGAAATTTCCAAGGCGACAGGCACGCCAAGCTCGCGGCAGGAAGCGGCAAAAGCCTTGGCATCGTCGCGCCAGTCGGCCTCGTCAAAATCGACGGCGAGGAAATGGCAAGTGTCGCCGGTGAGCAGCGGATAGACACCGACGACATGGTCGCCGGCAAGGTGGTCGTAAATGACGTGATCAGCGAGCGGCAGCAACAGGCGGTTTCCGCATTCGCCGCATTTCACCCGCTTCTTGTCGCAGAGGCCGACCTTCCATTCGTTGCCGCAGGCCGGGGTGTAGCCAGACTTGCTGCCGTCCTTTTTCTCCCAGCGTATCGGGTAGACATCGGTACGGCCACGGAACAACCGCCTGAATAGCGCGATCTTGTGTTCGGTGCTCAGGCTCGAAGTCGCCCGAGGTGGTGTGGCTGGGGGCGCCGATAGAGGAGGCTCGACGGAATGAGAGATGCCGTGCCTCTCCAGCAGGGCGATCAGGCGGGCATTCTCCGCCCTGAGCTTGGAGCACTCCTGCTGTCGATCAGCGAGCTGTTGAGCGAGCGTATTCACTATCTATTTTTTTCAGACTCAGGAGTTCGCCGCTGCGAGTACGTAGCATCCAGCGGCGGTCACTGCCCATACGCTGGCTATGCGGGTGGACGATCTTCGCCCCTCAATAGAAGTTAATAGTCCCCTCATTCCCACTCAATTGTTTCCGAGGCCTTGAAACCAGCATGAATGCTGGTTTTCTTGGTGGCGATCATTCAGTTTTACCGTCGTTTATACCGTCAAAAAAAGACCGCTTTGCCGGGCGCGGGAGATGCACTCGGTTTGCGCGGCGGCTACTCCAGCCCATCAATCGTCAACTATCGCCGCGAGCCAGCAAACCTGAAGTTTTGGATTGTTTTGCGTTATCGTAGCACAACTACGACTATCACACCCAAACAAAGCTTGGCAGTTCTTTAAAATGATGGTAAATATCGTAGTATGGCTACGACTGAAAGAACCAAACTAAACTCCCTCTACAGGCAGTGGGCACCAGGAACCCCCTTGACGTCGGAGGACCTGGCGGCATTGGGTGTCTCTGCAGACTTGGCCGTTCACTACGCGCGCGCCGGCTGGCTTTCCCGCTTGGCACGCGGGGTGTACCGCCGCCCCAACGATACGCTGGACCTCCATGCCTGTCTGATCCTGATACAGCGCACCGTCGAAGGCCTGCATGTCGGCGGCAAGTCCGCCCTCGACTGGTACGGTGTACGGCAGTATCTATCGCAGCGTTCCGTTCTTCATCTCTACGGCTGGACAACCGCCCGCCTCCCCGACTGGTTTACCGAGCGCTTCCCGTCGGAGTACCACCGCAAGCGCCTGTTCGACGAGCTACCAGCCGACCCGCTTCATGCCGGACCGTTCGAAAAGCGCAGCGGCGCGCCTCGGGTCTCGACACCAGAACGAGCGTTGCTGGAAGTGCTCAGCGAGGTGGGAGTGCGTCAGCCGCTGCAGGAGGCGCGCGAACTCGCCGAGAGTGCCTATGGTCTGCGTGCCGATGTACTGCGTGAATTGCTGCAGCGCTGCACCAGCGTCAAGACGGTGCGCCTGTGCCTGCAGCTTGGACGCGAACTCGCCCTGCCCTGGGCCACCAAGCTGGATGCCGCGCAACTGCCGACCGGCAGCGACCGAGCTTGGGTATCCCGCTCCGCCGATGGGCTGCTTGTGCTCAAGCCATGAACCAAACGTATCTTGACACGGCACGCCTGCTGACCCAAGTCGCGCCGCTCGTCTTTGTGGACGACACGTTTGCCCTCAAGGGCGGCACCGCGATCAATCTGTTCATCCGTGACATGCCACGCCTGTCTGTCGATCTGGATCTGGTGTTCCCAGATCACAGCCTGCCGCGTGATGAAGCACTGGCCCGCATCAATGAAGCCATCCGGCAGTCTGCGGAGCGCCTGAAGACTCGGGGTTTTCAAACCCATGCGCTCGCGACGGCCGAGGCCGGCGAAACCAAGCTGCTGGTTCGTCGCGCGGGCATTGAGGTCAAGATCGAAGTCAATTTTGTGATGCGCGGCACCGTCCATCCAGTGCGCTCCGCAGCCTTGACTCCCACGGCCCGCGATACCTTGCTGGCCGATCTCGAAATTCCGGTGGTTTCGCTGGAGGACGTGTATGGCGGCAAGCTCGTCGCCGCAATGGACCGTCAGCATCCCCGCGACCTGTTCGACGTGATGCAGTTGTTCGCGCACGAAGGTATCACCGCCGGCATCCGGCGAGCATTTGTGGTCTACCTGGCCAGTCATAACCGGCCGGTGCATGAAGTGCTGTTCCCGGCTCTGCGAAATATCGAGCAGGAGTACGAACGCAACTTCAAAGGAATGACCACCGAGCCAGTTGAACTATCCGCCTTGCTGGCTGCGCGCGAACGGATGGTACGAGAACTGCAAGATGGTCTGGATGCGGATGAGCGCGACTTCTTGCTGTCACTGGTCGCTGGTCGACCGAAGTGGCCGTTTCTGGAAATCGCGCACCTCGAACATCTTCCGGGGATTCGCTGGAAGCTGCGCAACCTCGCGCAGCTGGAACGCAAGAGCCCGGGGAAATTCGCCAAGCAGGCCGAAGTACTTGCGCAGCGGTTGGGATAACCGATGCCTGCTTCTCAAGACAAAACATGGCTCGACGCGCTACAGCAGCACGTGCAGACAAAGCCGTGCGTGATTCTTCGCCTGGACAAAAGCGACAGCGGTCTGCTGTATGCCTCTCGGCGTGGTTTGAACGAATTCACGCTGGCTCGCGCGCATGAACTGTGCGCCGACATCAAGCCGCCAACGATCTGCCTGATTTTCGGCAAACTCTCCGAATGGGCGAACCCTGACCAGATCGAACACTTCGCCTACATCGGCCTGATCAGTTCACGCAGCCCGATCACGACGCTGGAAACTCGCATCAAGATCAAACGCGCAGTCAGCATGGCACCTGACACCGAACAGGCCATGTCCGCGCTGCTCAATGGCACCACCCATGCGACGCAGTTGCAAAAGAAATTGCAGTCTTCCGCAGATGTAATCGTGCTATCGCCAAAACTGAGTGGCGCACTGATGAATGCGCTCGTGGCAATTCCGGCGAACCAGGGACCGATTCGAGCCGTGGCTGAATCCTTGACCACGCCCAAGCGTTACGCCAACTTCGCAGCCGTGCAAGAGGACGCCGTGCAAACCGCGCTCAAGGCGTTCGGCTTGGCTACCAGCGACCGTGCCAGCCGCGTTGAACTGGTCGAATCGCAATCCACGGCGCTGGCGCGCGTACCACTGATGGAAGACTCGGTGATCGAACATGATGCACGCGCCGTCCCCGGCCACATGCTCTCAGCAAGCCATATCACAGGGCGCGCCCTGTTTGAGAAAGGTACCGACAAACTGGAAGTGTTCACTGCCAACCGGCGCGACCTGGAGCATGTCTTCGGCATTGATCTCATCTACCTCAACCTCACGAAGAAAAACATCGTGATGGTGCAGTACAAGATGTTGGAACCGAATAGCCGTTTGGGCGAACCCACCGACTGGCTCTACCGTCCCGACCCGAAGATGGCCGATGAGGTGCGGCGCATGCGCGCCTTCGCCATCACACACGCAGCGGGCCCGCTCGAATACCGTTTGAACCCCGAAGTATTCTACCTAAAGTTCGTGCGACGCAACGGCAACTTGGCCAATGGCAGCATCATCACACCGGTCGATCATTACGAACGCCTACTGCAGGACCCATCTTGCAAGGGTCCGCGCGGAGCGTTTCGGATCAGCTACAACACTCTCGGCGGCCGCTACATTCGTCAGGGGGCGTTTCTCGACCTCATCCAATCGGGCTACATAGGCGCTTACGCCGACACCACCGCAGCACTCAGCATCCTGGTAGAAGCGGTCCTAACCGGAAATCGCGCGGTGGTCGCCGCCGTTCAATCGTCGCGACGCGAGCCTGACGAAGCTCTTGCCGGATAGAGCCACCGTGAGCCTGGAGAGCTACGGACGCGCCGAGTTTAGTTTCGAAACATTCGCGAGATCGACCGGCAATCTTGTTCTCCACGGGCAGATTTCTCTTCCCAGGATGTTCAGAACAAGTTACCCAACTTGTCGTACTGCAGGATGTTCTTCCATTGGTCGGGCGGCAACTTTCGATTACTCGCGCCTGTACGTACATAGAGATGCTGATCCTGCTGCAGCGAGACCGGCTTGATCGGCGCTTGCGGAACTTCGATAACGACGACAAGGGCGTCGCTTATCACCGTGTGCGCCAAATGCAGCTCCACTTCTCCATGCACGACTTCCTTAATTTTGTTCTTGAGTGCGCCGAGATATCGATTGATAACGGAGTCATTATCGACGGCACTCTTGGCCCACTTCTGCAGGTCCTGGTCGACACCAGTGATGGTGCAGTCGTCGTCAACGCCAAGGTAAATATAACCACCCTTGGTGTTTGCAAATGCGACAACGGTCGTGATCACCTCGCGCAACTTGGTTTTCTGACTGCCTGAACTGAGTTTCTGCTCTGGCGCAACAAATGGCTTGAACTCGACGTGCAACCCTTCCCCGTCGCGGCAGGCTCCACGGACTTGATCTTCCAAGGTGCGTTTGACCGAACCAAGCGTATTTCTGTTCGGTGTGAGCCGTGAAAATCGATCTTCCCGGTGAAAGTCGTAGACAGTTTCTTCGCGGTCGATCAGGTAATACTCAAGACGGTCGGCATCTCCCGGCACCACGAGCGCAACCTTTGCGTCGCTGACGGCCGCGTCGAAGTGGTGTATCGATTTTTCTTCCCAGTAAGCGCCCTTGATCAGGAGGGACAGCGTGTCAACTTCGGCACCCCCCACAGTAATGTCGAGCGTTCCTTTCTCCGAGAAAATGGCACCTGCAATAAACGCCCGCGTTTCCGGTAGTAGGAAAATGATCTGACCGTTCCTCACGTCGCCATGCTCGTGATATACGGGAAACGGCAACCAGTCGCGCGCGGCATCATTGATTTCAGGATAGTAGGGCTGGTCGGCTGCCAATAGTGTGCTAACCGATGCCCTTGTGCCATGCTGTGCGAATCCCAGACTGATTACATAACCTGCGCGGGCCATATAGTCATTGTTCACCGGCAGGAGTTCAGTGGTCCACTGCGAATTCTGGCCGCGCTGAAGATCGATATCACCAATTTGGGCATGGCCCTCTTGGAGTTCACTCACGAAGCGCAGACATTCTTCTCCGGTAAGAAACTCTTCGCAAAGGACGGCTTGCCGGTAGCGCCGTGAGACAACTGATTGAGGAGTGCTCTCATCAAGTAGAAAGCCTTCAACCGTGCAACAAACCAGTTCCCAATGACCATTTCCGTTTGTCAGCACTGCACGCCGCCGGAAGCGGCGAATATCACGACTCGCCTGAAGTCGGTCGATGAGTTTACAGGGGGGCTTGTCTGTGAATTCACGCACCATATTGCTCAATGCTCGCTGTCTGAACTGCGATAAAATCCCCAAATTATATGCAAAAAGCCGCATCGCTTGTCTGTTTTTGAATATGACTTGGGGGAGGAAATACCCCTTCCCTTCCTGATTCTTGTTGACGTTACAAGATGGCCTGATAGATGGTCAGCGACTTGGCGGTTTGGACGAGCCCCTGCCGCAACAACAAGTCGATGTAGTGGTCCACATCCATCGGAGAGAACCGCTATCTCCTGTGGTTTTCAGCACCAATGAACGCGGCCTTCGCGAATCCAACAGTGAGAGCGGCAGCCCTTCTAAAGTAACAGGATGCTCTGAAACCCGTATGAATATTAGTGTCGCGTCATGCATGAAACGACGGATGTGATGCTTAACTATAATATATTATTTTTATTGATAAATTTATATTATGTGTGCCGCTATAGATGCGACATTTGATGAGTGACGCGACACTAGCTTTTCTGGCTATTTTTTACCGTCACCACTGAAATCCGTCAGACGGTAAATATTTTCGGATGGTCGGCCTAGCTTTCCTTACCGTCAGGACTACCGACAAAAAATTTTGCTTGCCGTCGATATATGTCGATAGGTAACGATACATAAAATTATATAAATAAATAACTTATGTTAGTTTTCCGAGGCGCCAGCCAGGGAAAGCGACGCGTAAGCGAGCGCAGGCTGGCAACCCCCGGATAGCCGCAGGAGCTGGGGGTTTTCTCGAAGTCTGGGCGCATTGTCACCTTCACGGTGGCAAGCCCGGGCGTAGAGAAAACACAAGGCCTACGATCAACGGCGTATCTATGGACTCCACCCGTTTTGCAAGGGGAAGAACTGAATTTTTTCCATCAGGGTAAGGATTGCGTGTATCTATCCGGCCTCAGTGTGAGCCATTCATCGGCTCGGGCCATAATGCAATACGCA
>JAKFXX010000002.1 GCA_021731145.1 Gammaproteobacteria bacterium | reverse complement strand
GTGCTTTGGATACAAAATGCGTTTGGGGCATGATGCCATTAATAAAATAGGAGATTGGCGTGAATAGAAAACTGTCTTTACTGATGATCAATGGATTTTTGACCGCCGCATTGTTGCAGGGCTGCGCTGGGGCGATTATTGCGGGTGGTGCAACCGGTGCCGCCGTGGCCAGCGACCGCCGCACGGTGGGGGAGGTGGTGGATGATCAGTCTATCGAATTCAAGGCGATGCGTGCGATATTCTCCGATTCCGAATTGTCGGACAAGGCACGCATCAGCGTCACCAGCTTTAACGGCGTAGTGCTGTTGACCGGGCAGGCGCCCACTGAGGAGCTTCGCACGCGCGCTTCCGACAAGGTCAAAGGCATTACAAAAGTAAAACGGGTGCATAGCGAAATCACCGTCGGCCAGCCCATCGCATTTCAGACCGCCAGCCGTGATTCCTGGATCACAACCAAGGTCAAAACCATGCTGCTGGGCGCAAAAGAGATCAGCGCCAATGATATCAAGGTGGTCACCGACAGCAGCGTTGTTTATCTGATGGGTGTAGTGACCCGCAAAGAAGCGGATATCGCCAGCGACATTGCCAGCCGCACCGACGGCGTGGAGCGCGTGGTCAGGATTTTTGAATATCTTGACTGAAGATTTAACCCGGATTGTTCATTGGCCCTAAAACCGTTCGTCCTGAGCTTGTCGAAGGGCCGTTCATGGTTCGACAAGCTCACCACGAACGGTGTGCGTGCTATTTCGCCTAATGAGCAATCTGGATTCAAAGCGGTAAATTCTAAAAAATCATGATACCGTCCGCCTTCCTGGAACAGCTCACGGCCATCGCCGGCGCAGAAAATGTGCTGAGCGATGCCGCCGACTGCTGGCCGTATGGCTACGACAACAGCCGCCGCCATGCGTTGCCCGATGCGGTGGTCTTCGCCACCACACATGAACAAGTGCGTGACATTGTGCGGCTGTGCAATCACCATGACGTGCCGCTGGTGCCACGCGGGCGAGGCACAGGCACCACGGGCGCCACCGTGCCATTGCGCGGCGGACTGGTGCTGGCGCTGGAGCGCATGGATCGTATTCTGCGCGTCGATCCGGACAATCGCGTCATGGTGGTGGAGCCGGGCGTCACCAATCAGCAAGTGCAGGACGCCGCCGCCACGCACGGTTTCTTCTGGCCACCCGACCCCACCAGCGCCGCCTTCTGCTCGGTGGGCGGTAACCTGGCCTACAACTCCGCCGGCCCGCGCGCCGTCAAATATGGCACGCCGCGTGAAAATACCCTGGGTTTGCGCGCGGTCACCGGTGCGGGCGAGGAGATTCGCACGGGGGTCTACACCACCAAAGGCGTCGTTGGCTACGACCTCACGCGGCTGATCATTGGTTGCGAGGGCACGCTGGCGATCATCACCGAAGCGACGCTGAAGCTCACGCCGTTGCCCGAAACCAAGCGCACCCTGCGCGCCGTCTACAGCGACATGCGCGCCGCCGCCGCCGCCGTGTCACGCATCATGGCGCAGCCCGTCACACCGTGCGCGCTGGAATTCATCGACGGCCGCGCAATCGAGATGATACGCAGCTATTCCAAGGCCGATCTGCCAGTGGGGGCGGGGGCGTTGCTGATGATCGAAGTGGACGGTTCGCAGGCCGCGATGGATGATGCAGTCGCGGCAGTGAGCCGCGCCGCGCAAGGCGAAGGGCTGCTGGATCTATGGGCCGCCCGTACCCCGCAGGAAGTCAGCGATCTGTGGGCAACACGCAAGGCGCTGTCCCCCGCATTGCGCACGATCGCGCCAAAAAAGATCAATGAGGATGTCGTAGTGCCGGTGTCGCGCATGGCCGAGCTTATCGATGGTCTGGACGTGCTGGCGCGAGAGCACAACATCACCATCGTCAATTTCGGGCACGCCGGCAATGGCAACATCCATGTCAACCTGCTGGTCGACCCCGATGACCCGGTGCAGATGCATAATGCCGAACACTGTCTGGATAAGGTCTTCAGCCTCGTGCTGGCGCTGAACGGCACGCTCTCCGGTGAACACGGCGTAGGCATCGAAAAGCGCGATTTCGTCAGCCGCGAGATTGACCCGCCCACCCTGGCATTGATGAAACGCATCAAGGATCAGTTTGATCCCAAGGGGATACTTAACCCGGACAAAATGTTTCCGGTGGGGTGAGAGGCTGTGAAAAAATCCCCACCTGCTGCTTGATATTCTCCGAAACGAGTGACGAGAACCCGAAGGCTAAACAGATTGGATATCCAGTACCTCTATCAATGCTTGATCCACCCGTCTCATGAACTCGGAAGTGCATTGAAGCAAGGGGCCTTGGATCAACCGCTTGTTATCAATGGCACGTAATTGGTCGAGCAGGAGATCTGATTCCTTGTCGAGACCAGATTGGGCGGTGATACGCAAACGCAGTGGTTCGGCATCTTCTATCAAGTGGGAAGTGAGCGGTACAACGAGGGAAGAAGGATGCTCCGCATCCAGTAAGGCTTGGCTTTGCACGATCAGCACAGGCCGGATTTTGCCAGGCTCCGTGCCGCGACCGGGATTGAGATTGGCGAGCCAGATGCTCCCGCGCTTACGCATTAGGAGCATCTTCTATTATGCTAAATTCGGCGTTGACACGCATACTTTCCACCCGCACGCGCTGGGAAGCTTTGATCATGCGGTCACGGCGCTGCTGAGAAGTGACCTCTGCATTCAAAGTTTCAATTGCCCTGCGGATGTATTCAGCCCGCGGTATGTGTAATTCGTGGGCGCGTTTGTCGGTCTCCTTGAGGAGATCATCTGGTAGACGAACCGAGACTGTAGTCATATATGTAATCTATATTGTATCCAGATATTAATATACGTAATCAATGCCATGAAAGCAAGATCATGTGTAAGCCACTGATTCTAAGAATAACTTTTCATGCCTTGCCATGCCTCTTGAGTGGGTGGCCTGGATGCAACGAAGTGGAATCCAGGATAGTTAGCGTCCAGTGTGCCCCGGATTACGTTTCACTTCATCCGGGCTACTTGCTCCTGCGCATCCTGCGCCCGCGACACTCGTGCATCCATGCACAGCGCAACCTGGTTAAACGCGGCCATGTATCTCGTGCCGCCGACAGGCCACACTCCTCGTTTCACCGCTTTGTACAACGCGGTGTTTGTCCCTTGGATTGGGGTATGGCCGATGAAATCAATTACGGAAAATTCGGGGAATGAAGGTGCCTGCTGCCCCGGGTTTCGCAAAAACGCTCAACCCAGGCTATTTGCTAGTGTGCAGGGGAAGAGATCTGGCTGCCAATTAAATCGGCAATGGCCTTATCGCTGGCAAACTCTACAGTTTTGTCGGTATAGTAGTTTGCACGCGTATACTGTTTTATGCCGATGGCGCGCACATCTTCGACTAAAGCTAAAACGTAAGCGGGCTCTTTGCGACGCGCACAGTCGAGGAAAATAATCTCGGCCTCCATGAGCCGTTGTGCAGAGGTTGCCGCGACGATTAATATTGGGCGGGGTGCTACGAGGTAAGCATCCACTAAAATGGAGTTGCTTTCGTCCGCGGCTACATCGCGGCGCATCGTGATATTGGCGGACTTGGCTACTTGTTCAACAATATCCATAACACGTTCACGAAAGCCTGAAGGTTGGCGTATTTGCCGCAAGCAGGAGAGCGCGATAAGCTGAGAAGCGGCTTCGGCAACCGCAAAGGATCGCTCGGCGATGGTTGTATCATCCGCTAGCGAATAGAGCGTCTCGCCATCTTGGTCGCAGCGTACCCCCAGCAATGATTGCAAATCCGCAATACGTGTCTGCACCCGCTCGGATTCTGGATCAACGCCGCTTGCTGCAAGGCGAAACAAAGCTTCACCATTGTCATCCAATTGCCAGCCTTGTGATAGACGGCGGGCAAAAATCACGATGTTATCGCCATCATCAAAATGAAACGGGGTGATTAACCGCCCACCCTCGGCTGTTTCACGCCACGCCAACGATTTGCAAAAATCTGGCTTCATGACAGCAACTCGCCTTCACCCAGCGTAATACCACAACAGCGACAAAAAATAGTTACAAGCTGCAAGCGATCCGTGGCGTTGGCCGGGTTTAGCCCTTGCGGTGTGGTGAGGGCAAGTTCTGGAGCACCGGGCAGGAGGCGATCTAAGTAATCTCGGTCAGTTTGACAGTTAAGCACTACGTGTACCCCTTTATGGCTGGGATGATAATGCAAAATTGCGAGTGGGAGCAGACCGCCAGACGGTCCATTTTGAAACAGATGCGCATAAAACGCACGGCGTTCCAGGGTGTCACCGTCACGCACTAGAAATATTACCAACAAGTTATCGGCAACTTGTGTGGGTCCGGCAGCCAGCAAACGTTTACCACCAATTTTATCGAGTGGCCGGGGTAATCCACCACGCTTCAGTGGACGGAATTGGATCGCAGTGAGTAGTTTGGTTTGATGCTTAAGTGACCCCAGTACCTGTTTGTCCATGGTTTGCTCGTCAAGTTATTGCAACACTGGGGGAGTATATCCTTAAGCGGAATATTTATGAATCTGCTGGGCGCTTAACTCGGTATGACGGTGGATGACCGCTGCAAGCAAGTAGCCTGGGTTGAGCGTTTTTGCGAAACCCGGGGCAGTAGGCTCTTCATTCTCCGAATTTCCCATGATTGATTTCATCGGCTATGCCCCAATCCAAGGGATAAACCCCGCGTTGCACAAAGCGGCGAAACGAGGAGTGTGGCCAGTCGGCGGCACAAGATGCATGGCCGTGTTTAACCGGGTTGCGCTGTGCATGGATGCACGAGTGTCGCAGGCGCAGGATGCGCAGGAGCGGCTAATGGATATAGTCGATATGCCGTGCCATATCACGTTCGTCGCGCAGCGTATGTTCCCAATAACGGCGCTGCCACAGGCCGCGTTCGCATTTGGTGATGCGCCCCGCAGAGCGGGGTTCACCGGGCGGGATACGCCGCGAGAAGCGTGATTTGATTTCACGCCACCGAAAAGCATAGCCCGCATCGCCCGGCGGCAACGTCCAGATGCAGTGTAAATGGTCGGGCAAAACTACAATAGCGTCGATTTCAAAGGGACGTTCCGCCCGCACCGATACAAACGCGGCACGCAACTCGTCGATGCGTTCGATTAACAACCGCGATGTACGATCCAGCAGCGTCACCGTGAAAAAATAACTTCCTCCAGGAATGAAGTTGCGGCGATAGGCGACCATTTCAGTGGTGATCCAAACTCATGTGGGCAATTCGAGCCCATTATCCCGGGTTTCGCAAAAAACGCTCAACCCAGGCTACTTGCTTTCGCAAACAAGCACTTTCAGCCATTCATTGTGCCAATACCTTCAGGTATTCCGTGCATGATCATCTCTACCTTTCACCTAGCCGGGTCCGTTTCGGGAGCAGCTTCAATCGACCATCGGGTCCAACCGTCTCTGCATCGCAAACGATAATCCGGTCGCGTGACCACCGCGGTTTGCGGCAATGTTCGATCTCCGCGAGTCTTTCCCCGGTCGCGCCGAAGGCGACGACGTTGTGCAGCAAATGGTCGCCGGCTTGCTCGCGCACGCAGTCGAATGCGATTTTTCCCTGTTGCACGGCGACGGCGCCTGGACTGATGCAGTTCTCTTCCAGTGTCAGGCGCTTGCCAGCCGTGTCGACTACCACCACGCGCTCACGCCTGCCTTCGAGCGGGTCCTCTTTTTCATTGGCGAAGTGGCGGACAATGACAATGGCGCGGCCATCGGCAAGGGGGCGGATAGATGAGATTCGATCCTCATCCTGCCAATTCACCGCGCCTTGTGGCACGTCGGAGATTGACGCATCGACGGCGGAGACGCGAAACGCCAGCAATGTTCGTGGCTTTACGTCACAGCGTTTCACGTAGACGTCCTTGACCTTCTCGCGCAAGCGCGACAATCCGGATTGCGCTGCCTCGGCGGAGCTTGCAGCTTCGGCGACCCAAGCGAAGATGTTCCTCTTGTCGCCGCAGTCGCTGGTCTGGACAATAAACCCATTGGTGGAAAGCGGTGTGAGCTCCTTGCCCTTTTGGGCGATCCCTGCTGGCGAAGCGTTGCTGGCGCCTATGACCAGCCAGAGGCGCTCCGCCTGGGCGGGCAGTACGGCGCCGAAGATCAGTACGGCTGCAAGCAGCGCTCGGCTCACAAGCCGCTCTCAGTTTTCACTCGCGCCAACTCGGAGTTTGCGACCAACTGGACATGTGCCCAATCGCGAAAAGTCGACCAGTCGCCACCCCAAAAAAGGTTCTGTTTCTTGGCTTCTTCGCCGAGGGCCGTCCAGAAGCCGGAGGTTTCTGCCTGCGCGGTCCAGCCGTAGCGGCTGTCGATAATGTCTGCGGCATAAGAATTCGGCGTTCCGTCGGGCTTCTGGACGTTGTGAAAGCTGAACTTCACTTTGCTGTTACCCTGCTGGAATAGCTGCAATTGGACGGCAACGGAGCGCCAGCCATAGAATATCTTCGGTTGAAAGCCTCGTTGCGTCAGGGCCGCCAGGACGGCCTGAACCTTGGGCCGCAATGTCGGGTTCATGCTTTGCAGTTTCTTATCCTGCGGCCACTGAGCGCTGTCACCGCTCCATTGGGCCATCTGGGGCGCAGTCGGCGGCCCTCCAGTGGCAGACAGCTTGGCCCAAGTCGTCCGGCCCGGTTCGATCAGTCCATCGGGCGCAGACATGAAAGTCGCCTGAAACTTGCGGATAGCGTTGATGGTATTGGTGCCGCAGACGCCATCGACTGCGCCCGGGCTATGGCCCTTCGACTTCAGCAGTCTCTGCACTGTCAGGACGTCTTCTCTGAGGTTTTTCCCGTTGGCGCCAACGGAAGCAAGTAGTGCGTTCATTCATGGATCTCCTCGAAGGACAAGAACTTCAACGGCGCAAACGCGAGTATCACCGCATCTGGCATCCGCAGTCAATCGCGGACGTCTTTCTTAATTAAGTATTTAAAAACAACCCGTTACGAATAGGGGATGAAATTTTAACTTGTTGATGCGGGGGGGTGTTTTTGCAGGGCGTCAACAGGGCCTGGTCCAGCTTGCGCGCGCCATGCGTATGGCGGGGAACATTTTCACGGCTTCTTGAGTGAGCAATCCGTGATTTCTGGCGGTCATCCTCGGTAAGGAATATGCGGTAATGCCGTGTGCTTTCCATCGCATTTGGGCGCGCGCTATTGCCGAATAGTCCAATCTAAGAGAAAATAACATTCTTTGGGTCCCGATCAGGTCGGGTTAACTTAAGGTTTTAGCGTTGTTTTTAAAGAGTTAGAGGAAAAATGCATGTCTGCTTCCCGTAAAGATTTAGCCAATGCCATACGCGCGCTTGCGATGGACGCCGTCCAAAAGGCCAACTCTGGACACCCCGGCGCGCCCATGGGCATGGCGGAAATTTCGGAAGTTTTGTGGAACCACCACCTGCGCCATAATCCGGCCAACCCCAAGTGGCCTGACCGCGACCGTTTCGTGCTCTCGAATGGCCATGGCTCGATGCTGCTGTACGCGCTGTTGCACCTGACTGGCTATGACCTGCCGATGGAAGAGATCAAGCGCTTCCGTCAGCTTCACTCCAAAACCCCTGGGCATCCTGAATACGGTTACGCGCCTGGCATTGAGACCACCACCGGCCCGTTGGGTCAGGGCATCACCAATGCGGTTGGTATGGCGATTGCCGAAAAGGTGCTGGCTGCCGAGTTTAATAAGCCGGGCCATGAGATCGTCAACCACCACACCTATGTGTTTCTGGGCGACGGCTGCATGATGGAAGGTATTTCCCACGAGGCCTGCTCGTTGGCCGGTACGCTGGGCCTGGGCAAGCTGATTGCCTTCTACGATGACAACGGCATCTCCATCGACGGCCATGTTGAAGGCTGGTTTACCGATGACACACCCAAGCGCTTCGAGGCCTACGGCTGGCATGTAATTCCGAACGTTGACGGTCATAACACGGCGGCGATTGAGGCCGCGATTGCGGCTGCCAAGGCCAACACCGATAAGCCCACGATGATCTGCTGCAAAACGGTGATCGGCATGGGTTCACCCAACAAGTCAGGCAGCCATGATTGCCACGGCGCCGCGCTGGGCGATGCTGAAATTGCCGCAACTCGCGCCAATATCGGCTGGAGCTATCCTCCCTTCGAGATCCCCAAGCATGTTTACGAGGGTTGGGATGCCCGTACCAAGGGTGAAGGTCTTGAGAAACTGTGGAGCAACAAGTTTGCCGAATATGCTGCGGTCTACCCCGCCGAGGCCGCCGAATTCACGCGCCGCATGAGCGGTGAGCTGCCTGCGAACTGGAATGAACACGTTGACGCCTTCATAGCCAATGTCAACACCAAAGGCGAGACTATCGCTACCCGCAAGGCCTCGCAAAACAGCATCGAAGGCCTCGCCCCCGGTCTGCCGGAATTGCTCGGCGGTTCCGCAGATCTGGCCAGCTCCAACCTGACCCTGTGGTCCGGTTCGCGCGGCGTATCCAAAGAGTCTGGCGGCAATTATATTTATTACGGCGTGCGCGAGTTCGGCATGGCTGCGGCCATGAATGGCATGGCGTTGCACGGCGGCGTGATTCCTTACGGCGCGACCTTCCTGATGTTCTCCGAATATGCGCGTAACGCCCTGCGCATGGCGGCGTTGATGAAGATCCGTTCAATCTTTGTGTTCACTCATGACTCCATCGGTCTGGGCGAAGATGGCCCGACCCACCAGCCTGTCGAGCAGACTGCCACGCTGCGTCTCATCCCCAATATGGATGTGTGGCGCCCCTGTGATACGCTGGAGTCCGCTGTTTCCTGGGCGCGCGCCATCGAGCGCAAAGATGGCCCGAGCTGCCTGATCTTCAGCCGCCAGAATCTGCCTTTCCAGAAGCGCGACGCGGCAACCATTGCCAATATCAGCAAGGGCGGTTATGTTCTCTCCGAGGCCGCAGGCGGCAAGCCTAAGGTTGTGCTGATTGCCACCGGCTCTGAAGTGGCCCTGGCGACGGGGGCGCAGCAGGTCTTGGCGGAAAAAGGTATCGCCGCGCGCGTGGTGTCCATGCCTTCCACCAACGTCTTTGACCGTCAGGATCGGGCCTATAAAGACAGCGTACTGCCCAAGGGCGTCGTGCGCGTGGCCGTGGAAGCCGGCGTGACTGAATGCTGGCATAAATATGTCGGTTTGGAAGGCGCGGTGGTCGGCATCGACACCTTCGGTGAATCGGCCCCGGCGGGTGACCTGTTCAAGGAGTTCGGCTTCACCGTCGAGAACGTCGTCAAGACCGTCGAGAGCGTTCTCTGATAAATTAAGAATGTAGGGTGCGCCGTACCCATGATCACCGTAATGCCCGTGAAGGGCACAATGAGGTGACAATGAGGGCACAATGTGCGCACCGAGCGATATTGCTGAATGATGTCGTGGTGCGTGTGACGCACCCTGCGTTCTGAAATCAAGAATAATCAGCTTGGGTTGGCCGTTTTAAATGACCAGCCCGGCGAGAAAGATTTTTTATTAATCGTTGGAGTTAAACCTATGGCTATCAAAATCGGCATCAACGGCTTTGGCCGTATCGGACGTATGGTGTTCCGCGCGGTCACGCAGGAATCCGAATTTAAGGATATCGAGATCGTCGGCATCAACGACCTGCTCGAGCCAGACTATCTGGCCTACATGCTGCAATATGATTCGGTACATGGCCGTTTCAAGGGCGACATTTCCGTGGACAACAATACCTTGATCGTGAACGGCAGGAAGATTCGTCTTACCGCCGTCAAGGACCCCTCCGAGTTGAAGTGGAACGAAATCGGTGCCGACATCGTCATCGAATCCACCGGCCTGTTCCTGACCAAGGAAACCTGCCAGAAACATGTCGATGCGGGTGCGAAGAAAGTGGTGCAGAGCGCGCCTTCCAAGGATGACACCCCGATGTTCGTCTATGGCGTCAACCACAAGACCTACACCGGCCAAGCGATCGTCTCGGCCGCTTCCTGCACCACCAACTGCCTGGCACCAGTGGCCAAGGTGTTGAACGACAGTTTCGGCATCAAGCGTGGCCTGATGTCCACCGTACATGCCGCGACCGCCACCCAGAAGACGGTCGATGGTCCTTCCACGAAGGATTGGCGCGGTGGTCGTGGTATCCTGGAAAACATCATTCCGTCATCCACCGGCGCCGCCAAGGCTGTGGGCGTGGTCTTGCCGGAATTGAAGGGCAAGCTGACCGGCATGGCGTTCCGCGTGCCGACCTCCGATGTTTCGGTGGTCGACCTGACGGTTGAGCTGAACAAAGAGGCCACCTACGCCGACATCTGCGCTGCGATGAAGGCTGCCTCTACAGGTGAACTGAAGGGTGTCCTGGGTTACACTGATGAGAAAGTGGTGTCTACGGACTTCCGTGGCGTCAGCGCTCCCTCCATCTTCGATGCCGAGGCCGGTATCGCCCTGGATAGCACGTTCGTCAAAGTGGTCTCCTGGTACGATAACGAGTACGGCTATACCTGCAACATGATGCGCATGGTGCAGCACGTCGCCAAGTAAATGTGTGCGTGTTGGCGATGCGTGCGCATCGCCAACACGCCCTGCATTTGTACCGCATACTGCTTAAAGAGCCATTAGCCAAGGCGCGTGCCTTCGCTGATGACTTTTAAATTCAGCCAGGAGTAAACCATGTCTGTTATCAAAATGACCGAACTCGACCTCGCTGGAAAGCGGGTGTTGATTCGTGAAGATCTCAATGTGCCGCTCAAGAATGGCAAGGTGGCCGACGACACCCGTATTCGCGCCTCCCTGCCGACCATCCAGTTGGCGATGAAGGCGGGCGCCAAGGTGATGGTGATGTCGCATCTGGGCCGTCCTGAAGAAGGCGTCTACAGCGAAGAGAACTCCATGAAGCCTGTCGCGGAGCATCTGTCCGGCCTGCTCGGCAAGCCGGTGCGGGTCGTCAAGGACTACCTGGGTGGCGTTGATGTCGCCCCCGGCGAGGTGGTGATTTTCGAGAATGTGCGCTTCAACAAGGGTGAGAAGAAGAACGCCGATGACCTGTCCAATCAGTATGCCGCGTTGTGCGATATTTATGTGATGGATGCCTTCGGCACCGCGCACCGTGCAGAGGCCTCCACCCACGGCGTCGCCAAATTCGCCCCCATAGCCTGCGCCGGTCCGCTGCTGGCCGCTGAGCTGGAAGCGTTGGGCAAGGCGCTGGACAAGCCCGCGCGCCCCATGGTCGCCATTGTAGGCGGCTCGAAAGTATCGACCAAGCTCACTGTACTTAAATCATTGTCGAAAATCGTGGATCAATTGATTGTCGGCGGCGGCATCGCCAACACCTTTATCCTGGCGGAAGGCAATAAAGTGGGTAAGTCGCTGGCGGAAGCCGATTTGGTGCAGGAAGCCAGGGACATCATTGCCGAGGCCCGCGCCAAAGGCGGCGATGTGCCTGTTCCGGTAGATGTGGTGTGCGGCAAGGAGTTTTCCGAGTCCGCCGTTGCCACATTGAAGGATGTTAAAGACGTGGCCGATGATGACATGATTTTCGACTTCGGCCCCAAGTCCAGCAAACAATTGGAAGAAATCATTGCCAATGCCGGCACCATTGTATGGAATGGCCCGGTTGGCGTGTTTGAATTTGATCAGTTCGGCAACGGTACCAAGGCGCTGTCGCTGGCCATCGCCAATTCCAAGGCCTTCTCTATTGCAGGCGGTGGGGACACCTTGGCGGCGGTGGCCAAGTATAATATCGCTGATAAGATTTCCTATATCTCCACCGGCGGTGGCGCCTTCCTGGAATTTCTGGAAGGAAAGAAGCTGCCTGCCGTGGCGATTTTGGAAGAACGTGCTGCGAAGAAGTAAACTGAATTACGCTACGGAGTTATTGATTTGCTAAGACGAACCAAAATTGTTGCAACACTCGGGCCTGCCACCGACGATCCAAAAGTGCTGGATGGCGTTATCGAGGCGGGTGTCGATGTGGTGCGCCTTAATTTTTCTCATGGTTCCTCAGAGGATCATAAGCGGCGCGCCGAGGCAGTGCGTAACCGGGCCGTTGCTTATGGCCGTCAGGTCGGCGTGCTGGTTGATCTGCAAGGCCCCAAGATCAGAATCGACCGTTTCCGCGATGGCAAGGTTGTCCTCGTTGAGGGTGCGAAGTTTGTCCTTGATGCAAGCTGTGGCGTCAACGACGGCGATCAGGAACGGGTTGGTCTTACTTACAAGGATTTGCCCAATGACGTGAATCGCGGCGACACCCTGTTGCTTGACGACGGGCGTATCGTGCTGTGGGTGGAGCAGGTCGCAGGTGTGCAGATTGTCTGCCAGGTGGTCGTGGGCGGCACACTCTCCAATAACAAAGGGATCAACCGCCAGGGCGGCGGGTTGTCTGCGGCGGCCATCACTGACAAGGACCGCGCCGACATTATAACTGCGGCGGAAATCCAGGCGGATTATGTGGCGGTATCCTTTCCGCGTAGCGCGGCCGATGTCAACTATGCCCGCAGCCTGCTGCGTGCCGCTGGTGGTCATGGCAGCATTGTGGCGAAAATTGAGCGCGCCGAGGCCATTGAAGACCTGGAAGAAATCATTGCCGCCACCGATGCGGTGATGGTTGCGCGTGGTGATTTGGGTGTCGAGATTGGCGATGCCGAGTTGCCCGCCGTGCAAAAACGCATCATCAAGCTGGCCCGTTCCATGAATCGGGTGGTCATCACTGCTACCCAGATGATGGAGTCGATGATCGAAAACCCGATCCCGACCCGCGCCGAAGTCTTTGACGTGGCTAATGCAGTGCTGGATGGCACGGATGCGGTGATGCTGTCGGCGGAGACGGCGAGCGGAAAATACCCCGCCAAAGCGGTGGCCTCGATGCACCGCATCTGTTTCGAGGCGGAAAAACAGCCCTTGGCAATGACATCCGATCACCGCCTCAACACCCACTTTGGGCGTATTGACGAGGCCATCGCGATGGCGTGCATGTATACTGCGAATCACCTTGGTGTGAAGGCTATTGCCGCGTTGACCGAATCCGGCTCCACACCTTTGTGGATGTCACGCATCAGTTCCGGCATCCCGATCTATGCGCTGACGCCGCTCGTGGCGACGCGCAGGAAAGTGACGCTGTACCGTGGCGTGTATCCCGTCAGCTTTGATGTCAACTCCACCGATCATGCGTTGGTGAACAAAGAGGCCATTGATGAGCTGGTGCGGCGTGGCGCGGTGCGTGATGGTGATCTGGTGATTATCACCAAGGGCGATTTGACCGGGGTGCAGGGCGGAACCAACGCCATGAAGATTGTGCGGGTGGGCGATCTTGTTACCCCCCAAAGTTGACGGATGCGCTCAACTGGTGAATCATTAATAAGAATTTTCAACCTTCGATAAACTCTACAGGAGAATACAATGGCTTTAATATCCCTGCGCCAGCTTTTGGACCATGCCGCTGAACACGGTTATGGCGTGCCCGCGTTTAATGTGAACAATATGGAGCAGATGCACTCCATCATGCAGGCGGCCGATGAAACCGACAGCCCGGTGATCGTGCAGGCTTCCGCTGGCGCCCGCTCCTACGCCGGCGAACCCTTCCTGCGCCACCTGATGTTCGCTGCGGTAGAAATGTACCCGCATATCCCCATCGTTGTGCATCAGGATCATGGCGCTTCCCCCTCCGTGTGCATGCGTTCCATCCAGAGTGGTTTCACCTCGGTGATGATGGACGGCTCCTTGATGGAAGATGCCAAGACCCCTGCCAGCTATGACTACAACGTGGAAGTGACTCGCAAAGTGGTAGAGATGGCCCATGCCTGCGGTGTATCCGTGGAAGGTGAGTTGGGTTGCCTTGGCTCCCTGGAGACCGGCATGGCGGGTGAGGAAGATGGCAGTGGCGCGGAAGGCGTGCTTGATCACTCCATGCTGTTGACCGATCCCGAAGAAGCGGCCCAATTCGTTAAGGCCAGTAAGGTGGATGCACTGGCCATCGCCATCGGCACCAGCCACGGCGCGTACAAGTTTACCCGTCCTCCTACCGGCGACATCCTGGCTATCGGCCGCATCAAAGAGATTCATGCCCGCCTCCCTGATACCCATCTGGTGATGCACGGCTCCTCTTCCGTGCCCCAGGAATGGCTGAAGATCATCGACCAGTATGGCGGCGACATTGGCGAAACCTACGGTGTGCCGCTGGAAGAGATCCAGGAAGGCATCAAGCACGGCGTGCGCAAGGTTAATATCGATACCGACCTGCGTTTGGCCGCTACCGGCGCGATGCGCAAGGCGATGGGCGAGAACCCCAAGGAGTTCGACCCGCGCAAGTTCTTCAAGGCCGCCACCAAGGCGATGAAGGATATTTGCACAATTCGTTATGAAGCTTTCGGCGCCGCCGGCAATGCCTCCAAACTCAAGGCGATCAACCTGGAAGAAATGTACAAGCGTTACGCCAACGGCTCGCTTGATCCTCGCGTGAAATAAGCCACGCGCCGAACCGGCCCCTTTCTCAATTCACGGAAAGGGGCCGGAATCGGTATTTTTATGTCGCCGACATCTTGTTATTTTTCACAAGATCGGTATCATGCACCACCTTACGTTATTACTCCTGAACGGGCCGTTAGCTCAGTCGGTAGAGCAGCGGACTTTTAATCCGTTGGTCCTGCGTTCGAATCGCAGACGGCCCACCAACTTCATCAATTATTTTCGTAGCCTTAATCTACCTCCCTTGTTGTAACAAGAATGGATGCAATTATTCCCGCACCATTTTTGCAGCAATCACAAAACGTTTTAAGCGTTTTTCTCACCTTTCGATATTGCGCCACCCACCAATTTAGGACGACACAGGTTTTCGGCATAGTCGGCCAGGTGGTCGACGCTCAAGTGAGCACGCCGGCGCACCATCTCAACTGTTGACCCATAGTGGAAAACAATAATGCACTGAGTTTAAGCTGCGCATTCGACTGCTGCCAGCGCGGCTTCAGCGAATTTTTAGAGGTGCCTAAAGCCTCAGGAAACCCCTTCTCTTATAGGCCCAGTCCCTTGGCAACGCGCATCCCATAATCCTCATCCGCGCCGCAGAAGTGCGCGACCTGGCGGATTTGGATGTCCTTGCGGGCATTTTTGAGGTGGGTGACGATATTGTCGACGAGCATGGCCTTTTCTGTCTCCGGCATCAGGCGGTACAGGTTGCCTGCTTGCACATAGTCATCGTCGTGCGACGGTGCATGGTGGCCAACCACGCCTTCGACAGGTAAGGGGAAGGGCGCGTGCTGTGGCGCTTCCTTGATGCCGTCAAAGCTGTTGGGTTCGTAGTTCGGGCTTGCGCCGCCATTGCCGTCGAAACGCATGGCGCCATCGCGCTGGTGGTTGACCGCTTCGGCGGCGTGTGGGCGGTTGACGGGTAGAAGCTGATAGTTCGCGCCCAGGCGGTAGCGGTGCGCGTCGCCATAGGCGAAGATGCGCCCTTGCAGCATCTTGTCCGGCGAGAAGCCGATGCCCGGCACGATGTTGCCCGGAGAAAACGCAGCCTGCTCGACTTCGGCAAAATAATTTTCCGGGTTGCGGTTGAGCACCAGGCGTCCCACCGGGATCAGTGGGTAGTCCTTGTGCGGCCATACCTTGGTCACGTCAAAGGGATTGAAGCGGTATTTCGGCGCGTCCTCGAAGGGCATGATTTGCACGTGGAGTTTCCATGCCGCCTCGCCGCCATTTTTGATGTGGTTGAACAGGTCGCGCGTGGCATCATCGGGGTCTTCGCCCGCCAGGCGTCCTGCCTCTTGCCGCGTCAGGTTCTGGATGCCGGTCTCGGTTTTGAAGTGGTATTTGATCCACACGCCTTTGCCTTCTGCGTTGATCCACATGAAGGTATGTGAGCCGAAGCCGTCCATATGACGATATGACTTGGGGGTGCCGCGGCTTGAAAAGAGGATCGTTAGCTGGTGCAGCGCTTCCGGCGTGAGCGAGAGAAAATCCCAGAACGCATCAGGATCTTTCAGGTTGGTCTGCGGATTGCGTTTCTGGGTGTGGATGAAGTCGGGAAATTTGAGCGGGTCGCGCAGGAAAAACACCGGCGTGTTATTGCCTGTGATGTCGTAGTTGCCGTCTTCGGTGTAGAACTTCAGGGCGAAACCGCGCGGGTCGCGCTCGGTGTCGGCTGAGCCCTTTTCCCCGCCTACCGTTGAAAAGCGCAAGAAGACCTCGGTTTTCTTGCCGGTTTTTTCCAGGAACCTGGCCTTGGTCCACTTTGTCACGTCATGGGTGACCTCAAAATAGCCGTAGGCGCCCGCGCCCTTGGCGTGAACCACTCGCTCCGGGATGCGCTCGCGATTGAAGTGCGCGTTTTTTTCGACGAGATGATAATCCTGTATCAGCGCCGGTCCGTGCGCGCCGGCAGTCAGCGTATTCTGATTATCCGCGACGGGGATGCCATTGGCCGTGGTTAGTGTCTTGTTCTTTGCCATATCAAGCTCCATTTTGAGGGAAGAGAGTGTGACCAGGCGGTGGTTGTGGTTGTTTCGCCCGATCGCCAGCACACGTTATCGAACGCCTATCATCTTCCTTTAGGTTTTTTTGTCAATGGCTGCCACGGCAAAATTTTCACGCCTGTTTCAGGGTGCTTTTATGTGCCCCATGTCTGATTTTCAAGCCATTTCCCGTTTCGATCATTGACAGTTTCACCTGGCATCGGTAATGTCTAAAGTTTTGACGCGTCGGCTGCCGTTTGCGCCGCGCGCCCTATGTTTCTCTCGGAAGTTATTTGGACAAACCAGCTTGAACAACGAATTTGCCAGAATTAAGCGCCTCCCCCCCTATGTCTTCAATATTGTTGGTGAATTGAAGGCCAAGGCGCGCGCGCGTGGGGAGGACATCATCGACTTCGGCATGGGCAACCCCGATCAGCCCACGCCCAAGCATATCGTGGACAAGCTCGTTGAGGCCGCCCAGCGAGGCGATACCCACCGCTATTCGGTGTCGAAAGGCATTCCACGCCTGCGCAAAGCGATTTGCACCTGGTATCAGCGACGCTTCGGCGTGGACCTGAACCCGGACAGCGAAGCTATCGTCACCATCGGTTCCAAGGAGGGGTTGGCGCATTTGGCCTTCGCCACCATGGGGCCAGGGGACGTGGTGATGGTGCCCAATCCGGCCTATCCCATTCATCCCTACGGTTTCGTGATCGCGGGCGCGGATATCCGCCATGTGCCGCTGGTGCCGGGCGGGGATTTTTTTGCCGAGCTGGAGAAGGCGATCAAGGACTGCTGGCCGCGCCCCAAGATGCTGGTGCTCAACTTCCCAGGCAACCCTACCACTCAGTGCGTGGACTTGGCCTTTTTCGAGAAGGTAATCGCCATCGCGCGTGAGCATAAGATTTGGGTGGTGCATGACCTCGCCTATGTCGATATCGTGTTCGATGGCTATCAGGCGCCGTCCATCATGCAGGTGCCGGGTGCAAAAGAGGTGGCGGTGGAGTTTTTCACGCTTTCCAAGAGCTATAACATGCCGGGATGGCGCGTCGGTTTCATGGTCGGTAATCCCACGCTGGTGGCGGCGCTGGCACGCATGAAATCCTATCTCGATTACGGCATGTTCACGCCCATCCAGGTGGCGGCGATTACCGCCCTGGAAGGGCCGCAGGAGTGCGTGAAGGAAATTTCCGATATGTACAAACGCCGCCGCGACGTGCTGTGCAGCGGCCTCAATGCCTTGGGCTGGCCAGTCGAGTTACCCAAAGCAACGATGTTCGTCTGGGCGCCGATCCCCGAACAGTACCGCCATCTTGGGTCACTGGAATTCTCCAAGCGGCTGCTGGAAGAGGCCAAGGTTGCGGTGGCACCGGGCATCGGTTTTGGCGAATACGGCGATGATCATGTGCGCTTCGGGCTGATCGAGAATGAGCATCGCACCCGACAGGCGATACGTGGTATACGCGATATGTTCAAGAAAGACGGGGTGATTATGCAGGGGACGGGGACATGACGCCGGTAAAAGTAGGTCTGCTGGGCTTGGGCACGGTTGGTGGCGGTACGGTCAAGGTGCTGACGCGCAACGCCCAGGAGATCATGCGCCGTGCTGGCCGTGGTATCGAGATTGTCCACGCCAGCGCGCGGGACTTGAGCAAGCCGCGCATCTGCGATACTACCGGTATCACGCTCACTCAAGATCCTTTCGAGGTGGTCAATAATCCCGATCTCCAGGTCATCGTCGAACTGATCGGCGGCACGGATCAGGCGCGTGACTTGGTGCTGCGCACTATCGCCAACGGCAAGCATGTAGTGACCGCCAACAAGGCGCTGATCGCCAAGCACGGCAACGAAATCTTTGCCGCAGCCCGCGAAAGGGGCGTGATGGTGGCCTTCGAGGCAGCCGTTGCCGGCGGCATTCCAATCATCAAGGCGATTCGCGAAGGTTTGGCGGGCAACCGCATCGAGTGGCTGGCGGGCATCATCAACGGCACCAGCAATTTCATCCTCACCGAGATGCGTGACGATGTGCAGGGATGCACGAGTGCTGCGGGAGGCGGGAAGCCGGGAGCGGCCAAGGGGCGTGATTTCGCAGATGTGCTGGCCGAGGCGCAACGTCTGGGCTACGCCGAGGCCGATCCCACCTTCGACGTTGAAGGCATCGACGCGGCGCACAAGCTCACCATCCTCGCCTCCATCGCCTTCGGCATCCCCTTGCAGTTCGACAAGGCCTACACCGAAGGCATCAGCCGTATTACCCTTCAGGATGTCGGCTACGCTGAAGAGCTGGGCTACCGCATCAAGCATCTGGGCATTGCGCGTCGTACCGAAGAAGGCATCGAGCTGCGCGTGCATCCCACGCTGATCCCGCATCGCCGCCTGATCGCCAACGTCGATGGCGTAATGAACGCTGTACTGGTGAAGGGCGACGCTGTCGGTCCGACGCTGTTTTACGGTGCCGGAGCGGGTGCCGAGCCCACCGCATCGGCGGTAGTGGCCGACCTGGTGGACGTGGTGCGCACCCTCACCGCCGACCCGGAAAACCGTGTGCCGCACCTGGCGTTCCAGCCCGACGCGCTGTCCGACCTGCCGATCCTGCCCATGGAAAAGGTGGAAACCGCCTATTATCTGCGCATGCAGGCCCAAGACCGCCCCGGCGTACTCGCCGACGTGACGCGCATCCTCGCTGATCAGGGCATTAGCATCGAGGCCATGCTGCAAAAGGCGCCCGCCAACGGCGGTGACGACACGGTGCCCGTGGTGATCCTCACCCACCGCATTCGCGAGAGACAGATGAACGAAGCCATCCGGCGTATTGAGGCGCTGGGGACGATGGCGGGGCCGGTGATGAGGATGCGCTTGGAGCATTTGAAGGGGTGAGCCACGGAACGCGTGGAGTGGTTACCGAGCCCCAACCTACACTATAAATAATAGATAAAGGAAATGCTGACAAAGTCGTAAATGACTTTGTCAGCAACGAAAGATAACATAGCTTTTATTTTTTAGTAGCTTATGTTTCTTGGACAAATTAGATCAGAAATTACTGGCATGTATCACGGAGCACATGTGTTTGTGTGCTTTAAGATGTTGGGAGTGGTGATTAACGTAGGAAGAATGAATCTGAGGATGTAGATTTTTCTTGGAGTGTTGATTTTTGGTGAGGGTTATTGCGCTAGATAAAGATAGTGAAAATATTAATATTTAAATTTAATGCTAATTTTGGTATTGCCATTAGTAGTATTACTGCCATAGATATTTTCTTAATGGGTGAATTTTTCATGTGTTGCCCCCCCCTTATTAGTTGATAAAAGAAAAATGTCTTAACCTTGCTGGCTATGTGAGCAAGGCTACGGAAAATAAAAAAAGAGAATTTTTAAGGCGAACTGTAACTAAGCAGGATATACAGTAAGAAATAGATGTGTACCGGATTAATTACCCAGTAACTTAATTTTTGAGTTAGATGAATTAACCCAGATTACAAAGAATTTCTAATATGACAACATACCATGGATTTATTTGTAAGTCGTTGATATTAACGCATATTATTTTGTCATTGTCAAGCGGTATTTTCTCTGGTTTGCAATGGCTCGGTGAAAAAATGATACGGTAAATGGTCGAGCGGTCAGGTGTTAAGCGTTTCGCTGTGTATCACTTGTTTGCCAAAGCGCATAAATGATTGCCAGTCTTCATTTTTCGCTGAATCTATCCGCGTAAGGGTGGCTAGAGTCCACCCGCACATGAAATTTAAAGAGGAAATACCATGCCATTTCGCCCCCGCTACACCGGCTTGATCGACAAATACCGCGATCGCCTTCCCGTCCACGACGACACCCGCATCATCAGTCTTGGCGAGGGTAACACCCCGCTGATCCGGCTAAACAATATCCCGCGCCTACTGGGCAAAGAAGTGGATATCTACGTCAAATACGAGGGGCTGAATCCCACCGGCTCGTTCAAGGATCGTGGCATGACCATGGCGGTGACCAAGGCGGTGGAGGAGGGCAGCCGGGCCATCATCTGCGCTTCCACCGGCAATACCTCTGCTGCCGCCGCCGCCTATGCGGCGCGCGCGGGGATTGCTTCGTTCGTGCTGATCCCCGATGGCAAAATCGCGCTCGGCAAGCTCGCCCAGGCGATGATCCACGGTGCGGTGGTGATCCAGATCAAGGGCAACTTCGACGCCGGCATGCAACTGGTCAAGGACGTTGCGCTGGAGGCCCCGGTTACTATTGTCAACTCCATTAACCCCTTCCGCCTGCAAGGCCAGAAGACTGCCGCCTTCGAGATTGTCGAAGAGCTGGAGTGCGCGCCGGATTTCCATTGCCTGCCGGTCGGCAACGCGGGCAACATCACCGCTCACTGGATGGGTTACAGGGAATACCAGGAACACGGCATCGTCAATAATCACCCGCGCATGGTGGGTTATCAGGCGGCCGGTTCCGCCCCGTTCATGCGCGGCCAGCCGGTCGATAACCCCGAGACCGTGGCTACGGCGATACGCATCGGCCATCCGCAAAGCTGGGACAAGGCGTGGAAGGTGCGAGAGGAATCCAACGGTTGGTTTGACGAATGTACCGATCAGGAAATCCTTGCCGCGCAGAAGTTGCTTGCTCTAAAGGAAGGCGTGTTCTGCGAGCCTGCCTCGGCGACCTCGCTGGCAGGTGCGATTCGGGATATCAAGTCGGGCAAGATTCCCGAGGGCAGCAAGGTGGTGTGTACCCTCACGGGCCATGGGCTCAAGGATCCGGACATTGCTATCAGTCAGAGTACCTCCCCGGTGCATACCGTCGAGGCAACGCTGGAGTCGGTCAAGCGCGCCATCCTGGAAAATATGGCCTGATGACAGGCATGGTTATAATCAGGCACTAATTCATCACCGGATGGGTTCTTTATGAGCGACCAGATCAAGTAGACATCCTCCGTTCCTCGCCCTTTGCGGTTGAGCTGACCGATGAGCAGTGCAGGGTATTAGCCAAGGTTATCAACCCGCTGCTTGAAAGACGGGGAGGTTTTGATTCAGGAGGGGCATAGCGACAACAGCTTGCATGTGGTCATGAGCGGCATGCTCGCTGTGGTCAAAGAGAGCGGCGGTGGTGAGTCAGCCACCCTGCATATCCTCAAGATAGGCGATTTGGCGGGCGCATTGGGCTTTATCGACGGGCTGGAGCACAGTGCAACACTGACTTCGATTGGCGATACTGAAGTGTTTACTCTGCGCCGCGAATCTTTCGAAGCGCTGCTCAACACCGATCCCCTTATCGTGTACCGCGTGATGCGCTCCATCGTTCGCTCGGTGCATGCCATCGTGCGGCGTATGAACAACCAGTATGTGGAGCTGACCAACTACATCAGCAAACAGCACGGACGGTATTAACCTTTCCTTTTAGTTTGCCACGGTGCGCAGAATTCTATTCGGAAGTCGGGCGCCCGCTTTTTTCCGTCAACTGGTGGTGTAGCAGCGCTCCGCTATAAATGATCTCCAGGCTGGCTTGTGCATCGGGGTATCCTTGCTCGGCGGCGTGGCGATACCATTTGGCTGCCTTGTGCTTGTCCATGGGCACACCCATCCCTTTCTCATGCATGATTCCCAGGTAACACTGTGCCACTGCGTCCCCGTGCAGCGCAGCGCGCATATAAAAGTCCACGTTATTTTCATCGCTGTGTGCGTGGTATATATTGCCTTGTGTCATCGCCTCTGATCCCTTCGTTCCGGTTGCAGTGAGCGCTATGATATGGGCGTGTATGTGACAAAATGATGTCAAAAATATGAAGATTCGATGGATGCGCCTGTGGATTGCCGATGGCTTTACACTGATTCGATCAAGAGAGGAACCAATTCATGAATTCACCGTCTCCACACCCCACGTCCTTTCAACAATTGCGCGCCGCTGCCGGGATTTATCCGGACGCCTTGGATTTTTCCACGATGCATGGCTTTCTGGCAGGTATCTCCATGGCACCGTATGAGTTGATTGACCGGCCCTGGTTGCCGCTGGCCTTGGGTTTGCCCGATGAGGCGGACATCCCTGATGAAATTATCGGTCTTGCCATGCAGGTATCTGATGACATGGTCGAGGATTTGATCGAGGGGGTATTCGAACCCCAAGCGGCGACAGAGCAGCGCGATGGTTACACCCTGCCCAGGATGGATCTTTGGTGCCAGGGCTTTCTTCAAGCCTGTGCATTGGCAAAAGAGGGCTGGGAGGAGATGACCAGTGACGATCTTGATCTCGCCAAACTGTTATTGAGCATCAATGTTATCGCTGCCCCGGAGCGTTATGGGCCGCTCTTGTTCAGCAAGGACGTGTCCTTCACTGACGCTGGCTTTCTTGCTGAAATTCGCGGGCTTACGGGGGCTGTCATCAATAAGATCGCAAGCCGGGCATTTGAGGTTGAGGGTTTGTTCGACGAAGAGGATGACTTCCCAATGCAGGATGTGGACTTTGATTTTGCCGAGGAGGAGCTTCGAGAAATCCCGGAGCAGGGCTTGATGTTATTCATCCTCACGATGGGCGATCGCCTGCCGCGCGTGGTGGTCGATGAAAGCGTGCGGCGTGGCGCGGACATGCTGCTGTTCCTGTCGGCTTATCTTGCTGATGATCAACACTGGGAGCCGGATGCTGCAGGTGATCGATGGTGGGCCTTGCTGCATTGCATCTTCATCCTGGGCGCCATCGACGACTCCCGAGCCGCCGCACCATTGCTGGGTCTTTTTAAACGCATGCAGGATCTGCCGGACGATGATTTGTGGGACTGGGCGTCTGGCTACTGGCCAGCCCTGTTCAGGAACAAGCGCGAAGCTGCTGCCCCTGCCTTGCGCCGCATTGCCGAAGACCGTGCCTTGGGCTGGTATCCCCGCAGTGAAGCTATGGGATGCGTTCTGGAGGCCGCCGTGGCATCAGGCAGCGAGGCACTGGAGGCGGCGCTGGACTGGGTTGCCGCCATTGCCGCTGACGAAGCCGAAGATGATGATACTCGCTGCTGGATGGGAATGGCGCTCTTGAATTTTCCGCGAGAACGGCACAGGTTATTGCTGGAATCGCTGGTGCTCATGCAGCAACAGGCCGGATTGCTATATATGAACTTTGATCTGAATGATATAGATCGCGCTTTCCAGACCGGCGATGCGCCGGAATGGGAGCGCTTTCCTGATCCCTGGTCCTTTTATGATCCCGAAGCCATCGCGCAGCGCCAGCGCCGTTGGGCGGAAGAAGATAACGGCGGCGAGGACAGTTTTTTGTTCGATGATGATGAGGAGTTTATGCCGGCTGAGACCTTCGTGCGGGAACAGCCTAAGGTCGGGCGAAATGATCCCTGTCCCTGTGGAAGTGGCAAAAAATATAAGAAGTGTTGTTTACATTGAGCCGTTTGGCTGTTCAATCGCTTTTTACAAGATGTCTGGCGGTGCTACTTACGCAACGCCGCGCGCCGCCCGCGTTTTACGTCTACTCCAGCGAGGATCAACAATCCCACCACGAAATAGCCGCCAGTGATGAGCATGGCAAGGCGGTGGTCGCCGCCGGATAGCCAGCTTACCAGGCCATAGGTGATCGGGCCAAAGATGGCGGAGAGTTTGACCGCCAAACCCCACAGGCCGAAGAATTCGGCGTGGCGAGCGGCGGGGGCGAGCAGTCCCACCAGGGCGCGGCCCGCCGATTGGCTGGCGCCCATGCACAGCCCGGCCACGTTGGCGGCAGCCCAGAACAGGCCCGGCCCCTGTGCCGCCCACGCCAGTGCAATCATCACGAGCCAGCCCAGCAGGGTCAAAGCAAGCGTGGGGACATGGCCGAGGCGGTCCTGGATGTAGCCAAACAGAAAGGCCCCGGCGGCGGCGGTGATGTTGACCACCATGACCAGCAGCAAGGTCTGTTGGGTGTCAAAGTGCATTACTTGTTGTGCGTATATCGCGGCGAGGGTGATAACGGTATTGATGCCTGCCGAGTAAAATACCGTGCATATCAAAAAGCGTCGCAGGTCACGGTAACGGCGTGCGTGTTTAATGGTTGCGCCGAGCCGGGCGAATGCCTCGCCAATCAGGCTATGGCCCGGGGGGTGTGGCTGGGGGATGGCGCGTTCGCGCAGGAACAGGAACGTTGGCAGGCTGGACAAGGCAAACAGTCCGGCGGTGATCAGCATGGTTACGGGCACAAACGAAGATGCCTGGTCGCCTCGCGCTTGCGCCCAGCTCACATAGGCCAGCGATAACCCCAGGCTGATCAGGCCGCCCATATAGCCCAGGCTCCAACCCCAGCCGGATACCTTGCCCAGGCTGCGGCTGCGTGCCAGTTCGGGGAGAAAGGCAGCGATGAGATTTTCGCCGCTGCCGAAAAAGAAGTTGGAAAGCACGATGAATACGATGGCGAGCGCCAGATTGCCGGGGCCGGCCAAGGCAAGCCCGGCGGTGCCCAGTACGCAACCTGCGGTGGTAAAAAGCAGCAGTTTTTTCTTGGCGGCGTAGGCGTCCGCATAGGCGCCCAGCACGGGCGCTGTCAGCATGACCAGGAAGTACGAGACTGCCAGCGCCGCCGTCCAGGCAAGTGTCGCCCAGTCCTGGTTACCCGCCACCACCGAGACGAAATAGGCGTTGAAGATGGCTGTGATAACCACCGTGGTATAGCCCGAATTGGCGAAGTCGTACATCGCCCACGCCCACACTTCGCGGCGTGAGACGCCGCTGGCCAGGGATGAACGCGCAGCCATCACGCCTCTTCCAGCAGCGCTAAAAATTCCTGTTCCGCAAGCATCGTTACTCCCAGTTCCCGCGCCTTGTCCGCCTTGGAGCCAGCTTCGACGCCGACAATAACGTAACTGGTTTTGCCCGAGACGCTGCCGCTTACCTTGCCGCCCAGCGCCTCGATACGCGCCTTGGCCTCGTCGCGGCTCATGCTGTTCAGCGTGCCGGTGAGGACGAAGGTCTTGCCGGAGAGCGGCGTATATGCGCGGCTGATCTCCTCCTGCGGCCAGTGGATGCCGGCGTCGAGCAAGGCGTCGATGACTTCCCGGTTATGCGGTTGAGCGAAGAAATGATGAATGCTCGCGGCGACCACCGGGCCGACATCGGGAACGGCCTGCAGCTCATCGATCGATGCGTTAATCAGTTGTTCGAGGCCGCCAAAATAGCGGGCGAGCTGCTTTGCAGTCACCTCGCCCACCTGGCTGATACCCAAGGCATAGAGAAAACGGGGCAGGGTAGTGCGTTTGGACTTTTCAATGGCGGCGAGCAGATTGTCTGCCGACTTGTCTCCCATGCGTTCCAGCGCCACCAGATCTTCTTTGGTGAGGCGATATAGATCGGCCACGGTCTTGACTAGGCCCTTCTCCACCAGTTGTGCGACCAGTTTGTCGCCCAGGCCGTCGATGTCCATGGCGTGACGCGATGCGAAATGGAGGATGGCGCCCATGCGCTGCGCCGGACAGTAGAGCCCCCCTATACAGTGATGTGCCGACTCGTTTTCCAGGCGCACCACCTCTGAGCCGCACATTGGGCATGTCTTGGGCATATGCCAGGCATGTGCGCTTTCGGGACGCTTTTCCGTGATTACGCCCACCACCTCGGGGATCACGTCCCCCGCGCGGCGCACGATGACGGTGTCGCCGATATGGATATCCTTGCGCCGCAACTCATCCTCGTTGTGCAGCGTGGCACGGCTCACGGTCACACCGCCGACCTCGACCGGGCGCAGCATCGCCACCGGTGTGATGACGCCGGTGCGGCCTACCGAGGCGAGGATGTCCTCCACCACGGTGGTCTCTTCCTGAGCCGGAAACTTATGGGCGACGCCCCAGCGTGGCGCGCGGGCGGTAAAGCCGAGGGTATCGCGAGCGGCAAGATCATCCACCTTGTAGACCACGCCATCCACTTCAAAGGGCAGATCGTTACGGCGTGCGGTTATTTCCTGGTAATAAGCCAGGCACTCTTCAATGCCGTTCACGGGACGGAAGAATTCCGTGACGGGGAAGCCCCATTCCTTGAGGTGTTGTACGATCTGCGAATAGCGCAGCGCAGGTTGCTCCGATACCTCACCCAGCCCCCACGGAAAGAAGCTCAACGGGCGGCCAGCCGTGATGCGCGGGTCGAGTTGGCGCAGGCTGCCTGCTGCGGCATTGCGCGGGTTGGCAAAGATATTCTCACCCCGCGCCAAACGTTCTTCATTGAGACGTTCGAAGTCGCGCTTGGGGATGACCACCTCACCCCGCACCTCCAGTACCGTCGGCCAGCCCTTGCCGAGCAAGCGCAGTGGCACGCTCTTGATGGTGCGTGCGTTGGCTGTCACGTCCTCGCCCTTCGTTCCGTCACCGCGCGTCCCGGCCCGCACCAGCAGGCCATTTTCATAACGCAGGCTGAGCGAGGCGCCGTCGAATTTTGGTTCGGCGGTATAGCGCACGGCTTCGGATGTTTCAAGCCCTTGGCGCACGCGCCGGTCCCAGTCGCGGACTTCCGCTTTGTCGAAGGCGTTGTCCAGCGAGGTCATGGGAATGCCATGGCGCACCTCGCCGAGGAATTCCAGCGGCTTCGCCCCCACGCGCTGGGTGGGGGAGTCGGGGGTGATCAGATCGGGGTGTTCTGCCTCAAGTCGTTGCAATTCGCGCAACAGACGGTCATATTCGGCATCTGAGATGATTGGCGCGTCGAGGACGTAGTAACGGTAGTTGTGATGATTGATTTCATCACGCAACTGGGCGACGCGATTTTTGATAGGGCTGGTGTTGGAGATGGGCATGGCTGCCTTCTTGCCAGCACACCCGCCAACGGCGGATGCAAAAATTTGGCGCTCCCTAGGGGATTCGAACCCCTGTTGCTGCCGTGAGAGGGCGGCGTCCTAGGCCTCTAGACGAAGGGAGCGGTGTGCAAAAAGAAGTGGTATTATACGCGCTAATCATGAATGCTCAAGATTCTTTTAATGACAGGTTAAAAAAGGCAGGGAAAACCATAAGCACGCCCAGAGTCATACCTCGCGCCGAACATTCCATCTCGCGCACCAATATCAGCGACAGCGCAGTCAAAGTGCTTTACCGTCTGAAGGATGCCG
The DNA here is from genome assembly GCA_021731145.1 of Gammaproteobacteria bacterium. GTDB lineage: Bacteria > Pseudomonadota > Gammaproteobacteria > Ga007554 > LNEJ01. The sequence continues at coordinate 136,034 of JAKFXX010000002.1, read as the reverse complement.
GTTATAAGGCCTATCTGGTAGGCGGCGGCGTGCGCGATATGCTGCTGGGGCGCGAACCCAAGGATTTCGATATCGCCACCGATGCGCATCCCGAGGAAGTGCAAGAGCAGTTCCGCAGTTGTCATCTCATCGGGCGCCGCTTCCGGCTGGCCCATGTGCGTGTCGGGCGCGATGTTGTCGAGGTCGCCACGTTCCGTGCCAATGTGCCCGCCGTGGAAGAAGGCGAGACCCGCAGCGTGAAAAAGGGCGAAGACCGGCATACGGAAAACGGGCGCATCATGCGCGACAACGTCTACGGCACACTCGAAGAAGACGCCTGGCGGCGTGATTTCACCATCAATGCCCTGTATTACAACATCGCCGACTTTTCCGTGGTGGATTATACCGGTGGCCTTGAAGACCTCAAGGCAGGCTGGATACGGCTGATCGGCGACCCCGTGCAGCGTTACCGCGAAGACCCGGTGCGCATGCTGCGCGCGGTGCGCTTTGCCGCCAAGCTGGGTTTCCGCATCCACCCCGACACCGAGGACCCGCTGTTTGACCTGGGCTATCTGCTGGAGGATATCCCCTCCGCTCGCCTCTATGAAGAAGTGCTCAAGCTGTTCATGGGCGGCTGCGCCCTGGAGACCTTCGAGCTGCTGCGTCACTACCGCTTATTCGAGCATTTGTTCCCGCAGACCGAGGATGATCTTGCACAGGAGCGGGAAGGGTTCCCCTCGGAATTGGTGGCGCGTGCCCTGGCTAATACCGATGCGCGTGTCGCAGCCGGAAAACCCGTGACCCCGGCATTTTTGTTCGCGGCCCTGCTGTGGGGCCCGATGCGCCGCCAGGCCGAGCCATTGCAGGCGGGAGGGGAAAGTGAAACCCAGGCCATTCAGGAGGCGGGTGATGTGGTTGTCATGCGCCAGGTGCAGCGCATAGCCTTGCCTAAACGTTTCAGCATGCCGATGCGCGAAATCTGGACCATGCAGCCCCGTTTTACCCAGATCAACGGTAAACGTTCCTTGAGTTTGCTTATGCACCCTCGTTTTCGCGCTGCCTATGACTTCCTCCTCTTGAGAGGCGAGTCGGGCGAGGATGTCCAGGATTTGTGCGAGTGGTGGACGAAGTTTCAGGAAGTTAACCCGGATGAACGGCAGACCCTGCTGCGCGCGCCAGTGGCGGGCGCCAAGGCAGTGATAGGTTCGGAAGCCCTTGCGGCTACTGCGGCCACCAAAAAACGCCGCCGCCCGCGCAAACGCCGCAAACCGGCTGGCGCGGCGACGGAGTAACGGATTGGTGATTCAGGCCTATGTAGGGCTGGGCAGCAACCTCAATGATCCGGTACAGCAGGTGCAAGTCGCGCTTGCTGCATTGAGCGACCTTCCCGAGACCCGCTGTGTGCGCCATTCGTCGCTGTATCGCAGTGCGCCGCTGGGGCAGGCCGATCAGCCGGACTACATCAACGCCGTAGCCATGCTCGATACCCGTCTGTCAGCGCGACAGCTTTTAACCGAGCTGCAAGCGATGGAGCGCATTCACGGCCGAGTGCGCGGTGCCGAACGGTGGGGGCCGCGCACCCTTGATCTGGATATACTGTTGTATGGAGATATGCAGTTGGAGAGTGAAGAATTGACCGTGCCCCATCCGCGGCTGGCAGAGCGCAGCTTTGTGCTGTACCCCTTGTGCGAGATTGCCCCTGATCTGGAAATTCCCGGGCTGGGCAGCGTACAACAATTGATGGCCGCCTGCCGGGCGCGTGATACGCTATCTTGCGAGGTGCTGGCATGACGCGTGGCCAGCCTGGTTATATCGTCGTCGAGGGGCCGATAGGTGTGGGCAAGACCAGCCTCGTGAAGCGTCTGGCGGCGACCTTCGGCAGCGAGCTGCTGCTGGAGGATGCCGAGTCCAACCCCTTTCTTGAACGGTTTTACCAAAACCCACGCCAGGCCGCCCTGCAAACCCAGTTGTTCTTCCTGCTGCAGCGCACACGCCAGATGCAGGAGCTGCGCCAATCGCTATCGCTATCGCAGCCGGGGCGGGTGGCGGATTTCTTGATGGAGAAGGATTACCTGTTCGCCCAGCTTACCCTGGACGACGATGAATTGCGGCTCTATGATCAGGTATACCGGCAATTGACGTTGGACATCCCCCCGCCGGACTTGGTGATCTATCTCCAGGCGCCAGTGGAAGTGCTGCTGGCGCGTGTCGCCAAGCGTGGCCTCGACTATGAAAGGTTGATTGAGTCCGCCTATTTGCAACGCTTGACGGAGGCCTATGCGCGGTTTTTTCACAACTATACCGCCGCCCCGCTCTTGATCGTGAACGCCGCCTCCGCCAATTTTGCCGAAAACGACAAAGATTACAATGAGCTGGTAGAGCATGTGCGCACTCCGCGGGGCGGACGGCATTATCTCAATCCACTGTCATTTGCGGTTTGAGTTGACGTTTTGCCCGCAGAAGAAGCCCCAAGAGGCCCTTGGTCGCCGTCTGAATTTTTGCAAATAACCGTTTTTTGGAGATGACATCATGAATGCCCAATCTCTCCCCCCCGTCACCCTTAACACCCTGCGCGATATGAAGCGCGCAGGTGAAAAATTCGCCTGTCTGACCGCCTATGACGCCAGCTTTGCGCGCCTGATTGATGATGCGGGTGTTGAGGTGATCCTGGTGGGAGACTCGCTGGGTATGGTGGTGCAGGGGCGCGAGACCACCCTGCCGGTAACGGTTGAGGACATTCTTTATCACAGCCGTTGCGTGGCGCGTGGCAGCCGTCGCGCCCTGTTGATGGTGGACATGCCATTCATGAGCTACGCCACGCCGGAGCAGGCATTGCGCAACGCTGCACGTTTGATGCAGGAAGGCGGGGCGCATATAGTCAAGCTGGAGGGTGGCGCTGTGCAGGCGGACATCGTGCGTCAGCTTACCGAGCGCGGCATCCCGGTGTGCGCCCACCTGGGGCTCCAGCCGCAGTCGGTGCATAAACTGGGCGGCTACCGGGTGCAGGGGCGCGAAGCCTCCGCCGCGCAAGTAATGCGTGACGACGCCCGTGCATTACAGGCGGCGGGCGCCGATATGCTGCTGCTGGAATGCGTACCCGCTGTACTGGCGGCGGAAATCACTCTCGCAAGCGAGATCCCCGTGATCGGCATCGGCGCGGGGCCGGGCTGCGATGCTCAAGTGCTGGTGTTGTATGACATGTTGGGCATTACGCTGGGTAAACGGCCCAAGTTCTCCAGGAACTTCATGCAGGACAATCCTACCCCGCAAGCCGCCATTGCAGCTTACGCGCACGCCGTCAAAAACGGCGCCTTCCCGGCTCCAGAGCACACCTTTAGCTGATGCACACGGTTCGCACCATCGCGGACGTGCGCAGCATGGTTCGCCTGTGGCGCGGACAGGGCGAGCGTATTGCCTTTGTGCCTACCATGGGTAACCTCCACGCTGGGCACATCCATCTGGTCAATCAAGCCAGGCGCCGCGCTGACCGTGTGGTGGTGAGCATATTCGTGAATCCCATGCAGTTTGGTGCAAATGAGGATTTTGCGTCCTATCCCCGCACATTATCCGAAGATAGCATCAAGCTGGCCGAAAATGGCGCACACCTTTTGTTTGTGCCAGAGGCTGGCGAACTCTATCCCAGGGGAGTTGCCGGTGCCACGCGGGTGGAGGTGCCGGGAATCTCGGATATCCTGTGCGGCGCGTCTCGCCCCGGCCACTTTACCGGCGTCGCCACCGTGGTCAACACGTTATTTAATATCGTCCAGCCCGATATGGCGGTGTTTGGCGAGAAGGATTATCAACAACTGCTGGTGATCCGGCGCATGGTGGCGGATCTGTGTCTGCCCGTCACGGTTGTTGGCGTGCCGACAGTGCGCGAGGCCGATGGGCTAGCCATGAGCTCACGCAACAGCTATCTCACTGCCGAGGAAAGGGCGCGCGCGCCCCAGGTCTACCAGGTGCTATGTCAGGTGAGGGGCCGGATTCAGGACGGCGAGGCCGACTATGCGGCGATCGAGGCAGGGGCTGAGCAAGCGTTGATTGCCGCAGGTTTTCGTCCCGACTACGTCAGCGTGCGTCGCGCGGAGGACCTGATGCCTGCATCTGTCGCGGACCAGACCTTGGTAATCCTTGCCGCAGCCAGGCTGGGAAAGACGCGCCTGATCGATAACCTGCCGATAGAATTGAAAAACAGGCAACAAAACCCCATAATATCAGTCTAATGGGATGCGTTAGTCTCTACTAACGCATCCTGCATAGCCTACAGGAGCTGCCAAATGCAGTACACCTTACTGAAGTCCAAGCTGCACCGCGCCTGCGTGACCCACTCCGAGCTGGAGTATGAAGGGTCGTGCGCGATTGACGCCACACTGCTGGAAGCGGCGGGTATTCACGAATACGAGCAGATCCAAATCTACAATATTACCAATGGCGAGCGTTTTACCACCTACGCGATTCGCGCCGAAGCAGGCGCCGGCATCATCTCCGTCAACGGTGCGGCCGCGCACAAGGCCAAGCCGGGGGATCGCGTCATCATTTGCACTTATGCGGTGTTAAATCAGCATGAGGTGGCTTCCTTCAAGCCCGTTATGGTCTACCTTGACGAAACCAACCGTATCACACATTGCCGCAATCACATCCCAGCTCAAGTGGCATAACCCTAAAAACTCGGTTATCCGCGAAATTAACGAAAAAACACGAGAATATCCAAGTGCATATCGCGTGTTACTTATCACCCATCTGGTGGATCGCTGAAGCAATCCATCTTTTTTATTTGGTGACAACGCGTTTTTCGTGGAAAAAAGAGGTTTTAAGGATAGCAGGGCCGAGCATATAAGCCGCCACGAATTCCCGTGAGCGAGTGGTAATGGCGTGCGCTATCAATCAGGCGTGTTCTTGGGCTGGTGGCGAGGGGAGTGCCAGCGCTATCGTAATGTGAGGGAATAGAGTCTGCGCTGAGCTGCCTGAAGCGCGGGTATGGGTGTTGTCTTAGGGCTTGTATGCCAATTAGCCTTCTAAGGCGTGCATGCCGCGCTGCCCGGGTTTTGCTTGTACGACCAGCAGGTGTTATCTGCAGGGTTGTAAAAGGCTTTCCAGTCGACGGCATTCACATCGAAGCTGCCGCTCGTATAGGTATAGGTACCATTGCTGAGTCCATCGCCTGTCCCCGGGGCCCATGAATACTTTCCGGCCGTAACAGTTGAGTTCTGCTTGTTTACGGCCAAGTCGAAATTTCCAGGGACCGGCGCGCCAACAAAGGTCAGGGTGTTTTTGACAGACGCGTCAGTGGTTGCGGCGCCAGTTCCGCGGTACCGGATGGCGCTCATGTCAGCCTCAAAAAAGCTGACTATATCGCTCGTGGTAATGGTCTGGGTTATTTTCGGTTTAGTGAGGAAGACACTCTTGAGAAACTCCTGTGTCATATCCGGGGTGTTTAGCAATTGCCGGATTTGAGTCCTTTCTGGATTTCCGCCGCCCGAACCTGATATGGCGCCACTCGCCAAAGGAGCCCCCCCTGTGGTTGCGGCCTCAAACCCCCCGCCGTTACTCCTGCCTGCACTTCCAGAGGAAGAGCTGCTGGGTTGTCCATTTGGCCATATAACTGAGCCAAGGCGTATATATGTTTCCTGCGCAAAACTCTGTGTCGGATCCCCTACAATCATGTGGTAGTAGGTGCCTGTCGCATCACTGACGACCTCCTGCAGGAAGGGTGTTTTTTCGGTGCTGGGAGTTGATCCGGTGGTGCAGCCGCTGCTGGTCCCTCCTCGATTACAGTTTAGCACTGCGAAGAAATTGGACGAAGCGAAGTCCGGGTTCGCGCTAGAGCTTAACCTGCCTGGATTTGGTTGAAAATCAAGGGCAAACTCGGCGCGCCCCTCAGTGGCGAATATCAGCACGAAACAGCCAGCAGCCAACGATATGGCAGATGCAGCAAATGCAGGTGGTTTATTCATGGCGCACTGCTCATTGGTGGCTGAAGTAAATATTTTGACAGTTTGACCCATTAGGTCTATTTCTAGCATAGAATCCCTTTTAATACAAGCGTTGAGGGAGCCGTTTTTTTGACTTGTCGACTTTTTGGCGGGGGCTTTAATCAAGGCGCACGGGGGGAAGGGCGAGCTTTTTTTCGTGATATGGGCTGGCTATGGTATAAAGACGTTATCAAACATTTTGATGTGTAAAAGTTCGTGAATCGCACATAATTCAGGGTGCGGGGAGGGGTATTGCATGCAAGTAGATTTATCCAAATCACAGATAGAAGCGGCGCTCAAGGGGTTCGTTGATCCCTATCTACGGCAGGATCTGGTGTCGGCCAACGCCGTGAAGCAGATTGCGATTGATGGCGGCAAGGTCACCGTGGATGTGCTGCTGGGTTATCCAGCCAAGGGCTATCAGCAGGAGCTTGCTGCCGTGCTGAAAAAGCAGATTGAGGAAGTTGGCGGCGTGCACAGCGCTGAGGTGCGTGTTTCCTCGAAAATTGTCACTCATGCTGTGCAGCATGGCGTTAAGCCATTGAAGAACGTGAAAAATATTATTGCTGTGGCATCCGGCAAGGGCGGCGTCGGCAAGTCGACGACGGCGGTGAATCTTGCGCTGGCGCTGGCGGCAGAGGGCGCAGTGGTAGGGATTCTGGATGCGGATATTTATGGTCCCAGCCAGCCGCTCATGCTGGGTGTTCATGCCCGGCCGGAGTCGCGTGATGGCAAATCCATGGAGCCGTTGATGAGTTACGGTATCCAGTCCATGTCCATCGGCTATCTGGTTGACGACGAGGCGCCGATGATCTGGCGTGGTCCGATGGTTACGCAGGCGCTGGAACAACTGCTGAGAGATACCAATTGGCGGGATCTGGATTACCTGATCGTTGATCTGCCGCCGGGCACGGGCGATACGCAGTTGACTCTCACGCAGAAGATTCCGGTGAGTGGTGCGGTGATCGTCACCACGCCGCAGGACATCGCTCTGCTGGACGCGCGCCGGGGGCTGAAGATGTTTGAGAAGGTGGAAGTGCCGGTGTTTGGCGTCGTCGAGAACATGAGTACGCATATTTGCAGCCAGTGCGGGCACGAAGAACATATTTTCGGTTCGGGCGGTGGTCAGCGCATGGCCGAGCAGTATGGGGTGGATTTCCTGGGGTCATTGCCGCTTGATATCCGCATCCGTGAAGATGCCGATGGCGGCCGTCCCACCGTGGTGGCCGATCCTGAGGGGCGTATTGCGCAGATCTATCGCGACATTGCCCGGCGCGTTACTGCCAAGCTGTCGTTGCGGGGGAAGGATTACGCCGCCAAGTTTCCCAATATCGTGGTTCAGAATACATAATATTGGGGGCAGGCGAGGAGGCCTGCCCCTACATCGAGAGGTTATTAATGAGCATCAAGTCTGATAAATGGATCCGGCGCATGGTCGATAAGCACGGCATGATCGAGCCGTTCGAGCCGGGTCAGGTGCGGGAGCGCGAGGCGGGCCGGATTATTTCTTATGGTACTTCCAGCTACGGATACGATGTTCGTTGCGCGGATGAATTCAAGATTTTCACCAATATCAACTCGGCGATTGTCGACCCCAAAAATTTCGACGCCAACAGTTTTGTCGATGTGCGGTCGGATGTGTGCATTATCCCGCCCAACTCTTTTGCCCTGGCGCGCACGGTGGAGTACTTCCGTATTCCGCGTAGCGTGCTGACCATCTGTCTGGGTAAATCCACCTATGCACGCTGCGGCATCATCGTCAATGTGACCCCGCTGGAGCCGGAGTGGGAAGGGCATGTGACTCTGGAGTTTTCCAATACCACGACGCTGCCGGCCAAGATTTACGCCAACGAAGGTGTCGCCCAGATGCTGTTTCTGGAATCCGATGAAGTGTGCGAGACCTCGTACAAGGATCGTGGTGGAAAATACCAGGGGCAGACCGGGGTGACGCTGCCAAAGGCGTGATCGTGAGTTCTGTGGGCAGGCCGGAGAGTTTTGTCTTGTGTTCTCAGGTGCCTGATCCGCTGCCCCCTGGCGCCTGATCCCCGAACTGTATGGACTCGATCTGCATCTTGAGACGGCCATCTTCGTCATCGTGCTGCTCCAGAACGACAGGCAGGTAATGAAAGTCGACGGCGCACCACACGGTGGTGTTTCTGCTGTCGCCTGTGCGGCGGATCTTTAGCGTGCGCAATGTTCCCATGGCGGTTTTGACCTGTTCCTCGCCCAGGATGACGAACCGGTAGTTCTTGATTTTGTCGCTATCCGCGATCAGGTACTCCAGGGTTTTTCGGCCATTTTGCAGGTCGGTCATGATGGCAAGCTGGTAGCTGAGCTTGTCCTGGATTTTTGGGCGCAGTGGCGTATACCACGATTTGCTGCTGGTGATGTTGGTGGTGGTATTTTTTCCCCAGTTAAAGATCTGCTTTATCCATTTGTCGCTTTTCCCGCTACGGCGGCTGAGGTATTCCAGTGGGCGAGGTTGCGCGTTCTGCCCCTCCCCCTCGTAGGCCCACTCGCTGCGTTCCACTATTTCCTGTTTTACAAGTTTGGCGAGCAGTCCGGTGGCGTGCGTTACCGATTGATAAAAATATCCACCATCGGTGGTCTTGGTCAGGGTGCGGATGTTTTCGCCCAGCGGGATGCCTGCTTTACTTAATGTGTAGCGGGCTGTAAAAAGGGGCAGGGGATCGGCAAAGGCGGTGGAGTAAAGGGGCATGCTCAGCAAGAAGGCCGCGAAGCCGGTCCACAGGCTGGATGCCTTGCTGTTGCGTCTATCATTGCGGATCGTGCGGGTTGTTATCGGCATCGGTATAGTCCACGGGCGATGTTAAGGGCGTTCCGTCAAGCACTACCTGGTTGTGCTCCTGGTCGAGTTGTAGCCGTCCTTCAGCGAACCAGTGTATCGCCAAGGGGTAGATGTGATGTTCCTGCATCAGTACCCGTTGCGCAAGTATTTTGACGTTGTCATCCGGTAATATCGGCACGCGCGCCTGAATAATGACCGGTCCGCCATCCAGTTCATTGGTGACAAAGTGGACGCTGGCGCCGTGTTCCCGTAGTCCTGTTCCAAGTGCGCGGTTGTGGGTGTCGAGGCCAGGAAGGGCGGGCAGCAGCGAGGGGTGGATGTTTATCATGCGCCCGAGGTAGTGCGTCACGAACCCGGGGCCGAGGATGCGCATGAAGCCGGCGAGCACGACCAGTGCCGGTTCGAAGCGGTCGATCATTGTTTGCAGCGCTGCATCAAACGCGCCCCGTCCGGGGAACGTCTTGTGGTCAAGCGCCAGTGCCGGGATGTCTGCCCGCCGGGCGCGCTCCAGGCCAAAGGCGCTGGGGTTGTTGCTGATTACGGCGCGAATCTCGACGGGCAGTGCTGTGTGGGCGGCCGCGTCGATGATTGCCTGAAGATTGCTGCCGTTGCCGGAGATCAGGATAACGATGGGTAATGGAGCGCTTGCATCATGCACGGATCACAACCCGTTCCGCGCCGTCTTGTGCTGCTTCAATCGAGCCGATGCGCCACGCTGCCTCGCCCTGCGCATTGAGAATGTCTACTGTGGCGTTGGCGTCGGTCTCTGCTACGCACACGACCATACCGATACCGCAGTTGAAGGTGCGGTACATTTCCTGTTCCGCGATATTGCCTTTTTCCTGCAGCCAATCAAAGATGGGGAGGCGTGGCCATGCGGTCTTGCCGATCACGGCCTGGGTGTTTTCGGGCATCACGCGCGGCAGGTTTTCCAGCAGTCCGCCGCCGGTGATGTGGGCAAGGGCATGCACCTGTACCTGCTCGAACAGCTTGAGCAGTGGTTTGACGTAGATGCGCGTGGGTTCCAGCAGGGTTTCGCCCAGCGTGCGGCCATGAAAGTCCTGGGATAGATCCGCGCCGCTGACAGAGATGACTTTGCGGATCAGGGAATAACCGTTGGAGTGCGGGCCGCTGGAGGCGATACCGATCAATGCGTCGCCGGGCTGGACTTTGCTGCCGTCGATGATGTTTTCCTTTTCAACCACGCCGACGCTGAAGCCTGCCAGGTCATAGTCGCCATGGCTGTACATGCCGGGCATTTCGGCGGTCTCTCCGCCTACCAGTGCGGCACCGGCGAGTTCGCAGCCTGCGCCGATGCCCTTGATGACGTCCGCCGCCTGGTCGATGCTCAGGTGGCCGGTGGCGTAGTAATCAAGGAAAAACAGCGGCTCGGCACCCTGCACTACCAGGTCATTGACGCACATCGCCACCAGGTCGATACCGATGGTGTCATGTTTGTCCATTTCTATCGCCAGCTTCAGCTTGGTGCCGACACCGTCGGTGGTGGAGACCAGCACCGGCTTGCGATAGCGGTCGAGCGGCAGCTCAAACAGCGCGCCAAAGCCGCCCAGGCCACCGAGCACGCCGGGGCGGGTGGTGCGTGCGGCAATGGGCTTGATTTTTTTTACCAGATTGTTACCGGCCTCAATGTCGACGCCTGCGTCGCGGTAGCTCAGGCTGGTTCCGTGTTGGGTAGTATCGGATTTCGAATTCATCAGGGTAATCGCATTATTCTATTCTATGGGGAAGGTGTATTATAACCATTATACGCGGGGTTATTTTCAGGGGCATGATTTTTTGAGGATGCGGGTGTCAAATTGTAAAACGCATTTGCGCAATAGGGTTATTGCCCTGTTTGTTCTGTTGGGTAGTGCCATGCCAGGTTTGCTGTCTGCCGCCGAAGTAGAAGGCCTGTATGAGGCCGAGATCCAGGTGGCGGGTCAGGGCAAGACGGAGCAGGGCGAAGCAATACGTGCAGCGCTGGCGGAGGTGGTGATGAGGGTGACGGGACGACGCGGAGTTGCGGCGCTTCCGGCGTTGGCCCCTATGTTCAAACGCGCCGATCAGATGGCGCAGCAATACCGCTACCGCCCACTGCCGGAGGATATGGCGCGGATCATCCCGGTGGTTCCCTCCGCAGCTCAGCCCCCCGGCAAGCCGGTGGCGGCGAAGGGGCAGGTATTATGGGCAAGCTTTGATCCTGCCACGGTGAATCAGGCGTTGCGCCAAGCCGGGCTGCCGGTATGGGGGCGGGTGCGCCCGGCGACATTGATCCTGCTGGCGATGGAAGAACAGAACCAGCGCGCCGTTTTGCTGGCCGATAGCCGCCCCGAGTTGCAGTCGATCATGGACAATCGCGCGCGCCGCCGCGGCCTGCCGGTGCTGCTGCCGCAGGATGCGGAGACAGAGGGTGGCGTGCGCTTTGCCGATGTTTGGAATAATGCACGGGATGTCCTGCTCAAGGCCGCAGTACGCGAGCAGGCCGAGACGGTGCTGGCGGGCCGGTTGAGCCTCCGCTCGGGCACCTGGCGGGTGCGCTGGACGCTTTATCAAGGCAGCGGGGAGGCCGTCAACTGGGAGAGCGTCGCCAGTGTGCCGCAGGATGTGCTTGAGGCGGGCATCGATGGCGCGGCGGATGTGTTGGCCAAAAGGTTTGCCCAGGTGTTGAGCGACGCTGCCGCCACCACTGCGTTGATGACAGTGACGAATATTGTAACGCTCGATGATTATGCGCGGACCATGAATTATTTGCAGTCTCTGGCCGGTGTGACGGAGGCAGGGGTGGTGCGTGTGAAAGCAGACAGCGTAACATTCCGTGTATTGACCCGCAGCAGCGATACTGGTCTTGCTCAAACCATTGCATTAGGCAGCGTCTTGAGCGCCGCCGGTTCTGATCCCGCTAACACTACGCCAGAATTGAAATACCGTTTGGGGCCATGAACCGCCGCGACATCCCGAACATCATCAGCATGGCGCGCATACTGCTCGTGCCGCTGGTGGTGTGGCTGCTCATGCAGGAGCGTTTTGCCGAGGCGTTGCTACTGTTCGCCGTGGCGGGGGCGTCGGATGCGCTGGATGGCTATCTCGCCAAGCATTTCCATTGGACCAGTCGCCTGGGCTCCATTCTGGATCCGCTCGCCGACAAGCTGCTGCTGGTGTCGTCGTATCTGGTGTTGGGTTGGCTGGGCATCATTCCGGTGTGGCTGGTGGCCGCAGTGATTGTCCGCGATGCGCTGATTCTGTTCGGCGCCATCGCCTATCACTATCTGATCGGCCATATTGAAATGGCGCCTACCCTGGTGAGCAAGCTCAACACCTTCGCCCAGATTGTACTGGTGCTTGCACTGGTGATGTCGTTAAGCGTGATGCCGTTGCCTCCGTGGGCTATCACTGGCATGATCTATTTTGTGCTGGCGACCACCGTATTGAGCGGGCTGGATTATGTTAGAACCTGGACCCTTCGGGCGATGCGCGTGCGCTCGGAGCGGCATTGCAGATAACCCTACCATTGATAAAAAATAGAGAATAAATGCCGGCGCTGACTGATTCACAAAAGTGGCTGGCGCTGTTAGGTGTCGCGGCTGTTGGCGCGCTGTTGTACCTGCTGGCGCCGGTGCTGACGCCCTTTCTTGTTGCGGCCCTGCTGGCCTATGCCACGGACCCGCTTGCCGACCGCCTTGAAAAGCTGGGGTTGTCCCGCACCATGTCGGTCGTGATCGTCTTTACCGGGCTGTTGGCGCTGTTGCTGCTGCTATTGCTGATTGGCGTCCCGTTGCTGGCGCACCAGTTCGAGATATTGATAAGCAAGCTGCCTGGCTATGTCGACTGGCTCCAGTATACCGCGTTGCCTTGGCTGCAGACGAAATTGCAGCTTGAGGAGCGTGCCCTGAATCTGGATACCCTGAAACAGGCCATTGCCGAACACTGGCAAACCGCTGGGGGGGTGGTGGCGGGGGCGATGGCCTCCGTGACCCGTTCCGGTTTGACGCTGCTGGGCTGGCTGGTGAATCTAATGCTGATCCCGGTGGTGACCTTTTACCTGCTGCGTGATTGGGATGTGCTTGTGTCTCGCATCCAGGAGCTGTTGCCGCGCACTGCGGAGCCGGTGGTGACCCGTCTGGCGCGTCAGTGCGATGAGATGCTGGGGGCGTTTTTACGTGGACAGATCTTGGTTATGCTGGCACTGGGGACGATCTATTCCATTGGTCTGTGGCTGGTCGGCCTGGATGTTGCCCTGCTGATTGGCATGGCTGCGGGGCTGCTCAGCTTCGTTCCTTATCTTGGCTTCGCTATCGGCCTGCTGGTGGCCAGCATTGCTGCCCTTGTCCAGTATCAGGATCTGTTCCATCTGTTGCTGGTGCTGGCGGTGTTCGGTGTGGGGCAGATGCTGGAAGGCATGGTGCTTACGCCGTGGCTGGTCGGAGACCGTATCGGCCTGCACCCGGTGATGGTGATCTTTGCCGTCATGGCGGGCGGGCAGTTGTTCGGCTTTTTCGGTATCCTGTTGGCGCTGCCGGTCGCCGCCGTGGTCATGGTGTTACTGCGCCATGCACATGAGCGTTATATGCACAGCCGGGTCTATGACGCCGGGAATGGCGAATCTCCGTGAAGGCATTGCGGCAGGACAATGGGTGACACTCCAATGACGGCGCAACTCCCTCTCGGCATAGGCGTGCGCGATGATGCCGCGTTCGCCAATTATTTCCCCGGCGCCAACAGCGAGGCCGTCTCCGCTGTGCAGCGCAGCGCGTGTGCCGAAGGCGAGCAGATGATCTATTTGTGGGGTGCCCCGGGGGTTGGCAAGACCCACCTGTTGCAGGCCGCCTGCCATCAAGCAAACGCGCGCGGCGAGGCTGTCGCCTATGTGCCATTGGCGCAGGCCGATGAGTTTTCCCCCGGATTGCTGGAGGGATTCGAGCAGCTCGCATTGGTGTGCATCGACGACATCCAGGCGATAGCCGGGCAAGCGGCGTGGGAAACAGCGCTGTTTCATCTCTACAACCGCATGCGCGACAGCGGCACGCACTGCATGATTGCGGGCAGCGCCGCGCCCAGCGGGGTGGGTGTGGCGCTTCCCGATCTTGCCTCTCGCCTGGCATGGGGACTGGTGTTGCATCTTGATACCCTTGATGACGAGAGCGTGCTCGCCGCATTGCAATTGCGCGCGCGTCAGCGGGGGCTTGAGCTGCCGGATGAGGTGGCGCAATTTCTGTTGCGCCGCGAGCGCCGCGACATGCCCGCTCTGTTCGCCTTGCTGGAGCGCCTTGACCATGCTTCCCTGGCGGCCCAGCGCAAACTGACCATACCGTTTATCAAGGGAATTATTGAAGCGTGAGCGAAGAACGCGTATTACCCAGCGATATTGACGCCTCCGTGCGCCGCGCGCTGGCCGAGGATATTGGCAGCGGCGATGTCACCGCCATGCTGATCCCGGTCGATGCGGTGTGTGATGCCACCGTTATCAGCCGCGAGGATGCCGTGCTGTGTGGTGCGGCGTGGTTTGACGCTGTTTTCCGGCAGATGGACGCCACCATTCAGGTCACCTGGCATGCCGTCGACGGCGATATTGTCACCGCAAACCAGACATTGTGTACACTGCATGGCCCGGCGCGACCACTGTTGACGGGGGAACGCACTGCGCTGAATTTTCTGCAAACCTTGTCTGGTACTGCGACCCAGGCGCGGCGTTATGCCGATACAGTGCAAGGCACCAAGGTAAAAATCCTCGACACCCGCAAGACCATTCCCGGTCTGCGCGACGCGCAAAAATACGCCGTGCGTTGCGGCGGCTGCCACAATCACCGGCATGGATTGTACGACGGCATTCTGATCAAGGAAAATCACATCCTCGCCGCAGGTTCCATCCAGGACGCAATAGCGGCTGCGCGCGTCCATGGCAAAGGCTTGCCTGTTGAAGTCGAAGTTGAAACGCTTGATGAGGTGCGCGAGGCTCTGGCGTCACATGCGGATATCCTGTTGCTGGATAATTTCGACCTGGAACAGATGCGCGCAGCGGTTGCGTTAAACGCCGGACAGGCTAAACTGGAGGCCTCTGGCGGCATAGGTCTGGACAACCTGCGCCAGATCGCCGAAACTGGGGTGGACTTTATTTCGCTGGGCGCAATCACCAAGCACCTGCGTGCGATTGACCTTTCCATGCGCTTTACCGAGACGTACTGGCTGGTTTGAGCGGAACCATGTGTCCCGGTTGTCTGTCACAGTGAATGAAATAGGCCTTGTGCGCCTCTGGATTGATGATTAATACGATAAATTATGGAGGTTTTGTGAAGATATCTTATTTACCCGCTGCCATGGCCCTGCTAATGACGGTTTCGTTCGGCCCGCTGCAGGCGGCAGGCGCGGAAAAAGCGCCTGCCGATGCAGCCCACGGCAACATTGCGCAGATTGGTACGCCCAGCGAAGGCAAGGTGATCTCCACTAAGGATGCTTCCATCTACACCTACATGGAGCTGGAAGGTGCCAATGGCAAACGGTTCTGGATTGCCGGGCCGACTACCAAGGTCAAAGTCGGCGATAAGGTGCGCTTTGCCGAGAGCATGGTGATGGAGAAGTTCACCAGTAAAACGCTGAATCGCACATTCGACAGGATCGTTTTTGTTTCTTCCGCTTCGGTAGTCAAATAACTTGCTGAGTAGCACACACACAAAAAAGGGGCGCTTCCGCGCCCCTTCGTTTAGACCCTGACTTACTCACTCACCACGCTGCTGTTCGGCGTGGCTGGCAACCTCGGCATGGTCTGCTTGGGGAATTCCCCGGTCAAGCTGTTGAGGAATGCGACTATGTCGCTTACCTGTTCTGCGCTCAAGTCCTTGTTGAGCTGGGTCTTGCCCATGACCCGTACCGCTTCGTCCAGCGTCTTGACGGCGCCATTGTGGAAATACGGTGCGGTCAAGGCCACGTTGCGCCAGGTCGACACGCGGAACATGTGTTTGTCGGCCGTGTTCTTGGTGACTTCAAAACGCCCCTCATCTTCGGCCAATTTGTACTTCGTCACATAGTCGTTGTTCGTCATCATGGGGAATTTCTGGTAAAACCCTTCGCCCATCGGCAATGCAGGGCCAGCGAATATCACGCCGTTGTGACATGCGGTGCATCCCACGTCCTGCACGGTTTTCATGCCGCGCTGCGCTGCTGCTGATAACGCTTTTTTATCGCCCTTCACAAAGCGGTCAAACGCACTGTTGGGGGTGATAAGCGTGCGTTCGTAGGCGGCAATGGCCTTGGCGACATTGTCATAGCTCAGGGCGCTGGGGCCACCGAATACCTTGGCGAACTGCTCCTTGTAGCCGGGTATCGACGAAAGGCGGTCGATCACCGCCTTTTCGTTGGGCATGGCCATCTCTTTGGGGTTCAGGATCGGTCCCTTGGCCTGATCCTCCAGTGTGGCGGCCCGTCCGTCCCAGAATTGAGCGGTGAGAAACGCCGCATTCCATACGGTGGGGGCGTTGCGCCCGCCTGCCGTGCCGCCCACGCCGATGGATACCGGGCGGTTGTCCGTGCCGCTGCCGCTCACGTCATGGCAGGAGTTGCAGGAGACCGTGCCGTTCACGGACAGGCGCGGATCAAAATACAATTGCTTGCCGAGTTCCACCTTGGCGGCGCTCATGGGGTTGTCTTTGGGGACGGGCGGCTGTTTGGGCAGGGCTTCAAAGGCCGATGCGGTATGCGCCAACCCTATGGACAAGACACTGCCGATGACAAACGGTAATGCGCGAATCATGATTTTCATTTGTTACTCCTCCTGTTGATTTTGCTAATGCCACTGTTATGTAAGTAAGTTTTTCCCAATCCGGCTCACGAATTAGACTTGATCTAAATTTAAACAGATAATTTAGACTTTGTCTAGGTATTTTTAGGGCCGAATGGTGGCTCTATGTGAAGAGTGGATTAAAAAGCGCGCATGGTGTTTGATATAAGTCAAAAAAAGTGCATTTAGGTTTGTCTCTCGGCCGAATGGCTATGCGACACTGTACGTGGTGCTTATACACCAGTAGAATTCCACGTCTTAACCCAAGAAAGAATTGACCATGCGCGTATCACGATTTTTATTATCTACCGTCAAAGAAACCCCGTCCGATGCCGAAGTCATCAGCCACCAATTGATGCTGCGCGCGGGGATGATCCGCAAGCTGGCTGCCGGTTTGTACACCTGGTTGCCCTTGGGGCTGCGCGTGCTGCGCAAGGTGGAGGCCATTGTGCGTGAGGAGATGGATCGCGCGGGGGCGCTGGAGGTGTTGATGCCCGCCGTGCAGCCCGCCGAGCTGTGGCAGGAGTCTGGGCGCTGGGAGCAGTATGGACCGGAGCTGCTGCGCCTCAAGGACCGCCACGATCGTGAATTTTGTTTTGGCCCGACGCACGAAGAGGTCATCACCGATTTGATCCGCCGCGAGATCCGCAGCTACAAGCAGTTGCCCTCCAACTTTTATCAGATTCAGACCAAGTTCCGCGACGAGACCCGCCCGCGTTTCGGCGTGATGCGCGCCCGCGAGTTCATCATGAAGGATGCCTATTCCTTCCATCTCGATCAGGCCTCGCTGCAAGAGACCTATGATCTGATGCATCAAACCTATACGCGTATCTTCACCCGCCTTGGGTTGGAATTCCGCCCCGTGGAGGCAGACACCGGCAGCATCGGCGGGCGTTATTCGCATGAATTCCATGTGCTGGCGGATTCGGGCGAGGACGCCATCGCATTCTGCGATAGCTGTAACTACGCCGCGAATGTGGAAATGGCCACCAGCCACCTGCCCGCGCCCGCACATGAAGCGCCGCGCGAGAAGGAGAAAGTCTCTACGCCGGGTATCCGCACTGTCGACGAACAGGCGCAGATGCTTGGTATCTCCTTTGAGCGCATCGTCAAGAGCGTGGTGATGATCGCCGATGACAAGCCGGTGGTGTTTTTTATCGGCGGCGGCGACGAACTCAACACGATAAAAGCGGCGCGTGCTCTCGGTGCGACCAATCTGCGTATGGCGGAAGCTGCTGAAGTATTCGCCGCCACCGGCGCGCCGGCGGGTTTTGTTGGCCCGCTGGGACTGCCCTCCGGTTTGACTGTGATGGTGGATCAGCAGGCCGCGCAGGCGCGCAATTTTTCCAGTGGCGCGAACGAGCTGGATTACCACTGGATCAATCTCAACTGGGGTGAGGACGTTCCGCTGCCGACCGCCATGGATGGCAGTAGTGCCGGAAACGCAGGAGCGGTTTTCCGGCCGTCGGTGGCCGATCTGCGTACAGTGCGTGCGGGCGAGCAATGCCCGCGTGCGACCGCCATGGATGGCGGAAGTGCCGGAAACGCAGGAGCAGTTTTCCGGTGCGAGGGACGGCTGGCGATCCGCCGTGGCATTGAGGTGGGTCACATCTTTCAGCTTGGCGACAAGTACAGCAAGGCATTGAACGCCACCTGTCTGGATGAGCAAGGACGCAGCATCGTGATGACGATGGGCTGCTACGGCATCGGCGTGTCGCGCATTGTCGCCTCCGCCATTGAGCAGAACAACGATGACAAAGGCATCATCTGGCCCGACGCTATCGCACCTTTTCAGGTTGCGCTGTTGCCGATGAATATGCACAAATCACAGCGCATCCGCGATGCCGCTGACGCCCTTTACAGTGAATTGCAGGCGGCAGGCATCGAGGTGTTATACGACGACCGCAAGGAGCGCGCGGGCGTGATGTTCACGGATATGGAGCTGATCGGCATCCCGCACCGTTTGGTACTCGGCGAGAGCAAGCTGGACGAAGGTATGATTGAATACAAGGGGCGGCGTGATGCAGAGAGTCAGAATATTCCACTGATCCAGGTTGTGGAGTTTATCAAGGCCAGATCAGGGCTGAAATAATGCGGCTCAGGAATGCAGATTGGGTCCGTTGTGCTTGCCCCAGCCTACATTAAGTAAACGGCTTTGGGGCTAATGGATAATCCGGGCTTATATATTACAGCCCGCTGAACAGTGGCTTATCTTCATTTCCTCCGATAGTGATAATCTTTCTGTCGACGGCCAAAAGGTGCCGGATTTCAAGCGTCGGTAATGGTCGGCTGATGTGGTAGCCTTGCGCCATATCGCAGCCAAAGGCCGCCAACATCTCCAGGTGTCCCTGTGTCTCGACGCCTTCCGCCACGACTTTAATGCCGAGGTTGTGTGCGAGATCAATGGTGGCGCGCACGATGGCGGCGTCGTTGTCATCGGTAAGCATGTCGATCACAAAGGATTTGTCGATCTTCACCTCTGACACCGGCAGTTTCTTCAGCCGGGCAAGTGAGGAATAGCCTGTGCCAAAGTCGTCGATGGAAATCCGCACACCCATGGCATCAAGCTGGGTAAACAGTTCCTGTACCTGTGGCGTATCGGCCATAATTGCGCCTTCGGTGACCTCCAGGATCAGTGTGCAGGCGGACAGGCCGCAGTTGCGGATGATCTCTGCAATCTTTTCAGCAAATTTTGCATCGAGCAGGCTCAACGGTGAGAGGTTCACTGCGACGCTTATCCGTCTGCCGCCGCTGGACCAGTGCGCACACTGGCGGGCGCTTGCTTCAATGATGCGTAATGTCAGCGTGTTGATGACGCCTGCCCGTTCCGCTAGTGGAATGAATTCCTCGGGCAGGATAAGCCCAAGCCGTGGATGCCGCCAGCGCGCCAGGGCTTCAACGCCGCAAACCTCTCCGGTATGGAGGTCGGCCTTGGGCTGGTAATACACCTCAATTTCATCGTGGTCGATGCCCTGACGCAATTCCGCCGTCAGGGTGAGCCGATCCATGCTGTGCCGGTCCAGATCGGGGTCATATACGGTCAGGCCGCCGCCCGCATGTTTGGCGGCATACATGGCCACATCGGCGCGGCTCAACAGGCTGGCGGCATCTTCGCCATGGCCGGGAAATAGCGCAATGCCGATGCTGGCGCCAATCGGTAGCGTCCTGCTCTCCACCACGAAAGGCTCCTGCAGCGTTCTGAGTATCTTCTCCGCAATCAGAACTGCACCATCCACATCGACCTTGGGCAATACCACGGCGAACTCATCTCCCCCCAGTCGCGCAACGGTGTCGGACTCCCGCACCGCTTCACGCAGGCGTGCGGCGGTCTGCTGTAATATCACATCGCCTGCCTGATGCCCCAGCGTGTCATTTACTTCCTTGAAACGGTCCAGATCCATCAGGAACAGGGCGAACGGTGCGTGTTCGCGCTGACTGGCGAGAATGGATTGCTTTAACCGGTCATGCAGCAAGGCGCGGTTGGGCAGGCCGGTCAAGGTGTCATGCAGCGCCTGGTGTTCGAGCGCGCTGGCTTGTGTCACCAGTTCCTTGCGCATCAGGTTGAGGATTCTGCCGCCGGAAATCGTCAGGAACAGGGTAAGCGCAATGTACCCTATCGCCAGGTAGAAACCACGGTGGTAGGTGTTGTCAATCTGCTCTTGGGTTGGCGTTTCATCGTAGCCAAGCCGGAGTACACCGCGCAGTATGCCGGCGTCATCGTTGACAGGGACGGAGATGTGATAGACCGTATCCCCGTGCTCGTCAAAGAAAAAATCTTCCTGGAAATTTGTGCGCACATCTGGCCCGTGAGCGCTGGCGATGGTCTGTCCCGATGTATCTGTGATTTCCCAAAAAACCACGCTGCCGCTCAATGCCACTTCTTCGAAAAGTGTCTGTAGCCGGGCGGGACGCAGATCCCGTCCGGCCAGTACGGCGAGCATGTGGGAGTCGGAGCGTACCTGATTGATAAACAGGGATTCATAGCCCTGTTTCACGATATACAGCACGCCGACAAACAGCAGAGGGACCAGGATAGCATGGATGGCCACCACGACCGTCATCAGACGGCCGATCAATCCCTTGGAAAGGCGCGCTATTCCTGTCGGCTTTGCCATAGCTCTTGTACTATTTTCAGGCCCATCCGGGGGCGGGTATCTTGCGCCCACATATAGCTGACCGCGCCGGGCCGGCTGCGCAGGGCGCTGATTAACTGCCAGGGATCGGAGTATTCTTGGGGGCGCGGATCGCCCAAATGGTTTATCCGGGCAAGCAGTTGGCGCTGGTAATTTTCAGATGACATGAATACGACTTTCTGCAGGAATACTTCGTGCAGTAAAGGATCGGTCAGATTGAGTAACGGCTCAATGCGCTGGCCATCCTTGGTTATGACCACGCCCAGGAACAGCTTGCGCACTTCGGCGGGGGTGAGCGGCGGGACGTAGGCATTGGCGCCGGCAACCAGCACCATATGCCGTACCTGGTCCGCAACGGCAGGGTTAAACGTCATGAGCAGCAGCCCCATACAACAGAGGCTGATCAATTTCCGCCACGCCCTTGAGGCTATGTTGCGATCCACTGCATCGACACCTGAAATTGAAATGTAACTTTTCCTTGTAGCTGGTATTAGCAACATCCATACCCATTCATGTGCTACGTTATCATTTTTATTGTTTATCACACAAACGCAACGCAAAACGCTACTCAAGGATTATTGGAATGATGAACGCAAGAGCCGATCACTATGCCGTGATGGGTAACCCTATCGCTCATAGCAAGTCACCGCAGATTCATGCCCTGTTCGCGCGCCAGACCGGCCAGAATTTAGTGTACACCGCCATTCTGGTGGAACAGGGCCGTTTCGCTGAAGCCGTATCCGCCTTTGTGGAGGAGGGCGGCGGCAAGGGGCTTAATATTACCGTGCCGTTCAAGCGGGAGGCGTGGGAGCTGGCCGAGGAGCGCAGCGCGCGCGCGGAGCGGGCGGGGGCGGTGAACACCTTATTGTTCCGCGCGGATGGCACGAGCTACGGCGATAACACGGATGGTGTCGGCCTGGTGCGTGACCTGCGTGCCAATCATGGCGTAGAGATTGCCAACCGGCGCGTATTGCTGCTTGGGGCTGGCGGTGCAGTGCGCGGTGTGCTCGGCCCGTTGCTGGAAGAGCATCCCGCTCAACTCGTCATCGCCAATCGCACAGCGGACAAGGCAATCGCATTAGCCAAAGAATTGACGGATTTCGGACCGGTTTGCGGATGTGGCTATCAAGATATTGACGCACAACGGTTTGATCTCATCATCAATGGCACGGCTGCCAGCCTGAAGGGAGAGGTGCCGCCGCTGCCCGCTACCGTGCTGAGTGAAGGTTGCTGGTGCTATGACATGATGTACGGTGCAGAGCCGACACCCTTCATGCTTTGGGCAATGCAGCACGGTGCGCGAAAGGCGCTGGATGGCCTGGGGATGCTGGTGGAACAGGCTGCCGAAGCGTTTTTTCTGTGGCGAGGTGTGCGTCCGGAGACTATGCCGGTGATTGAGGAGTTACGAAAACAAATTCAAGGATGATGCTTTGCGAAGATCGGGCTAAAATCAGCTTTTCTGTTTTTGGCCAGCTACACTTTTTTCTCGCTTTATTTCGATGGTTTGATGTGCCGCAGTGCGTGTAGGAGGGGGTATGAGCTGGAGCGGTGCGCTAATGACATCCTGCTTTTTCAGGAGATCCGCCAGGGTGTATTGGTCTAGAACGGAGAAGAAGCTGGCCAGGGCGCTATTTAGCACGCCAATCAGGCCGCACATCTTGACAACCGGGCAATGGCTGGCCTGGGTGTTGTAGCACTCGACAATGTGAAAGTTCGGTTCAGTATGCCGGATGACATCGCCGATGTTGATTTCTTCAGGCGCGCGCGCCAGGTACATTCCGCCGCCCTTGCCGCGCATGGTATGAATATAATCGCAGTTGGCGAGATTATGCACCACCTTAACCAGATGGTTACGCGAGATTTTGAAATAATCCGCGATTTCGCTGATGGTCGCTTTCTCGCCTTTGTGTATGCCGAGATAAAGCAGAACCCGAAGTGAATAATCAGTGTATAAGGTTAGTTGCATAATTGCTAGGGTAGCTGATATTTGCCCGATTATCTCGCATATATTAACAATACGCCCATTTTTCTTGGTATTTTTGCAAGATTCAATCACTTTGCGTTATTCACGCTCGTATATATTTGCCGACTGCCCCTCTGTGTTTGTCGCCCTTCAAATTCCCTTCTTCCCCATCCCTACCGGCAACACAAGCTAATTATTCGGAGTGTTTACCTTTAATAATTCATTCCTTCAAAAGATGTATTGACAGTATATCATTTTAAGTGGTAGCGTAAATGCATCTTATGCGATGGTATGCGCGTGTTCGTTTGTTACCGATGAGAGGAAGGTATGAAGCCTGTTAATATCAAGAACAAGATCCATCCAGACAAGGCGCGGCTGCTTATCGGCGTTATGGCGATGACCCTGGCAGGACTGCTATTTGCCGGTCAGTCCTGGGCGGCGCAACACGAATTCAGCATGACCATCGACGAGGTATCCATCGAGGTGGCGCCAGGCTTTACCAACAAGGTGTTTGCCTTCAATGGCCAGGTGCCGGGGCCGCTCATCCATGTCAAGGAGGGTGACGATGTAACTGTCCATGTCACCAACAACACCACGCTCCCCCACACCATCCACTGGCACGGCATCAACCAGATCAACAGCTGGCACATGGACGGTGTTCCAGGCGTATCGCAGAAAGATGCGATCCAGCCCGGCGAATCCTTCACCTATAAATTCAACGCTGACCGTCCTGGCAGCCTCTGGTACCACTGCCATGTCAACGTCTGGGAGCATGTGGCGACACGCGGCATGTGGGGCCCGCTGATCGTCGACCCCAAAGAGCCGAGCGCCCTCGAAAAGCGGGTGACCAAGGACTCCATCCTGATGATGAGTACCTGGGAGTCGGCTTATGCCAACAGCTATGGCAAGGGCGGAATGCCGCAAGACGTGGCCGACTACTTCTCGGTGAACGCCAAATCCTTCCCCTACACCCAGCCGGTCAGGGTCAAGAAGGGAGATGTGTTGAGAATGCGGCTCTATGGCGCAGGCGATGAGACACACCAGATGCA
This sequence comes from Gammaproteobacteria bacterium, assembly GCA_021731145.1. GTDB lineage: Bacteria > Pseudomonadota > Gammaproteobacteria > Ga007554 > LNEJ01. The sequence continues at coordinate 112,361 of JAKFXX010000002.1, read as the reverse complement.
CATGCACGGTCACGACATGCTCGTCACCCACAAAGATGGCTATCCACTCGCCAACCCCTACTACGTTGACACTGTGCCAGTAGGCCCAGGTGAGCGTTACGACGTGATTGTGGGGATGAACAATCCTGGCTATTTCGTGATGCACGACCATGTCGACAAACACATGACCAACAACGGCGCCATGATGGGCGGGCCGATGACCGTTTTCGAATATGAAGGGGTGAAGATGGATGACTGGTACGCCTGGAAGGACAAAGTCTACGATCCCAACTTCTTCTACAGCGTCTCGCTGACCCAGGGCTCCGGTCTTTTCAACAGCGCCCCTTTCATGGGCAAACCGGTTGAACAGGCAAGAAAGCGGAGATAGCGATGAAACGAATCCTGCTTGCAACCCTGCTGGGTTTCTCTGGAGCTGCCCTTGCCGATGGCGGGCTGCTCCAGAAGGAGTGTGTCTCCTGTCACAACATCAGCGGCCCGACGGCGCAGACACTCAACGAGGCCTTCGCCAAAAAGGGGCCTGACCTTTTTTACGCTGGCAACAAATATCGCCAGCAGTGGCTGGTGTCGTGGCTGCAAAAACCGCGACGCATCCGTCCAACCGGAATCTACTACGGCAACCACATCAAGGCTGGCGCAAAAGAGGATGAGATCGACGCGGCGACACTCACCCCTCATCTCGCACTTTCCAAAGCCGATGCCACCGCCGTTGCCGCCGAGCTGATGAAACTGAAGGTCCATGACGATCTGATCGCCAAGGAGAAGATCGAGTCCGGCACCATCTCCAAACAGATGGGTGAGATGACCTTCAACAAATTCCTGGGGTGCATGGCCTGCCACCTGATCGAACCTGAATACGGCGGCTTCTCGGGGCCGGAGCTCTACACAGCGACCCAGCGCCTGCAACCGGAGTTCATGGCGAGTTACATCAGAAACCCGCAGGCATGGGATCCAAAATCGTGGATGCCCAATAAACATCTCTCGGATGTCAACATCCAGAAGCTGGTGCGCTATCTCGATCTGCTCAGCAAGGAGTCTGCAAATGCCAAATAGATACTGGCTGGTGATTCTGCTCACGGCTCTCTCGCTGCAGGCCCACGCCAAAGAGAGCGCGGCTGACAACTACAAGGCCTATTGCGTCCAGTGTCACGGTCTGCAAGGAAACGGCAACGGCGTGAACATCCGCGACATGTCGGTGGTCCCCCGCGACCATACCGACGCAAAGTCGATGTCGGGGCGCTCCGACGAGACGATATTCAAAGCCATCAAAGAGGGTGGCCCGGCCATAGATAAATCAATATTGATGCCGCCCTGGGGTGGCACTCTGAGCGACGAAGAGATCACGGATCTGGTGCAGCACCTGCGCATGTTGTGCAAGTGCAAATTCGGATCCTGAGGGTAGTAGTCCTGGTGGTAATAGTAGGGGGAGAAGTTGTACGGAGGAGAAGTTGTTTGTAGTTAACTTTATTAACGAGGGGAACACAGATGCATCTATTTAAGAAAGCAACAATTGCAATAATGACCACCGCTGCGCTGATGTCGGCACAGCAGGCTGCGGCAAAGACTGTTGAAGTCACCATGACTGCCAAGGAAGTTGAGCTGGCCGTCAACAACAAGGGCGACGTCACCATGGCCGCCTGGACCTTCGACGGTTCCATTCCCGGCAGACCTGTGCGCGTTGAAGAGGGCGATATCGTTGATTTCACCCTGATCAATCCAGCCGAAAACAAAAACTCACACGCCATGGACTTCCATGCCGCCCAGGTTGACGTGCTGAATGAGTTTGGTGAAGTCAAACCAGGCCAGAGCAAACACTTCAAGTTTGAAGCCAAGCTTCCGGGTGTCTTCATGTACCACTGCGGCGCCGGTCCCATGGTGCAGCATATCGCCAAGGGCATGTACGGCGTGATCATTGTCGAACCTAAGGATAAGAAGAACTATCCCAAGGCCGACCGTGAATATGTACTGGTTCAGCAGCAGTACTTCCCCAACACCGAGAGCGTCCCGGCCCTGCTTGAAAACACAGGCTGGAGCGGTTCACTCATCAACGGCAAGATGTTCCATTACGACCCGGTGCATGAGCCAAATGCCACCCAGGTACTGGAAGCCAAGCCAGGCGAGCGTGTCCGTATCTTCTTCGTCAATGCCAACATCAACAACCCGGTCTCCCTGCATCCTATCGCCGGAATCTGGGATCGTGTCTACATCAGCGGCAACCCTAAAAACACGCTGTACGGGGTTCAGACGCACGTCGTAGGGGTGGGCTCTGCCGAGACATTTGACATCGTCTCTCCGGCTGACCGTGCAACCAACGTTGCCATCGTTGACCATGCCATGGGCGCAGCACTGCGTGGCGCCATCACCGTGCTGATGAACAAACCTGACGCCGACCCGAAAAAAGGGCGCGGCGAACAGATTCTCATCAAGTAAGGTTGATGTAGTATCGGGGGAGGCGCAGGCCTCCCCTCTTTTTAACCCTTTATGGATGGCACATATGACGAAGAGAACAGCGGCAGGCATCGCGCTATTGTGCATCGTCATCCTCACTTCATATTTTCTAAATCAGAACATCTCCATCTCATGGCGCGGCACTGAAATCACACCACCCGCCATCCATGCACCCGCCTTGCCAGGCATCACTAAAACCGCGCCAGAGAAGATTTACATCTGCCCGATGCATCCGGAGATCATGCAGGACCATCCGGGAAGCTGTCCGATCTGCGGCATGGGGCTGGTGGAAGAGTCGATAAACAGCACACTCCACGAGCACGCCCCTGGCGTGCATGTCGACAGCGCCACCCTGCAAAAACTTGGTGTCAGGGTGACAAGCCTGAAAAAATCGGCGATCAGCCAGGAGATCCGCGCCTACGGCAATGTCACGATCGACCAACGCGCGCTCCATAACGTCCACACTAAATATGATGGCTGGATCAAGAAGCTCTACATCCACTCTGTCGGGCAGCGCATCCAAAAGGGGCAGGTGATCTACGAGATCTATTCACCCGACCTGATCATGCGCCAGAAGGAGTATTTGAGATTCATGGCGCGGCGCAACCAGATCCTGCAAACCATCGGCGACGTCAGGTTGCAGGAGAATGAGTATGTGATGGAGCTGCTGATGGAACTCTCCAGGGAGCGGACCCGATTCCTGCAAGAAGATATCGACATCGAAACCGTGCGTCAGATCGAAGACAACAAACAGCCCTTTGAGGTGGTGAAGATAGTCGCCGCAGAGTCCGGCGTGGTGGCGCAGATCAATGTGCGCGAGGGCAACTTCATCGAGCCCGCCGCCACCCTCTTTACACTCGCCAATGTCGCCAAGGTCTGGGTTGATATCACCCTCTATCCCGACCAGCTCGGCCAGATTAAAAACGGCGATACCGTCACCATCACCGCCGCCAACGGCCAGCACATCAACTCCATGCTCGATTTCATCAACCCCATCGCTGACAGCAACAAGGTCAGCGCCAGGGCGACGATCAACAACGCCAAACTCCATCTGCGCCCCGGCACTTTTGTTGATGTGACCATCCACGCCCAACCCCGTGAGGCGCTGCTGTTGCCACGCTCAGCAGTGCTGCGCGGCGGTGATGGAGACCGAGTGATGCTGTCACGCGGCGCTGGCCACTTCCTCCCCGCCTACATCGAAACCGGAATCGAAAATGGTGACGATATCGAAATCGTCGATGGCCTGCTTGAAGGTGCCGAGGTCGCGGTCAACGGCCAGTTCCTGCTCGACTCGGCGGCCTCCATGAGCGCCGCGGCAGAACGTATGCGCGCCGGGATGCACAATGGCGAGTGATGGCCTGCTGATCAACCGGGTCATCGACTGGTCGCTGCGCAATCGCCTGCTGGTCCTGTTCGTTTCACTGGGGCTGGCGCTGTGGGGCGGCTATTCGTTAAAGGTGATGACGATTGACGCCATCCCCGACCTCTCCGACACCCAGGTGATCGTCAAGACCAGCTATGCGGGGCAGCCACCCGATATTGTCGAGGATCAGGTCACCTACCCACTCACCTCCGCCTTTCTTTCAGTGCCCGAATCGACCGCCGTGCGGGGTTTCTCCATGTTTGGGGAGTCATACGTTTACATTATTTTTAAGGATGGCACCGATCCCTACTGGGCGCGCTCGCGCGTGCTCGAATACCTCAACCAGATCGCTGCGCGTCTGCCGCAAGGTGTGACTCCGGCAGTGGGGCCTGACGCCTCCGGCGTTGGCTGGGTGTTTCAATACGCGCTGGTGGATCGTGGTAACCGTTACGATCCGGACCAGCTGCGCGCCGTGCAGGACTACTACCTCAAGTACGAACTGCAAAGCCTGCCGGGGGTGGCGGAGGTGGCCAGCGTCGGCGGCATGGTGCGGCAGTTCCAGATCGAGATCAATCCCAACCGCCTGGCCGCTTACGGCATCACCCTGGAGCAGGTCGCCGAGGCGGTGCGTAACAGCAACCGCAGCAGCGGTGGCGCCGCCATCGAGATGGGGCGCGCCGAGTTCATGGTGCGCACCCGTGGCTATCTCAAATCGCTGGCCGATTTCGACACGATCCCCGTCGCCCTCGATAAAAATGGCGTGCCGGTGTTGCTGCGTGATGTCGCCCATATCACGACAGGCCCCGAATCGAGACGCGGCGTGACCGACCTCGACGGCGAAGGCGAAGCAGCGGGCGGCATTGTGGTGATGCGCTATGGCGCCAACGCCCTCGATACCATCGAAGGTGTGAAAGCGCGGCTCGCTGAAATCAAGAGCGGACTCCCTGAGGGGGTCGAACTGGTCGTCACCTATGACCGCTCCGGCCTGATCCGTGACGCCGTCAACACCCTGCAAACCAAACTGATCGAAGAGTCGCTGGTGGTGGCGCTGGTCTGCCTGATCTTCCTGCTGCACTTCCGCTCGGCGCTGGTGGCCATCGCCACGCTGGTGGTCGGCATTCTCGCCGCCTTTGTGGTGATGAACCTGCAAGGGGTGACGGCCAACATCATGTCACTGGGCGGCATCGCCATCGCCATCGGCGCGATGATCGACGCCGCCATTGTCATGATCGAAAACATGCACAAACATCTCGAACGCATGGGTGATCAAACAGACTATTGGCAAGCGGCCCGCGAGAGCGCCCGCGAGGTCGGCCCGGCACTCTTCTTCTCGCTGCTCGTCATCACCGTCTCATTCCTGCCGGTCTTTGCCTTGATCGGTCAGGAGGGCAAGCTCTTCACCCCACTCGCCTATACCAAGACCTACGCCATGGCAGCGGCCGCACTGCTCTCCATTACGCTGACGCCGGTGCTGATGGGCTATTTGGTCAGAGGCAGGATCAGACCGGAGCGGCGCAATCCACTCAACCGGATGTTGCAGGCGCTCTATCTGCCACTGCTGAATTTCTGCTTCCGCCACAAACTGGCGCTCGGCGCTTTTGTCCTGCTGCTGTTGTTGAGCGCACTCTGGCCTGCCAGCAAACTCGGCAGCGAGTTCATGCCGCCGTTGTATGAAGGTGACCTGCTCTACATGCCGACGACCCTGCCCGGCGTCTCCATCGATGAAGCGGCCAACCTGTTGCAGATCACCGACCGCCTGATTCGCCAGATGCCTGAGGTCGAACATGTCTACGGCAAGGCGGGCCGGGCCGACACGGCGCTCGACCCCGCGCCACTCTCGATGTTTGAGACGGTGATCCGCCTCAAGCCACAGAGTGAATGGCCCGAGGGCGAGACGGTCGAAGAGTTCATCGCCAAACTCGACCGCGAGGTGAAGCTGCCCGGCCTCACCAACTCCTGGGGCTACCCCATCCGCACCCGCATCGACATGCTATCCACCGGCATCCGCACGCCGCTGGGGATCAAGATCAGCGGCCCCGACGCAGAGGGGATCTCGGCCCTGGCGCAAGAGATTGAAACGGTATTGCAGAAGATCGCGGGGACGCGCAGCGTCTTTGCCGAGCGCATCGAGGGTGGACACTACATCGACATCGAGGTCGACCGGGAGCGGGCCGCGCGCTACGGCGTTACCGTTGCCGATGTTGAAGCGCTGATCGAGGTTGCCAGCGGCGGCAAGGAGATCTCCACCATGATTGCGGGGCGCGAGCGCTACTCCATCAACCTGCGCTATCAACGTTCGTTCCGTGACTCGGTCGCGGCGCTAGCGCAAAGCCGGGTGAAGATGCCCAACGGCGAGACCATCCCGCTGGGCAACTTGGCGCGCCTCACCCTTCACGATGGCCCGACGGAGATCAAGAGCGAAAATGGCCGGCTGGTCGGTTATGTCTACATCAACATCGAGAACCGCGACCTTGGTGGTTATGTCGAAGAGGCCAAGCGCCTGATCGAAAAATCGGTTGCCACGAAACCCGGTTATGCTGTCGCCTGGTCAGGTCAGTACACCAATCTTGAACATGCCCGTGAACGTCTCTCCTGGGTCATCCCGATTACGTTACTGCTGGTCTGCGCCCTGCTCTATCTCCATTTCCGGCGCTTCGAAAAAGTGTTGCTGGTATTGCTGTGTCTGCCATTTTCACTGGTTGGCGGCATCTGGCTGGTCTATCTGCTCGGTTATCCCATCTCCGTCGCCGTGGCGGTTGGCTTCATCGCCCTGGCGGGCGTCGCCACCGAGTTCGGCGTGGTGATGCTGCTCTATCTCGACAAGATGATCGAATCGTTCCGCACCGCCGGACGGCTGACCAATGCAGCGATGCTCAGAGAGGCGATTGTGCAGGGTGCGGTGCTGCGGCTGCGCCCGAAGACGATGACGGTTGCCGTGATCATCGCCGGGCTGCTGCCAGTGATGTTTGGCGATGAGATCGGCGCCGACGTGATGAAGCGCATCGCCGCCCCCCTGGTCGGCGGCATGGTGACAGCACCGTTTCTATCGCTGATCGTCATGCCCGTTGTCTACCTGTGGTGGCATGAGAGAAAACTGAAGGGTGAAACAGGGAACAGCACCACTGAATCCAGCCCCTGATGCAGCTGTCGCCAGCCTGCAAGCTGGCGACAGCGACACTGAACAACGGGCTACTTGGCCACGCTGATCTCACTGATCACATATTTACCCTTACGCTTTTCGACCAGCTTGAATGCGGGGTGTGCTGTTTGTGTTGTGGCATGGTAATTCCTTCTGGCTCGTCTGTAGTAATAGTGTGACTCTTCAGAAGACTGTCCAAAATTATTAGACCATCACACGCCAGCTGTGAGGTTCCCCCTGTTTTTCTATCCTCCAGGCGCTCCATAATCGCCCAAGCCAATTCTGTACTCTTGTCAGCCAGAGGAGGGAGTGTCGGCGGGCGAGGAGGAAGGCAAGGGTTGGTTCCCGGTCTCCTGTTTCTGCTCCAGATGCTCCATGAGTCGGTATGCCAGTTCTTTTGTCCCTTCGCCCTTGATGGCGGAGATACGGAACACCGGGCCGGTCCAGTCTAGTTCTTGGATGATTTGCTGGCAGCGCTCTTCACGTTCCTCCATGGGCAGAAGATCGACCTTGTTCAACACCAGCCAGCGCTCGCGGGCGGCGAGGTCAGCGCTGAATTTTTGCAGCTCGCCTTCCAGTTTGCGCACATCCTCCACGGGGTCGGAGGTGTCGCCGAACGGTGCGATATCCACCAGATGCAGCAGCAGGGACGTGCGCGACAGGTGTTTGAGAAATTGAATACCCAGCCCCGCACCTTCTGCGGCGCCTTCGATCAGGCCCGGGATGTCAGCCACCACGAAACTGCGGTGCGGCTCAACGCTGACCACGCCAAGGTTGGGGTGGAGCGTGGTAAACGGATAATCCGCCACCTTGGGGCGAGCCGCCGAAATGGCGCGGATCAAGGTCGATTTGCCAGCGTTGGGCATCCCTAACAGACCCACATCGGCAAGCAGCTTCAGCTCCAGACGCAGGTTGCGCTCCTCGCCCGGTGTGCCTGGCGTGAACTGCCGTGGAGTGCGGTTAGTGCTGCTCTTGAAACGGCTATTGCCCAGGCCGTGCCAGCCGCCTTTTGCTACCAGCAAGGTTTGCCCGTCTACTGTGAGGTCGCCCATCACCTCCTCGGTGTCAGCGTCAATCACCACCGTGCCCACGGGCACCGGGACATATAAATCATCGCCACCTTTGCCTCTACAGTCGCTACCCATGCCCCTTTGGCCGGATTCGGCACGAAATTGGCGAGTGAAGCGGAAATCCGCCAAGGTGTTCAATCCGGAGTTTACGATCAGGTAGACGCTGCCGCCATCGCCACCATCGCCGCCATCGGGGCCACCGAAAGGGATGAATTTCTCGCGACGGAAGCCGACGCAGCCGCTGCCGCCATCACCGCCCAAAACCTGGATAGTTGCTTCATCGATAAATTTCATATTCTGGTATCTCTGGGTGTTACCTGGTTCGTTTGTCTGGGCTGAAAGGGTTGCGTGGCCCTTGAGTGAGGTGGATGAGTATGTGGTGGCAGGTGTTTATAGTGGCGGCAAATTGCGAGGATATCAATCTGTGCAACAAAAAACCCCGTGCTGGGACGGGGCTTTTTGCGGGGCGCTGTACTAAGCCGCTTTTTAATCAGGAATAACGCTTACAACCCTGCGACTGTTAGGCCCTTTGGTTGCGAATACCACGGTGCCCGCCGCTTTGGCGAACAGGGTGTGGTCGCGGCCGCAGCCAACATTTACGCCAGGGTTAAAGTGTGTGCCGCGCTGTCTGACAATGATGTTGCCGGCCAGTACGCGCTCGCTGCCAAAGCATTTGACGCCAAGACGTTTTGATTCTGAATCACGGCCGTTGCGAGTAGAGCCGCCTGCCTTTTTATGTGCCATTTGTGTATGACCTCAATAACGTGTGATGATTTTAGGAGCTTAACCAGCGCTGATGCCGGTGATCTGCAATTCCGTGTAATTCTGGCGGTGCCCGGTTATGTTGCGGTAATGCTTGCGGCGACGCATTTTGACGATTTTGATTTTCTCGCCACGCCCGTGTGATTTGACGGTGGCTGTTACCTTGCCGCCTGCAACATAAGGAGCGCCGATTTTGATGTCGTCACCATTGGCGACCATCAACACCTGATCAAAGTCGAGCGAGGCGCCTTCTTCCGCCGCCAGTGTCTCAACCTTCAGCACGTCGCCTTCGGCAACCCGGTACTGCTTTCCGCCGCTTACAATCACCGCGTACATAATTCTTTTCTCCAAATTCTTGCTTCGTAACCAAGCCCCGGCGCAAACGGTTTTTCGCCTTCGGGCTTTGGTAAAAAGGGAATTCTAACGCCCGGCGGGGAAAAGGTCAAACAATAATGCTGAAACAAACCATGAACTAGCCCTTGTAAGGCGTCGTTTATAGCTTCTACAATGGCAGCATGCCAGAACTCGCCAAAAACACTACCCATTACCATTATAACAAGGCAATGATGAGCCTCGAAACCGTAAGTGCCCTGATTGAGGACGACCTGCGTGCCGTTGACGCGTTGATCCGCAAGCGGTTGCATTCAGACGTTGTACTTATTAACCAGCTTGGGCATTACATCATCAACAGCGGCGGCAAGCGCCTGCGCCCGAAACTGGTGTTGTTGAGCGCGCGCGCCTTCAATTACGGCGGGGCGCATCATGTCGATCTTGCCGCAGTCATTGAGTTTATCCATACCGCCACGCTGCTGCATGACGATGTGGTGGACGGCTCGGAGTTGCGCAGGGGCAGGGATACCGCCAATGCCATATGGGGCAACGAGGCCAGCGTGCTGGTGGGCGATTTCCTGTATTCCCGGTCCTTCGAGATGATGGTGGACGTGCGCAGCATGCGGGTCATGGAGATTCTGGCCCATGCCACCAATACCATTGCCGAAGGTGAGGTGATGCAGTTGCTTAACTGCCACGATGCCGATACTACCGAAGAGCGCTATCTCAACGTAATCCATTGCAAAACGGCCAAGCTGTTCGAGGCTTCGGCACGGCTTGGCGCAGTGCTAAGCGGGCGCCCGGAGGAGGAGGAGCGTGCCATGGCCGCCTATGGGATGCATCTGGGCACGGCTTTTCAGCTTATCGACGACGTGCTGGATTACAGCGCCTCATCGCAAGAGATGGGCAAAAATGTGGGTGATGATCTCGCCGAAGGCAAGCCCACCCTGCCGCTGATCCATGCCATGCGCGCCGGTACAGCGGATGAGGCGGCCATCATTCGCCATGCCATCGAAAACGGTGGCCGGGAAAATATCGTTGCGGTTACGCAGGCCATTGAATCTACCGGCGCTATCGCGTACACTGCGCGCTCTGCGCAAGCGGAGGCCCGCAAGGCCGCCGAGGCGCTCTCGGTGATTCCCGATTCTCCTTACCGGGATGCGTTGTACGCATTGGCGGAATTTTCTGTGAACCGCAGTTATTAACCCGAATGTTTCATAAATCCTGGTTAAGTTGATGACGGGGTGTAGCTCAGCCTGGTAGAGCACTAGCTTCGGGAGCTAGGGGCCGGAGGTTCGAATCCTCTCACCCCGACCACTAAGTCGGTACCGTATGAACCTTCTCCGCGTCATTCTACTGGCGGTGGCGATTTGGCTGATCTTTCGCATAGTCAAACGCTATCTCAACCGTCCTTCCAAAACATCATCCCGCATTCCACCTGAGCCTGGTGACATGGTGCGTTGCGAGCAATGTGGCCTGCATATCCCCAAAATCGAAGCGGTACGCGATAACGATCATTACTTTTGCAGCAAGCAGCATCTTGAGCAAAGTAAGGGAGAACGCTGAGTCCGGGTGATTTGCGACATACGAGACGGTGTATTGATAACCCTTGTGGTGCGAGTCGGCAATCGCCGCGAGGTGTATCGCTAGCCATGGCAAAGATGCGTTATACCCATGAAGGGCGCAATGTACGCACCGTGTCACGCAGAAAAAATGCCAGGGCATGTTATGACTTTTCCGGATTTTAACAACCTGCCCCCGCCGGATGCTGCCGTGCAGGATGCACAAATGCTGCGGGCGGTCGCTTACGGCATCCGGCCTCCCACGACACTTGCACATCCCTGTGCGTCGCAAGGATGCTCAGAAGCCGCCGCCGCGCAGGCCCATAGCGATCGGCTGCACGTCCTGATCCGTGATGAGATCAAGGCTGGCGGCGTAGACATTACCTTTGCCCGTTACATGGCTTTGGCGCTGTATGCGCCCGGTTTGGGCTATTACAGCGCCGGGGCGCACAAGTTCGGCGAGGCGGGAGATTTTGTAACTGCACCGGAGATCTCGCCGCTGTTTTCGCGCTGCGTGGCGCGCCAGTGTTGCCAGGTGCTGGCTGGCTTGGGGGGCGGCGATATCCTGGAGGTCGGTGCGGGTTCGGGGGTGATGGCGGCGGATGTGCTGGCTGAGATGGAGGCTCTCTGTTGTCTGCCTGATCATTATTTTATCCTCGATGTGAGCGCGGATCTGCGGCAGCGCCAGAAGGAAACGCTGGAGCGGCGCATTCCGCACCTTGTGGAGCGGGTCCGCTGGCTGGATCGTCTGCCCGAAAGTGGATTTAAGGGCGTAGTATTGGCTAATGAGCTGCTCGATGCCATGCCTGTGCATCTGTTCCGCATCGAGGATGAGGGGCCGCAAGAACTCTATGTGGCCTGGGAGGATGATCGCTTCGCCTGGCGCAGCGGGCCGTTGAGCGATCCGCGTCTGGGGGGGCGGATTGCGGTCATCGTGGATGAGCTGGGCGATTCGTCTCCCGGCTACACCTCGGAAATCAACCTTGCCGCCGAGGATTGGGTGCGCAGTATCGCCGCAATGCTGGAGCGGGGGCTGGTGCTGATCATCGACTACGGTTTTCCGCGCCGCGAGTATTACCACCCGGAGCGCGCTGGTGGCACGCTGATGTGCCACTACCGCCACCGCGCCCACCCTGACCCGTTGATACATACAGGCTTGCAGGATATCACTGCGCATGTCGATTTCACGGCGGTGGCCGAGGCCGCTGTGGAGGCGGGTCTTGCCGTGGCGGGGTATGCTACCCAGGCCTATTTTTTGCTGGGAAGCGGTCTGATGGAGATGGCCGCAGCATCCAATCCCGATGACACGCGCCAACACCTTCAGTTGACGCAGCAGGTAAAGAAGCTGACCCTGCCCAGCGAGATGGGCGAATTGTTCAAGGTGATTGCGCTGACACGCGGCATCGACATGCCACTTGCCGGTTTTTCGTTCCAGGATCAGCGCGGGCGGTTGTAAGAAACCGTTCACGATCTCGATCAAGGGATGCAGCGCTAGGCGGAAACGGGCGAAAAAGCGGAGTTTACACGGAGTCTGCCGTTTCACGGCCCCGCATTTTGAACCCGCCTTTGTATATTATGGCAACGCCGCGATGCGCCCTTCAGCGAGATCGTGAACGGTTTCTAAGGACAAAAAAAGGGGCGGGTATATACCCGCCCCTTTCACCTGAAATCCTCAAGGGTTTTCAGAAGGTTATAGCTATCAGAAGCTTCGCGGTGCGGGCCTTTTCTGCGGGCGCGCTGCAAAGGAGATTTTTGGGCGGTCGCCCAATGTCTTATGACGGGGTGCGCCGTTATCGTTGGAGCGCGTGTTCCCGTTTGCATTGCCGCTGCTGTTGCCGTTGCTGTTTCCGTACCCGGTGCTTTTTGCACGCTGTTGTGCATAAGGCTGGCTAAAGCCTTCGCCCTGGCCACGGGATTGCCCGCCGCGAGGGGCGGAGGACGGTGAGCGAGGGGCCGAGGATGACGAACGGGGACGCGCTGCGCCAGCACCGGCGCCATTGCGTGCGAAGCCCGGACGGCCGCCACGGGGCTTGTCGCCACCCGCACCGCCTCTAGGCTCCGAACGGGTCGGCTCCAGGCCTGGTAGAACGCTGCGCTCCAGGCGATGCCCGGTGAGGCGCTCGATTTGCGCCAGCTTGCCCCAATCCTGTGGGCCGATCAGCGAAACCGCCACACCAAAGGCGCCGGCACGGCCGGTACGGCCGATGCGATGCACGTAATCTTCAGCCACCATCGGCAGGTCAAAGTTGATGACGTGCGTGATGCCGGTGATGTCCAGTCCGCGTGCCGCCACGTCGGTGGCGACCAGAACTTTCACATCGCCACGGCGCATGCGCTGCACAGTGCGGTTGCGGGCGCCCTGCTTCATGTCGCCATGCAATGCTGCACAGGCGTGGCCCTGGTCGTTCAGCTCACCGGCCAGCTCATCGGCGCCGCGCTTGGTAGAGGTGAAAACGATGGCCTGGCTGAGATCCTGGGAGTTCAGCACATGGCTCAGCAACAGATGTTTATGTTTGTAGTCGTCAGCCTGATGAACCCGCTGTTCGATCTGCGTGTGTTTTTCTTTCGAGCCTGCGATCTGGATACGGACAGGATCCTTGAGCAGGGTGCGCGCCAGCTTTTCCACATTGCCTTCGAACGTTGCGGAAAACAGCAGGATTTGGCGTGAGGCAGGCGTGGCCGCGCTGATGCGTTCAACAGGCTCGATGAAACCCATATCCAGCATGCGGTCCGCTTCGTCCAGCACCAGCATTTCCAGGCGGGAGAAATCCACCCGTCCGCGCTCCATGTGATCAATCAGGCGGCCTGGTGTGGCGACCAGCAGATCAAGGGGAGAGCGCAGCAGGCGCTCCTGGACAGGGTAGGGCGCGCCACCCACGATGGAGCCGGAACTCAGTTTCGTGAAGCGTGCATAACGCTTGATGGACTCCTGGATCTGCGCAGCCAGCTCGCGGGTCGGGGTAAGGATCAGCACGCGCGGCCCACGGCCTTGAACCTTGGAGGGTTCCTGTAGTTTTTGCAGGGCGGGCAACACAAAGGATGCTGTTTTGCCGGTGCCGGTCTGGGCCGAAGCCATCAGGTCACTGCCTGCAATGGCGACAGGAATAGCCTGGCGCTGGATTTCGGTAGGGGTGGTGTAGCCGCTCGCCTCAATGGCGCGCATAAGGTCGGAGCTTAAATTAAGTTCTTGGAAAGACAAAGTAATACCCTCTTCCGCCGCCACAGAACGGAAATTATTGATGAATGAATTTATATGGCCAGATAAAAAAATACATCTGGCAGGGCGGGTACCGCTGTGGCTGGTGGCGACCGCCTGGTTGCTGAAACGTCGCCAACCAATATGATGCTGCACTAGACAGCGGAGAGGTCAGAGACGAGGAGTGTCCGTTTGTTACGGCACGAAGCGCACTATACACAAGAGCTTTAGAAAAAGCTAATGAATTTTGGCGTCCGTGGATAATGGCTGGTCGTAATATCACGAAATCAAGGGCATGTAGGGCTGGTATCAGTCATATAGCTGCGGGCTTTTGAATGAGGCATTCATCCGCTCTGTTTTGTAGGAATTTTCCAGTAGGCAAGGCTTGGTTGGATGCTTTATGCTTGGTTGTTTATAGTTGACTGGAATGCTACGGCAAGAGGCGTACAGTTGGGGAGAAGGTGGGGTCGTATGTTGCATGCCAAGTACATGTGGTTTCTTCATGGTTTTCTTTTGACAGTATTGCTGGTGGTCATCGGCGGTGTTGCTGCTGCCCAGTCGCGCCGGGTGGCCAGTGTGATGCCCCAGCTACGGCCAGGAGAGTGCGCGCAATGTCATCAGGATAAGGAGCACCCTGTTTCCCGAACGGTATACACCAACGAGTGTATGTCGTGCCATAGCGAGGGACTGCCGGGTGGTCTGCAAAAGACCGCACGGCGCACGTTTCAGTCCAAGACGGAGCCCGCCTTGGAAATACTCCCCGAACCACAGCAGGAAGAGCAATCCTTTCCTAAGGCGGAAGGCCAGGGGCCGGGCATGAGTGTGCCCATGTATTATGAGCAGACCCGGATAGGCGCGGCACCGAATGAGATGGCGCTGATCTCCGCAGGCGAGTTTATCCGGGGTTCGAACCAGCGCTTGTCCGACGAAGGCCCGCAGCACACCATGTCCTTGGGCGATTTTTATATCGACAAATATGAAGTCACCAACCTCCAATACGGGCAATTTATAGCCGCCACCCATCGCAAATCCCCCGATCATTTTGAAAACAGGACGTTCCCATCTGGCAAGGCGGATCACCCGGTTGTTTTCGTCACCTGGTACGATGCCAAGGCGTATTGCGAATGGGCGGGTAAGCGCCTGCCCACCGATCAGGAATGGGAGAAGGCGGCGCGCGGCACGGACGGCAGAACTTATCCGTGGGGCAATGTTTTTGATATAGACAAGGTAAACAGCCCGGTGCGGTGGAAAACATTAAAGCTTGAGGGCGATACCACGCCGGCAGGTGCTTTTGCGGGCGGTGTCAGCCCTTATGGTGTCCATGATATGTCCGGTAATGTGTGGGAATGGACGGACTCCTGGTATCAGGCCTATCCGGGGAATACCAAGCCGACGGAAAATTACGGGGAAAAGTACAAGACACTGAAAGGCGGCTCATGGTGGGATTGTTCGTTCTATAAGTGCGGCATCTCCGCGCCCGTGTACAACCGCTCCTTTTTTTTGAGGAATACCAAAAACAAGAGTTTCGGATTCAGATGCGCCAAAGATGCAAAACCAGCAGTGGCGCTACTTCAATGATGTGGGGGAGGGTTTAATGAAAGCAGGTGTGCAACTAAAAAAAATCGTGGTACTCGCAGCGCTGTTTTTACCCGGCGCGACAATGGCTGCGGCGACGCATGATGCTGAGATGGTAAAAGTGCCTGCTGGTGAGTTTGTCATGGGCAGCAACAAGGTGGATCGCTCCAAGAAAGCGGGCGAATTTGGTGCCACCAAACCCTGGTATCAGGACGAACATCCCGAGCGCAAAGTCAATCTCAAGGCGTTCCTGATCGATAAATATGAAGTCACCAACGCACAGTACAAGGAGTTCATGGCCAAGAACAACGCCCCGCCGCCGGATCACTGGATGGAGACGGGTTACATCATCAGCATGAAGAAGGAGAAACTTCAAGAACTGGATGTGGAGCAGTTAAGAAAAACGGCGGTCAAGGTTTTTCACCTGGATATGGACACCCGTGCCATGAGCAAGGAAGACTTGCTGAAGGAAATCGAAAAGAAGTTTCAGGCTATCGACAAACTGCCCGTGACTTATGTGTCCTGGCAGGACGCCAGTGCTTACTGCAAATGGCTGGGCAAGCGTCTGCCCAGCGAGGCGGAATGGGAAAAGGCCGCACGTGGCGAGCATGGCCAGGAATTTCCGTGGGGCGAGGAGTGGAAGGCGGGCCTTTCCAACACCGGTGAAGAATCATGGGAATACGGCGCCGCGCCAGTGGGCTCCTACAAAACCGATAAATCTCCGTATGATGTTTACGATATGGGCGGTAATGTCAGGGAGTGGGTGGCGGACTGGTACAAGGCGTATCCCGGCGCCGTCTTCAAAGCCAAGGAATTTGGTGAGAAGTATAAAGTTGTAAGGGGTGCGGGTTCAGGTGGTCAAGGCCATTACGCCCTGAGCCTGTTCCAGCGCACAGCGTATCGCGGCATTCTTGAACCTAACAATACTTACAGCGACGTTGGTGTGCGTTGCGCGAAGGAAGCGCGGTGAACAGGTTCTAAGCAAGTGGGAGTCCCCCCTTTTTCAAAGGGGGAGGTGGTGCGATACCTCCTGAGATATTGAGGGGCGGTTGACTTTTACCCCCCAATTTTCTATTCTTCTTTTGCGCCGATTTGATTCAGCTTGCGGGCGCGTAATAAATGCAGCTAAAGAGGGGAACCTGCTTTGGCGAATGCTGTAAGCGGGTTTTTTTGTGCCTGAAAATCCCTCTGCCTCGTGCATAACACCCAACCCCAGGGAGAACAGCGGCATGCCACACTTTGATTTCGATGAATATGGTTTCGACACCCGCGCCGTGCGCGCGGGACACGTGCGCAGCAATGAAGGCGAGCAGTCCGAGCCGATTTTTGCCACATCCAGTTACACCTTCGGCAGCGCCGCTGAAGCCGCCGCGCGTTTCTCCGGGGCCACGGTCGGCAACATCTACTCGCGCTTTACTAATCCTACCGTGCGCGTTTTTGAGCAGCGTCTTGCCGCCCTGGAAGGGGGCGAGCGTTGCGTGGCTACCGCGTCGGGCATGGCGGCGATTCTGACCACATGCATGGGGTTGCTCAAGGCGGGCGATCATATTGTTGCCTCGCGCAGCATCTTTGGTCCGACGGTGTTGTTGTTCAACACGATACTGGCGCGTTTTGGCGTGGAAACCACTTTCGTGCCGCAGACCGACGTTGATGCGTGGGAGAAGGCGATACGCCCGAATACCCGATTGTTGTTTCTGGAGACGCCCTCCAATCCGCTGATCGAGATTGCGGACATTGCGGCATTGGCGGATGTGGCGCACCAGCATGGTTGCTGGCTGGCGGTGGACAACTGTTTTTGTACGCCCGCCTTGCAGCGGCCCCTGTCCCTGGGCGCCGATATCGTGATCCATTCCGCCACCAAATATATCGACGGACAGGGCCGCTGCATCGGCGGCGCGGTAGTGGGCAGCGAAGCGCTGGTGGGCGGAGGTATCTATGGCTTTTTGCGCACGGCGGGGCCAAGCATGAGTCCATTCAACGCCTGGGTATTCCTCAAGGGGCTTGAGACCTTGCGTTTACGCATGCAGGCGCATTGCGCCAGCGCCTTGCAGTTGGCGCAATGGCTGGAAGGGCAGCCGGGCGTCGCGCGCGTCAATTACCCCGGCCTTGCGTCACATCCCCAGCACGCGCTGGCGGCGCGTCAGCAGACGGCGTTCGGCGGTGTGCTGTCTTTTGAGGTGGAGGGTGGACGCGAGGCGGCATGGAAACTCATCGATTCCGTGCGATTGATCTCCATCACCGCCAATCTGGGCGACAGCAAGAGCACCATCACCCACCCGGCGACCACCACCCACGGCCGTATCAGCCCTGAAGCACGGGCGGCGGCGGGCATCACTGAAGGATTGGTGCGCATCGCCGTGGGGCTGGAGGATGTCGCGGATATTCAGGCGGATTTACAGCGCGGACTCGACGTTATTTCCCAGCCTGGAATGCGCTGACGCCGATTGTTGCATTACGCTATAATGCGCGGAGACTCGAAGGTTCGAGCTGGAGAATCCCGCAATGGCGCTAGCTGCCAGCAGACGATCGGTAATGACGTTGTATTCGCGGGCGACGTGCCCCTATTGCCATCGGGTGCGCATGGTGCTCGCGGAAAAACGTGTCAGCGTCGATATCATCAATGTTGACGGCGCCAGCTTGCCGGAGGATCTGCTCGACCTTAACCCGTACAACACGCTTCCAACACTGACAGACCGTGATCTGGCGCTTTATAACTCGCAGATCATCATGGAATATCTGGAAGACCGTTACCCGCATCCGCCCCTTCTGCCGGTGGATCCGGTGTCGAAGGCGCGCACCCGGCTGTTTTTGTATCGTATCGATCATGACTGGTACAGCATGCTGAATGACATTACTGGCGGCGACGAAAAGGCAGCGGGCAAGGCACGCAACGCCCTCCGCGATGGCCTGACGGTGGTCGCCCCCACCTTTAAACAGAAACCGTTTTTCATGAGTGATGAGATTTCCCTGGTGGATTGCAGTCTTGCCCCCTTGCTGTGGCGGCTTCCGTCCTACGGCATTGAGCTGCCGGTGCAGGCTCAACCACTCATGCAATACGCCGAACGCATTTTTGCGCGCGAAGCGTTCCGCGCCAGCCTGTCCCTTGCCGAACGTGAAATAAGACGATGAACATGACCTCCAGCCGCCCTTATCTGATCCGTGCGATTTATGAGTGGATAATCGATAATGGCATGACCCCCCATATTCTGGTGAGTACGCAATCCTCCGCGGTGAGCGTTCCCGTGCAGTTCGTCGAAAATGGCAAGATCATTCTCAATGTTGCCCCGCATGCCGTGCAGGCCTTGGTGCTGGGCAATGACATCATCTGCTTCAGCGCCCGCTTCGGCGGAAAGCCGATGAACGTCGCCGTGCCGCCTGGCTCCGTACTCGCCATATACGCCAAGGAAAACGGCAAGGGCATGGTGTTTGGTGAGGATGATGACAGCGGACAACCCACCGAACCCACGCCACCTGAAAAGCCGCGTCGGCCCGCGTTGAAAGTCGTCAAATAGGAGGGGAACCCCGCTTTTTGTCAAGGGCTGGGTAGATTTACCCCGCCCTTGGTGTCAACTGAAAAACGGTGTGGTTCCTGATCGGCCAGATGCGTCATCAGCGCTGAGTGAGAGCGGCTTTCGCCAGGTGCAAGCTCGGTATAGTCACTAATCTCATCCATGCCGATCTGTGTTTGGCTTTTGTTGAATAGAGTCACCCGGGCGTGAGGGTAAACCTGGTGGGGCGTGGTATTCTCGAATACCAACCGGTATTCGTATCTCTTTTGGCCGTTGCGGTTGACGACCGAGAACATGATATTCTTCAAGTACCCTTTGTTTATCGGAATCACCTTGTCGAACTGCATGTCGATGAGCGCGGGGGGCTGCTCCTTGGCGATCTGTAGCGGACCTTGCCAGGCTTCTTCCTGTCGCGGCTTCATCGTCGATAACGCCAGCTTTGCGTCAGTCAATTCAGTAGCAAGCCTATTGGCATTTTTCGTTACTTGCGCAAGCTCCAGTCCCAAATAAACCGTGATCACCAGCAGCAATGCGAGAAAAATGCCGAGCAGTATGATGATCACCGCCAGGCGCGGGTTTGCCTGGTGGCTGCGTGTATGATGTCGGCCACGCGAACTGCGGCGGGTGGACGAGCGTTTGCGCTCTGAAGATTCAAGCGCGGAGTCCGCGATGTGAGTGCCGGGATCATTTTCCATATGCTGTCATCTACTTGTAAGGCCACAACCCTGCGTGAGTTTACGCGTTATTTTTTTAGGATGATTTGTGCGCGGATAGGCTTTTATCTTTTCCGCCGTCGCCGGACAACATCCCACGCCATGGCGCCCATGATAACAGCGCCAATCGCCACGGCGATAATCATCACCCACAGCTCGGTTTCCGGACTCACCAGCCCCCCAATGAGCATATGCACAACATACGTCCACAACAGCAGCGAGCTAATGGCGACAAACAGGTAAACCAGTATTTCTTTCATCTTGCTTATATGCCCTTGATAAATACCTTTGATTTGCGCTGGTAGTTGTACATGCGCTGGCGCGCCATGGGCAAATCGTTGACTTCCCCTGGCTGGAAGCCGCGCTCCTGAAACCAATGAGGGGTGCGTGTGGTGAGTACGAACAGATGGTGTATTCCCTGTTGCACGGCAACGCGTTCGATATAACCGAGCAGCGCCTCGCCCCTGCCCGTGCTGTGGTACGCAGGATGGACGGCAAGGCAGGCCAGTTCACCCATGCCTTGTGCCGCAAATGGGTAGAGCGCGGCGGTGGCGATAATCATGCCGTCGCGCTCCACCACTGTGAAGTGCTCGATTTCCGTTTCCAGCCGTTCACGGGAGCGGCGCACCAGCACGCCTTCCGCCTCCAATGGGGCAATCAGCTCCAGAATGCCGCCCACGTCGTCAATAGTGGCCTTGCGTGTGCCCTCGTAGGTGTCCGCCGTGATCAGCGTACCAATGCCGTCGCGGGTGAACAGTTCCAGCAACAGTGCGCCGTCGACATGTCTGTCGACCAGATGAGCGCGGCGCACGCCTTGGCGGCATGCCTGCACCGCACCGTTAAAATAAGCTGCCATTTCCTCGACGACAGGCTGTGTCGATAGCCACTGTTCCGCCTCGGCCAGTGTTAGTTGCCGTACCAGATCTTTGTGCGCATCCATCAGGCCGCCTGTTTCCACCAGGCACAACAGCTTGTCGGCGTTGAGTGCCGCCGCCGTGGCCGTGGCTACCTCGATGGCGGTGAGGTTAAACACCTCCCCGGTAGTCGAATAGCCAAGTGGCGAGAGCAGCACAATGGCGCCGTCGTCCAGGCGCTGCCGTATCGCCTCGGCATCGATGCGGCGTACCTCCCCGGTATGGCAATAATCGACCCCGTCACGGACCCCCAGCGGTTTTGCGGCCACGAAATTGCCCGACGCTACGCGAATCCGCGCGCCTGCCATTGGCGAATTGGCCAGCCCCATCGAAAGCAGCGCCTCAATCTCCACGCGCAACATGCCGACAGCCTCTTTGACGCCGGTCAGTGCTGCGTCGCCGGTAACCCGCAGGCCGCTGGCATATTCGATGGCGGTGCCGGAGGCGCGCAGCCGCTGCTCGATTTGTGGGCGAGCGCCATGCACCAGTACCAGGCGCACCCCCAGACTGTTGAGCAGGGCGACATCATGAATCAGGTTGGCAAAGCGTTCATCCGCCACCGCCTCGCCCCCGAACATGATGACAAACGTGCGGCCACGGAAGGCGTTGATGTAGGGGGAGGAGCCACGGAACCAGGCGACGAACTGTGATTCGTCATGCCCGTCGGCCAGGGATTTTTTTTGAATAGTATGGTTTGGCATCAAAAATGAACGATCAAGCTGCGATTTACAAGGTATTGATTTTGTATCAGTCCATCCGTTATGGCAATCACCCTGCTGAAAATGATGGTTTCGATATGTGAGTAGGCTTGAAAATTACCATTTTTTTTCATGGAATCCACCTAAAAAACCATAATTAAAACAAGGGATTTGTGCGGAAAAAATTATTTTCCAAAAGGGCTTGCAAAATACCCAACTATTTTGCTATGGTTTTTCCACCAAAGTTACTATGGAAATTAACTTTGGTGCTGACATCTATGTGTAAAAATTCCTGAGAGAGGAGATTATTTATGAAGAGCGCAACCAAAGGCGATATGTTGATTCCGGCGTACTTGTTCGGGATGGTTAGCTTCCTGTATATGGTGGGCATGAGCTTGGCGCATTTCCCGGCTGGTCACTAAGTAAAAAGCATTACCCATCAGGGATCGGAGAGACTGGCTCCGATCCCTGATTTTCGCCTCACGTGCTTCACGTCAGACCTCCCTCACGCTAATTCTTACTTCTCCCTTATGTTAATCGCGACCCGCGACGCGCCGGAAATCGTAATAACGCGCACGCTGGTCACGCCGGTTCAAGTATAAAGGCACCGCAGTCTCAACGCTGGTTTGCTGCGTGCCGAACACCGCAGGAAATTCACCACGGCACACGCTGTCTACCTGCATCGACAGATAATTGTCGCGGGTCAGCGGTTTGCCGGGCGCATGCTCCATAATCCCCGCCATGATGCGCGACAGGGTGTCGCCAAGGCCGATGATCGGGCGCTTTACGCCGATGACGGAGGCAGCGTATTCCATCAGTTCTTTCAGCGTGTAGGTGCGCGGGCCGCACAGATCGTAACGCTGACCGATGGTGGCACGCTCATCGAGCGCCACCATGAAAGCATGCACAACATCGCCGACATACACCGGCGCGAAGCGTGCGTCAGGGCAGGCCAGTGGGATGACGGGCGCGTACCTGAGCAGTCCAGCGAAGCGGTTGAAGAAGTGATCATTGGGGCCGAAGATTACGGAGGGCCGGAAGCTGGTTACCCTCAGGCCATGTTCGGCCGCGCTGTGTGCGATGTCTTCAGCTTCGCCCTTGCTGCGCAGGTATGCGCTGGCGCCTTGCCTGGCGTCGGCATTAAGTGCACTCATGTGCAGCAGGCGTTTGACACCTTGGGCAAGGCAGGCTTGTACCACGTTGCGAGCCAGGTCGACATGCACGGTTTGAAACGTGGCTTTTTTGCTCTCATTGAGAATGGCGGCCAGATTGATGACCGTGTCGCAGCCCGCAAAGTGCGTGCGCAGCGCTTGTGCGTCGTGAATGTTGGCTTCCACTACATCGACCGTGGGCCAAATCAAAAGATCCCGTTGGCGTTCAATGCGGCGCGTAATCAAACGCACGTGATGGCCCGCCTTGGCCAGTTGATTAACCAGGTGACGGCCGACAAAGCCGCTGCCGCCCAGGATACAGATCATATGTTTTTTCATTTATGGACTCGAAACAAGAATACCGGCAAACGGACTATACTACCGCAATAGTATATTAGAGGGGGATCCATCATGTCGTTCAAATCCGTCAATCCGGCCAACGGTATGACACTCCAGGAATTTGCGGTGTGGAATGACGCGCAACTGGATGCCGCACTGCACGAAGTCGCCCATGCCACGCCGGTGTGGGCGGCTACGCCGCTGGAAGAGCGCTGCCGGTTGATGCGCAAGGCCGCGCAATACCTGCGCGATCACCGTGACCGCTTGGCGCGCATCATCACCCTCGAAATGGGCAAGCTGATCAAAGAGGCCCGCGCCGAGGTGGAAAAATGCGCTGCGGCGTGTGATTTCTACGCGGAGCGCGGGCCGGCATTCCTGGCGGATGAGCTTATCGGCTCCGACGCGGCTAAAAGCTATGTCGCCTACCAGCCGCTGGGCACCGTGCTTGCGGTAATGCCATGGAATTTTCCTCTGTGGCAGGTATTCCGATTTGCAGCCCCCGCGCTGGTGGCGGGCAATACTGGCGTCCTGAAACACGCCTCCAACGTGCCGCAGTGCGCATTGGCTATCGAGCAGGTATTCCAGGCGTGCGGATTTCCGCAGGGCGTGTTTCGTACCCTGATGATCGCGAGCGGCCAGGTGGAGCGGGTCATCGCCGATCCGCGCATTCACGCCGTGACGCTCACCGGCAGCGAGACGGCAGGGCGTGCCGTGGCGGCGTGCGCCGGAACCCATCTGAAAAAACTGGTGTTGGAGCTGGGAGGATCGGATGCCTTTATTGTGCTGGAAGATGCCGACCTGGAGCTTGCCGTGAAAAACGCCGTGGCCTCACGTTTTCTCAATGCCGGACAAAGCTGCATCGCTGCCAAGCGCTTTATCGTGGTGGACGCGATTGCGGATGTATTTGTCGCGCAATTCAAGGCAGCAGTGGAGCGGCTTGCGCCGGGTGATCCGCTGGATGAGGCCGCCACACTTGCCCCGATGGCGCGTCCTGATCTGCGTGATGAGCTGCACCAGCAGGTCACGGACAGCATCCGTCAAGGCGCCGTGGCCGTCACCGGCTGCGCACCGCACGATGGGCCGGGTGCGTATTACCAGGCGTCGATTATCGATCACGTAACAGCCGAACAACGCGCCTTCGGCGAGGAGCTATTCGGCCCCGTGGCGACAGTGATCCGCGCCCGTGACGAAGAGCACGCCCTGCGACTGGCAAACGGTTCGCGTTTTGGGCTGGGGGGCAGTGTCTGGACGCGTAATAGCCAGCGCGGCGAGGCCTTGGCGCTACGGGTCGAGGCGGGTGCCTGTTTCGTCAACGGCATGGTAAAGAGCGACCCGCGCCTGCCGTTCGGCGGCATCAAGGCCTCCGGCTACGGGCGTGAGTTATCGCATCATGGAATGCGTGAGTTTCTTAATGCCAAAACGATATGGGTTAGATAATCCCATATTGTTCATTGGCCCCACAACCGTTTAGCGGATTGGGGTTGTGTATCGCCTATCCCGCTGCTGCCCGAATCGACTCAATATCATTCTTCAACAGTTGATTGATCAACTGATTGACTGTCGTGCCGCGCGCCTCAGCCCGAGTCGCCAGGAAATCCAATACCTCCGGCTCTAAGCGCACTGGCGGAATCAGGCGCAGATTTGGCCGGAAGAACTTACCGCGTTCGGCGTTGCTGAAATCGTATTCGTCTTTCATGGGATCACCTTTATTCCTTGCCGCTTACGCGGCGTTAACCCTGCTCGTACTGCTCGCGCTCGCGCCGTGTAGCCAGGCGTGCCGAGATTAAGCGTACCAGCGCCGTGTTCGGCCCGGTGCTGGCAAACGTATGGACAACCAGCAGCAGCCGGTCGTTCCTTGAGCGTCCCAGACTCACCCAGCGTTCCTCGTCCTCGCTGTGCCCATCATCATAACGAGTCATTGCCAGCGGATCGACAAACACCGTCATTGCCTCCATGAATTCCACGCTATGCTTGCTCGCGTTAGCTTCGGCCTTGACGTCGTCCCACTCAAACTCGTAATCCACGCCTGCCGTCATGCGGCGACATTCACTGGCGTGAGCGCCGAAGTCATACGCTGCTTGGCGATCATCGCATCTATCACCTTGATTACGGTTTCCTGATCGTCGCTATCCAAGGCCTCAAGCACCTTGAAGCGCCGGAATAGCCGTGCGCTTGCCAGTGGTAAATCCTCCACCGGATTACCCGTCAGCAGAAAATCCACCGACACGCCCAAGGCATCGGCTAATTTTACCAGCATCTCGGCAGGTGGGATGTTCAGCCCGCTCTCGTACTTGTTCAGTTGCTGAAAACGCAGCCCCACCTTGGCCGCCAACTCCTTTTGCGGCCAACTCTTCTGTTTGCGCAGGCTCTTGAGGCGTGCGCCGAAATCCTTGCGTAGCGTGACATCGTGCATAACGAGCAACCCTGATTGCATGGTGACCTCGCAAGTGTAAAAGGTGGTTCCTGGAAAGGATTGGATAATACTCCTGTAAAGTATAATGATAGCTCTCAATAAGAGTCAATTTTAATTCTTGACAGATTTTTGGAGAAAACGAAGGGTGCGCATACCCGAAGCAGAAATTGAGCGGCTAAAGGCTGAGGTAAGCGTCGAACGCCCGTTTCGTCAATGGCATGGTAAAGAGCGACCCGCGCCTGCCGTTCGGCGACATCAAGGCCTCCGGCTATGGGCGTGAGTTATCGCATCATGGAATGCACGAATTTCTTAATGCCAAAACGGTGTGGATTAGATGATCGAGCCAAAAAAAAGAGAAGGGCATTGCCCCTTCATGGGGTTGCCCTTCTCTTTTCCTGATTTCCTATCCTATGTTCCTTGGGTGGAACAAGATTCAGAATGCCGGTGCGGCTCCAAACTCTGAGTTAAGAACGGTGGCTGGTGCCGAGGTCCATTCAAACGTATTTGCAGAAGTCAGATTGGACGCCCGCACGGAGGAGCCATCGGAGACCTTAATCAGGCTCTGCGTGCTGAATGCGCCAGCGCCAGTGATGTCCTGACCTGCCCATACTACCTGGATCTTATCTCCCAAGGCATAGGCTAGAGTGGCCGGGTCGGTTGTGTTGGTGGCGAACTTGAACGCGGTCTGGGCTGCTGCGGCAGTATCAATTATGGTGACGAAACGCTGTTTGTCAAGGGGATTGCTTGTGCCGCCCACAAAGATCGTCTGATCGACAGACAACGCCGAGGTGACGTTTGCGCCACCGGCCGCCAGTGTATTGGTGGTTACGCTGAAGTTGGTGAGGAACTCATTACCTTCGGCTACTGTGTTGGTAGTACCCTTGTCAGACAAACCCAGAGTCAACGTTGCTTCGGCGCTGTTGAGGACGTTGTTGACGCCCCAGCCGGTCAATATCGTTGCGCCTGCGCCAAAACCGGTATCAATGGTGGCAGCGGCGGTGCCGGTTGGGGACAAAACACCTTCCTTGATGTTCATCTTTGAGGCTAGGCCCTGGGCAGCGCCTCCCATCCGCACGAAATCTTCCGATGCAAATGTCAGGTTGGCGAGAGAGCCGCCTGCCGTGGCATATCCCTCAGCAATCATCGTCCTGACATATCTCGTGCCGTCGGACATGGTTACTTCCTGTTGAAGAAAACCGTTCCCGTTAACCACGGTGGCGCAGGTAGTGCCGACGATGGCACATACTCCTGTGGTTGCTGTTACCACGCCTGAGCCGTTGACGGTCCAATTATCGAAACCGCCGGGGGCGCCGGCTGCCATGGCCGTTCCCGAAAGGACAAGCGCCAGGGAACCGGCGGAACTTAATGCTTTTAGTGTGTTACGCATAATCATCTCTCCTCACGTGTGAGATTTAATAAAAAAATTAGAGATGGGCTCCTGCCGCTTCTCTCCACAAAGACTGGTAAAGGTTCGGCAACTGCTCCGTGCGTTGCGCTCGACTGCCGCTCCTGGCGCGGCTCTACCTCCTCCCTCCCTGGAGTCGTACCTCGTTCATCCATGGCTCGCCTACGGGTATTAAGACCCTCGTCAAGGTTATCGGCACATCGTAATCAAGCTTTAGTGGCTTTTATGTTCGACTCTTTATGTCACCCGCCGGAATCACTTCATGGATGTTTTTTTATGAAATAAATCATTGATATTTAAATAAAAAAATAATATATTTTTGTGAGTGATGGCAATATTGATGTATTGCCAATGCGGATTAGGAACGAGCGGAGTTGCAAGAATCCGGGATGCTCAGAGCGAAACCGATGCAAAGTTTGGTTCTGAAGCTGAAAAAGAAGGGTGTGAGTTGCTGTGGACGGCAATCAATCATCTTATAGGACAGTCAGGAGCGTTTTTTCGCCCGTGGATGGGCGCTGTCATAGACCTTGGCCAGATGCTGGAAGTCGAGGTGGGTGTAGATCTGTGTCGTGGAAAGATCGGCATGGCCGAGCAACTCCTGCACCGCACGCAAATCGCCGCTGGATTCCAATAAGTGACTGGCGAAGGAGTGGCGCAGCATGTGCGGATGGACATGTGTGGCGGCACCTTGCTTGATCGCCCATTCACGCATGCGCAATTGCACGGCGCGCGGCGTAAGGCGTTTGCCGCGCTGCCCCACGAACAGGGCGGGCTCATCGGGCGCGGCCAGCGCAGTACGCGCCTCAATCCATGCTTGTACCGCTTCCCGCGCATAGCGGCCCACCGGCACGATGCGGGTTTTGCTGCCTTTGCCGGTAATGCGCACGGTGGCGTCAGCCAGGTTTATTTCCGCGCAGTCGAGGTTGGTCAACTCACTCAGGCGCAGCCCCGAGGAATACATCAGCTCCATGATGGCGCAGTCGCGCAAGGTTAATAGTGCGCCAATTTCTCCCGCATCATTCTTTATGCCATCCATCGTCAATAGACGCCCCATTTGATCCACGTCCAGGGTTGCCGGCAGTTTGCGCGGTGACTTGGGTGCGCGGACGCCGTTTGCCGGGTTATGGGTGATGATGTTTTGGCGGATCAGATAGTCGCAGAGCGAACGCAACGCGGACAGCAGGCGTTGCAGGCTGCGTCCTCCCAGGCCGAGGCGATGCTGGGCGGCTACCAGCGCGCGCACGTGATGGCCGGTGAGCACCGGCCAATGATCGATTTGTTGCTGATGGCAGAACGTGATGACCTTGCCAAGGTCGCGCTGGTAACTCTCAATCGTGAACGGCGAGAGACGCCGCTCATCGCGCAAGTGAGCGAGGAACTTGTTGAGCCACTCGGTTTTGGTGTCGGACACGTCCGTGGGCTGTTTAAAACCCACCCCTATGACAGATAGGGACGGATGGCGCGGCTGATAAGCTCGCTCATCTGAGACAGAAAGTGTGTTCCCATGCCGGCATGAAAGCGCTCGGCGTCGTAGCTGCCGATGGCCACAATTCCCAGCGAGAGCATCGCCCTGTCGGCGGAGGAGGGGTTCGCCAGAGGTACCAGCGCCGCCGAAGCGACATCTGTGGCCTGGTCGCCAAACAGGTGGTTCAACTGTGTTGTGTTCAGTATGCCGCAGACAGGTTTGCCATTGTTCATTATGCCTTTGAAGGCGCTCCATGAAGCATCGTCCTTGTCCGCAAACAAAGTGTCGACGGAAAATCCGCTTTGCTCGTCAGCCGTGGATTGCAGGGGGCGGGCGATGAGCCGGAGCGTGACCGCGTCCGCCTGGAATTCATTGCGCAGACTGTCATGCAGGGCGATGAAAATCTCTTCCAGGCTCGTGCAATCTATCAAGGCCAGCGTCAATCGGTGCATGCGCTCACTGAGGCGATCATTGTCGCGCGCGATTTGCACCAGATCCTGCAATTGGTGTTTGAGTTTCCGGTTGTGCTCGCGCAACACGGCAACCTGACGTTCGATCAGTGATATGGCAGGTCCGCTGGAATGTTGCAGCGTCGCTTCCATCAACACATCTGGATGCTTGGCGAAAAAGTCGGGGTGGGCGCGAAGATGTTCGACGACAGCCGCATCCGGCATCGCTGTGCCCAGCAATTCTTGCTTGTTATATGACATATTTATAATTCCATTTTCCCTTCAAACACATACGTCGCCGGACCCGTCATCCACAGCGGGGTTCCTTCTCCCTCCCAGCGTATCAGAAGTGTCCCGCCCGGCAAATCCACTTTCACTTTTTGATCCAGTATGCCCAGCTTCCGGCCCACCGCCACCGCTGCGCAGGCGCCCGTGCCGCATGCCAGCGTTTCCCCGGCGCCGCGCTCGTAGACGCGCAGCCGGATGTGGTTTCTGCTGATGATCTGCATGAATCCCGCGTTGACGCGATTGGGGAAGCGTTCATGTTTCTCGATCAGCGGCCCCAGTTCGGCGACCGGTGCGGTGTCAATATTATCGACCAGCAAAACCGCGTGCGGGTTGCCCATCGACACCGCACCTATCGTCAGCCGTTGCCCAGCCACTTCCAGTGTATACGTGTCTGATGGAAGGTCGGCCACGAAGGGGATGTCCGCAGGAACAAAGCGTGGCACGCCCATGTTGACGGTCACCTGGCCATCGGATTCGATGCGCGGGTGGATAATGCCGCCCGCCGTTTCCACGGCAATCTCGTGTTTCGAAGTCAGGTGATGGTCCAGCACAAAACGGGCAAAACAACGCGCGCCATTCCCGCACTGCTCCACTTCCCCGCCATCGGCGTTATAGATGCGGTAGCGGAAATCAACGCTTGGGTCGTGCGCCGTTTCTACCAGCAGCACCTGATCACAGCCTACGCCAAAATGCCGGTCAGCGATCTGGCGGATCTGCGCCGGAGTCAGCGCAACGGGCTGGGACGTGGCGTCGATCACGACAAAGTCGTTGCCTAATCCGTGCATTTTGGTGAAGTTGATTAACATGTCGTGATCCAGGCTTTACCAGTAACAGGGCAGTCTATCACGGAAGATTGCGGGAGCGGCAGGGGTCATTTTGCTGGTTTCAGCAGCATCGGGCTGATAATTTGTGTTATCGGAGACTCGGGTTGCAGGGTGATGTGTTCGATGTCATAGCGGTCATGCAGCAACTCCTTCAGTGCTGCAAGGACCTCCTGCCAGTGCGCCATATCCTTGATGACGATGTGGGCGGAGAGCATGACCGTGCCGGAGGACAAGGTCCATATATGCAGGTCATGTACCGATGTTACCCCTGGTGCTCCTGCCATGGCCAGCCCGATCTCGGGCAGATCCAGCGAGGCGGGCACGCCTTCCATCAGCACATGCAAGGCTTCGCGCAGCAGGTTGAAGCCGGAAAACAGGATCAATGCGCAGATCACCAGCGACAGGATTGGGTCGATGGCTGTCCAGCCGGTGAAATAGATCACCACGCCGGCGAGTAACGCCGCCACTGAACCCAGTAGATCGCCCAGCACATGCAGTAGCGCCGCGCGGGTGTTGAGGGTCTTCTCGCCGTGGCTGAGCATCCAGGCGACGATGATGTTCACAACCAGGCCCAGGGCGGCGACCATCATTACTACGCCGCCAGCGACGGGGTGTGGTGCTTGCAGGCGATGAATGGCGGCGACCACGATGGCGGCCACTACCGCCAGCATGAATATCGAGTTGACCAGTGCGGCGATTACCTCGGCGCGCCCCAGACCATACGAGTGCCGTGCCGACGGCGGCCGCTTGGCGATCCATGCCGCAAAGGCCGCCAGCCCCAGCGAGGTGGCGTCCGACACCATGTGCCCCGCATCGCCCAGCAAGGCCAGCGAGCCCGACCACCATCCCGCCAGCGCCTCAACAACGGCGAACGCCAGGGTAAAGACCAGCGCGCCCAGCAGGTGATTGCCGGTGTGGTGAACGTGATGATGGTCTGCGTGGTGGTGCGCGCTCATCGGGGAGGGTCTAATGCTGACTGTAGGGGCGGGCTTCACGCCCGCCCCTTTAATGCGCGGGATGTTAAGCGGAGGCGTTATTGTAACGCTCGACACTGGCCAGAATCTCGGCCTTGGCCTCAGCGGTGCCTACCCAGCCATCAACCTTGACCCATTTGCCGGGCTCAAGATCTTTGTAGTGCTCGAAGAAGTGGGAGATTTGCGACAGCAACAGGGAAGGCATGTCTTCCGGTGATTGGACTTTGGTGTATATAGGAGAGAGCTTGTCGACAGGAACGGCGAGGATTTTGGCATCGACGCCCGATTCATCGGTCATCTTGAGCATGCCGATTGGACGGCAACGGATCACTGCACCGCTGATCAAGGGCACTGGCGTGACAACCAGCACATCCACCGGGTCGCCGTCTTCCGACAAGGTGCTGGGGACGTAACCATAATTGCAGGGGTAAAACATGGCGGTGGCCATGAACCTGTCCACAAACAGTGCGCCGCTTTCCTTGTCGACCTCGTATTTCACCGGGTCACTTTGCGCGGGGATTTCGATGATGACATTGATGTCGTTGGGGACGTCGCGTCCGGAAGTAACGTTGTGGAAGCTCATGGAAAATATCCTTCATGTTGAAATGATTTGTTGAAGCCGGAAACGCATTATAACGGGATATGGCGATGAGGAATACCAACGCTTGTATTCCATTTTTTGGTGCGATGCACCGCCCGTAAATTGATGGGTTACGATGTTCCTGAAGCCTGCTGCGCAAAAAAATATGTTAATGATGATTTATTATCATGAGGTTCATTGACTTAGGCATATGACTCGGGGTAGTTTAGGCAACGTCACCATGTATGCTCAAAGCATGAGGCTTCGAGCGTGTTAAATCAGTGAAGGTGAACCCTGCCAGCCTCCGGTTGAAAAGCACAGGCGAAGCATAGGGATGGCACCACCGGCAACATGATGAGGGCCGAATGCTGATGATAAATCGAGTTATCAATAACCAACAAACCCAGTGAAGGGAGTGTAAACGCCGCTATGAGAATTGTACTGTTAGGTGCGCCTGGCTCGGGGAAAGGCACGCAAGCCAAGCTGCTCGTCGAGAAGTTTCATATCCCGCAAATCTCCACGGGCGATTTGCTGCGCGCTGCAGTGGCGGCGGGCACGCCGCTGGGCCTTCAGGCCAAGGCCGTGATGGAATCCGGACAACTGGTATCCGACGACATCGTCTTGGGCATGATCGCGGAACGGCTATCCCAGCCGGATGCGCGCGAAGGATTTATCCTGGATGGTTTTCCGCGCAACATCCCCCAGGCAGAGGCGTTGGACGCAATGCTGGGCAAACTCCAGCAATCCCTGGAGATTGCACTGCTGATCGATCTCGATTTTGAAA
The DNA here is from genome assembly GCA_021731145.1 of Gammaproteobacteria bacterium. GTDB lineage: Bacteria > Pseudomonadota > Gammaproteobacteria > Ga007554 > LNEJ01. Next base: position 80,413 of record JAKFXX010000002.1, on the reverse strand, counting down.
TACTCTTGCAGCGTCTGACGGGTCGACGCACCTGTGAGTCATGCGGTCAGACATACAACATTTACACTTCACCCTCCAGGCTCGATGACCGTTGCGACAAATGCGGTGGCAACCTGCGTCATCGTGCCGATGACAACGAAGAAACCATTGGCAACCGGCTGCGCGTCTACGAGGCGCAGACCGCGCCCGTGGCAGCGTATTACCGCAACCAGGGCAAGCTGCGTACTGTGCAGGGCGTGGGTGAGATTTCCGATATTTTTGCGGCGATCCAAAAGGCCATCAGTGAACCTGCGCCAGCCCCTGTGGTAAAGCCTGCTCCAGCCGCCAAGCCCATCAAACCCGCCGCCGTGAAAAAGCCGGTTGTTGAGGCAAAGGCAGCGCCTGTTGTGAAAGCGGTTGAGAAAGCCGCCAAGCCGGTCGAGAAAAAAGCCGAGCAAAAAGTGGCACCCGCCGCGAAAAAAACTGTTGCCACCATCAAGAAAGAGGTAAAAGCCATCGTGAAAACTGTCGAAGACGTTGAAAAGAAAGTCGCCAAGGCGGCAACCAAGGCCGCAACGAAGGCCGTTGCCACTGCACAGAAAGATGTGGCGATTGCCAAGAAGGCTGTGGTAAAGGCTGAAAAGAAAGTGGTCACGGCCACCAAAAAAGCGATTGCGGGCGCCAAGAAAGAGGCGAAAGTGGTAGCGAAGACGGTGAAGGCCGCCGAGAAGAAAGTAGTAAAGGCCGTGAAAAAAGCGGTTGCCGGCGTCAAGAAGGCTGTGGCGAAGAAGGCCGCCGTGAAAAAAGCGCCAGCCAAGAAGGCATCTGTTAAAAAAGCGCCGACCAAGAAGGCGCCAATAAAGAAAGCTCCCGCGAAGAAAGCCCCGGTCAAGAAGGCGCCAGCCAAGAAAGTCCCCGTGAAGAAGGCTCCGGCCAAAAAGGTGACTCCAAAGAAAAAGGCCATAGTAAAAAAAGCCGCTCCTAAAAAGGTCGCTCCTAAAAAAGGCGTGGCAAAAAAAGCAGCAGCAAAGAAAGTAGCCCCAAAGAAAGCTGCTCCTAAAAAGGCCGCACCGGCAAAAGCTGCTCCCAAGAAAAAGGGCGTAGCCAAGAAAGCCGCCAAGAAAAAATAAGCGGATTAACGATGGGTCTTCCTGGCAGGCTGCCTCCCCGGCAGCTCGCCAGGTGGCAAGCAGTTTGAGGTGATTTCGAATGAGTAACGCGAGCACCCGAAAGGGCGCTTTCCCGCAGCGGCGTTTACGCCGCATGAGGCGGGATGATTTTTCGCGCCGGTTGATGCGTGAGACAGTACTCACGGCGGATGACCTGATTTACCCCGTGTTCGTGCTGGAAGGCAGTGGTAAGCGGGAGGCGATAGCCTCCATGCCCGGTGTTGAACGGGTAAGCATCGACGAGCTGCTGAAAGAGGCGGCGGAATTGGTGGCTCTGGGCGTGCCCGCAGTGGCGCTGTTTCCTGTAACCTCCCAAGACAAAAAAACCGAAGACGCACGCGAGGCCTATAACCCCGATGGGTTGGCGCAACGTGCAGTGCGTGCGCTCAAGCGAGAGTTCCCGCAGTTGGGCGTCATCACCGATGTTGCGCTGGATCCCTTTACCACGCACGGTCAGGATGGCCTGATTGATGAAACCGGCTACGTCATGAATGACGAGACGGTGGCAGTGCTGGTCAAGCAGGCGCTCTCTCACGCTGAGGCGGGCGCCGATGTCGTGGCGCCATCGGATATGATGGACGGACGTATCGGGGCAATCCGCGACGCGCTGGAGGCTGCTGGTCATATCCATACCCGCATTCTTGCGTATTCCGCGAAGTACGCCTCCAGTTTTTACGGCCCGTTCCGCGACGCCGTGGGGTCGGCAGCCAATCTCGGCGGCGGCAATAAATATACCTATCAGATGGACCCGGCCAACACGGACGAAGCGCTGCACGAAGTCGCGCTCGATCTGGAGGAGGGCGCCGACATGGTGATGGTCAAGCCCGGCATGCCTTATCTGGATATCGTCTATCGCGTCAAGCAGGAGTTCGGCGCGCCCACCTTCGTCTATCAGGTAAGCGGCGAATACGCCATGCTCATGGCGGCAAGCCAGAACGGCTGGCTGAACGAACGCGCTGTTGTGCTGGAGTCCCTGCTGTCCATCAAGCGTGCAGGGGCCGACGGCATCCTCACCTATTTCGCCAAGCGTGCGGCGGGGTGGTTGAAAGAGTGATGCCGGATCTTAAAAGCGCGATTTGAGCCTGCCGCCGCTTTTAGGGTGGGCACGTTTTTGTGCCCACGCGTTAAAAGAAGTGGGGTCGGTTGAAATATTTGGCGAATCATATTCGCGTGGGCACAAAAACGTGCCCACCCTACCAAACTTGCGTGCAGCCGTCACGGCGGTGGTCTATGTCCCGAAGGGAAAGCGCAGGTTCTCAACCGTGTCCACCAGATAGGCATCGACGAGCTCGGCATGATCCGCATCGTGATAGCGCAACTTGCCCTCGACCCTGCAGGCGCCGGCATGTTCCTTGATGGCTTTGGCCTGTAGGAGTGGGACGGGAATCGTGACACTCTGGCCGTTCAGCTCGGCTCTGAAGAAGCCTGCGTCGGCATCGTAGACCAGCGAGGTGATATCTGTCGTGGAATACGGAAGCAGTTTTGCCCGTCGCTGGGCGTTGTCCCGTCGCCAGTCCTCTTCCACCTTCCGGATCCGGCCTTCGTATTCTTTGTGCAGCGCTTGTTTACGGGCGTTCGCCGCAGCCAAGCGTGCCTGATAAGCCTGCGTGGGTTCGAACTCCCCCTTGGGCGCATGCAGGGCGGCAATCTCGGCATCGCGTGCCTGTCCTAGCGCCTGAGCGGCATCTTCTTCAGTGGCGTGCAGGTCGTCGGGATTCAGCCATTTTAACCAAATTTTATAAAGTACCACCCTCGGTCCGTTATTTACGTCCTTCGCAGTGACCAGTGTTCGCCCATCCGGGCTGACGGACATAACCCTGCCCTTCATGGTGGCGCGCTTTCCTCCGCTGGTCACGTCCCACAGGGTGACGCCGTCATCATCATCAGTGACCAGCATTTGCCAGTCCGGGCTGAAGGCTTGAAACTCGCCTTTCAGGGTGGCGCGCTCTCCTCCGCTGACCGTATCCCACAGTGTGACGACGAAATGATCCTCAGTGACCAGCGTTCGCCCGTCCGGGCTGAAGGCTTGAAGCTGGCCTTTCAGGGTGACGCGCTTTTCTCCGCTGGCCGCATCCCACAGTGTGACACCGTCATCATAATGCGTGGTCAGCGTTTGTCCGCTCGGGCTGAAGGCTTGAAACTGGCCTTTCAGGGTGACGCGCTTTCCTCCGCTGGCCGCGTCCCACAGGGTGACGTCGTCATCATCAGTGGCCAGCGTTCGCCCGTCCGGGCTGAAGGCAGCAAACCTGCCTTTCACGGCGGCGCGTTTTCCTCCGCTGGTCGTGTCCCACTGGATAACGCTGTGATTGTGATAATCATCAGTGACCAGCGTTCGCCCGTCCGGGCTGAAGGCAGCAAACCCGCCCTTCACGGTGACGCGCTTTCCTCCGCTGGCCGCATCCCACAGGGTGACGCCGTCATAATCAGTGACCAGCGTTCGCCAGTCCGGGCTGAAGGCTTTAACCGTGTCTTCCACGGTGGCGCGCTTTCTTCCGCTGGCCGCATCCCACAGGATGACGTTGGATAAAACATCATAAGTGGCCAGCGTTTGTCCGTCCGGACTGTAGGAGGCCCTAACCACTGAGTAAGGTCCTTCCAAGGTCTCTATCTTTGCTTCAAGGCTTCCCAGCGGAATCAACAAGGGGTTGGCATTGTCTGCTGCTGTTTTAGCCCCTGGCCCCATAGGGGCTACCTGGTCTTTCTCATCTGCTTTAGCCTTCCATTCCTGTGCCGCTACGGTTGGACTGTCTCCATCCTTGGGGGCCGCATGAACCGGATCGGCGGGAAATAGGCCGGTTACCACCAGCAACAAAATGGCGGCCACAGTGGTGTGGTGGGTAGGTGGACGAGTATTCGGTCGCTGACCAGGCATTTTTCTCTCCCAGAAGACGCTGATATGGACATACTTCATTCATGTCGACATGAGGATTGACTTCCTTAACGTATTTGTTGACGCCTTGCGCCGCTGCCGTGTTCCTCAATCCAATGCAACATCGCACGGTGGTGCTTATCCGTCTTATTCCCTCTGGTCGTCAGCAAGCGTAGCGTGCGCTGTGCGCACTAATTACCCGCAAAGATAATATGGAGCGTGTTATTGGTGCACACAGCCCCATCCCATCGCCTCATGGTATGCCACGCCCATTTCGTGCGCATAGTTGTGATTTGAATGCCTAGCGGGCCAGTACCAGCACCAAGCTAATTGCGGCGATAGCGACTGAGAAACCGATCGCACCGGACAGCCAAAGAAGTCGAATGCGGTTGGCCTCGACTCGCTTGATCAACTCAGCATTTTGGTCGGCCAACGATTTAATCAGCTCGGAGGAAGCGAGCATCTGATTATGTAGCTCAGATGTTTTTGTTTCGATCGAGGCGAGTCGGGACTTAACCTGTGTGGCAGCCTCTGCTTCTGGTGAGAGAGAGGCTGGCGTCTCTTCAGATGTAACGTGTGCAGGCGGGGACTTCCGTGCGACAGTGTCCCAAAGTTTTTTTGCTCCATCGACAACAGCTGGAGCGGTCGATATGACATCGACCCAAGGAACAATCTTTAGCAGTGAAATCCAGCCGATAGCCATGGAAAAGTCCTTCGAAGTGGAAATGTGGCCTAACTATAGTTATAGAAACCCACGATTCTGTACGCGCTGCTAACCAAACAAGTAGCCTGAATGAAGCGCGAGCGAAATCCGGGGAGCATCGGCGAGGCGGTGGTCTATTTCAACCGTGTTCCCGGATTGTCATCCGGGCTACGCTTGCTGATATGGAAATATTTCATTCATATCGACATGAGGATCGACTTCCTTAAACGTATTTGTTGACGCCTTGCGCCGCTGCCATGTTCCTCAATCCAAGGCAACATCGCACGGTGGTGCTTATCCGTCTTATTCCCTCTGGTCGTCAGCAAGCGTAGCGTGTGCTGACCAGCAAACAGAATAAGCTCAATGATGAGATTTTTCAGGGTTTCCCAGGGCGCCATCCTGGGCGACAACAACGCCGGTTTCCGGGAAATCCTCTTTGGACAATAGCCGGATTACATCAGCCGCCGTCATTCGTTTGTCTAAAACCGATACGCCAAATTCCACTTGCCTGGTTGGGATGATTTTACCTGCTACAAATTGGCCGGTGTCGTCTATTTCGGCTTCAAGTATTAATCCCACACCATTAAGGCCCCATATGTTGAAGGCCTTGTATGTCGTGAAATTACCGAGGGAATAGGCGATTAGCCGGCCTTTATAAAGCTCCATTCCTCGGACTACATGTGGGCCTGACCCCAGAACAAGGTCTGCGCCGGCGTCCACTGATGCTCGTGCAAAACGCCGCACATCGCCCCGGTTTTCACCCATGAAGTATTGGGTTGTTTTAGGGGTGTGCAATGCGTCTACACCCTCGGCGCCACCGTGAAATGAAACTATAACCAAGCGCCCCTGACTTTTTTCAGATTTTATCATCTGACTTGCAAGGTCAATGTCCAAGGTGGAATTTGTGTGCTGCGCTGAATGAAAAGCGATGAAGGAGAATTTGATTGCATCGCGCTCGAACTGGGCCACTGTCCCCAGTCTGCCTGACCATAGCAGGCCAATCTCATCGAGAGATTTCTCGGTTTGATCGCGGCATGTCTCGCCAAAATCAAGGATGTGGTTGTTGGCCAGTGAGATGAGATCAAAACCGGCCTCTTTCATAAGCCCGGCGAATTTTCGCGGAGAGCGAAACGCGTAACATCCTCCTGTTGCTCCGGCACATTTCTGAGAGTGTCCGCCGTCACAAAGCGTGCCTTCGTAATTGGCGAAAGTAATGTCGGCTCCTTTGATGAGTGATTTGATCTGCATCAGGGGCGATGCGCCATTGCGGGGAAGCATGTCGTCAGGAAAGTTGGTTCCCAGCATGGTGTCGCCAACCGCGCGGATTGTGACGGTGTGCCCCGCGTGCCTCTGGTTGGACGCAAGGCTGGCGGGGCTGGTGCTGCGTAAGGCTTGCGCTTTTGTGAGAATGTCCAGATGCTTGTTTATAGTCTTTAATACCTTGTCGAGGCCGGTACGCTGCGGGGCCAGTCTCTTGACGGTGAGCCATTCCAGGCGCGCTTTTTCAAACTCATGCTCCAGGAAAAAAGACCACCCAAGTTCCCAGTGGCATTCAATGTCATCCGGCTGGGTGGAAAGGCATTTTGAAAACTCGGCAATGGCGGTCTCGCCATTCTTGTCCTTGAGCGCCTTTTTCCCAAGCACATAGGGGGTTTCTTCTTCTGGCGGCGCTGCCATTTGAGCGGTGGCTGTCGGGCTGCTCGCAAGGAGCATCAAGCTGAGTGCAATTGCTGGGAGCAGGGGAATGCGCGTATGGGTTCTCATGGTGAGATTATCGGACAAGTACGAAGACAGCTTGATGGGCTTGCGATGCGTCCTAACCAAGCCCCTTGCTTGAGATGTTCATATAGACAAAGTTGTTCTGGCTCCTGCCGTAATCTATTCGGGAAAGCGAGGCGTAATCAATCGTCAGTTGCCGGTATGATTCCACCGGCATCTGGAGTGCTGCCGTCAAGCACACACGAATAGGGCCAACGTGAGAAACCACAACGATGGTTTTTCCTTTGTACTGCTCAATAAGGCCATCAATCACCGCCTTAACCCTGTCGAGCAGGTCATAAACCGATTCACCACCCTCCGGTTTGAAGGCGCTGGGATTTTGTTTCCACTGTTGATACAGGTCAGGATAGTTGCGCTCGATTTCATCGAAGAACAATCCCTCCCAGATCCCGAAGCGCCGTTCTTTTAGCGCGGGATTTGCCTCCAGTGGTGCAGCGGTAGCCTGCGCAATGGCTTGCGCCGTCGCCCAGGTGCGGTTGCTGGGGCTGGCGCAGATCAGGTCGACTTTCGTGTTGCGCAATAATTCGGTGGCGTACCGGGCTTGCTCAACGCCTGCGGCATTCAATATAGGGTCTTCTATGTCGTCGTTGTAAATGCGGTCCAGCGGAAAATCAGTCTGGCCGTGACGCACGTAAATGATTCGGGTGCTTGCTTCTTTGGATCGCATAAGTCGCCAGTCAGGTGATGGGGTAGCTATGGGTATGCGCGTGAGACGAGGCGGGATGCTTTTCTTCCCTCATCTCCACCGGCACCATGTGCAGCTTACCATGCCGCACGCCACGCGCGGCGATCACGGTGTTGGCAAAGTTGCGCACCTCCTGGGTGGGGCCGCGCAGTATGGCAATCTCCAGGCAGTTGTCGTGGTCCAGGTGTACGTGCATGCTGGACAATGTCAGATCATGATGCTCATGCTGTGCCGAAGTGATGCGGCTTGCGAGTTCACTCTCGTGATGATTGTAGATATAGCTCAGCGTGGCGATGCAATAGCCTTCTTCCCATTTCTGGAGGCGTTCGGTTTCGAGACGCTCCCGGATCAGGTCGCGCATCGCCTCCGATCGGTTTGAATATCCGCGCGCGCGGATAAACTCGTCAAATTGTTTAGCGAGTGTGGTTTCCAGTGATATGGTGAGGCGCTCCATTGAAATCCCTCTTTAACGGACATGACGAAAAATATAGCCTAAAAATTGCTGATAAAACTTACCCTGAACGAGCGTGACTCGATGGGGTGGAAGTGCTTGTCGGCCTTTGGTGCCGTTTCGCCTTGCAGTTGTGATTCGTAATAGTAGTCGATGGCGTTGGACTTGCTGTTCAACAAATTAAAGACTTGCAGCGCCACACGCAGGTTTTTGTGGAATTTGTAGCCGATCTGGCCGTTCAGCGTGGTGGTGTTGTTTGAGCGCACGCTGTTGTCTTCAACCAGGGGGCGTGGGCCAAAGTAGCGCAGGGCCATGCTGCCGAAGCAGGGGCCGACGTTATCCACCAAGGCTGCCAGTGAAGCGACGCCTTCCACTGCGCCGGGAATGCGGTCTCCCTCCGGGGCATTACCCTTGAAGCGTGCCCTGGCGTAGGCGATATCCGCATCAATGGTTAACCACGGTGTGGGCGCATAGTAGTTGGCGAACTCAAAGCCAGTGCGGCGGCTGGCACGGCTCGCCTCAGTGGTTCCGGCATCGCCCAGAAATACCAATTCGGAGGCGGAGTCCAGTTGATACACGGTGAAGGTGCTCTGCAAGCCCGGTATGATGGCGGTGCGCAGCCCCAGATCGACACCCTTGGTGCGTGCCAGGGGGGTGACCCTTTGAATTGGATTGCCGCCGGCATCAACCGTGCTGCCGGTCTTCGGATCGACGGTGAGGGTCGTGCCGCGCGCATCATTGCTGCGGAAGCCGCCGCCGAGATTGATGTAATACTCGGTCTTGGCCCAGGGGCCGAAGATCATACTGAGTTTGGGGTTGGTGATGCTGGCGTTCTCGGCGCCTGAATTGGCGGCGTTATCGCTGCGAACGTTAAACCGGTAGAAGTCGCTGCGCAGCCCCGCCACAGTGCGGAATTTCTCCGTCCAGCGTGTACTATTCTGAACGTAGACAGCGGCGCTGCTCTCGACGATACGGTCGCGTCGGGTGGTGTCCCATACCTGCCGCTTGATGGTGCTCAACAGGCCATTGGAGATATTATCGTTCTGCAGTTGCAGCCCGACGGTATTTTCGACATCACGGCTACCCCATTGGCTCAACCATGCCTGGCTGATGTTCGCGGCGGACATGGTGCGTTTGTCAGGCTGGTAGAACTGGTCGCCGCGGACGGGATCATTCATAAAGTAAGTGAAGTTCGAAAACAGGTTGAGGTCATGCTGGATGACATAGGCATTGGCCCGGGTGATGCCATTGCCGCTCATGCGCTGCCATGCGGTTGATAGGCTGTAGCGGGAGACATCGCCGCCACTACTGGGGTCAACCGTGCTTAGTCGCGGTATTAAGCCGCTGTTCACGGCGCGCAGCGGGATCTGATCTGTGGCGTTCCATAGTCCCCGGTAGGCCATGGCGGTGACATTGAAACGGTTCTGGTCATCGCCCTGACTGTAGCGTAGCACGGTATTGAATTTGCGGTAGTCGTCGGGGTTGACCCACGGTCCGTCTTTGGCGCTTATCTCGGCTGCATAGAGCAGGTTGCCTGCGCCCAGTCTGGGAGAATCGGCGAGCAGCAAACGCCGGTAACCCTGCTGGCCGATGCCGATGTTGGAAATGCCTCGCGGCAGGACATCAAGATAGCCGATATTGACGCTGCCCACCGACGAAAAATCGCCTTCCTCGGCATAATAAGGCCCTTTCTTGTATTGCAGGCCGCTCGCCAGCTCCGGTATCAGAAAATTCAAATCGGTCCAGCCCTGCCCGTGCCCGTGGCTGCGCTGGTTGACCAGCATGCCGTCGACGCTGGTACGCAAATCCGTGCCGTGGTCAAGATTAACGCCGCGCGCATAGAACTGGTTGGCCTTGCCTTCCCCACTGTGTTGGGAGACGATCAGTCCCGGCACGGTTTCCAGTAATTCTCCGGGGCGATAGACGGTGCGTGCATCCAGTTGCTTTTTGGTCACGGTGCCCTGATTTGCCGAGTCGGCGGCGCCGATCAGGTTGTCTGCTGTGGATTTCACTTCCACCACATCGAGCGTCGGCACGCCGGCCGCCATGGCTAGCAATGGGCATGTGATTCCCGCCAACGTCAATGTTGCGCCCCTGGCGCTGCGTAACGCCCGTTGAACCCGCGAGTTTTTTTTCATTGTGTAACGCTCCCGTTGTTGGGTGTTGAAGGTGTTTTTTATGGTGCGCCTACCGCTTCAGGTTGTGTAATGAACGAAAGCTTGGTTACCCCAGTGCTTTGTACTAATGCCATAAGGCGCACTACATGCTGATAGGCCAGATCACCGTCGGCGCGCAATTCCACGGTGGGTGGAGTATTGGCCGCGACCAGACCTTGCAACATTGTTTGTAATGCCGCGTGGCCGATGGGTTTTCCATCAAGATAGAGTTGCGCATCTTTCGTCAGGCTGAGGACGAGCGGTTTCTGAATGACCGATGATGGCTGGGCCGTGGCCTTGGGCAGGTTGAGTTTGACCTTATGAGTCAGCAGCGGAGCGGCGATGATGAACACCACCAGAAGTACCAACATCACATCGACCAGCGGGGTGACGTTGATTTCGTGCATGGGTTGCGGCGCACCGCCGCGATCAAGTTGACCGAATGCCATTATTTTTTCTCCTCTGTCGCAAGAGCGCGAACGGCACGTTCAGAGGCAAGGTGAGACAACAAGTCATAGGCAAAACTATCCAGTGTATTGCTGAACACCTTCATGCGCCGCAAAAAACTATTGTACGCCACCACAGCCGGGACAGCGCAGGCAATGCCCGCCGCGGTGGCGACCAGCGCTTCGCCAATCGGGCCGGCAACCACGTTCAGATCCGCCGAACCGCTGCCGGCGATGCCTTCCAGTGCCGACATGATGCCTATCACGGTGCCGAACAGGCCGACAAACGGCGCGGTATTGCCGATGGTCGCCAATATCCCCAAGCCCGCTTCAAAGTGGGTTATCTGGTCCTGGATGGCCTGACGCAAGGCGCGGGTGAGTGTGTCAGTGATGTTGTTGATGTGTTTGGCGGCATCGCTCGGGTCGGTGTAGTGAGATTGATAATGTTCCACGGCCTCAACGCCGGTTTTTGTCAGTCGCGCCAAGGGGCACGCGGAATGTGACGCGGCTGATTTTTTCAGAAATTGCACGGCATCGGCACTCTCCCAGAACTGTTTGGCATACTCGTCGTTCGCACGCCGGGCACGCCATAGCTCCGACCCTTTGTAGATGATCAAAAACCATGTCAGCAGCGAAAGAATCAGCAGCAGGTAGAGCACGCCTGAGACCATAGGGTCGGCACTTCCCAGGTGATCCATGAAGGACGTTGTCGTTTGAGGCGTACTGTTCATTAATTCTCCTGGTCGTGCTTGGGTATGCGCTGGAAAGTGGATTCAATTCAAAACAAAACGGATCGGCACATTAACCGAACCGGCAACTGTGTGGTCTCCCTGACGGGCGGGCACGAACGTCCATTGCTTGACCGTATTTATGGCGGCATCATCCAGTACAGGTGAGCCGGAACTGGTCAGAACGCTTATTTTCTCCGGCAGCCCCGCCGGGCTGACCAACACCCTCAGGAGTACCGTGCCCTGCAGGCCAAACTTCCGTGCGGCAGGAGGGTATTTGGGCGGCGGGTTGTTCAAATATGCGGCGCCAAACCCCGGCGGCTCGATCTCTGCTGCCGGTGCCGTTTTGACGGGCGCGGCTTTCGGCTCCTCCGGGACCACAGGCGGCGGGGCGGCCTCGGGCTGTTTAACCGGCTCCGCCACATGCTGCTCTACCGGCACGGGCAAGGGGGGCGCCGCTTTTGTCATCGGCGCGACCGGTTGCTGAGCAGGTAAGGAAGGAGTTTGCTTGACCGGCTGTTGGGCCGCAGGTGGAGGGCGAGGGGCCGGTGGGGGCGGCGTCACCGGTGTAGACTTAGGCGGCGGCACGATAAGGTTTACTTCGAGTGGAGGAGAGGGTTGCAGCATGGGTCGATCACTCCACAAGCGCCACAAAACCGAAACCACGAACACATGTACGATCAGGGTCGCGAGCACGGCCATCATCACCAGGCGCGACCGCTCTGGTGATGGAAGAATGATGTGCCCATTTTGCGCCGCTAGTCCCATGTTTGATCTATGTATTAAGGCTGCTTTTATCTATAATGTGAAATGTTGCCAGATTTTCATACGGACTATAAAAATAGTTTGAAAGCCATGCCGTGTCGCTACCTGAAAGATGTATGATTAAAAAATAATTCGTCATACAGTACATCACGACCGTCTCATTGATGTCAATCCAGCCAGGGTACAAGTTTCGCTGATGATGCCGATATGTTGTAAAGGATTAAGGGGATACCCATGAATAAACCGCTCCGGTTTTCTGCTCTATTTTTGACATCCCTGATGACATTGTTTATGTCCGGGCAGCTCTATGCCGTTGATGCAGTAAAAAAAATCAACATCGTCACCACTGTCGCCCCCATTACCAATATTGTCCGGAATGTCGGCGCGGGGTATGTCAACGTCACCGGAATCGTTCCCGACGGCACCGATTCCCACACCTTCGAGCCTGTGCCTGCGGATGCAAAAGTGTTGACCGCTGCCGATATTATCGTCGTGAACGGGCTTGACCTTGAGTTGCCCACGGTAAAACTGGCGGAAAAGGTTAAAAAAGCGCGTACGCCGATAGTACGTCTTGGTGAGAGCGCATTGCGCAAGGAAGACTGGCAATATGACTTCAGCTTCCCCCGCGAAGCCGGTCATCCCAATCCACATCTGTGGCCGAACATCGCGCTGGCGATACGCTATGCCGAGACTGTCCGGGATAATCTGGCCGCCATCGACCCGGTACGCAAGGAGGGTTATATTGCCAATACCGCAGCCTATGTGGCCAAGCTGAAAAAACTGGATGCCGCCATTTTTGCGTGCGTCAAAACCATCCCCGAAACAAACCGCAAGCTGGTGACGTATCATGATTCCTTTGCCTATTTCGCACCGCGTTATGGCATGAAGGTTATCGCCGCCATCCAGCCTTCGGACTTTTCCGAGCCCAGCCCGCGCGAAGTCATCAGAATCATCAAACAGCTCAAACAGGAAAAGGTGCCCGCAATCTTTGGCTCCGAGGTCTTCCCCAGCAAGACCCTGGTGCAGATTGCACGCGAGACCGGTGTCAAGTTTATCGACCAATTGTCGGATGATGAACTGCCGGGCGCGCCCACTGGCCCGAGGCATTCCTTCATCGGTATGATGGCCAACAATGTCGAGATCATGACCGAGGCGCTGGGTGGCAGCCGTGGTTGCGCCGCCAATGTGGACGCGGCGAATATCGAACCGAAAATGTAAAAGGTACAAATGGACGCTGCTGTCAGATTGCGTGACGTATCGGTAGGTTATGAGCGCAAAGTCATTTTTAGCCGCCTCTCCCTGGAGATCCCCGCTGGCCAATTTGCCGGCATTGTGGGGCCGACCGGATCAGGCAAGACCACGCTGTTAAAAACCATTCTCGGTACTCAGCCGGTGTTTTCGGGTGATGTGCGGCTGCTGGGACTGCCCGTGGACAAGCTCCCGCCGGGCAGCATCGGTTACGTTCCCCAGCTCGAAAGCGTGGACTGGAGCTTCCCCGTCACCGTCGAGCAGGTGATCCTCATGGGGTTGTACACCAACAAGGGGATCTGGCCCTGGTCCACGCGGCAGGAGCGCAACAAGGTTCACGATCTGGCGGATCGGCTCGGCATCCACGACTGTCTGCATCACCACATCGTCAACATCTCAGGCGGACAGCGTCAGCGCGCCTTTCTGGCACGCGCCCTGATCAACAATCCCAAGCTGCTGGTGCTCGATGAGCCTACCGCCGGGGTCGATATAAAAACCCAGCACGACGTGCTGCATCTGTTGGGCGATCTGAATCAAGAGGGGATCACCATCCTTCTCACCACCCACGATCTGAACGCCGTCGCATCGCATCTGCCCTGGGTGATCTGCTTCAACAAAGGGCTGGTTGCACAGGGCAAGCCACGCGACATCTTCACCAACGGCATACTGACCAAAACCTATGGCGGTGATATCGTGATTGTGGAGCATGGCGATCATTTCCTGATTGCCAGTGGCACGCCATTGCATCTCGCAGAGAAAGAAAAATGATGATCCTAGAAACCTCAGTTGACCGCTCATTGGAGCGCATAGGGCAATGACTAAGATGGCTTGTGTGTTGTTTTACCATTGCACCGATTGGGCGGGCGCGCTACGGGGCGGATTGCACGGTTATGGCGGCGCATGGCTGCGTTGCAACTCCTTGGAATGGAATAACCATTCCGCGTCGTTGCGCCTTGCCCTGCACCCCCATAACCGCACACTCCACCCCGTCCAACTGAGGTTTCTAGGATGATGGATTTTTTGCTTGAGCCGCTCGCCTACGAGTTTTTCAGGAACAGCCTGCTTGCCTCCCTGATGGTAGGGGCGCTGTGCGGGCTGATCGGCGTGTATATCGTGCTGCGCGGCATGAGTTATATCGGTCACGGGCTATCCCACGCTGCCTTCGGCGGCGCCGTGGTAGGTTTTACCCTTGGACTGAATTTCTATGTCGGCGCGGGCGCAATGGGCTTGCTGGCTGCTGTTTTGATCAATCAGGTAGCGAAGGGTGGCAAGATCAAATCCGACGCCGCCATCGGCATAGTCACCACCGCCTTCTTTGCGCTGGGTATAGCCATCATCAGCCGTGTGCGCACCTTTACCCAGAGCTTCGAGGCGGCGTTGTTCGGTAATATCCTGGGCGTCACCAGCGAGGATCTGACTGTCATCGCGCTGGTCACCGCCTTTACCATGGTAACGGTATTTTTGATGTACAAGCCGTTACTGTTCTCCACCTTCGACAACGAAGCGGCGCGCGTCTTCGGCATCAAGACCGGAGTTGTGCAGTTGATGTTTTCCTTCATCCTCACCCTGGCGATCATCGCCTCGATGAACATTGTCGGCGTCACCATGATTGCCGCCACCCTGGTCATTCCGGCCATCACCGCGCGCATGCTCACCGACAGCTTCAGCCGGATGATCATCTATTCCACCCTCATCGGCGCCGTCATGGGTGTGGTGGGCATGTATCTGAGCTATATCTTCAACGCCGCCTCCGGCGCAACCATCGTGCTGTTCGGCGCCAGCCTGTTTTGCCTGGTGCTGCTATTCAATTACATCAAAGAGCGCTTCATCCTCCACGAGCACATCCATCGCCACGGCGACGTCATCCACTCCCATCCTCACGGTCCTCGGCATGAACAGCATGATGAGGCCGACCGGGAAGAATCCGGGCAATCTCGCCCGTAGCGCACGATTCCCCTCACGGCGCATCCTCGTTTTTTTTCGAATCTGTAACCGATCTGTAACGCCCCCTGCGGTACTCTGAGTCCATCGAGGAGTGCCTCGATCATGACATGGAGCAGTTTCAGCGTAAGGATGTGCAGAGCCTGCGGGATTCCGATCCCGCTTTTTCCTGGGTACCCCTCCTTCCAGGGATAAGGTTTGTGGCCATGGATGGCTATCTTTTCCGGCGGAGGAATGCTCCCGGAAGATAGGCTTGTTTGCCCTGTCACACCTTCAATGGATTTGCCATTCTTGCGCCTGATCCCGTTTTTCCGGCCCGGTTAACCGGGCTGGTTTGCTCGATGGATTGTCATTAACTTCATGCGTACAAGGAGTACACCAATGAATGACGAGATAAAAAAGGCTGTCCAGAAATCCCAAACAGTGTTGCAAGAGGCGCATCCCAAGGAGCGTGCGGCATTCAAGCCGCTATTGCTCTCCAATCCGAATTACTTCGGCAATCTTGCCGAAAGCATGTTCACGCCGATCCTGCCGATCTGCTGCAACACCCATTACGAGGCGCTGGGCTGCGTGGGCTATCACCCGCAGCAGGAATATCTGGAAGCTGTGGTCTATATCTACCAGCCGTCGGGTTACGGTAGCAATATCTGCGGTTTGGGCAGCACGGAATATGTGCGTTTTT
The DNA here is from genome assembly GCA_021731145.1 of Gammaproteobacteria bacterium. Classification (GTDB taxonomy): domain Bacteria; phylum Pseudomonadota; class Gammaproteobacteria; family Ga007554; genus LNEJ01. The sequence continues at coordinate 64,812 of JAKFXX010000002.1, read as the reverse complement.
ACCTTTCCTTCGACAATGGTGCGACCTGGGACGACCAGGGCATGACCAGCTTCCAGGCCCACAACATCCCGGAAGGGACGGACGGCGGCAAGCGGCTGGAATATGCGGCTTCGCTGAAGGTCGACCCGAAGCGCAAGCTGTGTTTTTTCAATCATATGATTCTGGTGCGCGCGATCCTGTCCTGGAACAATCCGCCGCCGCCGAATCAGCCCAACTGGAAGCCGGTGTGGGGGAATGTGCGTCAGGAAACGATTCAGGTCGAGCCGCGCCGCTGGTTCCTCGGCGCCAAGGATTTCGTGGCGGCGAAGGTCAAACTGCCACCCAATATCGAGGAGATACTTGATCTCGAAAAGCCCATCCCCACCAAGATGAAGAGCCTTGGCGCGGCGGAGCTGTCAACGCTGTACAAGGGTAAGGGTGTGCCGGTACACCGTTTCGCCTTCAAGGAGCTTTCGGCATTCGCCAACGCGCAGACCACGCTAAGCGCCGAGGCGTTCACGAAACTCCTGCCGGGTATCCAGATCAACCCTGATATCAATGATCTCTTGTTTCCCAAGACGGATGGCGACACCAGCTTCGAAGAACTCAAGTGCATCGGGTTGGATCCCAACTTCCCCGACACCCTGGTGGGCGTGATCCAGATCAAGAAGTCCTCGGGTTTTTCCGGCGGGCCATGCACCGACGGCAGCCGCGAGTATGTGACTTTCTGGGGAGATTTCGACGGCAATGGCAGCTTCGAAACCTGTCTGGGCACAGCGAGCGTGCGTGTTTATGATCTTGCCAACATCCCGCCCGAAGGCGTGTACTACGCGGTGCGCCTGCCAGTTGATCTCAACCAGTATCGCCAAAACTGCAAGAAGGGGCCAAAGGTGGTGCGCATCCGCGCCATTCTGTCGTGGAGCGAACCCGTGCCTTGCGCCAATCCGAACCAGGTGCCGACGTGGGGTAATCGCGAGGAGACGCTAATCAATATCGCGCCGTCTTCTCTGGCTCCGGCGGGTAAGATCTTGAATATGGGTGGCATACCTGTCCCTTATATCAATGGCGTTACCGGCCTGACAACACCCGATGCCAAGTTCGCCCTTAATAATTTGCCACCCGATACGCTGGGCAGACCTTGTCCCTTTGCCGGTCGTGTGACAGTGCAAGGGTTCCCGGTTTCTGGTTACAGCTACGTTGTCGAGGTTAGTCAGGATCAGTTGATTTGGACGCCGGTACTCACCGACCTGTTAGTGGAAGATCAGAACGGGATTTTCAGTACCCACAAGGCCAATTCCATCACCAAACGCTTCGATTATCTGCCGTTCACGCAAAACGCGATGCTATTGCTCGCCCAGTGGGACACGGCGGGCGACGCCAGGTGGTATGTCAGGCTATCCACCTATGATGGCGGCGGTATCCTGCAAGGCACCGATACCCATGTGATCCAACTCGACAACACCGGGCCGGAGGCGTCGATCGACATCACCATCGGCGCTGGAAACTGCGGCAAATTCCAGCCCGGTACTGTGCTCTCCGGCAACTTCATCGCGCGCGATGATTATCTTGGCAGTTACAGCCTGGGTGTCGAACCCACAGTCAATGATCCCGGCGAGGCGATACCGAGTCCGAGTTCGGGTTTGGTCAATACCTTACCCGCGCCGGGCGATGCCTGGACGCTCGATACCACGGGCATGAAGCCCTGCGGTTATGTGATCCGTGTCGTCGCGGTGGATCGTGCTATCGTCGATAGCCAGTGGATAGGGCATCCTAACTCGGACAGCGCCGGTTTCTGTCTGGAGGAGCCGATAGAAGGTTAAGGCTGAGATGTATCCCGTCCCGGCGTATGTGATGCGCGCCGGGACGGATTTTTCAGGGCATTACAACTTCACAGCGTGTAGTGTTTTGAGAGTGCACTTCTGGAAAAGAAGATCGGGCGGGGGTTAGCCCGTGCGGCGGATACTGGCTGCGCTCGCAGCCGCAGCCTCGGCAGCAGGATCCTTGGTGTTGTGCTCCACCCAGCGTTCGCCTGCGGGGGTTGATTCACGCTTCCAGAACGGCGCGCGTTCTTTCAGGTAGTTGATCACGAAGCGGCAGGCGTCGAAGGCGTTGGCGCGGTGGGCTGACCATACGGCGACCAGCACGATAGCATCGGAAGGTTTAATCTCTCCGTAGCGGTGCGCCACCAGGATGTCGATCACTTCCCACTTTTCAGCGGCTTCCTGACATACTTTTTCAACATGGCGCTCGGTCATGCCCGGATAGTGATCCAGGTACATCGATGACACGCTGTGACCGTCATTGTAGTCGCGCATGGTGCCGACGAAGGTTACGATGCCTCCGCATTTGCTGGCATCAAGTGTGGCTTGATGTGCTGCGGTGAGCTGGCAAGGATCAAAGGATTCCTCTTGAACCAGGACTGTAATGCCGGTTTTTGCGTTCATGATCAGCCTCCCGTGACAGGCGGAAAGAAGGCGACTTCGTCACCGTTTTTCACGGTTGCCGCACCGTTGGTATATTCCATATTGACGGCAATCAACGTGCTGCCGGGCAGATCCTGGCCGGAGGAGACTTTTTTCCAAAGATCTGCAACGGTGACAGCATCGCCATCAACCGAGACGGTTTCCTCGGCGCGGCCCATACGATCACGCATGCTGGCGAAATAGCGTATTTTGACGTTCATAATAACAACCTCTGGGCTAAGGGCATCTTTAAAAGTTCGCGGAGACTGTGCCAGCATGTATATAAAGGTTTAGCGTAGAGCGTATTTTGATGTTCATGTTCAGTCCTCGAATGCGTTAGCCTTGTTCGGCCCTGGTCCAGGTTCCCGATTTTCCACCGGATTTTTCCAGCAAGCCGATGTCCTGCATCACCATGCCACGGTCCACCGCTTTGCACATGTCGTAGATGGTTAGCAAGGCGATTTGTACGGCGGCAAGCGCCTCCATTTCCACGCCGGTCTGTCCGCCGCAACGGACGGCGGCTCGGCAATACACCGCATTTTTATCCGGCTCCGGAGTCAGGTCCAACTCAACCGCAGTCAAGTTAATGGGATGGCATAAAGGAATCAGATCAGGGGTTTTCTTTGCGCCCATGATGCCGGCAACGCGCGCGATACCTAATACATCCCCTTTTTTGTGGGTGCCCTGCATGATCATTTCCAGGGTCTTTGGATTCATATAAATGCGGCCTTCAGTGACGGCCTCGCGCTGGGTGACGGCCTTGTCTCCAACATCCACCATATGGGCCTCGCCCTTGGCGTTGAAATGGGTAAATTCATTTGCCATTGTGCTGTTCACCTGCTTGATATTTGGTCTGAGTATTAAGCACCTTGGCTTGCCTCTTGGGCAAGACAAGGCGCTGAGTGTGGTGTTGCCTGATTTAGCCGCCGATCTGGGTCATGCTGCCGCGGTGCGGGGAGAGGCTGACTTTGGCGTCGGATCGTTTTTTGGACTCATAACCGTCGATGGCCTTGTCGGCGAATGCCTTGCGGAACAGTGTAATCATGTCATCATCCGTGCCGCCCTCACGCATGACTTCCCTGAGGTTGTACTCGTCATCGGAGTACAGGCAGTTGCGTATGCTGCCGTCGGCGGTGACGCGGATACGCGAGCAATTGCCGCACAGGCTGCGGGTGAAGGCGGGAATAACCGCGATTTTTCCTGCCCAGCCGGGGACTTTGAAAATGTGATGTTCGGTGCGCGTGCCCGGAGCGGGGCCGACATCGGGGTAAAGTGAATGAATGCGTGCAACAATGCTCTCTGCGCTGGCGAAATGGTCGCCGCTGCCCCAGATCTGCTCTGCATCGAACGGCATGAATTCAATAAAGCGCACCGTTACGGCATGGTCCTTGGTGTAGGAGGTAAACTTTTCCAGTTCATCTTCGTTGAAGCCGCGCATCAGCACTACATTGACCTTGACGCGGGGGAATCCCATGTCCAGCGCTAGCTGGATATTGTCGAGGACTGTATTGACGCCAGTGCGGCGCGTGATACGCATGAAACGGTCGGCGTCCATGCTGTCCAGGCTGAGGTTGATCCCGGTGAGTCCGGCATTTAGCAGGTCTTTGGCATAGCGGTGCAGCAGCAAGCCGTTGGTGGTGAGATGCACCCCTTTAATGCCTGGGGTTGATGCCGCGCCTGCGACGAGATCGACGATATCCTTGCGTATGGTCGGTTCACCCCCGGTAAAGCGCACCTTTTTAATGCCGATCCTGGCAAGCACCGAAATGATGCGCATGGTTTCTTCAGCGTTCAGGACGGAGTCCTTATGCTTGAATTCGACACCTTCTTCCGGCATGCAATACGTACAGCGCAGATTGCACCGATCCGTGACGGCAATGCGCACATAGTCGAATGTACGCCCAAAGGTGTCTTGCAGAGGTGGAAGCGAGGCCGCCTGGACGCTGGCAGGCGCCTGTGGAGCCACGCTCAAGCTGTCATTGGCAAGGATGGAGCTGTTATGGAGCACGGTTTTGCCTCCTCAGGGTTAGGTGAGCGGGTTTCGCCAGCATGCGAATAACCTAGCAATATAGTCGGATATTGGTAACATACACGAAAACCCCGCAATAGCCAATATGGCCGCCCTGATGTTGGGTGATTAAATGATTTTGTGGGCAAGCTCAATGTCATTTCTTTCTTGCAAGGTCGTATTGTGTGTGTATCTAACTTATGTATCGGTTATTCTTGTGTTATGTTTTAGTTGTTTTTGTATATTCAAAAGGTTCCTGGTGAGTTTTTTGCACCATTTAAGCTCCTCTGCTTTACCCCGGCCCGGTTTTTGTACCATAAAATCATCTCATTTTATAGAGTACTGATGGTTTAATTTTTGGTTTTTTGTTGTTGGCGATAGGTGGTGTCGGGGAGTTTCTCAATAAAAAAACAATTATAATATAATGTATTAGTTATTTAAAAGAGGTCTGTGGTATGGAAAATGCTGTTCGTTCGGGCGGATGGATTAGTAAGGGGCCTCTGGATGTTGCGCGGTCTCACCCGTCGGTGGCCGTTCATAAAAATAAAATTTACACGTTTGGTGGCGGCGGCGTGAATTTCGCCAGCATGAACTTGACCCGGATGTATGATCCTGCCACGGGAGACTGGGAAAAGCGCACGGATATGCCTACCTTGAGGTCGGGGACGGTGGCGGTCACCGTTGATGATCGCATCTATGTGATGGGCGGGGGGTTCAAGCAGCCGAATGGGACATTCCGGTTCTTGACGGACGTCGAAATTTATTACCCTGAGCGGGATGCGTGGGAGCGTGGCCCTGATCTGCTGATGCCGCATGATTACCCGGCGGTGGCGTATCTCGATGGCTGCATCTATGTGATGGGCGGGCACCATCCGGGCGCAACGGAGGGTGGGCCACAAACCGACCCGGGCTTTGATTTCTGTGAGCGTCTGGACATTGCGAAGGGGGTTTGGGAGGAGATCGCTCCATTGCCCACGCCAAGGTTCGCGCTCACCGCCGTCGTCTCCGGGGGGAGGATATTGACGATGGGCGGAGTGGCCTTCAGCAGCAAAGGGTTCAATAACTTCGACTTCGTGGAATCTTATGACCCGGCGCAGGGTGCATGGACAAGAGATGCGGCGCTGGTCTTGCCGTGGACTGCTGCGGGTCTGGGTGCCTGCATCCTGGATGGGCAAATCTTCATCTTTGGCGGGTACAGTGGCGATGGCATCCATGACCGCGCCGCCTATTATGACGCTGAAACGGGCGCGTGGAACCAGGTCGGTCCCATGCCGGGCACGCTGGCTGCAATGGGGGTTGCGGTAGTAGACAGATCGGTCTATTTGATAGGCGGATGGGCCGATAACGCGCGCGTCCCGGTAGATGCTTTTTATGTTTACACGCGGGGTTAAGCGTGCCCTGTTGTGAATGACGAGCAGTTAACGCGCTATAGCCGCCATATTCTCCTGCCCCAGATCGACTTTGCCGGGCAGGAAAAATTGCTGCGTGCGCGGGTGCTGGTGATCGGCGTGGGTGGTTTGGGTTCGCCGGTGGTTATGTATCTGGCGAGCAGCGGCGTCGGTCATGTGGTGATCAGCGACGATGATCGGGTTGATCTTACCAATCTCCAGCGCCAGATCGTTCACCGCACCGTCGACGTGGGGCGCGACAAGGTTGGTTCCGCCAGAGACACCATGCTGGCGCTCAATCCGGGTATCGAGGTCAGCACTTTCAATACGCGCCTGACGGGAGAGGCGTTGCGCGAGCAGGTGCGGCTTGCAGATGTGGTGGTGGATGCCAGCGATAACTTCGCCACACGCTTTGCCCTCAACGAAGCCTGCGTGACGGAAAAGACGCCTCTCGTGTCCGGCTCCGTGATCCGCATGGAAGGGCAGGTAACGGTGTTTCGCGCGGACCAGTTTGACAGTCCCTGCTACCGTTGTTTGTACAAAGAGGACGGGGAGGCCGCCGAGACGTGCGGCCAAAGTGGCGTGTTTGCCCCCGCCGTCGGTATCATTGCCAGTATCCAGGCTGCGGAAACCCTCAAGCTATTGCTTGATATTGGCGATACCCTGGCCGGGCGCTTGATGCTGCTTGATGCGCTGACCATGCGTTGGCGAACGATCCGGTTACCCCAAGACCCAGATTGCCCGGTTTGTTCCGTGCGGCAAGCATAATCCTGAAAACGGCGGTTGGCCGCTTCTTTTTGCGGTTAGCAATGTGCTTTACATAGGCTTTTTTATGCCCTGCGGCCCCGCCTATTTGGCGCAAACCGCTACGGGGTGGATTGCACGATTTCCAGGGTGCATGACAGCGTTGTAACTCCTTGGAATGGCATTGCCACCTTCACGGTGGAACAACCATTCCGCGTCGTTACGCCTCATTGTGCCCTTCACGGGCATGCCCTGCACCCTGAAAATCGCACACTTCGCCCCGTCCAACTGCCGTTTTCAGGATAAATCTTTGCATCCCTGATGTTTTGGGATTAGAATTGGCGGTTTAATCGGTCGCAAACAGGTGGCCGAGCGCGGTTTTTTCCAGCTTTATGCTGATTTTTATCCATTTTTCATTTGTTGAGGTTTGTAGATGCCATTAGTTCGCGTTAGAGAGAACGAGCCGTTTGAAGTCGCTTTGCGTCGTTTCAAGAGAACATGTGAAAAGGCCGGCACACTGGCTGACGTTCGCGCTCGTGAGTTCTATGAGAAGCCAACCTCGGTGCGCAAGCGCAAGGCGGCGGCAGCGGTGAAGCGGCAGCTCAAGAAGTCCTCGCGCGATATTACCAAACGGGTTCGCATGTACTAAGGCTTTTTTCCTGGCAGGTTACAGGGGCGGTTTCATGCCTGCTCCTGCGTGGGGGTATTATGGCGAGCAGTGAGCAGAGCCTGAAGCAGCGTATCGAAGAAGACATGAAGTCTGCGATGCGCGCCAGGGAGAAAGAGCGATTGGGCGTGATTCGCCTGATCTTGGCGGCGCTCAAGCAGCGCGAAGTCGATGAGCGCATCTCCCTTGATGATGCGCAAGTCCTTGCCATACTTGACAAGATGATCAAGCAGCGGCGTGACTCTTTCGGTCAATATGAGGCGGCGGGGCGTGCCGAGCTTGCCGCGCAAGAGGCTTTTGAAATAGGTCTGATCCAGGAATATCTCCCCGCCCAGCTCAGCGAGGCGGAGATCGACGCCCTGATTGGCGAGGCGATAACCGCCAGCGGTGCCGCCTCGGCCAAGGACATGGGCAAGATCATGGCGGCGCTCAAGCCGCGTGTTCAGGGCCGCGCTGATATGGGCGTGGTGGGCGCCAAGATCAAAGCCACGTTGGCTGCGTTGTTTCCATCTCCTTGATACCCAATCAGAGCAACCTCGAACGAGGTTGCTCTGATTGATGTTTTTAAGCCTCGTTTTCTCTATTGTGCGGCGGCACCCTAACTTTCTATCAGTCTAGCGTTACAGGCTGACGGCGAAGCGCTGGAGGCTTACAATAGCGCATGGCAGGCAGAATCCCCCAGCAGTTTATTGATGAATTAATGACGCGCGTCGACATCGTCGAGGTGATCGATGCGCGCGTCCCTTTGCGCAAGGCGGGTAGCAACTATGCTGCGCGCTGCCCGTTTCACGACGAAAAGACCCCTTCCTTTACCGTCAGCCCCGAAAAACAGTTCTATCATTGCTTCGGTTGCGGCGCGCACGGCACTGCCATCGGTTTTTTGATGGAATACGAGCGCATGGATTTTGTCGAAGCCGTCCATGATCTTGCGGCGCGCGCCGGGATGCAGGTGCCGCAAGCAGCCCTGGATTCCGTTGTGGCGGCCAAGGGTAAGGATCTGTATGAGCTGCTTGTCCAGGCCTCCGTGTTTTACCGGCGGCAGTTGCGCGAACATTCCCAGGCGCGGCGCGCTACTGATTATTTGAAGGGGCGGGGGCTGAGTGACGAAATCGCCGCCGAGTTCGATATTGGCTTTGCCCCGCCGGGTTGGGACAACCTGCTGCGCGCGCAGGGTGGGAATCCCGCATCCCAGGCGCGGCTGGCAGAGGCGGGGCTGCTGATCGAGAAAGAAGGTGGCGGCTATTACGACCGTTTCCGCGACCGCATCATGTTCCCTATCCGCGATGCGCGTGGCCGTGTCATTGGCTTCGGCGGGCGGGTTCTAGGGGAGGATACGCCGAAGTATCTCAATTCGCCCGAGACGCCGGTATTCCATAAGGGGCGTGAACTCTACGGTTTGTATGAGGCGCGTAAGGCGTCGCGGCAGCTTGACCGGTTGCTGGTGGTAGAGGGTTACATGGATGTCGTGGCCCTGGCGCAGTTCGGTATTCGCAATGCGGTAGCAACCCTGGGCACAGCCATTACCCGTGATCATCTTGAGCGCATCTTTCGTGTCGTCCCCGAGGTGGTGTTCTGTTTTGACGGCGACCGCGCCGGGCGCGACGCGGCGTGGCGGGCGGTGCAAAACGCCCTGCCGATGATGTCCGATGGGCGAACCGCGCGCTTCATGTTTCTGCCCGAAGGGGATGATCCCGATACGCTGATACGCAAGGAGGGTCAAGGGGGCTTTGAAACGCGTATTGAGAACTCTGTTCCACTTTCGGTATTTTTTTATACCAGCTTGACCAAGCAGGCCGATATATCAAGCATGGATGGGCGCGCCCGGTTGGTGGAACTTGTGCGTCCCCAGTTGTCCAATGTGCCGGAGGGCGCGTTCAAGCACATGATGATGGCGCGGCTGGCTGAAATTGCGCGCATGGATGCCGTGGTGCTCACGGGCATAGTGAGCGGCGGCAAGGCTGAGTCCAGGGCGTCGCGACGGCCCGCAGCCATGCCGGCCAGGCAGGTTGGCAGCCGTTCGCCGGTGCGCATGGCGATTGAAATGCTGTTGTATAAGCCCGATCTGGCGCTTCGGGCAGGCGATGCAAGGTGGTTGCGGGATATTGATGTCCCCGGAGTGCGTTTGCTGGAAGAGTTGCTTGAATTATTGCAGGCGCAGCCTCATTTAAACGTTGGCGCTCTGCTGGAGCGCTGGCGCGACACCAGGGAAGGCCGCCATCTGGCTACGTTGGCGCAGTGGACGCCTTCGGTGTCCGAAGGCGTGGAGGCGGAGTTTCATGGCGCGCTGCGATGTCTGCGTGAGCAGCGTATTGATCAGCTTGTTGAGAGCCTCTTGCGCAAGGACAAGCTGGAAGGTTTGAGTGCTGAGGAAAAAAGCGAGTTAGGCCGGCTGCTTACGAGGGATGAGTGTGAGACAGCCAGTGAAAAAGCGGGTGGTTGATTATTCACCATCAGCGTCAGGTGATTTTGTGTTGGTTTGTTGGGTGATGTTTCCCCGTGTCACGGAACATCAGGCTTTAATTTGCAGGTTTCGTTTGCAGGATATGTAGCTTAGTGTAAGATAGAAAGTTATTTTTGCTGAGTTCGATCAACCTTAAACGTAAAGACTAGGTAAGTATGAATCAGGAACAGCAACAGTCGCAGTTGAAACTATTGATCGCAAAGGGCAAGGAACAAGGGTTTCTTACCTACCGCGAGGTCAACGATCACCTGCCGGATGAGATCGTCGATCCTGAACAGATCGAAGACATTATCGGTATGATCAACGACATGGGTATCCCGGTGCATGAAGTTGCGCCGGATGCCGATGCCTTGTTGCTGGCCGATACCGCCGTTACCGCAGATGACGATGCGGCAGAAGAAGCGGCAGCGGCGCTGGCGAGTGTCGATGGTGAATTTGGCCGCACCACCGATCCGGTGCGCATGTATATGCGCGAGATGGGGACGGTCGAGTTGCTCACCCGCGAGGGTGAAATCCAGATTGCCAAGCGTATCGAGGATGGTCTGGCTCAGGTGTTGTCCTCCCTCGCCACCTATCCCGAGACGATTGCCGAGCTGATACGGCAGCATGACAGGGCGCAGGCCGGTGAGATTCGCCTTACCGAAGTGATTCGCGGTTATGTTGATCCCGCCGTGGCCGAGGCTGATCTCCCCGCTGCGGATTTTGAGAAAGAACCCGAGTTTGCGGCAGCCGATATACCCGATGATGATGAAGAGGAAACAGCGGATGTCGACGCCGAGCTGGATGAGGTTGATACCGGCCTGGATCCCGAAGAGGCTCGTGCGCGGTTTGCCAACCTGCGCGAGTTGCACGAGAAGTTCATGGCGGCATCCGAGAAACACGGCAGGGGTCATGCCAAAGCCATAAAGTGTCGCCAGGAGCTTTCCGACGCGCTGCTGGAAATCAAGCTTGCACCGCTTCAGAGAGATCGTCTGGTCAACAGGCTGCGGGAAACGATGGATCGTATCCGCGCCCATGAACGCGTGATCATGGATATCTGCGTGGGTCAGGCGCACATGCCGCGCAAGGACTTCATTACCTCTTTCCCGGATAATGAAACGGACCTGGAGTGGTTGGCGCGGCAAATCAAGGCCAAGCGTGATTATTCGCGTGTGCTCGAACAGCATGCCGAGCCTATTCTGGCCGCGCAAAACCGGCTGATTGCCATACAGGATGAATGCGGCTTGGGCATCAACGAAATCAAGGATGTCAACCGCAAAATTTCCATCGGTGAAGCCAAGGCGCGGCGCGCCAAGAAGGAGATGGTCGAGGCGAACCTGCGTCTGGTGATTTCTATCGCTAAAAAATACACCAACCGTGGCTTGCAGTTCCTGGATCTGATCCAGGAAGGTAACATCGGCCTGATGAAGGCGGTGGATAAATTTGAATATCGTCGCGGTTACAAGTTCTCCACCTATGCGACATGGTGGATACGGCAGGCGATCACGCGTTCCATTGCTGATCAGGCGCGGACGATCCGTATTCCTGTGCATATGATTGAGACTATCAACAAGCTCAACCGTATCTCGCGCCAGTTGTTGCAGGAGATGGGGCGCGAACCCACGCCTGAAGAGCTGGCGGTCAAGATGGAAATGCCGGAAGACAAGGTGCGCAAGGTGTTGAAAATCGCCAAGGAGCCCATCTCCATGGAGACGCCCATCGGCGACGATGAAGACTCCCATTTGGGTGACTTCATCGAAGATCCGAATGTCATGTCACCGCCGGATGCCGCCACTGTCGAAGGTCTGCGCGAAGCCACGCAGGGTGTGCTGGAAACGCTGACGGCGCGTGAAGCCAAGGTGCTGCGTATGCGCTTTGGTATTGATATGAATACCGATCATACGCTTGAAGAAGTCGGCAAGCAGTTTGACGTAACGCGCGAGCGCATTCGCCAGATCGAAGCCAAGGCATTGCGCAAGCTGCGCCATCCCAGCCGTTCCGAAAATCTGCGCAGTTTCCTGGATTAACCAGGCATGCTTCATCAGGCGGTGTGATAGCCGCCTGATGAAGCTGTTTTTTTGTGCATCCGGGGTGACGAATACCCCGCTTCAGCGGTATACTTCTTCTTCTTTCTTGGGCCTGTAGCTCAGTTGGTTAGAGCAGGGGACTCATAATCCCTTGGTCCTCGGTTCGAGTCCGAGCGGGCCCACCAATAAAATCAAAGCAAGTTTCTTTGCTGAAACAGTAACCAGTAGCGCTGCGAAAAGGCGGAACGAAAGCCCAAGAGTTGGGCTGTATCACTGTCGCGGCTGATATCACCCATCGTCAGGCTCCTTTACCGGCAAAAGAATCATCGTGCGCGCGCCGTTGGGCGGCATCACGCACCACCTCGTCAGGGTCCACCAAAAATTCGTGCAGATATTCTGCTTCAATCCGCTGCGCGACTTCGTGACGCACCTGCCAATCAGGATCATGACGCAGCCAGGCGAGCTGTTCCGTTTTCAGCCGCCGCGCTATTTCCAGCCGCACCCTGGCATCGTCGTCCGTGTACATCGGCATGAGCCAATCAGGGTCGATGCGTAGCGCCACTTCCCTGCGTACCTCTTGATCTGGATCGTGCACCATCAGCGGCAGTACTGCCACGGAAATCCGCCGTGCTACGATCAGGCGCACGTAATAGTCGGGATCATTCATCATCGTTGTTAATTCCTGTCCTTCCATCCGGCTTGCCACGCGGATACGCACCTCGCGGTGAGGGTCGGTGCGCATCTCCAGCAGGAAACGGTGAGGCAGGCGCTGTAAGGCGTTCCAGCGCACAGTTTCGTCGGGATCATTTAGAAGGCGCGGCAGCAAAAAGACATTCACGTATTGGGCTGCCACCGCGCGCACTTCGAAGTGGATATGATCCAAATACTGATCGGCCAAGTCTGGATGCCAGGAAAAGAATCGGTCGATGCGCTTGGCGTAGCGGTCATGCACACAGGCATGCAACGGTTGACAGCCTTTACTGGATAACAAGCCATGATGAGGACAGTCCGCACAGTGGATCGCTTGTCCCTGCCAATCCAGTGCTTCATCCATATCAGTCATCGTCATTCTGCCCCATGCGTTCCAGAACCGCCTGCAACACCGATCTATCAAGTTTGTCGCCGGGATCCAGGTCCACGACCTTGGTAATCGCCAGATGAGCGTGAAGAGGTAGAAAAACAATAATCCCAGCATGCCTACCGCTTTATCGAAACAAAGCTGGGCGATAGAAGCAGCGCTCCAACTCATGTCATGATGATGATCTTTTCTGTTGCACGTTGTGTTCGCTATTGCGGCGCAAAGGAGGTGCCGCAGCCGCAGCTCGCCGCTGCGTTGGGGTTGGTAAAAGTCAGGGTGGTGTGCATCAGGCTGTCTTCACATCCCACCACAACACCGTCTAAAAAAGGCTGATACTCTTTAGGTATAAACACTTTGATACCATTTCCTTCGATCACTGCATCGCCTTCGAGAGGCTGGGGTTCAATACTGAAATCGTACGTGAGCCCCGAGCATCCTCCCGCCTTGACGGCCAGACGAAAACCGCTGTTTTCACTTCCTCCGTTGAAGGTGATCATGCGCCGGATGAATTGTTCTGCCTTGGGTGTAATTGTCACATTCATTAGTTATTGCTCCTAAGCAGCCTGGTATCTTGGATGTTTTGTATCAATGACGCTGGTGTTTTTCACCGGAGCATTTTTTCGTATTGATGACAAATGTTCCGTGGTAACTTGCGTTTACTGCAAGATAGGCAAGAACGGTGCCAGCACAGAATGGCCTTTTAATACCGGGAGTTGCAGGAAGTGTGCATATTTGACTATATGGGAATCAAGACAAAATATGCAAAAATGTTTGGACTATGTGGGGAATGTGACAAGGTAGAGACCAGGGATCAAAAGCTCCGCCTCGTGTTTGTTTACCACCGCTTCATCTCGATCTGGTATTTTTTCAGGGCATAGCCGATTTGCCGCGACGTCAAACTCAGCAGGCGGGCGGCCTTGGCCTGCACCCAGCCGCATTGTTCCATGGCCCAGATCAAACGTTCACGCGGGATATCGAAGTTTGGCTCAGATGTAACGGCAGGGGGCGGGGTCGCGCGTTCCTCAGCGGCTGGGCTGCTGCTGGGGATTGTTGCTTGAGAGATGATGGGGATAACCTTTTTTTCTCCCTGAGATATCCATAGCGCTGAGGAAAAACACTGGTTTTTCTGGCAAGGAAGATCCAGGTCGCGGATCATGGTGCTGCGCGTCATGGTCGCGGTGCGTTCGACGCAATTTTCCAGCTCGCGGACGTTTCCCGGCCAGTAACAATGCATCATGATCTGCATTCCTTCCGGGCTGATGGTCAGCTTACGCTGGTTTTCGCGATTAAATTTTTGCAGAAAATGGTTCACCAGCACGGGTATGTCCTCGCGCCGTTCGCGTAATGGCGGCAGGAATATACTTACCACGTTGATGCGATAGTAAAGATCCGCCCGGAATTCTCCCTTGGCTACGGCTTCCTCAAGATTGCGGTTGGTGGCGGTAACCAAGCGTACATCTACGCGGAGGGTGCGATTGCCTCCCACCCGCTCGAATTCACGCTCTTGCAGCACACGTAGCAGTTTGGCTTGAAAAGAGGGAGAAATCTCCCCGATCTCATCCAAGAAAAGTGTACCGCCGTGGGCCAGCTCGAAGCGCCCCTTGCGCTCCTGGGCGGCGCCTGTGAACGCCCCCTTTTCATGGCCGAAGAGTTCTGACTCCAACAGATTTTCCGTCAGGGCTGCGCAATTCAACTTTATGAATGGAGCGTCTTTTCTCGCGCTCAAGTAATGAATTGCGTGGGCGATGACCTCCTTGCCTGTTCCTGACTCGCCCCGCAACAAAATGGTCGAGCGGCCCGGCGCGGCCTGATGTACCTCGGCAAACACCTCCTGCATGCGTTTACTCTGGCCGATCACATTATCCAGGCTATACTTCCCTTGCAATTCCTTCTGCAAACGGTGTTTTTCCTGTATCAATTCTTCACGCTCGGCTGCCACAATTTGGTGCAACTTTACGGTTTGGCCGACCAGATTCGCGATCATGCTCAAAAATCGTACATCGGCTCCGAAATTGACAACCTCACCATTTTTCCTTATTCGGTCGATACTCAGCACTCCCATCACCTTGCGGCCAGTTTTGATAGGTACGCCAATGAAGGAGATTGATTCGCCCTCAAGAGAATCACGCCCCCCGGTACGGTTGAGAAACAACGGTTCTTCGGCTACGTTGGGTATCACCACTGGCGAGCCGCCTTGCAGTATTTTTCCTGTCACACCTTCACCAGGGCGGAAATGGCCGCGTTCCAGCTCCTTCTGAGACAAGCCCGATGCCGCTACTACCTGCAAATTACCGCTATCTTGCAACAAGCTAACCATGCCGCGCAGCATCTGTAGATTGGTGGACAACATGTTCAATACATCGTGCAGGGTTTTGCGCAGATCGAGCGACGAACTCAGGATCTTGCTCACCTCATAAATCGTGGTTAGCTCTAGATGATTGCGGGTGCTCGATAGGTGATTCGTATTCATGGACACCCCCCTTATCTGTTCCAGCAAAGTTATAGATAAATAACCTTGCAAGTATTATGCCTTTTCTGGTGAGGCATAGAGGGTACCTCTAAAAATTCAAATTCCCGTCATTCCCGCGAAGGCGGGAATCCATCAGTTACTGATGTATCGTTTGTTTAAAAATTCTGGATTCCCGCCTTCGCGGGAATGACGAATGGTTAGAGGTGCCCTGAAGGGTTTCGTGCGCTGACAAGCAAAACTTGCTCTTCGTGAAACGAGTTGTCCTGACATGATTTTCAGGCATGCGAGTTCAAATCGCTGTGTTGTTCCATACAACCATGTTGGATTTTGTCGGATTCTCAACAACGGGACATAGCGCACACATTTTTTTGTTTAAGCCAAAAAGTAAAATATGAAACAACACGTTAGATAATATTTTCGAGGTTGGCACGATGGCTGCTTTAGTGGCATTACGGAACTTGATTCTTTGGCAAGCAGAATAGGGACTGCGCTGGGTTTCATTCCAGTCCGACTTGCTTGAATGAGGCGAACAGGAGCTAATAATGCAAAATCAGATGCAATCGAACAGTGACAGTGTAGGCGTGCAGGTCATCAAATCGCCGGACCAAATCATGCAGGAAATCGCGGAGCATAAAGGATGCGGTACTTCCAGTGAGGGCGCAAAAGCAAGTTGCGGCTCATCCTCCGGATCAGGGGACATGGCGCCGGAGGTCTGGGAAAAGGTCAAGAATCATCCCTGTTACAGTGAGGAAGCGCACCATCATTACGCACGCATGCACGTGGCCGTGGCGCCAGCGTGCAATATCCAATGCAATTACTGCAATCGAAAGTACGACTGCGCCAATGAAAGCCGCCCCGGAGTGGTGAGCGAAAAATTGACCCCGGAGCAGGCCTCCAAGAAAGTGCTGGCAGTGGCGTCTACTATTCCGCAAATGACAGTGCTGGGTATTGCAGGCCCCGGCGATCCCTTGGCGAACCCGGAAAAGACCTTCAAGACCTTCGAGCTGATCTACAACGCCGCGCCCGATATCAAGCTGTGTCTTTCAACCAATGGCCTGGCACTGCCCGATCATATAGACGCTATCAAGTCGTTCAATGTGGATCACGTCACCATCACCATCAACATGGTTGATCCGGAGGTGGGGCAGCACATTTATCCGTGGATTTTCTGGAATCACAAGCGCATCACGGGCATTGAAGCCTCCAGGATACTCACGGAACGGCAAATGCTGGGGTTGGAAATGCTGACTGCGGCCGGCATTCTGTGCAAAGTCAACTCGGTCATGATTCCGGGCATCAACGACAAACATTTGATCGAGGTGAACAGGGCGGTCAAGTCGCGGGGCGCTTTCCTGCACAACATTATGCCGCTCATTTCCGCGCCGGAACACGGCACGGTGTTCGGCTTGAATGGCCAGCGCGGCCCGAGCGCCCAGGAGTTGAAGGCGCTGCAGGACGGTTGCGAGGGCGAGATGAACATGATGCGGCATTGCCGCCAATGCCGCGCTGATGCCGTAGGGTTGCTGGGCGAAGACCGCTCTTCCGAGTTCAGCACTGAAAAAGTCATGGCAATGGATGTCCAGTATGACGCCGAGGGCAGGAAAGCCTATCAGCAACAGGTGGAACAGGAGCGCCAGGCTACGGTGGCCGCCAAGGAAGCCGAGCTTGCGGACTTGCTGGAGGAGTTCAGCAACGTGAAGATTTTAATTGCTGTTGCTACCAAAGGGAGCGGCCGGGTCAACGAACACTTCGGTCATGCCCAGGAGTTTCAGATTTACGAACTCAGCACAGAAGGTTCCAAGTTTGTCGGCCACCGCCGCGTCGATCTGTATTGCCAGGGAGGGTATGGCGAGGAAGACACGCTGCCTACTGTGATACGCGCTATCGCCGATTGTGTGGCGGTGTTTGTGGCCAAGATCGGCGGCTGTCCGAAAGACAGCCTGAAGGCGGCGGGCATCGATCCGGTGGACAAATACGCCCATGAATTCATCGAGCAGTCGGCAATCCGCTATTTCAAGGAATATCTGGGAAAAGTGAAGTCCGGTGAAATTATTCATGTCGTCCGCGGTGACGCGGAAATTCGGCAGGGCGCGTATATCGCGGCATAGATTGTTTAGTTTTGATTGCGTTATCAGGAGGAAATCATGGCCTATAAAATTATCTCGTCCCAGTGCACTGCGTGTTCCGCGTGTGAACCGGAGTGTCCGAACGTAGCAATTTCGGAAAAAGACGGCACATTTGTCATCAATCCGAAAAAATGCTCCGAATGTATCGGGTATTTCGACGAGCCGCAGTGTGTAGCAGTGTGTCCGGTGGAAAACACCTGCGTCATTGATACCAAATATCCCCGCTACCAGGCTACATAGGAGGCCGCAATGAATGTGACGATTACACCCAGTGCCGAAAAATTCATACGTCGCATGATCCGCTTTAATGGTGGGGAAGGTTTCGGCTTCAGGTTGATGGTCACCGCTGGTGGCTGTTCTGGATTGGCTTCCGAGTTTACGGTGGAAGCCGCGCCCTTGCCGGGTGACAGCGTGGTCGAGAGCAGCGGGGTCAAACTGTTTTTACCAGCGGAAAGTCGTTTGTTACTGGACGGTATAACCATTGACTTTACTGATGCGCTGATGAGCAGCGGGCTGACCTTTATTGATCCCAAGAAGGCGTCGTGTGCTTGCAGCAGTGCATCTCCGGGCGTTGCTACGGCTGATGTGGCTGGCGTCGGGCACAATCACTGAGTGTGGGATCATCCAATTCCCATGCATGACAGATCTATTGAGCAGTTGGAAAACGCCTGTTTTGGCGGTGGATTGCCAGAACAGGCGGAATTCCACCTGCGTCTCGCTGGTTTGACTTACCAGCAGGACAAGGTCGCGGAGAGTCACTTGCAAAAGGCGCTGGTGATTGCGCCTGATCATGCCGCAGTGTTGATCGGATTGTATCGTTATTATTTTTACAAGGGACGCCTCGGCGAAGCGCTTGATGTGGCCGAAGTATGTCTGATGAACTCTGCTGTCGACAACGGGCTGGCTTTTGATTGGCGCATGGTGAAACAGGGCGATGCGAATTTTGGGAGTTACGACGCCATCCTGCCGCGCTTCTACCTGTTTGCGTTGAAAGCGTATGGCTACCTTCACATGCGCCTGGGCAATCTGGAAGAAGGGCGGGTCGCGGTTGAGAAGCTGCTGGAGCTGGATCCGGGCAACAAACTGGGCGGAAAGGTTTTGCTGGAAGTGTTGGAGCGGGTAGGGCAAGACGACGATGACTGATATCGATGAAGCCTTGGATTGGCAGGGAAACGAACTGCGCTGTGCGGATTGCTCGAATCATGCGCTTTCGGAAGCGTGGCGCCGTCAGTTAGAAATGGAAGTTCCCATTATGAACAAGTCATAAGGAACGAACATGGCCAAAATCAGTCGAGACAGTGAAGTAGTAGAGATCAGCGCTGAACCGCAGTTTGATTATGGACAAAAAGTGCGCATCACCAAAACGATTCGCAATGATGGAACCTTTCCCGGCAAGGATATCGGAGAAGTATTGTGCAAGAAAGGCGAGATAGGGTATGTGACCAGCATCGGTACTTTCTTGCAGCAATACTACATTTACGGCATCGATGTGGTGGAGCGTGGGTGGCGGGTGGGCATGAGAGGTAAAGAGTTGGAGCTCGTCGAAAATGAGATTGCGGCGGTAGATTCCGGTATTCCCAGAGGAGAGGCGCAATGATCGAACCCAGGATAGCCAAATATGAATGGGGGCAGCAGGTGCTTGCTTGTGTCGATATGTACAACGATGGCTCCTTCCCGGAACGCGAGCCTGAAGCGCTGTTGGTGGGCAGTGGAAGCCAGGGCGAAGTCGTGCAGGTAGGCAGCCATACAGAATTCAACGTCCCTGTTTATATGGTGGAGTTTCAGGAAGGGTACGTGGTGGGATGCCTGGAGGAGGAAATCGTCCCGATATAAAGCTTAGAGCTTGTTTAAGATCTCGATCAAGGGATGCAGCGCATATAACAAGGCTTGGCGTAGAGCGCAGCATACATGGAGTATGTGAGCATTTTGAGGCCACTTTTAACGCCGCGATGCGCCCTTCAGCGAGATCTTAGGCAGGCTCTTACGGTAAAACGGGAGGTGACCATGGGCACGGCTGAGAGTGTTTTGTCTCCCCATCCCAATGACGTGGATCGCAAGAGGATTGAGCGCACCCTGTCCAGGCGGCGTCGCTACCGTTATGTGTCGCCTGAGGTATACCAAGTCGAAAACGGGTATCAAATCAGGAGTCCGTGTTGTTCGCGCAATATTGACAAGTCTGGTGGAGTGATCGACATTGCGTGGCTTGAATTTGCCGCACAGACGCACACTTGGCGCTTGTATCGCAAGGAACACAGCAACGGCCAATGGTGCTTGTATGGAGAATTCAAGGCGCTGGCCGAGCTGTTGCAAAGCTTGAACCAGGATTCGGAACGGATATTCTGGCAATGAATGGGCCGATCGAAATGATCTATCTCGACAACAATGCCACCACACAGGTAGCGCCGGAATGCGTAGACGCGATTCTGGCGTGCCTGCGGGATGGCTGGGGAAACCCTTCCAGTAAACATCGGTTGGGTATCGAGTCAAAACAATGTGTGAGCGAGGCGCGTGCCCAGGTGGCAACCTTGCTCGGTGCAACACCGCTGGAGATCGTGTTTACCAGCGGTGGCACGGAGAGCAGTCATACGGCGATTCTGGGCGCCGTGGCGTTGAACCCGGATAAGCGCCACATAGTGACCACCACAGTGGAGCATCCTTCCATCCTGCTTTTGTTGCGGCGCCTGGAAGAGCAGGGGATACGAGTCACCTATCTGGAAGTGGATGAAAAGGGCAGGTTGGATCTGCCCACGCTGGAACGGGCGGTTACCCAGGATACGGCGCTGGTTTCGCTAATGTTGGCTAACAACGAAACAGGGGTTCTGTTCCCCGTCGAAGAGGCTGCGCAGATAGCTAAATCCAGGGGATGTCTGTTTCATACTGATGCGGTGCAGGCGGCGGGAAAAGCGGAAATTGATCTGGGCAGGATGCCGGTTGATTTGTTATCTCTGTCCGGTCACAAGCTGCATGCATCCAAGGGCGTGGGCGCCTTGTTCGTGCGCAAGGGACTCAAGCTGCCGCCACTTTTCCCTGGGCACCAGGAGCGTGGGCGGCGAGGGGGGACGGAAAACGTGCCGGGTATCGTTGGCATGGGCGCTGCGAGCGCCTTGGCGGTGAACGGGCTAAAAATCCATGAAGCACGCATCAGAACATTGCGCGACCGTCTGGAATCGGAAATTTTGGCACATGTACCTTTTGCCAGCGTAAATGGCGCTGGGGCTGAGCGGATTGCCAATACCAGCAATATCCGCTTTGGGAATATGGAGAGTGAAGCAATTCTGGACAAGCTTGACCGGATGAATATCTTCGCCTCGCCCGGCGCTGCCTGCACTGCGAGCGGTAGCGAACCTTCCCATGTGCTGACCGCAATGGGACTAGACCGAAGCGCGGCGTTGGCCTCGATCCGTTTTTCCCTGAGCCGCTATACCACGGAGGAAGAAGTTGACCAGGTGCTATCAGCACTGTCGGGTATTGTTGGAAGGCTGAGCGCTGAAGCTGCGTGACTCAGAACACGGTTCTATGTGAAACGCAGGAAGAAATACTATGAAAATAATGATCCGTAAGAATGCTTCTGGCGTGTTATTCGCCTATGTGCCGAAAAAAGATTTGGAAGAGCCGATTGTGTCTATGGAAAAGGTAGAAATGTGGGGTGGGCTGGTGACGCTTGCCAATGGCTGGCGTCTGGAGTTGCCGGTAATGAGTCTGGACACTGTGCTGCCCATCACCGTGGAAGCACGCAAGGTGAGTGAATAATCATGGCGTTGGCCGAGAGTGATTTTATCAAGATTGAAGCGTTGCTTGCTGCCGCAGACGATGGACGGAACCCGCTGACCGATTTTCGTCAACGGTTCCCTGGTCTTTCCCTCACGCGCTGCGATGCCTCTGACATGAGTGGGGAAGCACCGTTTCGCGAGTACCCGAAATTCAACCTCTATCTGGTGGATGGCAGGGATCACTGCTGGCACATCACCGGCGATCCCGCAATTGCCACCGGCATCGTAGTGGCTGAGAGACATTAGTGCCATGAGCCAATCCTGGATTCCACTGTCCGACCCGGATATCAGTCTTGCCGAGCTGGATGCTGTGAGCACCGTGCTCAAATCGCCGCGCCTGAGCCAGGGGCCGGTGGTGGAAGCATTCGAGTCCGCGTTTGCCTCTTATCTGGGGCGCAAGTACGCCGTGGCCGTGTCGAGTGGAACGATGGGGCTTGTGTTATGCCTCCGGGCTTACGGTGTAGGCCCAGGTGACGAAGTGATCGCTTCTCCCTTCTCCTGGCATCAGATCGCGCATGCCATCACCTTGGCGGGAGCTAAACCGATATTCGCGGATATCGACTATTGGGCTGGCACATTAGTGCCGGAGAAAGCTGAAGCCAGGATTACGCCAAATACCCGGGCTATTCTGGTTGGCAATGCCAACGGCCACCCGGCGCCATGGCAGGCGTTCAGGGAGATTGCAGACAAGCACGGCCTGCTGCTCCTTGAGGATTCCACTGAAGCGATTGGATCGGCCTACCAAGGCAAGCGGGTGGGAAGTTTCGGCGACTGTGCCGTGTTCGATTTCTCTCAGCCGGGACCCTTGGTCTGTGGCGAAGGGGGCATGGTGGTAACGGATGACCTGGAGTTGGTCAGGACGCTCCGTTCTTATCGCAATCGGCGCCTGGATGAGCGGTTCTCCGTGGTGATCGGCGGCAGGCTTCCCTGTCAGGCATGCATGAGCGATGTGAGCGCCGCGCTGGGTCTGGCGCAACTGGATCGCATGGAATCCATCTTGCGGCGGCGCAAGCAGGTCGAGGCCAACTATCTGGAGCACATCCAATCCTTCGAAGGCATCAAGCCGCCCTATGTGGCGCCGGATGTTACCGATATTCATTGGTTCCTCTACCTGGTGCATTTAGGTACCCGCTTCAGTCGCAGCAGTCGGGACGCCATCATCGCGGATCTGCATACGGAACAAATCGAGGCTGTCGCTTATTGCCAGCCCCTGCATTTGCAGGCTTTTTACCAGGAGCTGGGATACCGTAAAGGCAATTATTTTGTGACGGAAAAAGTGGCTGACCACGCGGTCGCACTGCCTTTCCATGGG
Organism: Gammaproteobacteria bacterium; assembly: GCA_021731145.1. Taxonomy (GTDB): domain Bacteria; phylum Pseudomonadota; class Gammaproteobacteria; family Ga007554; genus LNEJ01. The sequence goes on along the minus strand of JAKFXX010000002.1, from coordinate 42,341 downwards.
CACCTGAGCGAAGACCAGGTGGGCTTTGTCGTCAAGACCGCCAAGGACGCCTCGCTCAACGTGGGGGCCGGTGCAGCCATTTATTAGCAACAACCGTTTTTTAATTTTCAAATAAACAGAAAGGAGTAACGCAATGCCTATGATAACCATGAAATCCAGCGGCAAGACTGTGGAAGCTGCTGAGGGTATAAGTATTCTGCAGGCGCTGCTTGCCGCCGGCGAAGATATCGCGCACAAATGCGAAGGCAAGGCCGAGTGTGGTTCCTGCCATGTCTTCGTGCACGAGGGGCGCAAGAGCCTGTCAAAGATCCAGCGCCTCGAAAACGAGAGACTGGACTCCACCGTAGGGGTGGGTTCTGGGTCCCGCCTGGCATGCCAGGCCAAACTCGGAACTGAAAACATAACAGTTGAGCTATTGAGTAACTAAAGGGGAACTTACTGATGGAAAACAACCAGGTCATGATTCACGTACGCTTCGCCCCCAACGGGGGTGTGACGGAAATCAGTGAGCGTCCCGCCAGCGCGGGTGCCCAGGAGTGGTTCGACTGCATGAGCCGCGGCACGGAAAACTGTTACGAGGCGCTCTCGGGTGGCCGGGGCATCTTCAGAGTGCCACGTGAGCAGGTGGATGCGTTGAAGGTTTCCTGTTCTAAATAAACCAGGATCAAGGATATTGACATGACGAACCTATCGCAATCGCTGGACGAAATCAGAGACGAGTTGGCCAGTGGGTTGATCGTTCCCTACTTGGGGCCTGGCGTCCTTGATCTTGCTCCCGCCTGCCCTGTCCCTAATTCTCCGGTGGCACTGGCGGATCGGCTCGTAGCTAAAGTGGCCGTGCCACACAAGATCCGCAAAAACCTCACGGCGGCCGCGCAATTCATCGAGAATTTCAAGCATCGCAAGACGCTGACCGGGCTACTCGCGGAGGCGTTTCAGGCTGATGTGAAACCGACGGCGCTGCATCGCTATCTCGCGAACTTACCCAAAGAACCCTTGCTGGTGGTGGACGCATGGTACGACAACACCATGCAGGCGGCATTACAGGGTCAAAAGAATTGGGGGCAAGTGCAGAGTGTTAGCCAGGCGGAGCATTTCGGTAATTGGGTACACTATTTTCACGGTGATGGATCTACAGCCGAAGCAATCGAAGCGGATACCTGGGATAGGGTTCTGTACAAACCCTTGGGCTCCATTTCGCCAGCGAGCAATTTTCTGGTGTCAGACTCTGATTATGTCGAGGTGTTGACCGAGATCGATATTCAGACGCCGATCCCTGAAGTGGTTAAACACCTGCGCAAGGGCCGCCATTTCCTGTTTCTGGGTTGTCGTTTCAGCAATCAGTTGGAGCGTACTTTTGCACGCCAGATCATGAAGCGCTCATCGGACAAACACTGGGCCGTGCTGCCCGGCGAGCTGACGCGCAACGAGGCACGCTTCCTCACCGAACAAAATATCCAGCGCATCGACATGCCGCTGGAAGCGTTTGTAGCGGCCCTGATCCAGGGACAGGTAGTTGAGAGACTGGCTGCTGTTGGTTAACTACACCAACCATAATGCTGTTCACTTAGCCGTTCGTGGTGAGTCCTTCGATGAACTCAGGGCGAACGGTTGTGAGAGACTAGATGAAGCGATCTCCTGAAGATTACGGTATCACTTCACTCAGGCTCCCCCACCAGTTTTTACAGCGCGCCTGGCCGCGTATTACAGAGATAGCCAACACACATAAACTGGTCATCGTACACGAGCATCAGATCGATTGCATGGAATAACCTGCCAATGTTGCAGGCTCATCGCCAGCTCGTGGAGACTTTGGTTAACCCCTGTCACGATAGGTATATCGTAACGTCATTTAATTTTTCAGTGGGGACGGTATCTATGTTTATAGCCATGAACAGATTCAAAATCGCCAAAGGCAGTGAGGAAGAGTTCACCTCTATTTGGAAAAATCGCAAAAGTTATCTTGATGAGGTGCCTGGTTTTCGGGAGTTTCATCTGCTTAAGGGGCCGGTCCATGAGGAATACACGTTATTTGTGTCACACTCCATTTGGGAATCGCAACAGACCTTTGAAGAGTGGACCCGCTCTGAGTCGTTTCGCCTGGCGCACAGCCAGGCGGGCGCGGCCAAAGGTGTCTATCTTGGCCCGCCACAGTTCGAAGGGTTCGAGGCCATTCTCTAACTCCCAAAAATTGCAACTCACTAATTGATATAAAGCATCGTCGTGCGCTGCCACGATGGTTGCATTTCTGGCCGGTGAGCGACGCTCGATTTCTTCTAATGGAGGTGTCTCAGGTCATATTGGCCCGGGGGGCGGATATAAGTAATGTCGGTTACCTATACCGTTGGGGGCTAATCCTAATATTTTCAGGGGTGGTGTGAAAATTATTTTCGATTGATTTTTGCATGAAATCTTATGCGGAAACCAGATGCTATTAGCCACAAAGCACCCATTAGAGGAATCATTGGTAATGGCTGATCAGAAATGGTTAACAACTTCTGCGGGCTTGAAAATGCCTTGCATAATTTACGGTACGGCCTGGAAAAAGGAACGCACAGCAGACCTGGTTTCGAAAGCCCTCCAGGCTGGATTCAGGGGGATTGATACCGCCTGCCAACCAAAGCACTACGATGAGCGATTGGTTGGAGTGGCACTTCAAAGGATGAAAGATCAAGGTATTGAACGCGGGGCTTTATACCTGCAAACCAAATTCACACCACTTTCAGGCCAGGATGCCGGCCAGGTGCCATACGATAAGTCTTCCTCGCTAGAGTTGCAGGTCGCCCAATCTTTTGAGACATCGACAAAAAACTTACAGACAGCATATGTAGATGGTCTGCTACTTCATTCACCATTGGCATCCCACGAACTTACGATGAAGGCATGGAATGCAATGGAAAAAATTCACAAGACCGGTGGAGCCCGGCAACTGGGAATCAGCAACTGTTACGATATGGGCGTGATTATGGCGCTCTATGCCGATGCCAGGGTAAAGCCAGCGGTTGTGCAAAATCGGTTTTATCTGGAAACGGGGTATGATGCAGATTTACGCCACTGGTGCTCTACACGTGGCGTTATTTACCAGAGTTTTTGGAGCCTCACTGCAAATCCCAGGATTCTTGCCAGCGATACTGTTCTGAATCTTGCGCAGAAGTATAAAAAAACGGAAGCGCAGATATTTTTTCGATATCTCAATCATTCCGGGATTGTCCCACTTACTGGAACATGTTCTGAACAGCACATGAAGGAAGACCTTAACATATTTGATTTTGAGCTTTCTTCTGAAGAGTTAAATGATGTGACCTTACTGCTAAATTAGGTATAACGAGCGTATCGTAACTGGCGCGTTACCTTTTCCGTTTTCGGCATCTTTCTTGCCTGTTGTTTACGGCATAGCTGTTTTTGTCGGTTTTTCAACAAAAGGCAAGTGTCCTTTTTTGGTCGTGCCAGACGATAGAAAAATCGGGTGGCACTGCAAAATCTATTATCTGGAATTTGATCAGGATGCAGGCTATCGGGACGGCGTACGCCTGGTGTAGCCTTCATCATTCCATTCAAGTCAAGAGACCCTAACCATGGACTATGCCTTTCCCCCCGCCCCCGTCGTCACGTTGGACGCCATGTCGAGCAAGCCGTTTCCCGTGCGCCGTATTTTCTGCATTGGCCAAAATTACCCCGATCATGTGCGAGAAATGGGTGGCGATGCGGGAACCCATGAGCCTTTCTTTTTTTTGAAACCGGCCAGCGCTATTCTGCATAACAATTCCGTGCTGCCCTATCCACCCAATACCACCGATTTGCAGCCTGAGGTGGAGCTGGTGGTGGCCTTGCACAAGGGTGGCAAGAACATCCCCGCTGACAAGGTGGATTACGACTATGTCTTCGGCTATGCCGTGGGTCTGGATATGACCAGACGGGATCTGCAACGGGCTGCCCGCGAAAAAGGTCGCCCTTGGGACATGGCCAAGGCATTCGACCATTCGGCTCCCTGTACCGCGATCACGCCAGAGTTCTATTCCGGGAACATCTCCCGGGGCAAGATCGAACTGAAGGTAAACGGCGAAATACGCCAGAGCGGCGATGTCGGCGACATGATTTTGAAGATACCCCAGATGGTCAGCCGCCTGTCGAACTTGGTGGAGCTGTTTCCCGGCGACCTGATCTTTACCGGCACCCCTGCCGGTGTTGCTCCGGTGGTCAAGGGCGATGTCATCGAAGCCACGGTGTCAGGGCTGGAGCCGTTGATCATCACCATCGGCCAGGCGGACGCCGGGAGCAGCCTGACCTAAATTCCCAGGATATTGGCTGCTCCAAAGACCCAGGTGCTACCACCCAGGCCCGCCCATATGCAGCCGCAAATGCACATAGTCATACAGGTCGCTAAGCATGAAATGCCGGTTCTGGGGGTCACGCAAGTGAGCCACTGTTTTCTCGTCACCGGAAAGATAACGTTGCGCTGAGATGTGGAACTCCTGGGGCATGCTCAGGTTGAAGAGAGATGGCTGTATCAATAGGCGGCAGATTTGGTCGAAAAGCAGACGGTAGCGTTCGTCCTCAGGCTCAAGATAGGCGGGACCAAAATCCTTGCCATAGGCCTCAAACAGTTTCATATAGTCTATTGCTCCGGGTTCGTCCATGCCGCTCTCCGTCTGCTACCTGTTGCACGCCACGGCGAAACAACGATCAAATGCCAATCCGATCCTGAACCGCTATCGGCCAGAACCATGTGTAAGATACAAACCTTGTCATCCGGCGAATATGCGTATTCTGCCCGAACGTGAATGCCTGATCGGCGTGTTGTGCTGGTGATTAGTTTTTACTTCAGGCGTTCACGTTGAGTCAAGTTTTTTTCGTTTTTCGCAAGGCGAAATCAGAGGCATATTTCTTGCCTTCCCTTTCCTTGGTACCTGGTTTTGTCGGTAATGCAACATGGCTGATTAATGGTGGCGGCAAGGGATCATGATTTCCCCACGCCTGCTTGCCACAGCATTCAAAAGGAATGGAGCACGTATGGCTTATGTCAATGTATGCAAGCAACGCCTTCTGTCTGAAGGAGAACTGGTTCCCTGTATGGTGGGCGACAAGGAAATCATCGTCATGTGGGCAGATGGCGGACAGCCGAAAGCCTATGACGCGGCGTGCCCTCATGAAAAGGTATCGCTGGCGCGCGGCGACTTCAACGGCAGGATTCTCTACTGTATTGCTCATGGCTGGGTATTCGATGGGCATACGGGAAAATGTCTTCAGCCCACCGGCTGGACGCTGAAGGAATATCCACTGCGCATCGAGGATGGGATGGTTCAGGTTAATCTTTCCGATGTGGAGCCGACATCTGCTGAATTGACCCACGCAGAAGTCTTATCCAGGCCAAAGAGCTTTTTCTGAACTATCTTGTCATGCCGGGGCATAACGGAGCTGGATGTTTCTAGCTTCGTAGGTTGGGTTAGGCGTAGCCGTAACCCAACAAGCTATGGGCAAAAATGGCGCAGTCTGTTGGGTTACGCTGCTTCGCGGCTAACCCAACCTACGTAAAGTTGCTCCGGAATGACTACCCAGAAAAGGCTTCCATGGATTTAGCTGAGTTTGGGGGCTAATCAGGTTTGTTTTTGATCCGCGCAGATTGTTTGTCGCAATCAGCGCTTGGGCATAAAGCTTGCTGATGCATTAGCATCATAAAAATTGTGAGATGGATTATGCTGGATACGGTGATAGTCGGCGGAGGACTGTGCGGGTTGGCGCTTGCCAACAACCTGCATGGACAGGGGCGCGCTTTTGCCTTGTATGAGGCGCGCGGTCGTCTTGGCGGGCGCATTTTTTCAGTGCGGTGTTCTACCGCAGGGTTGACGCTGGATCTCGGGCCGACCTGGTTTTGGCCCGACACACAGCCGCGCATGACCAAGCTGGTAGATGATCTTGGTTTGGAGGATTTCCCGCAGCATGACGGCGCTACTGTTCTACGTCTCACCGATCCAGATAAGAAACCCGAGACCATTCAGTTGGACAACATGCACGGAGGCGCCCGACGCCTTGAAGGGGGCATGACTACTTTGGTCGATGCCTTTACCAGCCGCCTGCCGCCTGATGCGATTCACCTGGAACAGGAACTGGTGGCCATCCGCGACAAGGGCGATCATGTGGAACTGCTGTTCCGTTCCGGCGACGTGACGACGATTGTCCGCTCACGGCAAGCCGTGCTGGCTCTTCCACCCCGATTGCTGGAAGAGCGGGTGCGCTTTGAGCCCGCCCTTGCTGAGACTATGCGTGCGGCCATGCGCGCCACCCCTACCTGGATGGCGGCTCAGGCAAAGGTCGTGGTCGGTTATGAGCTACCTTTCTGGCGTGGAGCTGGCGAATCGGGCAATGCCTTTGTCAACCATGAACAGGCGGTACTTGCTGAAATTTTTGATGCCTGCAATGCGGGCGGACAGCATGCCGCGTTGGGCGGATTTTTTGCCTTATCGCCCCAGTACCGTGCCTCGGTTAATCCCGCCATCATGCCGATGCTGATATCGAGTCAGCTTGTGCAAGTGTTCGGCCAGGAAGCCGACCACGGTGAACAGCACATACAGGACTGGGCCACCGAACCTTTTACATGCAGCACCCTGGATCTGACACCCTCCGATGGTCATCCCGAATATGGCAACCCGAATCTGCGCCGTCCCCTTTGGAACAGTAAACTCTTTCTGGGCGGTTCGGAAACTGCGGGCTATGGCGGCGGTTATATGGAAGGTGCGCTAGAGGTAGCGGCGCGTATTCAGCGGGCTCTTGCAGTCGAAATCAGTTCTGCGGCACAGGACGGGGCGCAGCCGATGACCGGCAACGATGCCTGTCTTGCCCGTTTCAGCGCGTGTGTGGCGGCATTGCGGGCAAGCGCTTTTGAACGCTATCGCCAGCATTTGCATCGGCATCTCTCTGCACAGGCCAAAGAGCAGTTGACCCAACGCGCCATACTCGACACCGTGGAGCAGATGTACAGCGAAACCCTGGAGCAGTTGGGCGGGTTGCCCTTCGACACCGCTGCCGTGGGCGTTCAGCGCGGCCGTTCCGATCTTACCCTAAGCTTGCTTGAATCATTCGATGGCTTCAACATGTCGTTGCTCGAAGAGGTTGTGCAGTTCAACAGGGGTTCTTGTGCGATCTCGAATTTTCCTGACGAACATCACCCCGCCAAGGATTACATAGAAACCATCTCCCGCGATCTCGCCGCCGCCTGGCGCGAGTTTGCGATCAACGTGAACAACGTACTGCTGAGCAAGGGGAGTACCAGTATTCCCTTACCTGCATCGGCATCAACCTAAAAATAGAAGTTGGTGTAAAATATAAAATAGTTTCATGCTGTTGTATTGCATGCGTATGTGTGAATTTATTCGCACATACGTCGTTGTTATCCTGTAAAACCGGCAACTGCTTTTTTAGGATCAAATTACCTTGGGGGGAATCGAGCGGTGAGGTGGGTAGAAAAAAGGGATTGAGTAGTTTGGTTTTTTTGGGGGGTGGTGTCAAATGTAAGGCCATGACCCTCATGGTGTGTCATCGGCTGCCCGCCTGCAACGCATCCTGCCGGATGCTGTGCTGGTCGGTGGGACAGCGTCGCTCAACTGCGTTACATTAGGCATTTTCCAAGATGGCAACTAACGAATCTGACACTGCAGCGAGTCTTCAACCTGCGCCTGTTGACTACGTGACTTCCGCAGCAAAAGCTGTGCTTGGTATGGTTCCATTCGCAGGTTCTCTTCTTTCCGAACTTGCTGGCAGCATTATTCCAAACCAACGGATAGACCGCCTTACCAAGTTCGCGCTGGAGCTTGAAGCGAAACTATCGCGCTTAGACCAGACACATGTCCGCGCCCAGTTCAAAGACGAGAACTTCACTGACTTAATGGAAGAGGGGGTAAGGCAAGCTTCGCGTTCCGTTTCTGACGAGCGACGCCAGTACTTATCTGCGCTGCTAGCGAATGGCATTTCGTCTGCAGTCGCTTCTTATGCTGAGTCCAAACATCTCCTCAGAATTCTTGGCGAGATAAATGACATTGAGGTGGTCTGGCTCCGGTTCTATGCTGAGCCAACCATGGGCGGCGATTCGGAATACAGAGAAAAACACAAAACCATACTCGAACCCATACCTGCGTACAATGGTAGTGGCCAAGAAACCTTGGACAAGAGGGCTCTACAAGAGAGCTATAAGGAGCACTTGACCAGCCTTGGCCTTCTAAAGCAGCGCTACGAAACTGACAGTAAGACTAAACAGCTTGTATTTGACAGCTACACGGGCGGTCCGAAAGTGAGGGGTTATGATATCACGCCTTTGGGGCGGCTATTACTCCGGCAAATTGACTTGTGGTCCGAGTCCCGTGCCTAACACCGGAAGGCAATGGTAGACCTCCTCACCTTTTTGAGATCGTACTCAATGAGGGAGCCGGAAAAACCTGGGGTCACGTCTTAAAAACCTGGGGTCACGTCTTGATTTTTGACATTCTTCGCTTAAAACAACCCATCTTTACACCCTCAACATTGTAAAGCAAGGCATCAAAGCCCGAGTGCCTATATAATAAAAGATAGGGTTGTTAAAAAATCAGGAAAATTCATGTAAGGCATACTCGCAAAAGCACAAGGTTGGCGCTGAGCTTGCGACGCCCAACATCTCCCTGGTAATGCATGCGTTCTCCGCCGCATGATGTTGGACTTCATTTCATTCAGCACCAACCTACGAGTCCAACTTACCGCGTTGGCCGATGAAAATGTGCAACGCTTTGTAAGCGGCAAGCAGATCAAAAAGACCGCTGTGGTGCCGGGGAAGTTGGTGAATATTGTGGTGGTGGAGTAGTTTGTCTGCGCTCTGAATCAGGTATCGCACTGGTGTGTGAATGGACGGCGTCATTGCTTGATATTGTCCTCAACATTAAAAAATGGCGGGACAGTCTTGACGTGAAACCTTATACTTCAAGAGTAACCCCTGCGGTTGTGCGCTGAATGGAACATGTTTCACCCATGAGCCATTTGATAATGAATTTGATTAGAAGTTAAACCAACGCCACCTGAATGGAAGAGTGATGCCCCTTTCCTGGAACGAAATCCGCAGTCGCGCCCACGAGTTCTCGCGCAAGTGGGTGGGCGAGGAATCCGAGCGTGCCGAGGCGCAAAGTTTCTGGAACGAGTTTTTTGCGATTTTTGGTATTGAGCGCAAGCGCGTCGCGATCTTCGAAAAGCAAGTGCAAATGATGCGCGCCGGAGAAAAAGTCAAACACGGACGCATTGACGCCTTTTGGAAAGGCAAGTTGCTCATCGAACACAAGAGCCGTGGCCAAGACCTGCACCGCGCCTTCGCGCAAGCGGCGGAATATTTCGACGGCATCGCCGAGCGCGACTTGCCGCGCTACATCCTGGTTTCCGATTTCGCGCGTTTCCGACTTTACGACCTGGAAGAAAACACCGAAGTCGAATTTCTGCTCGCCGACCTGCACAAACGCATCAAACATTTCGCCTTCATCGCCGGTTATCAAACCCAGGTCATCCAGGCGCAGAACCCGGTCAACATCAAAGCCGCCGAGCGCATGGGGCGGCTGCATGACCGGCTCAAGGCCAGCGGATTCACCGGCCATGCGCTCGAAGTGCTGCTCGTGCGCTTGTTGTTCTCGCTGTTCGCCGAAGACACCGGCATCTTCCAACCCGCCGGAAGTTTCCGCATCTGGCTTGAGGAGCGCACCGCGCAAGACGGCTCCGACCTCGGCGCGCAGCTCGCCAAATTTTTTCAGGTGCTCAACACGCCGGCCGCCAAACGCTCATCTAATCTTGACGAACAGCTCGCCGCGTTTCCGTATGTGAATGGCAAGCTGTTCGAGGAAATGTTGCCAATCGCCGATTTTGACTCTGCGATGCGCGACGCGTTGCTCGATTGCTGTGCGCTGGATTGGGCCGCGATTTCACCGGCGATTTTCGGCGCGCTGTTTCAATCCATCATGGACGACAAGGCACGGCGTAACCTGGGCGCGCACTACACCAGCGAGGAAAACATCCTCAAGCTCATTAAACCACTGTTCCTCGACGAGCTATGGGCCGAGTTCCAGCACGTGCGCAACCACAAGAACAAACTGTTCGAATTCCACAAAAAACTGCGCACGTTGACTTTTTTCGATCCCGCCTGCGGCTGCGGCAACTTTCTCGTTATCGCCTATCGCGAGTTGCGTCTGTTGGAACTGGAAATGCTGCGCGCCGTGCATAGCGGCCCCGGCTCGCGCTTCCTCGACATCCACCAGGAATTGCAGCTCGACGTCGATCAGTTCTACGGCATCGAGATCGAAGAATTCCCCGCGCAAATCGCCCAAGTTGCGCTGTGGCTTATGGACCACCAGATGAACGTGCGCGTGTCCGAAGAATTCGGCATGTATTTCGCGCGCATCCCCCTCACCAGCACGCCGCATATTCATCATGCGAACGCGCTGACGCTGGAGTGGAACGACGTGCTACCTGCGCAGCGCGCGAGTTATGTGCTCGGGAATCCGCCGTTCGTAGGCAAGAAAGAACAGAGTCCTGAGCAAAAGGCCGATGTTGCCGCACTGTTCGCGCCAATCAAAGGCTCGGGCGTGTTGGACTTCGTGGCGGCATGGTACGTGAAAGCGGCGCAATACATGGCCTTGCACCGTAGGAGCGCCGCCCCCGGCGCGATGGCTACCAATCGCGACGGGGGTGGCGTTCCTACAATACGCGCCGCCTTCGTTTCCACCAACAGCATCACCCAAGGCGAGCAAGTCGGTGTGCTCTGGAGCTGGCTACTTGCGCAAGGAATTCATATCCACTTCGCCCACCGCACTTTCCAATGGAGCAACGAAGCGCGCGGCATGGCGGCGGTGCATTGCGTCATCATTGGCTTCGGCGCATTCGACACGGATAAGAAAACGATTTACGAATACGAAAACATCAGGGGAGAGCCCCATGCCGTCAAAGTGGCGAACATATCTCCGTATCTTACGGATACCGTTTCTGTTTTGATCGAAAAGCGAATGACACCACTCGGCAATACTCCGGAGATCGTATTTGGAAGCAAGGCCGTAGATTTCGGCCATTTCGTTATTGAAGAGAGCGAACTCGAAGAGTTCCTTGCCTCCGAGCCTGCGGCGCAGCCTTTCATTCGTGAATTCATCGGTAGCGAAGAATTTCTTAACGGAGGAAAGCGCTTTTGCCTGTGGCTAAAAGGCATGAGCCCGCAAATCTTACGTGCCATGCCAAAGGTGTTAGCACGTGTCGAAGCTGTGCGACAGGAGCGGCTAAAAAGCGTAAAGGCGTCAACACGGGAGCTAGCGCGAACACCCACCGAGTTTGGGGAAGATCGTCAGCCTACCTCTCCATACCTTCTAATTCCTAAAGTATCGTCTGAAGCTCGGCACTATGTGCCGCTCGGCTTCTTGAAGCCCGAAGTCATCATTAATCCGTCCGTACTGGTCGTACCCAATGCGAATCGCTATGACTTTGGCGTTTTGCAATCAGCCATGCACATGGCCTGGATGCGAGCGGTGTGCGGTAGGATGAAAAGTGATTATCAATATTCTGCCAGCATCGTCTACAACAACTTCCCCTGGCCCGACCCGCCCAGCGACACGCAGCGCGAAAAAATCGAAGCCGCCGCGCACGCCGTGCTCGACGCCCGCGCGCGATTCCCCGACGCCACACTTGCTGATCTTTACGACCCGCTCACCATGCCGCCCGTCCTGGTAAAAGCCCACCAAAAACTCGACGCGGCGGTGGACGCCGCCTACGGCAAGAAAAATTTCAAGAACGACGCCGAGCGCGTCGCGCTCCTGTTCGATCTGTACCGGAAATACACGAGTCTGCTGCCTGGCGCGGCAAAACCCAAGCGCGCCCCTAAGCCTCGTTATGCGTCTTGAGTTCTGCCCGTGAACCGCCCGAAGCACCAGCACTGGATTCCACAGTTCTATCTGCGCCAGTTCGCCACACCGGAGACAAGGGGCGAGAAGGAAGCGCAGGTATGGGTCTTCTCTAAACATGAAGCAGATGGCGATGAATGCCTAACGAACGTCCGAAACGTCTGCGGGTTGTATGAGAGCTAAAAAACATGGCCGATAAAAGAAATATGCATGGATTGATCATCCCTGGAGATGGCCCGTTGAGTCAGGCTGCGTTAAAGCGTCAGCTTTTATTTTTTGATTCAGTTTCTGTTATTGATCCGAAGGATCGTGCTCTTGTGAACGCTGGTGAAATAACAGAAACATTCCCAAATATGACTGTAAGGTGGGAAGATTATGCCGCTTATCCAAGAACTGAAAACTTTCTGGAAGAATATTCCTATTTACTAGGCGATACTAAAATTCTTCAAAGAAAAGGTATATTGAGAATATTGGCACCGTTGCAAAAAAATCCCGACGAGGCTGGGGTAAACTTTATGCTTTATAACTCTGCCATTAGTGAACCAGAGTTTATAGTAAATGCGATCCCCGACCTTTCTCAAAACAAACCCAACGTAATTATTCCAAACGGAATGATTTGCGGTGGTGGTATGGCTCAATCTGGATTCCATTCGAAATATGAACTTAAAGTTAATAACCCGTATAAATTATCGGGGATAGACTATGCATGGCAAGCTCTCGCTTATTTGCGAGTAGGGCGCGCTTTAAAATATATGCGCCGCGCTTACACTGAGAATTGCTTTCCTATAGCTTGCGATACTGTAAATCATAATATTTCAAAAGTGTTTTTGTCCGACCGTACTGGCACTATAGGAGCCCACTCTTTACAGGAATTCACCAATTACAGTATTTCGCTTGAAGTTGTAGATGCATGGGAGCTTGAGCAAGCTTTAAACGAGATGAGTTGGGATGATGTTTTGAAGATCCGCAGAGAGATACTGCCAAAAATAGCCACATTTCGAGATTATGTAATATCAAAAGCAAACGTATTAGGGAAATCACAGCCTGATAGCGCTGATGAAGCTAAAAAGCTGATAATAGATCTTAAGGGCGAGTTTGAACAAAAGAAAGAAAATTTGGCAACGGAATGGGAAAAATTAAGAATAGCGTCCTTAACTAAAGGAGGTGGAGCAACTGGAGGGTTATCTCTAGTCACCTCGTTTTCTGCGGCATGGGAAGAAAATCTATTTAACGTGATAAGCTTAGGGTTAGTTGCTGTATCTTCTTTGACACCAGAATTAAAGTCGTTGATACCTGCGCGTCGAAAAGTGAGGAAGCACCCTCTGTATTTTACGACTCTATTTCCTTTAAAGCCCACGTGATAGCTCACATTCGGTGCAATAACAGAAGGGTACCGAATCTGAGGCCACTTTCAGCACCAGCGCTGGGGTCACGTGTGTGATGTTGATTTAGTGGATTACCATTGATACAAAAGAGGTGGTGACATGATGAAAAACCCACCGCACCCTGGGATGTCGGTGCGCTATGACTGCCTGGAACCCCTTGCGCTCACCGTCACGAAAGCGGCAGACGTGCTTGGCGTGACCCGCCAGGCCTTGAATAATCTCGTGAACGGCAAAGCGGGGATTTCACCGGAAATGACGATCCGCCTCGGCAAGGCCTTTGGCGGCACGGCTGAGGGCTGGCTTGCACTGCAAATGGCCTTTGATCTCGCACAGGCGCGTAAGAACGAAAGGGCGATCCATGTAAAAAGGTACAAAGCAACAACTGGAGGCGGGGCACACAATAGACAAACCCGATTGGACTAAATGAAATGAAACCCAACATCACTGGAGGGCACCTCTAAAAATTCAAATTCCCGTCATTCCCGCGAAGGCGGGAATCCATAAGTCATTGGCTTTCCATCTGTTTCAAAATCCTGGATTCCCGCCTTCGCGGGAATGACGAATTATTAGAGGTGCCCTGGAGATGGATGCATAGATGCATTGCCGACGTGCCGACGTGCCGACGTGCCGATGCGGCGGGAGGCACGTACTTTTTCACCGTCAACCTGGCTGAACGCCGCTCCACGGATGCCGACGACGTGAATTTCGGAGAATGAAAAACGGGGGGAGTCCATGGATACGCTTGCTTTGACGAGCAGAGCCGCATGATGGCTGACTGAATTTCAGCCGTCATGCGGCAGCGAAATTGTTTTTCACCCGGGTGGGCTTAAAGATCGTCAGAGATTACTTCCATGGAGATCAGTTGCTCCCGCAGCGCCATGTGTGCAAAGAAACCTTCCCGCCCCCCGTAAATGGGATCCCGATAGAGTTCGGTGGCGGCTTCCTCATTGGACAGATACACGCGGCAGGTTTTGAGGCCGTGTTTAATGGCGGCAAAACAGGCGTCGAATTCCGCTACGGGTTCCGTCTGATACCGCCCCTGACCCAACAGATAGTCGGCCCGATATAGCATGGCATCCCAGCCGTCAGTATCGGCAAGTTTGAAAATGTCGGCATGTTCTTCCGCAGCACCCTGAGTCTCCGGCATTTTGCCATGAACCGCCAACAACTGACGGGGCGTAGCGGTCTCGAATACAGTCAAACCTTCGCGCTTCTTGGCGGCATGCACCTTACGCGCAAGATCAGCCTGTTCAAACGCAAACCATGCCCGTGCTTTTCCCTCCGGGGGAACTTCGACGACGTAGATCATATTTATTCCTTGCCTGATTAATAATGCTGTTGTCGCTGCGTACTGGGTCGGAACGGTACATCGGGCGTATTAGGTTTAAGTCGGTGTTGTCAGCTCTCCCTCCATGAGCAGATTGAAGGCCCGACGCAGTAGATTCATCTCGATCATCGGGGTGCCACGCATTTCGCTGATGGGCTTGAATACGCCGCCGTGGGGCTCTATCACCGTGCGTGGGGCATCGAGGGTTGTAAAGCGAACGAGATGGATGCGAATGGGGCCTGCGGTACTGGTCATCCATTCCTGGAAGCCATTGGCGTGAGTCAAGTCTGCCGGGGCGCAGCCATACTGTGCGATCAGGGCTTCCATCACTGCATCGGGCGCATGGCGTTCGGTGATGTCGGTCGGTGCTGCGCTGGCGCTGGCGCCTTCCGGTAAGGGTGCGGGCGCCAGCACGCTGGTACCGTATCGCGCAAACACTGAGGCGGCGCTATAGCTATCGAAATGACACAAGATCACGCGATTGTGATCAAAAATGTTGGCGCTATCCATGGTGCTTATTCCTTATGATTTGTAGAGACCTCTGAGGAACTCGCTGAAACGGTGCTGGCATCGTTGGAAATGCGCTCAAAATGCTCATGTACTGCGTGTACACTCCGCTTTTTCGCTCATTTCCGCCTCGCCATCATCCGTTTGATCGAGTTTCTCAGAGGTCTCTGTAGTTATTTCAATTCCCATTAAAAACGACACCCATTAGATGGCCAGGCCAAAAATCATTTTTTTGGTTTCTCTATATCTCTGTAGCGATTTAAGAACCTGTTCACGATCTTGATCAAGGGATGCAGTGCAAGGCAAAATCGAACGAAAAAGCGGAGCATACACAAAGTATGTGAGCATTTTGAGTTCGATTTTAACGCCGCAATGCGCCCTTCAGCGAGATCGTGAACAGGTTCTAAGATCAATCAAGTTTCTGCATGACTTTATAGAATGCCAAGCGCATACGCTCAGAGATACCCGCCGGGCTAAAATCGTAAGCGTCTTTTGCTTCGTCCAGAGCGGCTTTGGCGATAGCAGCCTGTTCCGCCGTCAAGGGTATCCGGCCTGCCATATGGGTAGCGTTGGGCGCCGCTTTAAGAATGGCTGCTATATTTGGATGCTCGCTGATGTCCACCAGTTCAGTGACTTCCTTTCTTCCATCCAGGAAAATAGCTTGTCCCACGACTTCCACCTTGCGGCCGTCTTCAGTTATCTTGATGAGTGTGTTCATGAGTGCGCTCCTGTTAGTGAATGGATCAGTGGGTGATGTTTTGTTGCTGTGTTTAAAGGAAATCGGCTGTATATCAACGATAACCTTCTTCCCGCAACACCCGTTGCACGACCGGACGCGCCAGCATGCGCTGATAATGGGCGAGGCAGTTGGGCGGCAGCTCGATCTTGATTTTGACCGCCCAGAATTCCACATAAAACAGCGCCGCATCGGCGATGGAGTAACTGCCGGCCACATATTCCTTGCCAGTCAGCACGTTGTTCATAATGGCGAATGCCTTTTCGATAATCTCGCGGCCCCGGGCTTTGACGGCTTCGTAGTCGGCCTCGTTGGGCGTGAAATTGGCGGTGGTGAAGATGCGCGTAAATCCCTGTCCGTGGATCGTTCCCACAACGTAGTGCATGGTTTCGATGACCAGGGTATCGCCTTCCGCATCTCCCGGCATCAGCTTTGCTTTCGGATGAGTGCGGGCAAGCCAGTAGGCGATGGCGCCGAACTCGGTCAGGGCAGTTCCATCGTCCCGTACCAGGGTCGGGATAGTGGACTTCGGATTGATGGCCACATAATCTGGTTTATTCTGATCCCCGGCCATCAGATTCACAACATAAACTTCGAAAGGCAGCTCAAGCCCCTCAAGCAGAATGTGTATGCCGGTCGAACAGGAGCCCGGCGTCATGTAAAATTTCATGGGCCAGCAACCGCAAGACGAATGTCGATAGCACGGAATAGCCAACCCAAGGTCACGGTGCGGAATGCCTTATCGTCAGCCATGTTCCAAATTGCGCACAGCAGAGCCTCTTCGCGACTGAGAAGTTCGTCCCGTTCCAGCTTGTCGTTGGCCGCCGCGCATTCGAGGGGGTCTACATTGTGCTCGGAGAACACGCTGAGAGCCGCAGTGATGCCAGAGGATATTTCGTTCTCGGTTGCGACATGGGCATGATCGCCGACAAGTGTGATAGTTGCTTTCATATTAACCCCCTTTTTGATACGTTATGCAGGCACACATGCCGGGCGATGTGCGTGCCCGAATCAGCCGGCCATTCAGACCGGTCCGCGGTCGACTCGCTGGGCAACGATAGTCCTGCCGTGGGCCTCTTCCAGTGAAAGCTTCTCGTATTTCGGGCGGTAACCCTTGAAGGCATCGAGTACCGTAACCAGTTTGTCGGCACTGGACTGGCCTTTGAAGTCGCCCTTCTGCAGCTTCAGCTCATCCACCAGTTCGTTCCACACCAGGCCGTCCACCATGGGTATGAGTATGATATTCACACCTGCCACCTCTACTTGTATGGGTTCGCCGATATTGACCACATAGAGCACGACGCGTGTGTCCGGCGTAAAATATCCGGCATACTTGTCCAACATTATTTGCAGGTGGTCCAACTCGTCTATGGTACCCGCCAGCAGTTTTATCTTGTCTGCATCGGCCAGTATCACCGCACCGTCCAGCATGATGGGTGGCTTGCCGCGCCGCCCCTGCGCATCGATGATTTCACCTTCCACCAGCACCAGGCCGCCGCGGTAGGCCATCATGCCACCCGTACTGGTGGTTTCCTTGAAGTTGCTGTAAAAAAACAGGCCTTGTTTCTCGAATTGATCCAGTAGCATGGGTGTTCCTCATCATTAAGTTGTGAATGGAAATTATGTTACAGGCAATATACGTACCTGATATGAATGCAGCTTAATTCTTTGTAATTGAAGTGCCAGTGACATTACGTAAGAGCTTCAGGCTGGTCAGGCTGGCTGCCATGTCCAGGGCAGTGTAATCGTCAAGAGTCTTTACTCCCGTATCAACCCCGGCTTGCAGGAGTTTTGCCACTATTTCGTCCTTTCCGCTGGAGGCGGCATACATGAGGCAGGTCGCACCATTGTCATTCTGATTGTTGATGTCGATACCGGTGGCGATGAGCAGATCCATGATCTCCAGGCTGCCACTGAAGCAGGCAAACCAGAGCGCCTGGTTGCCGTCGCTGTTTCTGGCGTCGAGCTGTGCGCCCGACACCAGCAGTTCGGCGACGATGGCCGCGTCTGCCAGACGACAGGCCCGCATCAGCGGCGTGGTCTCGCCTGCGATGGTGGAGTGAATATTTTCGGATGGAAAGCCCTGCTCGGCCAGCCAGGCACGCAGCCGCTCACTTGGGCGGGCGGTGGCGAGGCCTGTATGTTGCCCCGCCGATTGCATGAGCATCCAGCCTTCGTAGCCACCGTTGAGGCTGTACACTTCCCGGAATCCAAAATCCGCGAACATCTGCGCGTGTGTGAGGCTGGCGATGCCGCGATTACAATAAATCAGTACCGGCTTGGTCTTGGGCATTTGCAGGATGGCCCGATCCAGTTCGGCACCCATCACCTGCCGCGCCGAACCAATATGGCCTTTGTCAAAGGATGCCCGGTCACGCATATCCAGTATTTGCAACTCCGGGTTTTGCATGAGGTCCGCCACTTCATCGGCGCAAATTCTGTGAAAGATTCTGTTGGTTTCCATAAGATTTGTTCTCTCTGATCTGGTTTTATTGAGTGATGGTATCCGCATCCCGATTTGGGTAGGGCGGTTGGGTGAGAATTCTGGTGTCAAGCAAAGGCCGCCCCACGGTGAAATGGTAAATGGATTGAAACTCAGTACCAGTTATGCCCAGGATTTCATGGAAGGCGTCATCGATAAAGCAGCCGATTCCTGTTCCTCTCAAATTCATCACCTCTGCCTCCAGGTAAAGCACATGTCCGAGCAGAGCTGCTTCCCAATGCAACTGGCGATATCGCCAGGGATCGGATGCGACGACCTCATCGAACTCCGCCAGCATCCCCAGGGAAAAACAGCCGTCGGCGGCAATGGCCTGGTGGCAACTGATGGTTCTGGCGGCGCTGCGGCAGTCGGCTTGTGTCAGCAGGAAAAGGGGCAAGTGATCCGGGCACTGCTGCGCTTTTTCCCAGAGAAATTCCTTGCGCAGAGCGGCCCGCAACCGGTCTTTGGCGTTGCGGCTGCGGGGCAGCGCGTACAGCCCGGGCTTTAGCCCATGAATACGATGTACGAAAAAGACCGGATGCACGCAGGGTTCGAAGTTCCAGATGTCCCACGGCGCCATTTGGCGAGGCAGCAGGCGATCCAGCATGAGGCAAAAATCTTCCAGGGTCATGGAGGCAGTGGCGTCTAAGCGTTGTGCGCTACGCCGTTGAAGAATCACATCGGCGGCCGGCTTGTCGCGGGAATGTGCGAGCAAAGGATGACTTTCCCAGGCTGTGGCATTGGCAGTGGAGGCGGTTCTGCGTGTGGCCGCAGCGATCTCGTCGATGACTGGCCAATGGTACATGGGGTGCGGATCCAGAACATTGGCCGTGCCTGCCCAGTGGGCACCGTTTTCCAATGTGATCAGGTGAGCCAGATCGTGTTGAGATCCTGTCATCGGCCGGAGCATCACTTCCAGAAGCAGATCCGCTTCCTCGTGCTCTGCGCGTTCAAAATCGCTGCTCCTGTCCAAGCCCAGCAGCTTTTCCAATTCACTGTTGTTGACATCCTCTACGAGCCGGAGCCTCCATCCCAGCGCGCCCGCCGCGTAACGCAACGCGCCAAGCGCGTGGCCCACGTCAAGCTGGCAATAGCGGAATGCCCGTTCACCATACTTCCATGCTTCCCGCCAGTGCACAGACGATAATCCGATGAAAAGCCTGCCGTCTTCTCCCGGGAGTTCGCTTTGATTGCGACACCGTTGCTCCAGCGCGTGATCGCGGCTTACATAGTGGTAAAGGCCATTTTCCAGCGCGGGGATGTTCTGGCAGATCAGGTAAGCTTCCGTCGGATGCAGATTGCCGCTGGAAGGGTTGCAGCGCAGCGCCCAGCGATCCGGCCCGTACTCCTTCCATGCCGAGATGCCCATTGATAGTTCCAGCAGCGCGCCAACAGACTTGAGCGAAAGCGGCTGAGGTTCGAAGTCGTCGGGCTGGTAGATGGAGGACAAAGGAGTAGTCAGTTGTTGTGCGCCCAGCGGGAGGTTGATGAGCAGCGTGTCAGAGAATTCTCGAAACGGATTGGGTTGCATGGTCCAATCAAGCGCTTCCGGCCCCGCTGCGTAGTGATTGAGGCTATGCTTGGTGCGAGTATGGTACGCAGTCACTCGCTCTGCGCCCGTTGATGGCGGCATGGGTTCTGTATTTTCAAGCATGGCTTTTTGCAGGGCGTTGCTGGCGCAGCGCTGCTTTTCGTAGAAAATTACAGTGGCCAAAGGCGATACGCTCTGTATTCATAAGGTTCATCACGTAGCGAAGATTGGAATGACAATCTTGCGTTTCCTGCCTAGTGCGATGTCCACTTTCTTGCGCACCGTTTCAATAGTGAGCGGTTTGACGATTAGCGCGTCCGCTCCGGATTGAAGGCAGGTTTCGTTCAGGGGGGCATCCATCGAGTCTGTCACCAGCACTACCGTAATACCCGGAATGCGGGATTTGATGGTTTCCAGAATTTCGACGCCTTTTTCTTTAATAACGCCCACACCCAACAACAACAGATCCGGCTTCCAGTCCACGCTCTTACTGAATGCAGCGTCCAGACTGGGCAAATCGTGGGTTTCATTCTCATCGTGCAACATGAACTGCAGCGCCATTCGGGTGATCTCGTCGGTATCCACCACGAACAACCTTTTATTTTCTACCGCCGTTGAACTATCCACGCCTATTTGCATTGGTGCACTCCTAATTAAAAATCAGGCTTGCTCAATCAAGAAAGCCAACATTGAGAAGGAGAAAGCAAAATTCATTCCGCATTCCATTATCTATTCAATTTCATCGTAGGACTATAGGGTTTCCTGCCTGTGGGTTGGGTGATCATTCCATCAAGTAACAGAGTTTTGTCGTGTTGTTTCTTACAACTGGATGGTTTTTGTTTTCTTTACGACAATCGCAGATACGTGTCCATGCAATTATCCCGGATTGTTCATTAGCTGGTGCGGCGCCAGCAAAATCAATGGATTGTAGGTCGGGTTTCAACCCGACATGTCGGGCTAAAGCCCGACCTACGCCGTGGGATAGTCTGGGATTATTTCAAGAGTAACGACGGCACAGGGTGAAGTGGAGTGTGTTCAGAGCGATTTGTGCTTTTCCCTACAGATCCTCATGGATTTTGTTGGTTTTACAACAAGCCGAAAACACCATGGATTCATTCCATATACTTAATATTATTCAGTAAAAACAATATGGTAATAAAAGTATCAGGTGGTGGCACGCTCGTTGCTTTGGTGTGAGTACACCAAGAATATTTTCCCGGATGGGTATCTACCTATAAGTAAAACAAAGGGTTCCAGATAAGCTTCAAGCATGCGGTTTATTGCTGGTGGGTAGTGCACAACAGGTACACATGACTTTCATTTTGCAATCGTAAAGGAGACTCAAATGGCTGACGAAAAGAAACTAAGGCAAATCGCCTTTTACGGCAAGGGCGGCATCGGTAAATCCACTACTTCCCAAAACACGCTGGCGGCGCTGGCTGACCTGGGACAGAAAATCCTGATCGTTGGTTGCGATCCCAAGGCGGACTCTACGCGTCTCATTCTGCACGCTAAAGCTCAGGACACTATTTTGAGCCTGGCCGCCGAAGCAGGCAGCGTAGAAGATCTGGAGCTGGATGAAGTGATGAAGGTGGGCTACAAGGACATCCGCTGCGTCGAATCCGGTGGTCCTGAACCCGGCGTGGGTTGTGCCGGTCGCGGCGTGATCACCTCCATCAATTTTCTTGAGGAAGAGGGCGCGTATGACGGCGCCGATTATGTCTCTTACGACGTGCTGGGCGACGTGGTGTGTGGCGGCTTCGCTATGCCGATTCGTGAAAACAAAGCGCAGGAAATCTACATCGTGATGTCTGGCGAGATGATGGCCATGTATGCGGCCAATAACATCGCCAAGGGTATTCTGAAATACGCCAACTCGGGTGGCGTGCGCCTGGGTGGGTTGATCTGCAACGAGCGTCAGACCGACAAGGAGCTGGAACTGGCTGAGTCTCTGGCGAAGAAGTTGAACACCACGTTGATCCATTTTATACCGCGCGACAACGTGGTACAGCATGCCGAGCTGCGCCGCATGACGGTGCTGGAATACGCACCCGATTCCAAGCAGGCGGAGGAGTATCGCACACTTGCCAGGAAGATTCATGCGAACGCCGGCAAAGGCACGATTCCTACCCCCATCACGATGGATGAGTTGGAAGAAATGCTGATGGAGCACGGCATCATGGAGGCGATAGACGAATCCCAAATCGGCAAATCCGCAGCCGAACTGGCCGCCGCAGCCGCATAAGGAAGCAACCGGATTTGCCTGCGGTTCGTGCGGTGGGTGGATCAGTGTGTGTAGGGTGCGCTCTGCACGCCAATGATTAGGTTTTATGGTGCACAAGGTGCACCCTACATTTAATTCAGGAGAACGATATGAGCTTGACAGTTGAGGAAACCAAATCGCGCAACCAGGCCTTGATTAAAGAGGTACTGGAGGTCTATCCCGCGAAGACCGCCAAAAATCGCGCCAAGCACTTGGGAACCTTCGAAGAAGGCAAGGATGGAGCCAAGTCGGATTGCGGCGTGAAATCCAACGTCAAGTCCGTGCCGGGTGTCATGACCATCCGTGGCTGCGCCTATGCAGGTTCCAAGGGCGTGGTGTGGGGGCCGATCAAGGACATGATCCATATCAGCCACGGCCCGGTAGGCTGCGGCCAGTATTCCTGGGCGGCACGTCGCAACTATTACATCGGCACTACGGGTATCGATAGCTTCGTCACCATGCAATTTACCTCGGACTTCCAGGAAAAAGACATCGTCTTCGGCGGTGACAAGAAGCTGGAAAAAATCATGGATGAGATCGAGGTATTATTTCCGCTCAACAAAGGCATCACGGTTCAATCCGAGTGCCCTATCGGCCTCATCGGCGACGACATTGAAGCAGTTTCCAAAAAGAAATCCAAGGAATACGGCGGCAAGACCATCGTGCCGGTGCGTTGCGAGGGATTCCGCGGTGTGTCGCAGTCGTTGGGTCACCACATTGCCAACGATACCATCCGCGATTTCGTGTTCGATAAGCTTGATCCGAACAGATCGTTCCAGGGTACGCCATACGATGTGGCCATCATTGGCGACTACAACATTGGCGGCGATGCCTGGTCTTCACGCATCCTGCTGGAAGAAATGGGTCTGCGTGTGATCGCCCAATGGTCCGGCGATGGCAGTATTGCGGAGCTGGAGAATACGCCCAAGGCCAAGCTCAACGTGCTGCACTGCTATCGTTCCATGAACTATATCTCACGCCACATGGAAGAAAAATATGGTATTCCTTGGGTGGAGTATAACTTCTTTGGACCATCCAAGATTGAAGCCAGTCTGCGTGAAATTGCCAGCCACTTTGACGACAAAATCAAGGAAGGCGCAGAGCGCGTCATCGCCAAGTACCGGGCGCTGACGGAAGCAGTAATCGCCAAGTACCGGCCGCGCCTGGAAGGCAAGACGGTTATGTTGTTCGTGGGTGGCTTGCGTCCCCGTCACGTCATCGGTGCCTACGAAGATCTGGGCATGAATGTCGTCGGTACTGGCTATGAGTTTGGACACAACGACGATTACGAACGCACTAATCACTATGTCAAGGATGGCACCCTGATCTACGACGACGTCACCGGTTATGAGTTCGAGAAGTTCGTGGAGAAGATTCAACCTGATCTGGTCGGTTCCGGGATCAAGGAGAAGTACGTGTTCCAGAAGATGGGTGTGCCATTCCGGCAGATGCACTCCTGGGACTATTCCGGCCCATACCATGGCTACGACGGTTTCGGTATTTTTGCCCGTGATATGGACATGGCAATAAATAATCCGGTTTGGGGACTGACCAAGGCGCCCTGGAAATAAAACAACGTAGGGTGCGCCCTGCGCACCATCCAACTGATGAATCGGTGCGTGTAACGCACCCTGCATGAAGGAATTTTATCATGACCCAAAACACAGCTAACGTTCTCGATCATTTCAACCTGTTCCGTGAACCGGAATACGTTGAGATGCTGGAGAACAAGAAAAAGAATTTTGAGGATGCCCACCCCGTTGAAAAAGTTGAAGAGATACGGGATTGGACCAAGAGTTGGGAATACCGGGAGCAGAATTTTGCCCGCGAGGCGCTCACGGTCAACCCGGCTAAAGCCTGTCAACCCCTGGGGGCGGTGTTTGCCGCAGTGGGATTCGAAGGTACGCTACCCTTCGTGCATGGATCTCAAGGTTGCGTAGCTTACTATCGCAGTCACTTCAGCCGGCACTTCAAGGAACCTTCCTCCTGCGTTTCATCTTCCATGACCGAAGACGCGGCGGTGTTCGGCGGGTTGAACAACATGATCGACGGACTGGCCAACGCTTATGCCATGTACAAGCCCAAGATGATTGCCGTTTCGACTACCTGCATGGCAGAGGTGATCGGTGATGACTTGAAGGGCTTCATAGCTACCGCGAAGCTCAAGGGCAGCGTGCCGGAAGATTTCGATGTGCCGCACGCCCACACCCCAGCCTTCGTCGGCAGCCATGTCACCGGCTACGATAACACCATGCGCGGCATATTGACCCACTTCTGGGAAGGCAAGGAACGCACCCCGAATGAGAAAATTAATTTTATTGGCGGCTTTGACGGCTACACCGTAGGCAACCTGCGTGAAGTGAAGCGCATGTTCGGTCTGATGGGCGTCGACTATACCATTCTGTCAGACAACAGTGATGTATGGGACACCCCGGCGGACGGAGAATTCCGTATGTATGACGGTGGCACTACCCTGGAAGATACCAAAGCGGCGCTACACGCGAAGGCCACGATTTCCATGCAGGAGTTTTCCACGGAAAAAACGCTGACCTATACGGCAAACACGGGGCAGGAAGTCGTGGCATTAAACCATCCGGTTGGCGTAGCGGCGACGGACAAGTTCCTGATGGAAGTCGCGCGCATCACCGGCAAGCCGGTTCCACTGGCGCTGGAAAAAGAGCGCGGTCGCCTGGTGGACGCCATCGCCGACTCCAGCGCACACATCCACGGCAAGAAATTTGCCCTGTACGGCGACCCGGATCTGATGCTCGGACTTACCGCATTCCTGCTGGAACTGGGGGCAGAGCCGGTACATATTCTTTCCACCAACGGCGGCAAGGAATGGGAGATCAAAGTACAGGCACTGCTTGACAGCTCGCCATTCGGCAAGGCCTGTCACGTCTACGCCAACAAGGATCTGTGGCACATGCGTTCGCTGTTGTTTACCGAGCCAGTCGATTTTCTGATCGGCAACACTTACGGCAAGTATCTGGAGCGCGACACAGGCACGCCGCTGATTCGCATTGGTTTCCCGATCTTTGACCGCCACCATTATCACCGTTATCCGGTGTGGGGTTACCAGGGTGGCTTGAATGTGCTGGTCTGGATTCTGGACAAGATTTTCGACGAGATGGACAGAACGACCAACGTCCCGGCGAAGACCGACTTCAGCTTCGATATCATCCGCTAACTGGCAGACGGGTGGTTTGCCACCCGTCGACCCGCGCACAACAAGGAAATGCAAAATGGCCACAATTACCTTCAGTTCGCCGCTGATGGAAAAGGATGTCACGGTCTATGCAGTCGCCGGGGACACCCAACACAGCCTCCTCAAACTAGCCAAGAAGAATAAGATCGCCATCCCGTTTGAATGCGAGGATGGTGAGTGTGGCTCCTGTGTGGTACACGTCACCTCGTTGGAAAACAAGCCGCGCATGAGTCAGGCGCTAACAGAAAAGGAACGTCGCACGTTGGTGGCCGAAGGGCTCATCACCAAGCAGGAACTGAAAGACGCTGAGGTCAATGACATGCCACCCGCTTACCGCCTGGCATGCCAGTTTATTCCGCGCTACGAGGAAATCCTGGTTCGCTTTAGCGGCGAACCCGGCGTCGGGATTTGAACGCGAGTACTCGCTGCGGAGACACCGGATAAGGAGTTAAACCATGAGCACACCACCGGAGGATGGCCGCATGACCATGGTGAACTTTCTTTCCCCGTCGATCAGCAGGGATCTACTGGTGCGCACCTCGGCCAGTACGGGGCAGAGTGTGCTGAACGTGGCTCGATCCAGCGGCATCCACCTGCCCTTTGTGTGTGGAAAGGGCGATTGCGGTCGCTGCGCGGTGAAAGCCGTTCCGGTTGGGAAAACCGGGCCGATGATGGTGAACATGCCGGGTTTCTGGGAAAGACAGGTGTTGCTGATGGCGGGCAAGATCACCAGAAGCGAAGCCGATAATGAACTTTGGAACTGGCGTATGGCGCATTGGCGCCTTGCCTGCCAGTGTCAATTGGTGGAAGCGGAAGAGATCCTGGTGGCGTTTTAGATAGGCGCGTTTTAGCCAGGCCGTTTGATGGGGTGCCATTATGTTGCAAAGTAAAATCCAGGACGTGTTCAACGAACCGGCTTGCGGCAAGAACCAGGGTAAATCGGAAAAAGAACGCAAGAAGGGCTGCACCAAGCAATTAGTGCCGGGCGCGGCTGCCGGCGGCTGCGCATTCGACGGCGCCAAGATCGCCCTGCAACCCATCACCGATGTGGCGCACCTGGTGCATGGCCCAATCGCTTGCGAAGGCAATTCCTGGGATAACCGCGGCGCTAAATCCTCCGGCTCCAGGCTGTATCGCACTGGCTTCACCACCGACATCAGCGAGCTGGACGTGATCTACGGCGGCGAGAAGCGCCTGTATAAAGCCATTCGTGAGGTGATCGAGAAATATGACCCGCCGGCGGTGTTCGTCTATCAAACCTGCGTTACCGCGTTGATCGGCGACGATATCGAGGCGGTGTGCAAAGCCGCCAGCGTAAAATTCGGCAAGCCGGTGATTCCGATTGATGCGCCGGGCTTCGTCGGCAACAAGAATCTGGGCAATAAACTGGCCGGCGAAGCGCTGCTGGATTATGTGATCGGCACCCAGGAGCCGGAATACACCACGCCTTACGACATCAATATCATCGGCGAATACAACTTGTCTGGCGAGCTATGGCAGGTGAAGCCACTGTTCGACAAACTCGGCATTCGCATTTTGTCTTGTATTTCTGGCGACGCCCAATACAAGGAAGTGGCCTGGTCGCACCGGGCACGCGCCACCATGATGGTCTGCTCCAAGGCCATGATCAATATCACGCGCAAACTGGAAGAACGCTACGGCATTCCTTATTTCGAAGGTTCCTTCTATGGCATCTCCGACATGAGTGACAGCTTGCGCCAGACATCGAAGCTATTGGTGGAGCGGGGTGCGCCGGCGGAGCTTCTGGAGCGCACCGAGCTGTTGATCCGGGACGAAGAAGCCAAAGCATGGCAACAGCTTGAACCCTATAAGGCGCGCCTTGCCGGCAAGAAAGTGCTGCTGATTACCGGTGGGGTGAAGTCCTGGTCGGTGGTTTCCGCACTACAGGAAGTGGGCATGGAAATCGTCGGCACCAGCGTCAAGAAATCCACCGTCGAAGATAAAGAGCGCATCAAGGAATTGATGGGCCAGGACGCACACATGCTCGACGACATGTCGCCGCGCGACATGTACAAAATGCTGAAAGACGCGCGCGCCGAAATCATGCTCTCCGGCGGACGTTCGCAATTCATCGCGCTCAAAGCCAAGATGCCCTGGCTCGACATCAACCAGGAGCGGCACCACGCTTATGCCGGTTACGACGGCATGGTGGCGCTGGTGCGGGAAATCGACAAGGCGCTGTATAGCCCGATGTGGGAACAGGTGCGGCGTCCTGCTCCATGGGAATCATAAATATAGTGGGTTGGCGGCGCAGCCGCGTAACCTGCCAATGAAGAAATGTAGCCCGGATGACGCGCAGTGAAATCCGGGAACAAGCGGCACAACATCCCCGGATTCCGGCCTGTGGCCTCCATCCGGGCTACGAGATAAATGAATGGCAAAGATCGTTACATCGCGCAAAGCCTGCACCGTCAACCCGCTCAAGATGAGCCAGCCGATTGGCGCAGTCCTGGCCTTCCTCGGGCTCGACCACTGCATGCCGGCATTGCATGGATCGCAAGGCTGCACGGCCTTCGGCTTGGTGTTGTTCGTGCGTCACTTCCGCGAAAACATTCCGCTCCAGACCACGGCCATGAACGAGGCGACTACCATACTCGGCGGCATGGATAACATCGAGGAGGCTATCCTCAACATCTGGACGCGGGCCAAGCCGGAAATCATCTGCATCGCCTCTACCGGCCTGACCGAAACCAAGGGTGACGATGTGGATGGTTATATCAAGCTAATCCGTAAGAAACATCCGGAGCTGGTCGACTTGGCCATCATCTATGTTTCTACCCCGGACTACAAAGACGCCTTCCAGGATGGTTGGGCACGTGCCGTGACCAAGTTGGTGGAAGAATTGGTCATTCCCCCCTTTGAAAAAGGGGGGGTGGGGGTGATTTCAGCGGGGATTTCTCAGATCAACATCCTCGCCGGCAGCCACCTGACGCCCGGCGATATCGAAGAGATTCGCGAGACGGTCCAAGCCTTCGGTCTGGACCCCATCATCCTGCCCGATTTATCCGGCTCGTTGGACGGCCATATCCCCGAAGAATTCATGCCTACCACCATGGGCGGCACCACGCTCGCCGACATTCGCCGCATGGGCGCGTCCGGGTTTACGCTGGCCATCGGCGAACACATGCGCGCCGCGACCGAAGCCATGCACGCCAAATGTGGCACGCACTACGAAGTGCTGGATCGAATCACCGGCCTGGAAGCCAGCGACCGCTTCATCGCACTACTGGCCGAGCTTTCCGGCAATCCGGTGCCAAACAAATACCGCCGCCAACGCAGCCAATTGGTGGATGCCATGCTGGATGGTCATTTCTTCTTCGGCGGCAAAAAAATTGCTATCGGCGCCGAGCCGGATTTGTTGTGGGCTATTGGAAATTTGTTGGCTGAAATGGGCTGCGAGATTACCGCAGCGGTGACCACAACGCAATCGCCGTTACTGGAAAAAATACCCACAGCAGAAGTGCTGATAGGCGATTTGGAAGATCTGGAGCAGAAAGCGCAAAACTGTGACTTGCTGATTACTCATTCGCATGGCCGCCAGATGGCAGAACGGCTGGATATCCCTTTCCTGCGCATGGGCCTGCCGCTGTTCGACCGGCTAGGCGCTGCACATCGCCTGTCGGTGGGTTATCGGGGTACGCGCGATCTGATTTTTGAAATTGGCAACATGTTTATGGCTAACGCGCACGAGGCGAGTCCTTCAACATGGATACCGTCGCAGGAAGAATGCAATGCTGATACGTCGGCTACGGCTCATTAGCCCCCAGTCTGACTCTTACGTCAATCGCGCAAGGGGAGGGGGTGCAAACGGAGGTTCTATGAAAATTGCTTTTGCAACGCAGGATTTAAAGAAGGTGGATGCCCATTTTGGCTGGGCAAAAAATATCGCTATTTATGAGGTTTCGACCCAGGGTCACCAGTTTATAGAGGCAATACAGTTTGACGGTGACCTGCAGGAGGATGGCAACGAGGACAAGCTGGCGCCCAAATTGGAGGCCATCAAGGACTGCACCATTCTGTATGTGGCTGCCATTGGCGGATCGGGCGCTGCGCGGGTGGTGGCGCAGAAGATTCACCCGATCAAGGTAAATCAGCCCGAGGACATCGGCGAAATCCTGGATAAATTGCAGGTAGTGTTACAGGGAACGCCCCCGCCATGGCTGCGCAAAGTCATGCTCAAGGGGGAGGAGAGAAAATTTGATTTCGAGTCCGAGGACGCGCCATCCCTGGCGCGCGGCCCTCGCCTCGATCCTATCGGCGAAGACGAGGTGGAACATGGGTGAAGCACAGTTGGTAGCGCAAATGGTCAATCCGATGGAATCGATGTTCGTGAAAGAACTGGTCAAACAATGGCGCGCCCAGGATTCCTATGGGGCTTGGGAGGGCAAGAGCGACGAGGCGCTGATCGAACCCTACATCATCAATAAGGAACAGCGCAAAGCGATGCCGATCATTGGTGATCCTGACCCGGAAACCCTGTGGCGGCTAGAGCTTTTTTATAACGCCGTAGGGCTGACCATTGAGCACCAGACCGGGAATATGGTGACGCCCATGATGAAAATGCACCATGAAGGTTTCGGCCGCATGATTCTTTCGGCGGGGCGGTTGATTGTGGTTAACAAACAATTGCGCGACGTGCATCGCTTTGGCTTTCCCAGCCTTGAAAAGCTGGCGGAGGATGGTGAGAAGCTGGTGGCTGCGGGTGTGGAGATGATCCAGAAATACCCGGATGTCGCCAATTACGGCTGATTCAATTCGCAATCAAAAAATTGCTTTGATCGCGAATTTAAATAAGGAAGTCGCCATGGCTGAATTACCCTATTTTTCCGTGGAAACGGATGTGAAACATTGGGTGTCTATCGTTCGCGATGCTGAGATGGACGGTTATGGGGAAAAATTTCGGAAAGAGAAACCTGGTATGGAAGACGTGGAAGAACTCAAGGCGCAGGTCAAAAAACTTAATGCCCAGGCTACGGCCCTGAAAATGGATTTACACGATCTGGCGGAAGATCTGCCCACTGGCTGGGAAAAAATCCTGGAGGTGGCCAATAAGGCTCACCAAGCCTATCAAAGCCTGGATGAAGCGCGCAAACGGCTTGCCGCAAGTGCCGGATAACGGAGGTTAACATGGCTACTGTTACCGTTACCATGCCCGATGGGCGCACCTGGACGCCCAAGTTCGTCCAGGAAATCAGCGAGGAGAAGTGCATTGGCTGCGGTCGCTGTTTCAAGGTGTGCGGCAGGGATGTGCTGCAACTTGTGGGCATCAACGAGGCAGGCGAACACGTAGTCATGGAGGCTGACTCGGATGAGGATGAAGAGTACGAAAAAAAGGTCATGACCATCGCCAATCAGATGAACTGCGTCGGCTGCGAGGCATGCGCCAAAATTTGCCCGAAGAAATGTTATACCCACGCCCCGATGTCCGATGGCTGAAACGGGAGGTGTCCAATGGACTATCCAAAAATCCTCAACCAAGATTGGCTGATGGCTTACGCCAAGCTCCCTTCGGACACCATGACCAAGGTTTTTGCGGCAGGCATTGCGCCCCTTTATACGGCATACTCGGGCCGTGAGCCTGTCTCATCCCCTTCTATGGGGCTGGACCAGAATCAGTTCGCCACGCTTCTCGACCATTATTTCCCCGGCGCGCGAGAAAAGTTGTTTGAAACAGTGGCTGACAATCAATACAGCTCAGCCGAAGTCTCCATGCGTAGCGACGAGTTTGAGGACTTGCTGCAACTACTTCTGGAACACCGCAGCAATATTAACAACGAAACCGAGTGGCTGGCCCGTGCCATCGCTACCGCCTGTCTGGGTAACAACCATCTATGGCAAGATCTCGGTCTGCCCAACCGCCAGGCGCTATCCGACATTCTTGAGAAGAATTTCACCACCCTTTTCGAAAAAAATATCGGCAACATGAAGTGGAAAAAATTCTTCTACAAACAGCTATGCGAACGCATCGGCGTGCATGTCTGCAAGGCACCCAGTTGTGGGGTCTGTCGTGACTATGCGAAGTGCTTTGGGTCGGAGGATGCTGTTGGGGATAGTCAGGCGGCGAGAGTGGCGTAAGGGTAATGCTATGGCGTTATCAGCAGTGTCGGGGCAGAGCCCTTGCGTGTTGTTACCGCGTTTTTCAGTGGGCCAACGTAGCGGATTTACATTTCCAAAAAGTGGGATACAGTAAGCAAGGAAGACCAGAAAAAGACGCCAAAAAACACCATTATATTAATCAATGTAGCGATGATGCCATATCATTTTCACGGGCGTATCGATACAGAAATACATGATCTGCCTGATGTACACCGCATCGGCTGGCAAGACCAAAATCGTAGCACGGCTCCTTGCGGCCGGTGCCAAACACATGTGAAATCACTCTATGGCTTCACCGCACCAAGCGTGCGCCTGGTGCTCTGCCACTGCACCGAAAGTGTGCGCCGTGCCTCTGTCCCCTGCAAAAACAACATACAAACCCATTCAAAACAGCGCATTAAAATAACTTATGCGATGGCACGTCGCTTGCACTTCAGAGAAAACAGAGCACTGGTACTTCTATAATTTCAAAAACCTAAGCGAAACCAAACGCAAGAACAATTTCGGTGCGTGGACTATGTTTAATAAGTGAGTGATGAAATTTCTTGGGCAACGAAGTTTGGATTTATAGAAGTGCTCGTAAGCACCCATTGGCCTAAGTAGAGTACTGCCATGCATGAATCCACATTCATATTCGACGAAATGCACGGCCCGGAAGGGTTAGTACGCGATCAATATCAGGATGTGGCCGCACAGCTATTTTCCTTGCCCCTGGAGGCGCTTTCCCAGAAGCAGCGTGAAGCTGAGATGTTGTTTCGCCGCCTGGGAATTACCTTTGCCGTTTATGGGGAAGGCGCGGGCGCAGAACGCCTGATCCCATTCGATGTTATTCCGCGCATATTTGGTGCCGACGAATGGGCGTTTCTGGAGCGCGGCCTGAGACAACGGGTGCGGGCGCTTAACGCTTTTTTACACGATATCTACCACGACCAGGAGATTATCAAAGCGGGTTTGATTCCTGCCCATCAGGTGCTGGGAAACAACATGTACCGGCCAGAAATGCACGGTATCGATTTGCCCAATCAAGTGTATGCCCACATTGCCGGGATTGATCTGGTGCGTGTGGCAGAAAACGACTTCTACGTGCTGGAAGACAACCTGCGCACACCCTCTGGCGTGTCGTACATGCTGGAAAACCGCAATACCATGATGCGGCTGTTCCCCGACCTGTTTGCCAGCCATGCTGTGGCGCCGATAGGCCATTACGCGCAGATACTGCTTGATACCTTGCGCGAAGCAGCGCCGCTCAATGTGGATAAACCGGTGATTGTGGTGATGACGCCAGGCGCCTGTAATAGTGCCTATTTCGAACACGCCTTCCTCGCCAGCCAGATGGGTGTGGAGCTGGTCGAAGGCCAGGATTTGTTTGTCCACGCCGACAAGGTCTACATGCACACCACGGAAGGCCCGCAGCAGGTTCACGTCATTTATCGGCGTGTGGATGACGATTTTCTCGATCCGCTGGCGTTCCGTGCGGATTCGACGCTGGGCGTCCCCGGCCTGATGAATGCTTACCGCCGTGGGGGTGTGGCTTTGGCTAACGGCATCGGCACGGGCGTGGCAGACGATAAATCTACCTATCTGTATGTGCCCGCCATGATTGAATTTTATCTGGGTGAAAAACCGATTTTATCCAACGTGCCCACCTGGCGCTTGAGTGAGGCGGAAGATCTCAAATACGCGCTAGCCCACCTGCCTGAGCTGGTGGTGAAGGAAGTACAAGGCTCGGGTGGCTATGGCATGCTGGTGGGGCCGGCTAGCACACCTGCTGAGATAGCAGCGTATCGAGAACGGATTCTGGCCGCGCCTGCCAGCTTTATCGCGCAGCCTACCCTGGCGCTGTCCACCTGTCCCACCTTGGTGGAGGCCGGTATCGCGCCACGCCATGTGGACTTGCGCCCCTTCGTCTTGTCCGGCAAGGAAATCCGCCTGGTACCGGGGGGACTCACCCGCGTGGCGTTGACGGAGGGCTCGCTGGTGGTCAACTCATCCCAGGGTGGCGGAACCAAAGACACCTGGGTATTGGAGGATTAAATAATGTTGTCACGTACCGCAGATCACCTGTTCTGGATGGCGCGCTACATCGAGCGCGCCGAAAATACCGCGCGCGTACTGGATGTCACGCACAGCACATCGCTGCTGCCGGATGATTCGGCAGGCGCAGAAGCCCACTTGTGGTATGCGCCGCTCAACATTTCTGGCTGTGCTGCCGACTACACTGCCAAATACGGACCAGCAGAATCTGCTGCCGTAACGCGCTTTATTGCACTGGATCCGGACAACCCGGCCAGCATCTATACCAGCCTGATGCTGGCACGAGAAAATGCGCGTGCAGTGCGTGGTGCCATCACCAGCGAAATGTGGGAGAGTATTAATGCCACCTGGCTGGAACTCAACCGCATGTCACCTACCCTCAATGGCAATCGTCTGATACCTTTTTTTGAATGGGTGAAAGAACGCTCACACCTGTTTCGCGGGGTGACACACGGCACCATTCTCAAGGGCGACGCACTCAATTTTATCCGCCTCGGCACATTTTTGGAGCGCGCTGACAACACCGCGCGTATTCTCGATGTTAAGTACCATATCCTGCTGCCGAGTGTAAAAGATGTCGGCGGCGCGGCGGATTATTATCAGTGGGGCGCGTTGCTGCGCTCGGTAAGCGCATTCGAGGCCTATCGCAAGATCTACCGCGACGTGATCTCGCCGCAGCGCGTGGCCGAGCTGTTGGTGCTGCGTGCCGACATGCCGCGTTCGCTGCACGCCTGCCTGAACGAGGTGGATTCCACGCTGGAGATCATCAATGGTTCGACCGGACACGAGGCGCGTCGTTGCGCGGGTGAAATGCATGCAGCACTGCATTTCAGCCTCATTGAAAATATTTTCGCCAATGGGCTGCATGAATATTTAACGGATTTTCTCGGCCGGACTGCCAGTCTGAGCAAGGAAATTCGCAGCGCTTATCTGGCACGCCGTGATGAATTTGTCGCGCCGTTACCCATGCGCCAGATGGCACAGGTACAATAATGGATGTTAAATAATACTGTGGATCTCTTATGACTTATTGCGTCGCGCTCAAACTTAACGCCGGTCTGGTATTTGCCTCTGATTCCCGCACCAACGCGGGGGTGGATCAAATCGCCTGTTTCAAAAAAATGCGCAGTTTCGTCAAAAACGGTGAGCGCGTTATCGTTATCCTGAGTTCGGGCAATTTATCCATTACCCAGAGCGCGATCAATTTGCTCGAGCAGCGGGGACGGTA
Source organism: Gammaproteobacteria bacterium (assembly GCA_021731145.1). Taxonomy (GTDB): domain Bacteria; phylum Pseudomonadota; class Gammaproteobacteria; family Ga007554; genus LNEJ01. Next base: position 7,644 of record JAKFXX010000002.1, on the reverse strand, counting down.
CAATGAATTACGCAGTCTGTGGAATGTCGAATCCATGTTTGACGTAGCCATGTTGCTGGGAGACTGCCTGCGCGAAGTACGTGAACGCGATGGGCCATTTTTGCGCAAGGGAAATGTCACGGTAAATGCTAATTTTATCATCGGTGGGCAAATAAGAGAGGAGCCGCCGCGCTTGTTTCTGATGTACGACGAGGGCAATTTTATCGAGGCCACTGAAGAAACCCCCTATTTTCAGATCGGTGAAACCAAATACGGAAAACCCATCATTGACCGCGTTATTCATGCTGAAACGCCTCTCATGGACGCCATAAAGTGTGTACTGGTATCGTTTGACTCGACCATGCGCAGCAATATCGCGGTGGGGCTGCCGATTGACCTGGCGTGTTATGCACGTGACAGCTTTAATCTGAATCGCGTACACCACATCACCGACGGTGACCACTATTTCTCCCAGATAAGCCAGCTCTGGAGTGAAGGCCTGCGCGGTGTATTCGCCTCGCTACCAGACCCCTGTTGGGAAACCCCGGCAGACCACCCATGCCTGCCATCGACCACTCCCTGATATGACCATACGCGTTGCCCTGCATCATCACAGCCGTTATCGCTTCGATCGTCCGGTGATGGTATTCCCTCATGAAATACGCCTCAAGCCTGCGGCCCATAACCGTACTCCCATTTCGGCTTATTCGCTGAAGGTGCAGCCAGCCAAACACTTTATTCACTGGCAACAAGACGCCTACGGCAATTTCGTGGCCCGCCTCACCTTCCCCGAGCCGACACGCGAACTTGAAGTGACGGTGGACCTGGTGGCGGACATGACTGTCATCAATCCGTTCGATTTTTTTGTCGAGCCGTGGGCAGAGCATTACCCATTTCAGTATCCGGCAGAACTTCAGTCTGAACTCGCGCCGTTTCTGCAGGCGGATACTGCGGGAACCGCACTCAATAAATGGCTCGTCGATTTCCATCGGACTTTACCTGCCGAGATCGGCATCACCAATTTTTTGGTGCATGTAAATCAACGCATACAACGCAGTGTGTCCTATCTCATCCGCATGGAGCCGGGGGTACAAAGCTGTGAGGAAACGCTAACCAAAGGTTCTGGTTCCTGTCGCGACAGCGCCTGGCTGCTGGCACAGGTATTGCGCCACCTCGGCATTGCCGCACGCTTTGTATCGGGTTATCTGATCCAGCTCGCCGCCGATGAAAAACCACTCGACGGCCTCGCCGGGCCGAACGCCGATTTCACCGACCTGCACGCCTGGTGCGAAGCCTATATCCCCGGCGCCGGCTGGGTCGGGTTGGACGCTACCTCGGGCTTGCTCGCGGGTGAAGGTCATATCCCGCTGGCCGCCACCGCGCAGCCCGCTTCCGCCGCGCCCATTAATGGTCTCACCGGCATCTGCGAATCGCGGCTCGACGTGACCATGACAGTCACCCGAATTCACGAAGACCCGCGCGTGACAAAACCTTACACCGATGCACAGTGGCAAGCGGCGCATACGCTCGGCCTGCAGATTGACAGTGAATTGAAACACGGCGATGTGCGCCTCACCCAGGGTGGCGAGCCGACCTTTGTCTCCATCGACAACATGGACGGCGCGGAGTGGAACATCGCCGCGCTGGGCGAAGAAAAGTTGACCTTGGCGAATGCGCTGATACGACGTCTGCAAGCAAGTTTTACGCGTGGCGGCGTGCTGCATTTCGGTCAGGGCAAATGGTATCCGGGCGAGCCGCTGCCACGCTGGGCATTGACGGTCTACTGGCGTGCTGATGGTAGTCCGCTATGGCGCAACCCGGCACTGCTCGCCGAAGCCAGCAAAACCATTAGCCCCGATCTGCTCAAACGCTTCGCCACCCAGCTCGCCCAACAGCTTGGACTCAACCCCGGTTATCTCATCCCGGCGTATGAAGACCCGTGGCAGGCGCTGGATGGGGAAAGCCGCCTGCCCGCCAACCTCGACCCGCACGCGACTGATCTCACCCAGTCCGATGCGCGCAACCGCCTCGCCAAACAGTTACGCGCCGGACTGGCTGAGGTGGTCGGCTATGTGTTGCCGCTCAAAGCCGGTAGCGCAGCCGCACCGCAATGGCGTTCCAGCCGCTGGCCGCTGCGTCAGGATCGGTTGTATCTGGTGGCGGGCGATTCCGCACTGGGTTACCGGTTACCGTTAGACAGCTTGCCGTGGCTGGCGCCGGAGGATTTTGAACTAGAACTGCCTCCCGATCCGTTTGCCGAGCGTGCATCGCTGCCGGAATATCCACCCGAAATCAAGCCCGCTACCGCCGATGCCATCGACGAAACCCCGAGTGCGCGCGAAGTCATCCACACCGCGCTGGCGCTGCAAGTGCGCGACGGCATATTGCACGTTTTCATGCCGCCCACCACCACGCTGGAAGCCTGGCTAGCCCTGGTCGCCGCGCTGGAACACTGCGCTGCGGTGCTGACTCAGCCGATCCGCCTGGAAGGCTACGCGCCGCCGCGTGACCCGCGTCTGTTGTCGCTGTCGGTCACGCCCGATCCCGGTGTCATCGAGGTCAACATTCACCCTGCTGCCGACTGGCCGACATTGGTGGAACGTACCCGCACACTGTATGAGGACGCACGCCAGACCCGGCTGGGTAGCGAAAAATTCATGCTCGATGGCCGCCACACCGGCACCGGCGGCGGCAACCACGTCACGCTGGGGGGCGCGACCGCAGCGGATAGCCCGTTCCTGCGTCGGCCGGATCTGCTGAAAAGCCTGATTACCTACTGGCAGCAACATCCGGCCATGTCCTACCTGTTTTCCGGGCAGTTCATCGGCCCCACCAGCCAGGCGCCGCGCGTCGACGAAGCGCGCGATGACAACCTCTACGAACTGGAAATTGCCTTCCAGCAAATGGATGCCAAGCTCACCCCCGGCACAGAAAGCGATCAGCCCTGGCTGGTGGACAGGCTATTACGTAATTTGTTGATAGACCTGACCGGCAACACGCATCGCGCCGAGTTCTGCATCGACAAGCTGTACGCCCCGGACTCCGCGACCGGGCGGCTGGGACTGGTGGAGTTGCGCGCGTTTGAGATGCCGCCGCATTACCGCATGAGTCTGGTGCAATCGTTGTTGCTGCGGGCGCTGGTAGCACGATTCTGGAAGACGCCGTATCAAGGCAAGCTGGTGTACTGGGATACTGCGCTGCACGACCGCTTCATGCTGCCGCATTTCATCGAACAGGACATGCGCGACATTAGCCGAGATCTACGCGCGGCGGGCTATGCCTTCGACGATGCCTGGTTCGCGCCGTTCATCGAGTTCCGCTTCCCGCGCTATGGCAGCGTGGCCTATCAGGGCATACATCTGGAGCTGCGCCAGGCCATCGAACCATGGCATGTGCTGGGCGAAGAAATGGCCGCCGGCGGCATGGCGCGATATGTGGATTCATCGGTGGAGCGGATACAGGTCAAGGTGAGTGGCATGACCGGCAGTCGCCACCAGGTGGCGTGCAATGGCCGTCCGCTGCCGCTGCATCCGACGGGCGTGCCCGGTGAATTCGTGGCTGCGGTGCGTTTCAAAGCGTGGGCGCCGCCGTCTGCATTGCACCCCGCCATTGGCATCCATGCGCCGTTGGTATTCGATGTGGTGGACAACTGGAATGGCCGCGCCATCGGCGGTTGCACCTACCACGTCAGCCACCCCGGTGGGCGCAACTATGACACTTTTCCCGTCAACGCCAATGAGGCAGAGGCGCGCCGCCGTGCGCGTTTCTGGGATCACGGCCACAGTACAGGGGCGATGGTCGTCGAACCCGAAGCCCTTAATCCGCGCTTTCCCATGACACTGGATTTGCGCTGGCAACCCAAGTAGCTACAGGAAAAGATATGCTCAACTCAACCCACCGCCCGCGCTTTGGCGACAAACAAAACTCCACGTTCTTTGAAGAATACCTGCCACGTTTATTGGAGGCGCGCGACCGCAGTGGCCTGACCGAAATGATCGGCGGCATCGAGGCGCTGATGATGACCGTGGAGCCGGACAATGCGCTTGAATACATCGCGGAACTGGCGCTGATGACACCGTATCATTATCTCGTCACACTGGACAGCCTGAAACATCTCACGCACGTGCTGCGCATAGATATGAATTCGCCCGATATCCTGCTGCGCGAGGTGAAAGATCCGGGCTACAGTGATATTTTCCGCAGTCTGAATGACTTGTACCCGGTGGGCGCACGGCGTCCGCACCGCCGTTATCTGGGCGAAATCCTGCTTACCTCAAACCGCCACGAAGTCGTAGCACAGCAACAGGAGCGCGAGTTTCGCTTCTTTCCCATCGGCCAGCTTGCCGAACTGGATTTGCCGCTCAATGTGAGCCTGTCCAAGCCCTCACCCTACACGCAGAACATAGTGGGCTATATGGAGCGCGCCGCAGATGGTATTCGTGTCTATCAGCACGGTGAATGTGTCGTCCTCGGCAGCGTGCAGGCAGCCTACGAACGCGGCAAGGAGATGCAGGAACGGATCGGCATCAAAGACCTGATTCTGCCCATCGACCATCTTGCCACCCGCGTGTACAGCCAGAACCGCGAAGCCGCCTTGCTCGAATACCTGGCGCTGTCGAGCTACTACTATTGGGGTAGCTACGACATCACGGATCAGAACTCATCCACCAACGTTACCAAAAACGTGCGCGGCGTGCCTGAATCCGCAAGCCCGGCCAAGGTATTCACCGCCAACAACCACCCCTACTGCGTCAATCACCTGGACAAGCTGCCCAGTCCCACCGAAACTTTCGTGCGCAACTATGGTCCGCGCCTGCACCACATGGCACTTGCGGTAAGAGACGGTCAGCGTAACGACAATGAACATATTGATTTTATCGTGGACGCCATCACTGCCCAGGGCAAAGGCTTTCTGCTCGACACCGTCGGCTCACGCGAAGAGGGCCTCAAGCAAATCTTCTCATCAGCGTCGGATTTTTCCTCATTGATCATCGAATACGTACAGCGTTTTGGCGACTTTCAAGGGTTCTTTGCGCGCGACAACGTGGCGCAACTGACGTTTGCGGCGGGGCTGGAGGAAGGTGTGCAGGAAGGGGTTTGATGCATGTGTCCGCGCGGGAGCTCACTCGCCTTATGGCGTGTGACAGGTGGAACAATCCGGCCATTCTCTCCCAAAATCGGTCTATTCTCTGGCATCACGGTTATCGCTGCCGTTCGATGGGTCACAAAGGGTAAGGGGGGTGCTTTGTCCAATACATAAACGAAAACGAGGCCCACCATGATCAGGTTAAAATTTGACATAAAACTTAGCTATGAAATCGCTGATTCCGCGAGCGATTTCATATTTAACATTCATGCCGCGCAAACACACCATCAGGTAGTCGTCATCGAGCAGCTTTATCTCAGCCAGCCGGTAACGCCTGTGGTCTATACCGATCTGACCTATGGCACGCGTTACATGCGATTGAAAGCCGCCCCTGGCCCGTTGACCGTATGCTACGAAGCGACAGTTGATATCTCCCATCATTTCGATTCGCCTGAAAACCTCGCGGAAGTACCGATTTCGCAACTGCCGTCTGAGGTGCTGCCCTATATTTATCCGAGTCGCTACTGCCAGTCCGACCGGCTTGGGAAACTGGTGATATGGGAATTCGGCCATGCCCAGCCCGGCTATCGACGGGTGCAGGCGATACAGGATTGGGTGCGCCGACGCACGTCGTTTTTGCCAGGAAGCTCGAACAGCAACACGTCGGCTACCGATACCATTATCGAGCAGGCAGGTGTATGCCGTGACTTCGCCCATTTGATGATAGCGTTGTGCCGGGCGATGAATATCCCCGCGCGCTTCGTCACGGGAATCAATTATGGTGTAGACACAAAAGCAGGGCCGACCGATTTTCATGCCTATGTTGAGGTTTTTCTCACTAACCGTTGGTATACCTTCGATCCCAGCGGCATTTCACCACCGATGGGTCTGGTCAGGCTAGGTACTGGGCGAGACGCTGCCGATACTTCATTCGCTACAGTGTTCGGCTCGGTCAATTCATTTTCACCGGTGATCAAAATTGAGGCGATAGACGGCCCGACCAATGGCTTTACATTGCCACGGTATTGCACGGAGGTCTTGTCTACGCATGCCGCATTTGTAAAGTAGCAGTAATTTCATAAATTCGAAATCAGCCTCATCAATGATTGGTAAGCGAATGATTGTGGAGCTATTTTTTTAGAAACCTTTTGGGAGTGCGAAGCCACCGTGATCACCGTAATGCCCGAAGGGCACAATGAGGCATTGCGCCCTTTAAGGGTGTGGCAATGCCTGCCCTTGAGGTACATCCCAGCCCCAAAAGGAAAATTATGTAGGGTGCGTCTCACGCACCACAATCATTGGTGCGTGCATTGTGCCCTCATTGTCACCTTTACGGTGATCACGGGTAGGACGCACCCTACGATCTGCTCAACCCACCTTCAGCAACATCGGGTTAAATGCCTTCGACAGCAGCATGACCTTGTCACCGATGCGGAGGTTATGGACTTCCTCTTGCGTGGCGATGACCTTTACGATCTGGTTGCCCACCAGCACGGACACCGTGTAGATCACGTCGCTGGGCTCGATCTCCAGTACTTCGCCGGTGAATTGCAGCTTGCCGCTGAGGTTGCGGTTCGAGAATACCTCCGCTGGCCTGCCGGAGCGGACGATGTGGCCCTGCTCGATCACCAGTACCCGTTTGGCAAGTTTGAAAACTTCGCCGAGGTCATGGCTTACGATCAGGGTGGTGATGTTGAAAACAGTGTGGATCCTCAGTATTTCGTCCTGCAGCCGCAACCGGGTTTCGGCATCCAGGGCGGATAGCGGCTCATCCAGCAGCAGCAAGCGTGGTCGTCTCACCAGCGCGCGCGCCAGCGCCACGCGCTGCTGTTGACCGCCGGACAGGGTCGACGGCTTGCGGTGCTGGAGTTCGCGCAGATCCATCAGGTCGAGCAACTCTTCGACATGGCCACGTTCCTTGCGGTTGGCAAGCGCGAACGCCAGGTTGCCGCGCACCGTCAGGTTGGGGAACAAGGCGTAGTCCTGGAACACCAGCCCCACGCCCCGTTTCTGCGGCGCGAGATTGATGCGCCGGGCAGTGTCGAGCCACGTTTCGCCATTCACGACCAGCCTGCCTTCGTCCGGCGTGTCGAGTCCGGCGATGATCCTGAGCAGGGTGGTCTTGCCAACCCCCGACTTGCCGAAAAGAGCAACGAATTCGCCTGGCGCCACCGCAAACCCGACATCGAGGGTGATCCCTCCATCTGATGTTAGCAGGTGTTTCTTGAGTTCCAGCTCGATCATTCAGAGGGTTCTTAAAGAGCGTTTGTTGAGCATGTAAACAACCAGCAGGATCACGAAACTGACGGTAAACAACACCAGTGCGTAGAAATTGGCGGCCGCATAGTTGAGGCTCTCCACCTCGTCGTAGATGGCGAGCGAGGCGACCCGGGTCTGGCCCGGAATATTCCCCCCGATCATCAGCACCACACCGAACTCCCCGATGGTGTGGGCGAAGCTCAGCACCACGCCAGCCAGCAGCGACGGCTTGATGTTCGGAAGCAGCACCCGCACGAAGGTTTGCCAGCGGGATTTGCCGAGCGTGTACGCCGCCTCGGTGAGGGAGGCGGGCAGGTTGC